>CAYQTA010000067.1:0-35973 GCA_964420365.1 uncultured Acidobacteriota bacterium | reverse complement strand
CCGGCCGGCATCGGGCAGCCGCCAGCGGAGCGCGGCACGCTGCCCCTCGGGGCCGGCCCGCAGGCGGGCGGCCCCGGAACCGGCGAGCCCGCCCTCGGGGTCCCAGGCGACGTCACCGTAGTGCTGCCACGCCTGCTCCCGTACGTCCCCGGGCGGCTCGCTGGTCCACCGGTGCGGGGCGAGGGGCAGTCCCCGGTCGAAGGTCCCCAGGTCTCCCAGGAGGTCCGGTCCCTCCGGGTGGAACGGGCGGTACGTGGCGAAGAAACCGGTCATGAGGACGAGCCACAGGGCGAGGGCGACGAACCATGGCCCGATCCGCCGCGCCGGCCCGCCCGACACGCACCGCCCGTCCATCCCGTGCATGCCGGCGATTGTACGCGTTCGTCCCGGCCGCGCCCGTCGCGGGAAGACCCGCTCCCGCGCGGGGGAAGCCCCTCGCGGACGAGGTTTCTCGGCGGGAACGGTCCCCCTCGACGAGGGATGCCGGCACCGACCGGGCCCCCCGGGGGTTCTCCCCGCGCGCCTCACTCGCCGTCGCCGGACGGCTCCCGTCGGCGCGCCGCCTTTTCCCGGCTGGGCACCTCGCGGGCCAGGGGTGCCGCGGGTGGCGGCGCCTGGAGCCAGCGAGCGTACTCCTGCCGCCGGTGGGGTCGGTCGCCGGCGAGGATCGCGTACCAGGCCCGGCGGAGTCGCGCGATCTCCGCCCCCGGGAGCGACTCCCGGAGGCCGGCGGCGGCAAGGCGCGCGTCGACCAGGTGGAGGGAGATCGCCGCCGTCACCGAGACGTTGAGGTAGGCGGTCATCCCCCGGGTCGGCACGTGGAACAGGCCATCCGCCAGCGCCGCGAGACGCGGCGAGACTCCCGCCTGCTCGCTGCCGAAGGCCAGGACCACCGGTCCCTCCGGGGAGATCTCCTCGACCGGGAGGGATCCCGGGCCGAAGTCCGCGACCAGCACCCGGAAGCCCCGTTCCCGCAGGTGGCCCACCGCCTCCTCCACGTCCCGCCACAGGTGCACGTCGAGCCACCGGTCCGCCAGGTTGTGGATCCTGCGCGCGAGCCGGACGCGTCCCTGCCGGTGGACGACGTGCACCTCCGCGAGGCCCAGCGCCTCGGCCGTGCGGATGACGGCCGACACGTTGAGGGGGTTGACCAGGTCCTCGAGGAGAACGGTGAGCGAGCGGGTCCGCGCGGCCAGGGCCCGCTCCGCCACCCGCAGCCGGGCCGGCGCCTCCTCCCCCGGGCCCGGGGGCGGGGTTCCCGGTGGAGGGTCCCCGAGCGGTTCCACCCGGTCCTCGGGACGCCGGACGACGTGCCCCTCGTCGCCCCACGGCGCGAGCCACCGGGGATCCCGCGGCCGCTCGATCGCCTCCCTTCCGGCCCGGGCAGCCGCGGCCACGATCCGTCCGAGCACGGGGACGTCGAGCAGTCTCCGGGCGACTTCCAGGTCGGCATCCTCCCGCTCCGGCCCCGACCACCGGGTGCGGCCGTGGTCCTCGTCGAGGACCGCCTCCACCGCGGCGAGGGACGACCCGAGGACCCGCAGGACCTCCTCCATGGCGTCGACCCAGCCGCCCCAGCTCCGCTTCCGCACCCGGCGTTCGCCCACCGTGGCTTCCTCCTCCGGCGGCCCATTCTATCGGGGGGTAGACTCCCGGAACCCCCCCCGGAGGATCGACGATGCCATCCCCCCTCTCCCCCGCCGAGCTGGACGACGTCCTGGGCCGGATCGGCGCCGCCCTCGACCGCGCGGAGAAGGTCCTGCGGGACTTCACCGCCGGGCAAACGGCGGCAAACTGGAAGTCCGCGGGCGACCCGGTCACCGAGGCCGACCTGCGGGTCGACCGGGTCCTCCGCGAGACCCTGCCCCGCGCCGGCGAAGGATGGCTTTCCGAGGAGACCGCGGACACGCCGGACCGGCTGGGCCGGGAGCGGACCTGGATCGTCGATCCGCTGGACGGGACGCGGGAGTTCGTCGAGGGGGTCCCCGAATGGTGCGTGGCCGTCGGGCTCGTCGCCTCCGGCGTCCCCGTCGCTGGTGGGATCCTGAACCCCGCGACCGGGCAGCGGCTGGTGGGGGCCGTCGGGCGCGGCGTGCTCCTCGCCGAGCCTCCCGGGGTGCCCCCCGCCGGTACGCCGCTCCCCCGGGATGGATCGGGGGGAATGCCCCTGCCGGTCCCCCCGGCACCGCCGACCCCGGGGCCGCGAGGCGAACCGCGCCCGGCGACGGTGAGCTCGCGGGAGCGCCTCGAAGGGGCCCTGGTCCTCGCGTCCCGCTCCGAGGTCAAGCGGGGCGAGTGGGACCGGTTCGCCGGTGCGCCCTTCACCGTTCGCGCGTGCGGCTCGGTCGCCTGGAAGCTCGCCCTGGTGGCCGCCGGGAAGGCCGACGCCACCTGGACGCTGGTCCCGAAGAACGAGTGGGACGTGGCGGCGGGGGCCGCCCTGGTGCTCGCGGCGGGGGGTGTCGTCCGGGCCCTGCCCTGGGAGGAACCCCGCTTCAACCGGCGGGACACCCTGCTCCGCGGGTTCGTCGCCTGCGGCCCACGACTCGCCGACCCTATCCGTCGGCTCCTCGGCCTCTGAACCCCGCTCCCCTCCCCGGAGGAGTGGCGCGCGACCCCGCGGCGTGATCCGGCACCAGGACGACGCCGGGCGCCTGCCCCCGGCATGCGCCACCCCTGCACCCGCGACCCGGGCCGCGGAGCGCGCCCGGACCGGTCCGGCCTCCTTTTCCCGTGACACCACCCGGGTGAACGCTGCCCGGGGGCGGCGCCGCCGGGTTCGACGGCAACACGGGGCGGAGGGAGGGCAGCCTCGAGAAGGCGGGGGCCGGGCAGGACGCACGACGGCGCGGGCCGGGGCCCGCGCCGTGGTCGTCATCCCCGGCCGGGATTCAGTGGGCGGGGTTCTGGCCCACCACCAGGATCGCGTGATCGATCGCCTTGTCCAGCGCCTCCAGGATGTCGGTGGGGGGACCCTGATCCTCGAGGCGCCGCGCGAAGCTGGAAGCGCTGTGGTAGTAGAGGGGCGGCACCCGGTTGAGGGCCACGCAGTACATGTCCTCGACGCACTGCTGGCAGCGGCAGACCTCCGGGCAGCGCTCGAGTTTCTGCTCCAGCATCCGGCAGGCGAGCACCTCGACGGCGTTCCGGATCCGGTCGAGGCGAACTCCCAGGACCTGCCGCATCTCCCCCTCGACGGTGGCCGGGGAGGAGGACAGGGGCTCGCGCTGCTCCTCGCGCTCGTGGTTCTGCTGGTCGGCGTACAAGGGAACCTCCCGCGAAACGGTACGTGTCCTCCCGGCCAAAGGTGGGTCCCCCGGGGCAGCGGCGTCAAGGCGCCGTGGCAGAATGGCCGCGCCGGACGCCGGACCGGGGAGCCTCGATGACCCGAGTCGACACGCCGCCCCGCGCCTTCCCGTGGGGACCGATCCTCCTCCTCCTGGCCGCGGCGGGAGCCGTCTTCGCGCTCTCCCTCGGGGCGCGGGACCTCTGGCCTCCCGACGAGCCCCGGTACGCCCTGGTGGCCCGGGAGATGGTCGAGGGGGGCTCCTGGTTCCTCCCCCACGTCAACGGCCGCCCCTACCCGGACAAGCCCCCCCTGCTCTTCTGGGCGATCGCCCTCGTGTCCCCGCTGACCGGGGGCGTGAACCAGGTCTCCGCGGTCCTCCCTTCCCTGTTCTCCGCCCTCCTCGTGCTCCTGGCGACCGCCCGGCTCGCCTTCGTCCTCCCGGGCCGGGATTCCCGGCGGGCACCGCTCCTCGCCGCCGGCCTGCTCGCCGTCTCCTGGCGGTTCGCCATGCAGGCGACCGTCGGCCAGATCGACATGCTGCTGGCGGCGGGGACCACGTGGGCGTTCCTGCTCCTCGTCCTCGGAGCGGGCCTCGACGCGGGGGGTTCCCCGCGTCCCCGCCTCGCCGTCCTCGCCTGGGGCGTGATGGGGCTCGCCATCCTCGCCAAGGGGCCGGTCGGCCTGATCCTTCCGCTGGGCGGCCTCGTCACCGGGCTGGCGCTTGCCGGGGAGCGGGTTCCCTGGCGCCGCCTGTTCCCGCTCGCCGGGATCGCGCTCCTCCTCGCGGTCCTCGGCGCGTGGCTCCTCCCGGCCTCCCTCGAGGCTCTCCGGGGCGGCAACCGCTCCTGGCTCTTCGACCTCCTGTTCCGGCAGACCGCCGTGCGGTACGTCGCCTCGTGGCACCACTTCCGGCCTCCCTGGTACCTGTTCGTGGTTCCCCTGTACGACTTCCAGCCCCTGGTGCTCTTCGCGCTCCCCGGGCTTGTCGCCCTTCCCCGGGCCTTTCGCGTGGCCCGCCGGGACGGGAATCCCGGGGAGGAAGGCCGGTCCGCCCGGGCCCTCCTCCTGCTCGCCGGGGCGATCCTCTTCGTCCTGGTCTTCTTCTCGATTCCCCGCGGCAAGCGCGCGGTCTACCTCCTGCCCGCCATGCCGCTCCTCGCCGCCCTCGCCGGGATCGACCTGGACCGTCGGCTCGCGGGGCGGGCGCATCCGGGCCCCCTGCGCCTCGCCGCGGCGGTCACGGGCCTGCTCCTCGCCGCTCTCGCGAGCGCTCTCGTCGCGGTCGTTCCCGGGGAGCTGGCCGCCCGCGAGATCTCCCTCGACCCGCGGCCCGTCGCCGTGTCCCTGGGGATCGCCGCCGCGCTCCTCCTCGCCGCGGCCCTCGCCCGGCGGCCGGCCCCGTGGCTCGCCGCCGCCCTGCTCGCCGGGCTGCTGACCTGGGGAGTGGCCTTCCGGGTCGTCCTGCCGGCCCTCGATGCGCGGAACTCCGCCCGGTCGTTCGTCGCCGCCGCCCTGGAGAGGCTCCGGCCGGGCACTCCCGGCGGAATGGTCGACTTCCGGGCCCGGTTCGGCTTCCACGCCGGCCGCCTCGAGGAAGCCCTTCCGTCGGATCACCCGGCGATGGACCGGCTCGCACGCCGCCTCGCCGGGGACGAACCGTTCTGGGTGATCGTGCGGGAGCGGCACCTGCCGGGCCTGCTGCGGCGGATTCCGCCGGATCGACGCCCGGTGGAAGTGTTCCGCCGGGCGGTGGGGAACGGCGTGTTCGTCGTCCTCGCCAACCGGGCGGCCCTCCGCGAGTCGCCGGCCGGGAGCGGAACGAGGGAAACGCCGTGACGGAACGGCGCACGACCGGCGGCTGGGTCCGCACTCTCCTCCTCGTCGCCCTCGCCGGCGCGTCCCTCGCCCCGTCGATCCCCGGGCGGGAGCTGCTTCCGCCGGACGAGCCCCGGTTCGCGCTGGTCGCCCGGGAGATGTTCGCCTCGGGGGACTGGGTCGTTCCCACGCGGGGCGGGCGGCTCTACCTGGACAAGCCCCCGCTCCTCTTCTGGACGGCGGCGCTGGCCTTCCGGGCCACGGGCGGTCCCTCGGAGGCGGCCGCCCGGGTCCCCTCCCTCCTGGCCACCCTCCTCCTCGTGCTGGTGCTGCACCGGCAGGGCCGGCGCTGGTTCGGGGAACCGACCGCCACCCTGGGCACCCTGGTCTTCTCGTCGTTCCTCCTGGTGCAGCAGCGGGGCGCCTGGGTCGCCACGGACGCCCTGCTGGCGAGCACCGTCTTCCTCGCCATCGCCGCCCTGGACCGGGCCCGGGAGGGGGGAAGGCTCGCCGCGGTCCTCGCCGGGACCGCGGCCGCCCTCGGCGTCCTCGCCAAGGGACCGGTCGCCCTCCTGCACCTCGTGCTGGCGGCCGTCGCCGGGCTCGTCGCCGGGGAGCGGGTCTCCCTGCGCCCCCTCGTCCGTCCGGCCGGCCTCGTGCCGTTTCTCGCCGTCGCCCTGCCCTGGCCCGCGCTCCTCGTCGCCCGGCTCGGCTGGAACGCCCCCCGGCACGCGCTCTGGCACCAGAACGTGGAGCGGTTCGCCCGTTCCTGGGACAACCTGGAACCGTGGTGGTACCACGGGAAGGCGCTGTTCCTCGGGACGCTCCCCTGGTCCCTGGTCCTCGTCGGCGCCCTGGCCCCCGCGGTCGCCGGCCCGCTCCTGCGGGAGCGGCGGGCCCGCTGGCTCGCCGCGTGGGTGCTCCTCGAGCTCGGCTTCTTCTCGCTGCCCCACGGCAAGCGGGGAGTCTACCTGCTGCCGGTCTACCCGGCCCTGGCGCTCCTCGCCGCCCGGGCCATCCCCCTGGTCCGCACCCGGCGCGGTCCCCGGATCGCCGGATCGGCGGCCGCCGGGCTCGCGGCGATCGCCGCCCTGGCCGGGGCGGTCTCGATCCTGCTCGGGGGCCCGGGCGTTCCCGCGGCGCTTGCCGACGAGCAGGCGGTCCGCCGGGGTGCGATCGCCCTGCTCCTCCTCGTCGGGATCCCCGTCGGCACGGCGGCCTTCCTGCTCGCCCGGGGGGACCGGCGCTATCCCTGGCCGATCGCCGTCCTCCTCCTCGGCGCCGGGATCCTGTGGCCGACAGCACTCTCCCCGGCGATCAATGCCGGCCAGGGGGCCCGTGCCTTCGCCGCCGCGGCGCGGGAGGTGGTCCCCCGCGGGGCGCAGGTCGCGGTCACCCGCACGAAGTGGGAGATCGTCGCCTGGTACACCGGGTGGTCGATGGAGCGGCTGGTCTCCCCCGACGAGGCCCGCACCTGGCTGGCCTCCCCGGGCTGCCGGGTCGTCCTCGGGCCGCCGGGCGAGCTGGGAGCGCGGGAGCGTTGGCCGCGGGGCAGCCGGGTGCTCCTCGAGGGGCGGCTCGGGAGGCGCCGCTACCTGGTCGTCGGCCGCGGGTGCCGCGGGCTGCCCGGCTCCCGGGACGGCGCTCCCTAGAGGAGCCCGTGGGCGAGGAGCAGCTCCCGGTCGGCGAGCAGGTCCTCCGTCCGTCCCCGGGCGACGACCCGGCCCCCGTCGAGGACCGCGGCCTCCGGGCAGAGCGCCCGGGCGAACGCGAGATCGTGGGTCGCAACGAGCTGCGTCGCCGGCAGCCCCCGGAGCAGTTCCGCCAGCTCCCGCCGGCCCCGGGGATCGAGTCCCGACGTCGGCTCGTCGAGGAGGAGCACCCCCGGCTGGAGGACGAGGACCCCGGCGAGGCAGGCGCGCCGCTTTTCCCCCTGCGAGAGATGGTGGGGCGGTCGTTCCCCGTGCCGGGGCAGGCCGACCCGGGCGAGGGCTTCGTCCGCCCGCCGGGCCGCCTCGTCGCGCGGGACGCCTCGCACCCGCAGGCCCCAGGCCACGTCCTCGCCCACGGTCAGCGAGAAGAGCTGGTCGTCCGGGTCCTGGAAGACGATCCCGACGGCCCGGCGCAGCTCCCGGGCGGCGGCCCGGTCCGTCCAGGATCGGCCGCCGATCGACACCTCGCCCGGGGCGCCGTGGTGGTGGTCGGGGTCCCCCGCCCGGTGGACGTGGGCGTAACGCGGGCCGGGCAGGAGGCCCGCCACGTGCAGGAGCAGCGTGGACTTCCCCGCCCCGTTCGGGCCCAGGAGGGCGATCCGCGTTCCGGCGGCCACGTCGAGATCGACGCCGCGGAGGGCCGGCGTGCCGTCCGGCCAGTGGTAGGAGAGGCCGCGGACGCGGACCGGGAGCGGCATGCCGGTCACGGCGCCCCTCCCCGCGCCCGGCGGGCCAGCTCCCGGCGCTCCGCCCGGGCGAGGGCCCGGAGCAGCAGGGCGGCAACGAGGCGTCCGTAACCCCGAACCGTGTCCACCGGCTCCCCGACGATCCCGCCGAAGGGCCGGCCGGCCGGGTGTCGTGCCCGGCGGGCCCGGAGCATCGCCCGGGCCTCGTCCCCCAGGAGGACCAGGCTGGCGAGGGCGGCCTCCATCACGTCGACGAAGCCGGAGGGCGCCCGGAGGGCGCGGAGGCCGGCGACGATCCCGGGAGGACCGAGCAGCGTGGCCGTGGTTCCGGCGAGCAGAACCGCCGTCCCTGCCCGGGCGAGAAGCCCCCCGAGAACGAGCGCCCGCCGGCCGGGAGGTGCCAGGAGGGCGGCGGGAGCCGCCAGCAGGAGCGCGACCGGCAGCGCGACGAGAACGATCCTCCTCGCGACCCGCCCACCCCCGGGATGGCGGAGGAGGAGCGCTACGGCCGTTGCGGCCAGCACGCCCCAGGCGCAGAAGGAGGGCATCACCGGTTCCCCCCGGAGGCCGGCCGGCAGCAGCCCGGCCAGCACGGTCCCCCCGGTCCCGGCGAGCAGCACGATCGCCGGCCGATGCGCCGGCCTCACCGGTGGAGCCGCTCCCCGGCCGCGGGAAGCCCGCGGCCGATCACCCAGGCGAGCCCGGCGGCAAGGACCGTCCCCAGGAGCCCCGCGACGGCCGTCGCCACGCCCGCATGGCGGGCGAGGATCGGCACCTCGTAGTCGGCGAGGGGCCCCGGCAGCAGGACCCGCTCGCGGCCCGCGAACCCCAGGTGCTCCGCCACCGACTCGAGCCCGTCCGGCAGGCCGGAGGCGAACGGCGAGGCGAAGGCGGCCACCAGGAGGGCGATGCCGAGCAGGGCGCCGGCCAGGGCGAACCACCGCTCGCCGGCCGGGGTCGCGGCGCCCGCGGCCGGAAGGTCGGGCCGCCACCGGAGCAGGACCACCAGGATCGCCCCGGTCAGGGCGGCCTCGAGCACGCCGATCGCCGCGTGGGTGACCAGCATCAGGGGCAGGATGCCCCGGAGCGGATACAGGCCGGAAAGGGAGAGCCACGCGGCGACCAGGGTCGCGCCCACCAGGGTGGCGAGGAATGCCCCGAGGACCGCCCCGGCAAGCCTTGCCCGGGGAGCTCCGCTCCGCCGGCTCACGAGGCCGGCAACGCCCCAGCCGACCAGGCAGCCGGCCGCTCCCATGTCGAGGAAGTTCGCCCCCAGGGCGGTGATTCCACCGTCCTGGAAGAGCAGCGCCTGGATCACGAGCACGACCGCCATCACGAGCATGCCCCGGCCCGGGCCGACCAGGAGGGCGACCAGGGTCGCCCCGACCAGGTGGCCGCTGGTGCCGGGTGCCACCGGGACGTTGATCATCTGGGCGGCGAACACGAAGGCGGCAAGGGCGCCCAGCATGGTCGCCGGGGCGGCCTCTTCCCGGCGGCGGGCGGTGGCGAGCCCCCCGGCGAGCACGGCACCCGCGGCAACCCAGGTGCCGGCGGCAACCGGCGCGGCGAGGAATCCATCGGGGATGTGCATCGCTCCATCTCCTCGGTTCGGGCGCCCCCGGGAAGGTCCATTATCCCCCGTCCGCGGGGAGCCGCCGGGAGCCGGCGGTATCATCCCCCCGAGATGCTCGGTCGCCGCGAACGGAAGCGCTCTCCCCGGGACCCCCTGCAGGTGAACCTGCGGTGGCTGGTCCACCTGATCCTGCTGACCGTCGTCCTCCCCACGACGGTGCTCACCGGGATCGGGCTCGCGATCCTCTGGGTCCACGAGCAGGTGTCCGACCTGCTCTTCGGGTTGCTGGTCGTGGCGTTCGCCGGGTCGATGACGGCCGGGGCGCTGCTGCTCCTGTTCCTCGCCCGGCGCGGAGCCCGCCTCGCCGAGGTGCAGGAGACCTTCGTCTCCCGGATGAGCCACGAGATCCTGACGCCGATCGCCGGGATCCGGCTTCACGTCCAGATCCTGGAGACGATGGACCTGCCCGGCGACGCGGCCGACTCGATCCAGGCGATCCGGCGGGAGGTCGACCGGCTCCAGGAGCTGGTCGGCCGGATCATGGAGTGGCGCCAGGTGCGTTCACCGAGGCACCTCTACCGGATCCGGCGCACGACGCCGGCGGAGATCGCCGGGATGGTCTCCGAGCGCCTGGTCGACCCCGCCTCCCTCCGGGTGCGGATCGTCGACGAGTTCACGTTCCGCGCCGACCCGGACGCGATCGCGGAGGCGCTGGGGAACCTGGTGCAGAACGCGATCAAGTACGCGGGGGACCGCCTCCCGGTGGAGCTGGTCGCACGGCGGTGGGGACGCCTCGCCGTCTTCGCCGTCAACGACGAGGGCCCGGGACTTCCGCCGACGCCCCTCGAGCAGCTCTTCGAGCCGTTCACCCGGTGGGTCGCCCGCGACCGGCCGGACCCCGGGGGTACGGGCCTGGGCCTGGCCATCGCCCGGCAGATCGTCCGGGCCCACGGGGGCCGGCTGACCGCCTCGCGGCGACGGGGGCGCGGGACCCGGTTCCTGGTGACCCTGCCGTCCGCCGAGGGGGCCGCCCGATGAGCCACCATCTCCTCGTCGTCGAGGACGACCAGACCCTCCGGGAGGGACTGCGCCGCGTGCTGGAAAAGAGCGGCTACCGGGTCTCGACCGCGGTCCGCGGCATCGACGCCCTGCGCCTGATCCGCGAGGAACCCCCCGACCTGGTCGTGCTCGACCTGATGCTGCCCGGCCTCGACGGAACCTACGTCCTCGAGAAGATCCGCGCCGAGGGCTTCACGGCCCCGGTGATCATCCTCTCCGCGCGGGACTCGGTGGAAGACAGGATCCGCGGCCTGCGCACCGGGGCGGACGACTACGTCACGAAGCCGTTCGACCTCGAGGAGCTCCTCGCCCGGATCGCCGTGCGCCTGCGCCGCTCCTACGAGCCACGGGTCTTCCGGTTCGGCGACGTGCTGGTCGATGCCGGGGCCCGCTCGGTGACCCGGCGCGGCGAAGAGGTCCACCTGACGCCCAAGGAGTTCGACCTCCTCGTCTACTTCGCGGAACACCCGGGGGAGGCCCTCTCCCGGGGCAGGATCCTCGAGGACGTGTGGGGAGCCGACTACCGGGGCACGCGCCGCACCGTCGACAACTTCGTCCGGGCGCTCCGGGCCAAGCTCGAGGACGACCCGGAGGAACCGCGTTTCTTCCAGACGGTACGCGCCCGGGGCTACCGGTTCGACCCCCGCGGTCGCGGCTGACTGCTCCCGGGCGTGCCGACCGGTACGCCGGGCACCGGCGGGCGGCCTCCCGGCCGCCCCTACAGGAACCCTCCTCGCGCGGATCGCGTAGGGGTCGCCGGCAGGCGACCCGGGCGGCGCACCGCGCCGCGCATCACGCGGCGACCGCGGCCACGGCGCCATGCGCGCCCGGCACCCTCGGGCGGCCTCCCGGCCGCCCCTACAGGAACCCTCCTCGCGCGGATCGCGTAGGGGTCGCCGGCAGGCAACCGGCCTTTCTTGTAGGGGTCGCCGGCAGGCGACCCGGGCGGCGCGCAGCGCCGCTGGAACGGGCGCGTCAGGGAAGCGTGCCGGCGCGCAGGTCGAGGTAGCGGACCTTCCCTTCCTTCTCGTTCGAGAGCACGACGTGGCCCGGGTCGAGGATCCGCGGGAGCGAGTCCCACTGGGCGTTCCCCGAGGACCCGTCGTCGACGAAGCTCGTCCGGAGCACCCACCCGCTCCCGTCCCAGGTGTAGGCCCGCAGCTCGACGGCGTCCGCCCCCACCGTCTCGACCTCGAACCGCACCTTCCAGGGAGGATCTCCGAGATCCCCCTCCCACGGGGCGACCGACCCGGCCTTGATCCCGTTGACGTACTTGTTGAACCGGATCGTGTCCTGGCCCGAGGCGCCCTCGACCTTGCACCGGTAGGACGTGTGCGCGTTGCCCGTACCGGAGGCCCGCAGCCCGAACGTGAAGTCGTAGTCCGGGTCGTTCGGCGTCTCCGGGTCGATCGTGACCACGGCGAAGGAGTCGGCGGCCGGGATCGCAACGCCGGTCTGCACCCGGGCGAAGGAACCGGCGGCCGGGTGCACCGCGGCACGTCCCTCGAGGAGGAAGAACTGCCCGGAGGGCGCCGACGGCTCGGCGAGGGACGGCGACCAGAGAAGCCCCCCGAGGTCGAGGTTGTCCGGGGCATCGGTGCGCACGAGGTCCGGTCCCTCGAACCCGTCGACCAGGGTGACGGTCCCCCCGTGGGCCCCGGAGTTCCCGTCGTCGGCCGGCAGCGGCACCGCGCCGAACGAGCGGGAGAGGGACTCCTCGGACCACCCGGATTCGTCCCGGTAGGAGACGCGCGCGTAGAGCGTGCCGCTTTCCTCCGGATGGTCGTAGAGGGCCCGGACCTCGGTGAGGAGCCCCCGGTCGACGGTGACGTCCCAGATCACGTGGGCGTCGAAGTCGGTCCCGTCCGCGGTGGAGATCCTCCACCGGGAGGCCTGGTGCGTCCCCGTTCCAGCGTAGTCGGAGCCGACGAGCCACGCCCCGAAGGCGTGGACCGCCTTGACGATCGTCACCGACGGGCGCTCGCTCGGCTCGCAGGCGTCTCCCGTCCCGTCGCCGTCCGAGTCCTGCTGGTCCGCGTTGGGCACGGTGGGGCAGTTGTCCGTGCCGTCCTCGACCCCGTCCCCGTCGTCGTCGGGATCGCAGGCGTCTCCCGAGCCGTCCCCGTCGAGATCGTGCTGGTCGGGGTTCGAGACCCGCGGGCAGTTGTCGTCCCCGTCGGCGACGCCGTCGTTGTCGTCGTCGAGATCGCAGGCGTCTCCCGAGCCGTCCCCGTCCAGGTCCGCCTGGTCGGGGTTCGAGACCGTCGGGCAGTTGTCCTCGGCGTCCGGGACCCCGTCGTTGTCGGCATCGGGCTGCTCGCACGCGTCCCCGGTGCCGTCTCCGTCGCTGTCCGCCTGGTCCGGGTTCGACGTCCGGGGGCAGTTGTCTTCCGCGTCCGGCACGCCGTCGCCGTCGTCGTCCGGGTCACAGGCATCCCCCGAGCCGTCCCCGTCGAGATCGACCTGGTCCGGGTTCGCGAGGGTCGGACAGTTGTCGTCCACGTCGGCAACGCCGTCGCCGTCGTCGTCGGGGTCGCAGGCGTCTCCCGAGCCGTCCCCGTCCAGGTCCGCCTGGTCGGGGTTCGCGACGTCCGGGCAGTTGTCGTCCGCGTCCGGCACGCCGTCCCCGTCCCGGTCCTGGACGTCCTCGCATGCGTCCCCGGTCCCGTCGTGATCGGCATCCGCCTGGTCGGGATTCGAGACCGTCGGGCAGTTGTCGACCCGGTCGCGCACCCCGTCCCCGTCGCCGTCGGGGCACTCGTCGGGACCCGGCCGCGGCGTGCCATCGGACTGGTCGCCCAGGGTGCCCTCGCCGAAGCAGTTCTTCGCGGCGACCAGGTAGTAGAACATCTCGCCGGCCGCTGGCTCGGCCGTGTCGTGGCTCTCCGTGACGGCGAGGTCCAGCTCGTGGCAGGTGAGACCCCACGTGAACGGGAACCGCGTCCGCCCCTTGTAGACGTCGTACGACTGGGCCTCGGGAATCTCTCCCCAGGAGAGCGTCTCCTTGTCGGCGCCGAACGTGAGAGTCGGCGGCAGCTCCCCGGGAATCCCGTGGACGTTGCCGTCGTCGGGCGCGCAGTCGCAGGCATCGCCGACGTCATCGCCGTCCGCGTCGGCCTGGTCGGCGTTCGCATCGGAGGGACAGTTGTCGACGTCGCCGCAGACACCGTCCTCGTCGGCATCGTTCTGCGGGTCCAGCGGGCAGGCGTCACAGGCATCGCCGAGGCCATCGGCGTCCGCGTCTTCCTGGCCGGGGTTCCCGACGCGCGGGCAGTTGTCCGCGGCGTCCTCGATCGTGTCACCGTCGTCGTCGGGGTCGCAGGCGTCTCCCGAGCCGTCCCGGTCCAGGTCCGCCTGGTCCGCGTTGTCCTCGTCCGGGCAGTTGTCGACGAGGTCCCGCACGCCGTCGCCGTCGCCGTCGGGACATCCATCCGGCCCGGGACGCGCGCTTCCGTCCGAGGCGGCGCCGAGGGGGCCTTCGCCGAAACAGTTCTTCGACGCCACCAGGTAGTAGAAGAGTTCGCCGATCGCCGGCTCGAACGTGTCCTCGCTCGCCGTCCCGTCCACGTCCACGTCGTGGCAGGTGTGCCGGTACTCGAAGGCTCCCCGCACGCGTCCCTTGTAGACCTCGTAGACCTCGGCGTCGGTGGCCGGGTTCCAGGCCAGGGTCACCCGGTCGTCCAGGAAGCGGACGGATGGACCGAGTTCCGCCGGGACACCGTGGATGTTCCCGTCGTCCGGCGCGCAGTCGCAGGCGTCGCCGAGGCCGTCGTCGTCCGCGTCCTCCTGGCCCGGGTTCGGGTCGGAGGGGCAGTTGTCGACGTTGCCGCAGACGCCGTCGTCGTCGGCGTCGTTCTGCGGGTCCGCGGGGCACGCGTCGCACGCGTCCCCGATGCCGTCCCCGTCGGCATCCTCCTGCCCGGGGTTCGCGGCCCGCGGGCAGTTGTCGGCGTCGTCGCCGACCCCGTCCCCGTCGTCGTCCGGGTCGCAGGCATCCCCGGATCCGTCACCGTCCAGGTCGGCCTGGCCCGGGTTCGCCACGTCGGGACAGTTGTCCGTGTCCTGGCAGACCCCGTCCCCGTCGGCGTCGCCACCGTGCGCCCCGCAGGCGTCGACCAGGAGCTGCCAGGCGGCGTAGGCGTCGACGAGGCCCTCGCCGGAGAGCGTGTCGAAGCCGGGGTCGCCGAGGTCCTCGGCGCTCTCGAAGAGAACCTCGGCGATCCGGGCGGGGGTTGCCCCGTCGTCGGCGTCCAGGAGGAGGGCGACGATTCCCCCGAGGTGAGCGGCCGCCGCGCCGGTCCCGTCGACCGGGCCGTATCCGCCGCCGAGCTTCGTCGAAGTCGAACCGTCGCCGCAGGCGGCCAGGTCCGGCTTCAGCAGCCCCTGTTCCTGGCCGTCGCGGAACGGGTAGTCCCGGTACTCCTCCGGCATGTCGTACGGGTAGGTGGCGTCCACCTCGCCCCGGATGTCGGTCCACTCCGAGGGCCCGTGGGAGCTGGTCCGGGCGATCGCGTCGTCGTCGACGTCCAGGTTGGCCGCGGCGAGGGCCCCGGAAAGCCCACCGACGAGGGTCTGCGCGTCGTGGAGCCGCGGGGGAGGACAGTTTCCCGGGGTGTCGACGTTGTAGGGGACGGGGTTCTTTCCGAGCTTCTTGCCCTGGTCCCCCGCACCGGCGACCAGGATCTTCCCCGCCGCCAGGACCGAGTCCGTCGCCTGGCGCCACGAGGCGTAGTCCGGGCGCGGGTCGTCCGCCCACGACTCGCCGTCCCCGACGACGATCACGTCCGCGCCGTTGTCGAGGGCGTACTGGACGGCCTCGAGCATGTCCGCCTCGGAGTCTCCGACCCGCAGGACCATCAGCCGCGCCCCGGGCGCCGCCCCGGTCTCGGTGCCGGAGGTCCCGTCTCCAACGATCAGTCCCGCGAGGAGCGTCCCGTGACCGTTCGTGTCCTGCGGATCCCCGTCGTCGTCAACGAAGTCGTAGCCGTGGACGTCGTCCACGTACCCGTTGCCGTCGTTGTCGAAGTGGTCACCGCCCCACTCGTCGAGGTTCGTCCACAGGCGACCGGACAGGTCCGGGTGGGAGAGGTCGGCCCCCGTGTCGACCAGCGCGACAACGACCCCGTCGCCGTTGACTCCCTCGTTCCAGACCTCGGGCACGTGCATCCGCTGGAGGGCGGTGGTGACGTCCGCCGTGGTCGACTCGGCCTGCCCGGCCGTCGCCGGGGGCCGCGGTGCGGCGGTCGCCGCGGGCACGAGGAAGCGATCGCGGCGAACGCCCCGCACGCCCGGCCATCCCGCGACCCGGTCGAACGCCTCCGGGGCCAGTTCGACACGGATGGCGCCCGCCACCCACAGGAGCCGCGGCGCGCGGGCGAGGCCCCGTTCCTCGAGGGTCGCGAGGCGGGCGAGCACGGGAGCGGCCGCGTCCTCCCATGCCTCCCGGGAGGGCACCCGCGCCGTCCCGGGTCGCTCGAGCAGCACGAGGGCGGGCACCGGTACCGCGTCCCCCGGCCCCGGCGTGCCGCCGGGGGCACGCTCTCCCCGCGCGGCCGGCACCAGCAGGGCGAGCAGCAACGTGGCGATGGTGACCGCGGTCCAGGCCCGCGGGTTCCCGGTACGCGTACTGGAGATGATCCGCTCCCTCCCACCCCGACGGGGCACTCGCCCGGGCGACCGATGCCGCGCTCATGGTACGGAGCGCCCCGTGGCGGTTCAACGAAAAAGATGGGGCGGGGAAGCGGAGCGTGCCCGCGCTTTCGTCCACCCGGTACGCGGCCTGTTCGTGCCCGCCCGCCCGTGTTCGGCTCAGGAGGGCGCGCCCCCGGGGACCAGGTCCCGCGGATCGATCCCGGCCTCCCGGAGCGCCCGCGACCAGGCCGATTCCGCGGGGACGTCGAACAGGTACGACGCGTGGGCGGAAAGCGGCACCCAGGCCCCGGCCGCCAGCTCCGCCTCGAGCTGGCCCGGGGCCCAGCCGGCGTAGCCGAGGTAGCACCGGTACCGCGCCCCCGGGCGGACGGCGAGCCGCTCGAGACCCGCCCGGGCGACGACCAGCCGGATCCCCGGTGCGACCAGCAGCTCGTCGTCGCTGTCCCCGGGGAAGAGCGGATCCTCCCCGTGGAGAACGAGCAGGTGGCGGTCGGCCTCCACCGGGCCACCGATCATCACGCGGGCGTCCGGGTCCCCCTCGTAGGGGATCTCCTGCCCCTCGCACAGCTCGGCCACCGTAAGCGGGCCGGGCCGGTTGATCACGAGCCCGAACGCCCCCTGCTCGCTGCTCTTGACCAGGAAGACCACGGTCCGCTGGAAGTTCGGGTCCTGGAGCTGCGGCATCGCGGCGATGAACCCCGGGGCAAGCCCCTCGTCGATCCGGGCCCGGTCCTTCCCGCCCGGCCCGGTCATCCGTCCACCTCCAGGAGGCTCGGGGCGAACGGCTCCGGGGGCACGTACCCCAGCAGTGTCATGATCGTCGGGGCCACGTTGGCGAGCCCGGGCGTGTCGATCCCGTCCCGCAGGCGAAATCTCCGGCCGGAGAAGTCGACGACGGAGAACGCCACCGGGTTCAGCGTGTGGCTCGTGCGGGGTTTCGGCCGGCCGTCGGGGCCGCGCTTCGGACGTCCCTCCGCGTCCCGCTCGACCATGTCGTCCGCGTTGCCGTGGTCGGCGGTGACGATCAGCACGCCGCGCGCCTCCTCGACGACCGGCGCGATCCGCGCGAGCGCCAGGTCCACCGACTGCACGGCGAGCACCGCGGCATCGAGGTTGCCGGTATGACCCACCATGTCGCCGCCGGCGAAGTTGACCCGCAGGAAGCGGAACCTCCCCGACCGCACCGCGTCGACCAGCACGTCCGCGGTTTGGGCCGACTTCATCCAGGGGCGCCGGTCGAACGGCACCTGGTCGGACGGGATCTCCACGTACTCCTCGAGGACCGGGTCGAACTTCCCGGACCGGTTGCCGTTCCAGAAGTACGTCACGTGACCGAACTTCTGGGTCTCGGCCGCCGCGAACTGGGGGATCCCGTTCCGCGCGAGGTACTCCGACAGGGTCTTCTGCACCGCGGGGGGCGGGACCAGGTAGCGCCGGGGGATCCCGAGGTCGCCGTCGTAGAGCATCATCCCGGCGAACAGCACGTCCGGGCGCCGCACCCGGTCGAACTTGTCGAACTCGTCCCCCTCCTCGAAGGCACGGGAGAGCTCGATCGCCCGGTCCCCGCGGAAGTTGAAGAGGATCACGGCGTCGCCGTCGACGATCGGGCCGACCGGGTGCCCGTCCTCCCCGACGATCGTGAACGCGGGGAGGTACTGGTCGATGATTCCCGGTTCCTCCCGGCGGAACGTCTCGATCGCCTCCCGGGCCGAGCGGAACGGCCGGGCGTCCCCGAGCACGTGGGCATGCCAGCCCCGCTCGACGATCGACCAGTCCGCCTCGTAGCGGTCCATCGTCACGACCATCCGGCCGCCGCCGGAGGCGATGCGGTAGTCCCGGTCCCCCTTCCGCCGGATCTCCGCGAGGACCTCCTCGAGCCGGTCGATGTACACGAGGGCCGACGTCTCCGGCACGTCCCGCCCGTCGAGCAGGACGTGCACGTAGACCCGGCGCAGCCCCTCCTCGTCGGCACGGCGCAGGAGGGCATGAAGGTGCTTTTCGTGGGAATGGACGTTCCCGTCCGAGAGCAGCCCGATGAGGTGGAGGGCGCCCCCCGTCCGCCGGAGCCGCTCGACGATGTCGGCCCAGACCCCCTTCCAGATCTCCCCGGTCTCGATCGCCCGGTCGACGAGCTTCGCCCCCTGGTCGAACACGCGTCCCGCGCCGAGGATGTTGTGGCCGACCTCCGAGTTCCCCATGTCCTTGTCGCTCGGAAGGCCGACCGCGGTGCCGTGGGCCTTGAGCCGGGTGGTCCACCCCGAGCGGCGCACCCGGTCGATCGTGGGGGTCCGGGCGAGGGCCACGGCATCGAACTCGTCCCCGGGCCCGATCCCGACCCCGTCCAGGATCACGAGCACGACCGGGCCCGCCGGCGGCTCGATGCGGGGGTCCCGCGAAAGCCGGAAGTCCTCGTCCCGCGTGGTCATCGGTTCCTCCTGTCCGGCCCGCCGCCTCCCGGCAGCCGCATTACCGACCCCGGGGGTCCCGATTTGCCGCTCCCCCGGCCCGCCGCTAGTCTAAGACGTTCCGGCCCGGAGGGGTCCCGACCCGCGAACGCCCCGCCGGCCGCATCCGCGGAGAATCCATGATGACACCGACACGTTCCCTCGCGTTCCTCCTCGTTCTCGCCCTGGCGGCGGTTTTCCCGGTCCTCGCCGGCGCGCCGGCGAACGGCGGCGACGTGGTCGCCCTGGTCGGCGGCCAGCCGATCACCCGGGCCGAGCTGACCGAGGCCGCCGCCGCCCAGCTCCAGAAGCTGCGGCAGCAGGAGTACGAGATCCTCAAGCAGACCCTCGACCGGATCGTCGAGGACCATCTCCTCGAGGCGGCGGCGAAGAAGGAGGGGAAGACCCTCGACCAGTACCTCCAGGACCACGTCGACTCGAAGGTCACCGAGCCGACCGACGACGAGATCCAGCAGACCTACGAGAAGTACAAGAGCAAGCTGCGGGGCCAGACCCTCGAGCAGGCGAAGCCGCGCATCATCGACTTCCTCAAGCGGCAGCAGGCCCAGCGCCTCTACGAGGACCTGGTGGCGTCGCTCAAGAAGGAGACCACGGTCCGGGTGCTCCTCGAGCCGCCGCGGATCGAGGTCTCGGTGGACGACGACCCGGCCGAGGGACCGGCGAACGCCCCGGTGACGATCGTCGCCTTTTCCGACTACCAGTGCCCGTTCTGCGGGCGGGCCGAGCGGACGATCGCGCGGGTCCTGGAGGCGTACAAGGGCAAGGTGCGATACGTCTTCCGCGACTTCCCCCTCGGCTTCCACCAGCACGCGATGGATGCCGCCCAGGCCGCCGGCTGCGTCTACGAGCTCGGGGGCAACGACAAGTACTGGGCCTACCACGAGAAGCTGTTCCAGAACCAGCACTCCCTCGACAAGGACAGCCTGGTGAAGTTCGCCGGCGAGGTCGGCGTCGACCAGGCGAAGTTCAAGGAATGCCTCGAGTCGGGCCGCCGCCAGGCCGAGGTCGAGAAGGACATGGAGGCCGGCCGGCAGGCGGGCGTCACGGGCACCCCGGCGTTCTTCGTCAACGGCCGGCTGATCTCCGGCGCCCAGCCCTTCGAGACCTTCCAGGAGGTGATCGACGACGAGCTGGCTCGCAAGCAGGCGAAGTGATCCGGGGGAGACGCGGCGCCCCGGCGCCGCGTTTTCCCTGCTCCGGCGACTGACTAGGTCTCTTGACTGGTAAGTCAGCCGCGCCCTGTTCCGCCCCCCGGCGGGCCGTGTAGGATCCCGGCGCCACCCGAGGACGACGACGATGCCGCGCAAGATCGTGCACAGGTTCCAGGTGCCTTTCCTCCAGGTGCTGGACGAGAAGGGGAAGGTCGACCCGAGGCTCGACCCGGGCCTCCCCGAGGAAGACCTGGTCCGTCTCTACGAGGCGATGGTCCTGGCCCGGGAGGCGGACCAGCGGATGCTGCGCCTCCAGCGCCAGGGCCGGATCGGGACGTTCGGGCCCGCCACCGGCCAGGAGGCCGCGTCGGTGGGACCGGCGCTGGCGATGGGCCCCCGCGACTGGCTGGTCCCCTCGTTCCGCGAGATGGGGGCGATGCTGATGCGGGGGATCCCCCTCTCGACGATCCTCCTGTACTGGGGCGGTTGGGAGGAGGGGAACGTCTTTCCCGAGGAAGCCCGCACGCTCCCGATCGCCGTGATCCTGGCGAGCCAGCTTCCCCACGCGGTCGGCCTCGCGTACGCGGAACGGTACCGCGGCGGGGACGCCGCCGTGGTCGCCTTCTTCGGCGACGGTTCGACCTCGGAGGGCGACTTCCACGAGGCGCTGAACTTTGCCGGCGCCTGGAAGGCCCCGGTCGTGTTCGTCTGCCAGAACAACCAGTGGGCGATCTCCACCCCGTTCGAGAAGCAGACCGCGGCGGAGACCATCGCCCAGAAGGCGATCGCCTACGGGGTGCCGGGCATCCGGGTGGACGGAAACGACCCGCTCGCGACGTACGTCGCCGTGCGCGACGCCCTCGCCCGCGCCCGCGCCGGCGAGGGACCGACCCTGGTCGAGGCGCTGACCTACCGCCTGATGATGCACACGACCGCGGACGACCCGACGAAGTACCGGGACGAGAAGCAGGTCGAGCCCTGGCAGCGACGGGACCCGCTGGTGCGGACCCGCCTGCTCCTCGAGAAGCGGAAGCTGTGGGACGAGGCCCGCGAGGAAGAGCTGCGGGCGCGCTGCCGGGAAACGATCGACGCCGCGGTGAAGGCCTACGAGACCTGGAAACCGCCCCGGCCGGACGTCCCGTTCGACCGGGTCTACGCGACGCCGCCCGCCGAGCTCGAGGCCCAGCGGCGGGAGTTCCTCGCCTCCCTGCCGGGAGCCGACGCGGGGAAGGGGGTGGACTGATGGCCCGGATGACGATGGTCCAGGCGATCAACCTCGCCCTTCACCAGGAGATGCGGCGCGACGACTCGGTCCTCGTCCTCGGCCAGGACGTCGGCGTCAACGAGGGGGTCTTCCGCGTGACCGCGGGCCTGCTCGCCGAGTTCGGCGAGACCCGGGTGATCGACACGCCCCTCGCCGAGTCGGCGATCGTCGGCACGGCGATCGGGATGGCCCTCGGGGGCCTGCGCCCGGTGGCGGAGATCCAGTTCTCCGGGTTCGCCCTGCTCGCGCTCGGGCAGCTCGAGGGGAACGCCGCCCGCTACCGCTCGCGCACCTGCGGCCAGCGGGGGGTGCCGCTGGTCGTCCGGATGCCCTACGGCGGCGGCGTGCGCGCCCTCGAGCACCACTCGGAGAGCCGCGAGGCGATCTTCGCCCACGTCCCCGGGCTCAAGGTGGTGATCCCCTCGACGCCGCGGAACGCGCGGGCGCTGCTCGCGGCGGCGATCCGGGACCCGGACCCGGTGATCTTCATGGAGCCCAAGAAGTCGTACCGGGCGTTCCGGGAGGAGGTCCCGGAGGAGCCCGAGACGATGGAGATCGGGCGGGCGCGGATCGCCCGCGACGGCGACGACCTGGCCGTCGTCACCTGGGGGGCGATGCTCCGGCCGACGCTGGCGGCGGTCGAGCAGGTGGAGGAGGAGCGGGGCGTCTCGATCCGCGTGGTCGACCTGCTGACGATCTCGCCCCTCGACCGGGAGGCCATCGTCCGGGCGGTGAAGGAGACCGGTCGGATGGTCGTCGTCCAGGAAGCCCCCCTCTCCTTCGGGCCGGCCTCGGAGGTGATCGCAACGGTCAACGACGGCGCGCTCCTCTGGCTGGAGGCGCCGGTGAAGCGGATCTCCTCCTGGGACATCAACACCCCGTACTTCGCCCGGGAGGAGGCGTTCTTCCCCGGGGTGGAGCGGATCCGGAAGGGGATCGAGGAGACCCTCGACTTCTGAGCCGAGGAGGACCGGGACGTGTACGAGTTCAGGCTGCCGGACCTGGGAGAAGGGATCCACGAGGGAGAGATCCTCGCCTGGCACGTTTCCCCCGGGGATACCATCGACGAGGACGCGCCTCTCCTCGACGTGGAGACCGACAAGGCCGCGGTGACGATCCCCTCTCCCCGCGGAGGGAAGGTCGTGAAGGTCGTCGGCAAGCCCGGCGACACGATCGAGGTCGGCCAGGTGATCGTGGTGATCGACGACGGGAGCGGCGAGGCGGCGGAGCAAACCCCCGTCGAGGAGTCTCCGCCCCCCGCCGAGACCCCTGCGGCGACCCCGGCGCCCGCGGGGCCGCGGGACGCGACGGCCCCGGCCGCCGTCCCGCCCCGCCGGGTCGCCGCCGCTCCGTCCACCCGGCGCCTCGCGCGGGAGCTCGGGGTCGATCTCCGGCGGGTGCCGGGGACCGGTCCCGGTGGCCGGGTGACGCCGGAAGACGTGCGCCGGTTCGCGGAAGGAGGCGCCCCGGCGGCGGCCCCGGTGGAGGCGACCGGCAACGTGTCGCCCGCCTTCACCGGCGGCGGCCGGGTCCCCTTCCTCGAGGTCGGTGCGCTGCCTGACTTCGAGAAGTGGGGCCCGGTGGAGAAGGAGCCGCTGCGATCGATCCGCCGCAAGGTCGCGCGGAAGATGACGACCTCGATGGTGGTCGTCCCCCACGTCGCCCACATGGAGGACGTGGACGTCACCGTCCTCGAGGAGTTCCGGCGGAAGGAGCGGGAGCGGGGCGGCGCGCGCCTCACGCTGCTGGCCTTCGTCCTGAAAGCGGTCGCCCGCACCCTCCGGGACTTCCCGATGTTCAACGCCAGCCTCGACCCGGTCCGCGAGGAGATCGTCTACAAGAAGTTCTGGAACCTCGGCATCGCGGTCGACTCGGGCCGGGGGCTGATCGTCCCGGTGATCCGGGACGTGGACCGGAAGTCGATCCGGGAGATCTCCTCCGAGATCGCCGTCCTCGCCGAGAAGGCGCGGACGGGCAGGATCGGGGTCGAGGACCTGCAGGGCGGGACGTTCACCGTGACGAACGTCGGCCCCCTCGGCGGCACCGGCATGATCCCGACGATCAACTACCCGGAGTGCGCGATCCTCGGGATGAGCGCGGCGAGGCCGCGGCCGGTGGTCCGGGGAGGCGAGATCGTCGTTCGCACGATCCTGCCGGTGACCCTGGCGTTCGACCACCGCATCGCGGACGGCGCGGACGCCGCCCGCTTCGTCAACGAGCTGCGCCGGCGCCTCGAGGAGCCGATCTCGTGGCTCCTCGACACGCCCTGAGGAGGACGCGCGGATGGTGATGGGATCCCTCGCCCAGGAAACGGACGTCCTGGTGATCGGCGCCGGGCCCGGTGGCTACGTCGCCGCGATCCACGCCGCCGACCTCGGCCTCGAGGTCACCCTCGTCGAGGAGCGGGAGCAGCTCGGCGGGGTCTGCCTGCTCGAGGGGTGCATCCCCTCGAAGGCGCTGGTCCACGCGACGGAGCTGGCCGAGGCGGTCCGGGGAGGCAAGCGGTTCGGGCTCCTGGCGGACGGCGTGCGCGTCGACCGGAAGGGACTCCAGCGGTTCCGCCGCCAGGTCTCGGACACCCTCGCGAAGGGGGTGCGGGGCCTCCTCGAGCGGCGGGGCGTCGAGATCGTCCGGGGCCGCGCCCGCTTCGAGGGCCCCCACCGGGTGGCCCTCGAGGGGGCCGAGGTCGCCGCCATCGAGTTCCGGCGGGCGATCCTCGCCACCGGCTCCCGCGTGAAGACACTCCCCCTCGCCGAGGGAATGGACGCGTGGACCTCGCGGGACGCGCTCTCCCTCGAGGAAATCCCCGGGAGGCTGCTGGTCGTCGGCGCCGGGTACATCGGCCTCGAGCTCGGCTTCGTCTACGCCGGCCTCGGCAGCGAGGTCTCCGTCGTCGAGGTGCTCCCGGAGATCCTCGCCGGCGTCGACCGGGACCTGGCGGCCGTCGTGGAGAAGAGCGCGCGGCGCCGGTTCCGGGACCTGTGGCTCGAGACGACGGTGAGAGCAATGGAGCGGGACGGGGACGCCTGCCGGGTCGTCCTCGCCCGGAAGGACGGCTCCGAGGAGACCCGCGAGTTCGACCGGGTGCTCCTCGCCGTCGGGCGCACGCCCAACACGGACGGGATCGGCCTCGAGGCGCTCGGGCTCGAGACCGACGAGCGCGGGTTCCTGCCGGTCGACGACCGCTGCCGCACGAGGGTGCCCCACGTCCTCGCGATCGGCGACGTGACGCCGGGCCCGATGCTCGCCCACCGGGCATCCCGCCAGGCGAAGGTCGCCGCCGAGGTGCTCGCCGGGAAGGACGCCGCGTACGACAACGCCTGCGTGCCGGCCGTCGTGTTCACCGACCCCGAGGTGGCCACCGTCGGCATGACCCTCGCCGAGGCGGAGGCGCAGGGGGCCGACGTGACGGCCGGGAAGTTCCCCCTCGCCGCCCTCGGGCGGGCCCTCGCGATGGGAAAGCGGGACGGCTTCGCCCGGGTGATCGCCGAGAGGGGCACGGGGCGGATCCTCGGCGCCGGGATCGTCGGTCCCCACGCCTCCGACGTGATCGCCGAGATGGCCCTGGCGATCGAGATGGGGGCGACCCTCGAGGACCTGGCGGTGACGATCCACCCCCACCCGACGATCTCCGAGGCGTGGATGGAAGCCGCCGAGGTCGCCCTGGGCGAACCGGTGCACGTCTTCCTCGGGACGACCGGAAAGCAGGGCTGATCGGCGGTTCCGGTCGCCCGCGCCGGGAGGCCGGTCACCCCCCGGCGTAGAATGCGCCGGGGTCCGCGGTCTCCCCGGCCGGGCCCCGAGGAGGTGGGATGAGCAACCTGAGGAAGCTGCGACGGGCGAAGCGGCGGCAGGAAGAGCCGGCCACCCCCCGCTGGGTTCCCTGGGTGGCCGGACTCGCCGCCATCGTCGCCGTTCTCGTCGCGCTCGGGGTCGCCCTCGACGTCGGGCCGGGCACGCCGACGGGGAAGACCGTCGAGGCCACGGTCGTCCAGCCGATCCGGCCCCGCGGCACCGGGACCGCGGTGACCGGCCTGCTCGTCCGCCTGCCCGACGGGCGGGAGCTGCCGGTCTATGCCGCGTCGTTCGGCGGCGAGACGGTGCCGGCGCCGGGGGACACGGTGGTCCTCGAGCTCCGGGAGAGCCGCCTTCTCCACCGCCGCCAGTACCGCTTCCTCAGGGCCGAGGAACCCGCCCCCGGCGAGCCGGGATCCGGGAAGAAGCCCGCCCCGGCGGGGGCCGCGGGCGAGGACGGGGGCGGCGATCCGGCCCCCGGGGACCCCGGCTCCCGTTGAACGCTCCCTTCCCCGCCGCGATCCCGCGCTGGGACGAGGACGACCCGCTGGTCGACCTGGCCCGGGAGACCGGGCGGCCGGTGATCTCCGTCCGCCCCGCTCCCCGGGTCGAGATCGTGCTCGGGCGCGGCTCCCGCCCCGAGCTGGAGCTGAACCTGCCCGCGGTGCTCGCCGACCGGGCGGGGGTCCGCAGGAGGCCGGGCGGCGGCTGCGCCGTCGTCCTCGACCCGGGAAACCTGCTGGTGACGGTGGTCCTCCCGGTCCCGGGCATCGGGGGCGTCCGGGCCTGGTTCGACCGGGTGACCGCCTGGATGGTGGAGTCCCTCGCCGCGTGCGGGGTGCCGGGCATCGAGCGCCGGGGCACCTCGGACCTCGCCCTCGGCGACCGGAAGGTCTCCGGGTCGGCGCTCCACCGTTCCCGGGGAATCGTCCACTACGCGGCGACGCTCCTGGTCGCGCCCCGGGTCGACCTGGTGGAGCGCTGGCTCGCCCACCCGCCCCGGGAACCCTCCTGGCGCCGGGGACGGCCCCACCGGGAGTTCATGGGAAGGCTCGCCGGCAGGGTGCCGGAGAACGTGCTGGACGCCCTCCCCCGCAGGCTCGAGGAGGCCCTGGTCTCCCGGGCCCGCGAAACGTCACTTACGGGTTAGTTTTGCCCATAAATGCCGACATGAAACTGGTTTGCTAGCCATCGACCCCCGCCCTGTATTAGGATCGTTCCTCCCTCCCCGGGCCGTTCCCCCGGCCGGGGAGCAGGGTGGTTCCGGCTGAGACGAATCGATCGACGAGCCCTCCCGCGCCGGCCGGCCGGCGCCGGGACGAGGGGAAAGGGGAGCAAGCGATGGGCAAGCTCAAGGAACTCTTCCACCAGAAGGTCTCGGCGCTGGCCGAGGAGGTGAAGACCCTCCGCAAGGAGCACGGCGACGTCAAGATCTCGGACGTGACGGTGGCCCAGG
Source organism: uncultured Acidobacteriota bacterium (assembly GCA_964420365.1). GTDB lineage: Bacteria > Acidobacteriota > Polarisedimenticolia > J045 > J045 > JAMOQA01. The sequence goes on along the minus strand of CAYQTA010000067.1, from coordinate 10,056 downwards.
CCTACGGCGGCATGCGCGGCATCAAGTGCATGGTCACCGAGACGTCCGCCCTCGACCCCTACGAGGGAATCCGCTTCCGCGGGTACTCGATTCCCGAGGTCCGCGAGAAGCTCCCGAAGGCCCCCGGCGGCGAGGAGCCGCTCCCGGAGGGGATCTTCTGGCTCCTGCTGACCGGCGAGCTTCCCTCCGAGGACGACGTCAAGGAGGTCACCGGCGAGTGGCGGTCCCGCGAGGGCCTGCCGGAGCACGTCAAGGCGACCCTCGACGCGATGCCGGTGGACGCCCACCCGATGACCCAGTTCTCCGTCGGCATCATGGCGCTCCAGAAGGACTCGATCTTCGCCAAGCGCTACCGGGAGGGGATCTCCAAGTACGACCTGTGGGACCCGATGTACGAGGACACGATGAACCTCCTCGCCAACCTCCCGCACGTCGCCGCCTACGTGTACCGGCGCAGCTACCACGAGGGCGCCCACATCCCCGCCGGCCCGAAGGACATGGACTGGGCGGCGAACTTCGCCCACATGCTCGGGTACGAGAACCCCGAGTTCACCGAGCTGATGCGGCTCTACCTCGTGCTCCACTGTGACCACGAGGGAGGCAACGTCTCGGCCCACACGATCCACCTGGTCGGCTCGGCCCTGTCCGACGCCTACCTCTCCCTCGCCGCCGGGATGAACGGCCTCGCCGGGCCGCTCCACGGTCTCGCCAACCAGGAGGTTCTCCGCTGGATTCACAAGATGCGGGAGACCCTCGGCGACGACGTGTACGACAAGGAGAAGGTCAAGCAGTACATCTGGGACACGCTGAACTCCGGGCAGGTCGTCCCCGGCTACGGCCACGCCGTGCTGCGCAAGACCGACCCGCGCTACACCGCCCAGCGGGACTTCGCCCAGAAGCACCTGCCGGACGACCCGATCTTCAAGATCGTCAGCCTGCTCTACGAGGTCGTTCCCCCGATCCTCCAGGAGCACGGCAAGGCCAAGAACCCGTGGCCGAACGTGGACGCCCACTCGGGCTGCCTCCTCGTGCACTACGGGATGAACGAGTACGACTTCTACACCGTGCTCTTCGGCGTCTCCCGTGCGATGGGGACGCTCGCCTCCCTGTGCTGGGACCGGGGTCTCGGCCTCCCGATCGAGCGCCCGAAGTCGGTGACGACCGAGTGGATCAAGTCCTTCGTCGCCGAGCAGAAGGGCTGAGCGGACCGCCCGGCTCGAACGCACGCACCGAGCGCCCCGGGCCCCCGCCCGGGGCGCTCTTCTTCCCGGCGACGGGACGTGGCGCCGCCAGCGAGCGACCGGGCCGTCCACCCGGCGCCAGCTCAGGAACGGGAGGCCGCCTCCAGGGAGACCCGCCCGAGGCGCCTCGCGGCGAACCTCGTCTCCGCGACCAGCGCCCCGAGGAGGAGCAGGACCAGCCACCGGGCCGTCGCGGCGACGAGCACGATCCCCGCGTCGCGTCCGGCCAGCGTACAGCTCCCGGAGGAGGACGAACCGACCACCAGGCGCGCCAGGGACGAGAACACGCCGAAGGTCTCCGGGTACCCCTCGACCATCCGCAGCGCGATGCCGATCCCGACGACGGCGGCGACGTTCGTCCACGACGGCAGGAGGACACCGAGAAGCCAGGCAGCCGCCAGCAGGGAGAGAAACCCGAGCGGGATGCCCACCGCCGCGGCCGGCGACAGCGGGGGCCGGCCGGAGACGAGCGCCCAGGCCCGCATCGCTCCCGCGAACAGGAACGACCCGCCGAGGAAGACGGTCGTCCAGGCCAGCCCCACGCCGACGTGGTGGAGACCGCGGGAGACTCCCCCGAGCAGGAGGGCCGTCGCCCTCCCCGACCGGTACTCCTCGCGCGGAATGCCGCCCGCGCACAGGATCGCGAAGTTCCCCGAGAAGAGGAACGTGCCGAGAACGGCGCCGTTCCCCCGCTCCGCGGCCCAGCTCGCCATCAGCAGCGAGACGACCGCCAGGGCCGGCCATCCCCACCGCACCCGGCGTCCCCGCAGGGCCTCGGAGAAAACCGCCCGGAGCACCACGACGATCCTATGCGCCGTCCCGCGAGTCCATCCTGTCACGGTACCGCTCCTCCAGGGAACCGCCGGGAAGCCGGACCTCGTAGACCCGTTCGCCCGCCCCGAGGAGAAACCCCTCGATCCGGGCCAGCTCGGCCTCGGCCGCGCAGGGAACGCGGACCCGGACCCGGCCGTCCTCCAGCGGGGTCCAGTCCGCTTCCGACCATCGCCGACGGGCCTCCCCCGGCCACGCGGACACGACGAGCTCGCAGGGTCGCGCGGCTCCCCCGGGAACGCGTTCATGGGACACCAGCCGGCCCCGGGAGAGGAAGACCGCCTCGTCCGCGATCCTCTCGAGCTCGTCCAGGTGGTGGCTGCTGACCAGGACCGTCACCCCGCGTTCCCGGAGCCCGAGAATCGTCTCCCGCAACAGGACCACCGCGTCCGGGTCCAGGTACGCGGTCGGCTCGTCCAGCAGGACGACCGGCGGTTCCCCCACCAGCGCCAGCAGGAGACCCGCACGCTTCGCCTGGCCGCGGGAGAGCCGCCCGAGGGGCCGGTCGAGCAGGCCGGTCACCCCCAGGCCCGCCGCGAGCGCGTCGATCGCACCGGGCCCGGGAGTCCTTCCCTCCCTCAGTTCCGCGATCCAGCCCGCCCAGGCGCGAAGCGTCCGGCGACCGGCCGGCGGGAACGAATCGGGGCAGAACCCGATGCCTCCCTCGCGCAGGCGACTTTCGGCCGGCCGCCCTCCCACCAGCACCGTGCCGGCATCCGGCGGCAGCAACCCGGCCACGACGTGCAGGAGCGTGGTCTTCCCCGCCCCGTTGGGACCGACGAGGGCGGTCACCTTTCCCGGGGCGACGACGAGCTCCCGCACCTCCAGCCGGAACCCGCCGCCCCGGTAGCGAAAGGTGACGCCCTCGACCCTGATCCCGTTCATCGCTTCCTTCCGGTCCCCCGGGCCCCGACCCGGCTCCGGCCGAGCCTCGACCGGCGCTCCCGGGCATCTCCCGCGCTCGAGCCGCGCTCACCGCCTGCCCGGCACCTTGATCGGGCTCAGGAGACGAAACCAGCATATCTCGGCCGCCGCCCGCTTCCGCGTTCGGATGCAGGTCCTTCGCTGACGACCTCGCCACCGGGGGGACGGGCCACCGGGGGGGAACATCCCTCCTCGAGCTGTCACCTCGCGGTACACATCCCCCCTCGGCGTGTCACCGGCGGGCCCCGGCCGGGGACGCGGCGCGGGAAAGGACCGGCGCCCGCGAATCCAGCCGATCGTAGCAACCGCTTCCCGGACAGGCGGTTTCGCCTTCACCACCGCGCCAAGATCGACCCGGGATGCCCCCGGAGGCGCCATGTCCCGCCCGGGAGGGGACACCCGGGGAGGGGATGTGTTCCCCCGGGTGACAGATCCCCGGGGGATGTCCGGCATGCCCGGAGAGGTCCGGCTGCCGGGCCTTCTTCCCGTCCGATCGGCGCATCCTCGCCCGGAATGCCCTTGGCGTCGCGATCCAGGTGGAACCCCGTGCGCCACGCGCATCGATCCCGACCCGCTGCACGCATGGGATGCCCATGCGCCACGCGCACGGATCCCCACCCGCGGACGCATCGCAGCGTCATGCGCTGGACGCATGGATCCCGACCCGCCGTATGCATGGCACCCCCATGCGCCGGGCGCATGGATTTCTCGTTCCCCGGTACGCAGCTCCCGCCCCGACCCCTTGATCCGGCCTCGGGCGGACTCGTATCTTTACCTTGGGTGGTCCGTGTTCCCGCTGCATCCGTGGTGGGAGCCGGCGGAGGGGGGCCACGGAGGTTTCGGGATGCATGGAGCCGGAACCCCGGGGATGCGCCCGCCAGGTCGATTCGCCGCCTGCACACCCGCCACGCGGCAAGAGCTCAGCGTGCAGCCGTGGTTCTTCCCCGAGGACCGCGACCCGGATGCGGCCTTCCCGAGACCGGAAAGGAGGCCAGGATGAAGTACGGTGCCATCATCGCAACCCTGTTCCTGCTGCTCACTCCCGTCGCTCAGGCGGAGACCTACCAGGTCGTCATCGACGGCGTCCAGGGCTGGGCCACCAGCAAGGAGGTCGCACCCTACACCTTCGACATGACTGTCGAGCTGGAGAACGGGACCCACCTTCAGTTCGTGAACTCCGAGGTGACTCCGGCCCAGGTGGTCCTGCGTCGTCCGTCTGCCGAGCCGGACAAGGAACTGAATACCTTGCTCATCAGGAATCCGCTGACGCCCGAGCAGGAGCGCGAGGTTCTCATCAACAACGGTGACCAGTACGACGTGCTCATCTGGTACCGGGTGCCGGTCGGGATCGACGGTCACCTGATGGCGACCGATTGCTCCGCCGAAGAGTGCATGGCGGGGGCGCCTGCCACCTGTGCCCTCTACGGCGGTCTCAAGAGCCTGGATTACGAGACCGGTGACCATTGCCGCTACGAGTGCTACGACGGCAGCAAGAGCAGCATAAACTGCGTGTCGGTCTCCGCCAGCGAGGGAGGCCACGACCTGAACAACCAGCAGACCGGCGGACACGGAAACTGACCCCACCACGGGAGCCCGGCGGTAAGCAACAGCTCACGGCGAGAGCGGCCGCCGGGACCCGTCACCCGGGGGATGTCCGGCGTGCCCGGGGAGGGCCGCCTGCCGGGCCCTCTTCCCGTCCGATCGGCGCCTCGACGGGCCGCGGCCGGTCCGTCGCCGAGGACGCGGTCGACCACGTAGAGCGGGCGGCCCTTGGCCTCCTCGGAGATGCGCCCGACGTGCTCGCCGACGATGCCGAGGGAGACGAGCTGGACCGCTCCCGGGAAGAGGATCGCGACGACCAGGGAGGCCCAGCCGGGCACCTCGGCGCCGGCCGCCAGGTTCGCGACGACCGCGCGTCCCCGGGCGTGGTCGAGGCCGGCCGTGAGGGCGAGCCGGTGCCCGGAGTTCCGGGAGAGGAGGACCACCCCGCGCCCGCGGGTCCTCCCGGTGCAGTTCCTCGAGGATCTCCCTCGTCCGGTTGGCGCTGCCGTCGCCGCGGAGGTCCCGGCTCACCGGGTCGTACCCGGCCCCCCGCCAGGCGAGCACTCCGCTCCAGGCCGGCACGACCAGGACCGCGATCGCCCGGGGCGATCGTCCCCCGCGCACGACCAGCAGCGGCAGTGCCAACGTCGCCGCCAACGGGTCTGCCTGGACATCGAGGAAGAAGCCGTCGCCCCGGCCGGCGAACGCGATCGACGCCCGGACGGCGTCCTCGTAGCGCCCCCGGTAGCGATCGAAGTCACTCACGGGGATCGTCTCCGGCGAGGCGGGCGAGGCAGGCCCGGGCCGCCGCGCGCACCCCCTCGTCCGGATCGTCGACGAGGCGCTCCGCCACGCTCGCCACCCCCGGGTCCGCGAGGTTCGCCCCGACGACGAGCGCGTTTCGCACGAGGCCCGCCCGCTTCGCCCGGGCGATGGCCGTGCCCCGGAACCGGGCGCGGAACCCCTCCTCGGACAGCGCGGCCACGTCGGCGAGGGAGAGCTCCTCGAGGGCGGGGAGCGGCGCGAGGGCCGGGTCGGGCGCCCCGGGCATGCCGGCGACCCGGTTCCACGGGCAGGCGTCCTGGCAGGCGTCGCAGCCGAGGAGCCGCGTCCCGATCGCCCCGTGGAACCCGGCGGGGATCGGCCCGCGGTGCTCGATCGCCAGGTACGAGAGACACCGCCGGGCATCGAGGACGAACGGCTCCACCAGGGCCCCGGTCGGACACGCGTCGAGGCAGGCACGACAGTCCCGGCACCGGGAGGAGTCGAGCAGGTCCGCCGGCGGAGAATCGACCGGCAGTTCCGCCTCGACGAGGAGCACCCCGAGGAAGACGAAGGAGTTCCCCTCCTCGAGGACGAGGCAGGTGTTCTTCCCGATCCAGCCGAGCCCGGCCCGGACGGCCAGCTCCCGCTCGAGGACCGCCGACGTGTCGCAGAGGGCGAGCCGCCGGAACGGGAAACCGGCGATCTCCTCGGCCCGGTCGCCCCAGGCCCGGAGCCGTTCCTTCAGGACGTCGTGGTAATCCCGACCCCGGGCGTACCGGGAGACGTAGCGCACCACCCCCGGCCCCCCGGGGTCCGCCCCGGGAGTCCCCACCTGGGGCGGCCCCCCGGCGTAGGAGAGCGCGGCAACGAGGGCTCCCCGGGCCCAGTTCCACTTCGTGCGCGGATCGAGCCGGGTCGGAGCGGTTCGCGGCAGGAACTTCATCCCGGCGTGGCATCCCCGCTCGAACCACTCGGCGAGGGCACGCCCCATCCGCGAGGGAACGAGCGGGGCGGCCCCGCAGGCGGCGAAGCCGAGTCTCCGGCCCTCCGCCAGGACCTCCTCGAGCGCCTCCCTTCCGATCCGCATCCCGCTCCTCCCGGGAACCCGCTACCGGGCGCGGCCGGCGCGGGGGATAATCCGGGCATGCTCATCGTACACGCCGCGCCGGAGATGGCTCCCTTCGTCAAGGTCGGGGGCCTCGGGGACGTCGTCGGCTCCCTGCCCGCCGCCCAGGCGGCGGCCGGCCACGAGGTGATCGTCATCCTGCCCGGGTACCGCCCGGCGCTGCGGGCGGCGGCGGCGGTCTCCGGTCCCCTCCCCGGTCCGCGGGCCCGCGTCGACGTCCCGTGGCTCGGCGGCGTGCTCTCGGGGAATGCCCTCGAGATCGAGGACCGGGGAGTGCGGGTCGTCTTCCTCCACCAGCCGGAGCTCCACGACCGGGACGGCGTCTACGGTCCCCCGGGAGGCGGCGCGTACGGCGACAACGGGCTGCGCTTCGGCTGGTTCGCCGCGGCAGCGATCGCCTGGCTCAGGGAGCGGGGACTGGCCCCGGGCGCCCTCCTCCTCCACGACTGGCCGGCCGCACCGATCGCCACGCTGCTCCGGGGCACCCCCCGCTGGGACGACCCGCTCCGTGGTGCGCCGACCGCCCTCGTGATCCACAACCTGGCCCACCAGGGGGTCTTCCCGCTCGGTCTCCTGCGGGAGCTCGGGGTCCCGGACCTCTTCCTCGATGCCGACGGGGCCGAGGCCCTCGGCAACGCCAACTTCCTCAAGGGAGGAATCCGGCACGCCACGGTCGTGATCACCGTCTCGCCCACCTACGCCCGGGAGATCGTCTGGCCCGGCTTCGGGGAGGGCCTGGAACGGGACCTCCTGGCCCGCGGCGACGACCTGGTCGGCATCCTGAACGGCCTCGACGTTCGCACCTGGGACCCGTCCCGGGACCCCTGGCTGCCGGTCCCCTACGATGCGGCACGCCCCGCCGGCAAGGCGGCGGCCAAGGAGGCCCTCCAGCACGCCCTCGGCTTCCGGGTCGATCCTTCCCTGCCTCTCTTCGGGGTGGTCAGCCGCCTCGTCCACCAGAAGGGGATCGACCTGGTCGCCGCGGTCGCCCCGTGGCTCGTCCGGGAGAGCGCCCAGCTCGTGGTGCTGGGCACCGGGGACCCGGCCCTGGTCGACTCGCTCCGCGGGCTCGCCGCCACGTGGCGCCAGTCGGTTGCCGTCGTCGAGCGGTTCGACGAGGGGCTCGCCCACCGGATCTACGGCGGGGCGGATTTCTTCCTGATGCCGAGCCGCTTCGAGCCGTGCGGGCTCGGCCAGATGATCGCCCTCCGGTACGGGACCCTCCCGGTCGTCCGCCGCACCGGGGGGCTCGCGGACACGGTGGTCGACGTCCTCGAGCACCCGGACTCCGGCAACGGGCTGGTCTTCGAACACGCCGACCCGGAGGGCCTCCGGTGGGCGTGCGAGCGAGCCCTCGAGGTCTTCCGGACGCGTCCGGACCTGCTCGCCGCCGCCCGCCGGCGGGGGATGCTCGCCGACTTCTCCTGGGCGCGGAGCGCGGCGCGCTACGAGGAGGTCCTGCGCCGCGCCGCCGCCCGGGAACGGGCCCCCCTCACCGGGTGATCCGGACCGTTCAAGTCCCCTTGTTTCTCGACCGATACGTCCTGCGTCGAAACGCGGTCGCGGCGAACGGCGGAACCGCGCAGGGAGGGGACACGAATGAAGCTCGATCTCGCCGGCCGGTCCTGGAACCCGTTCCGAACCGCGAGGCTGGGAACGCGCGTCATCGGCCTCGTGGTCGTGGTCGTGGCGACGGTCCTCGCGGCCACCTTCTGGATCTTCCTTGGAGGCTACGAGCGAAGCGCCGTCGCGGCCCGCGAGGCGAAGGCGGACTCCTTCACCGGGCTCGCCGTGCACGCCCAGCAGGCCGTGGAGAACACCCTGCTCTCCGTCGACGAAGACGCGGCAGTCGACGCCGACCGGATCCATGCCGGCTGGCAGGCGGCGATGGACGCGGCGAAGGACGAGGGGGTGAACTTCCGCATCGTCTCGTTCCAGGCGAACAACGAGAAGTACGACCCGCGCAACGACGCCCGGCACGGCGCGTTCCGCGCCCGGCTCCTCGAGGACCTGTTCGCCCAGGTGAAACGGGGCGGCCCGGACACGATCTCCCGGGTCGATCCCGAGACCGACGTCCTGCACTTCATGCGGGTGATCCGCATGGACGAGCTGTGCATGAACTGCCACGAGGCGGAGGTGACCGACCCCGATGGCCACCCTCTCCATGGCGCCTTCGAGGTCGCCAGCCCGCTCGCCCCGGTGCGGGCGAGCGTGCGAGTGTTCTTCTGGGAGAGTTTCGGGATCTGCCTCGTCATCCTCGCGGCCGCGGTCGGCTTCCTCGCGTGGTGGAGCCGCAGGAACATCACCCGGCCGCTTCGCGAGATGACCCGGGCAGCGGCCAGCCTCGCGCGGGGTGACGTCCGCCAGGAGATCACGTGGGAGTCCGGCGACGAGATCGGGCAACTGGCCGACGACTTCCGCTCGATGACCGGCTACATCCGGGAGCTGGCCACGGCGGTCGAGGCGTTCGCCAAGGGTGACCTGTCGCGCCTCCCGGAACCGCGCTCGGAGGAGGACATCCTTTCCCGCTCGGTCCGGGACGCCGGCCAGGCTCTCCGGCTCCTCGAGGAGCGGACCGGGAACCTCATCCTGGCCGCCGCGGGGGGAGACCTGTCGCGGCGCGCGGAGATCGACGGACTCGAGGGTTGCTACCGGGACCTGCTGCGCGCGTGCAACGAGATGGTCGACGCGATGGCCGCCCCCATCGCCGACGTCGCGGAGGCCCTCGACCGGGTGGCGGACCGGGACCTGACCGCCCGCATCGAGAGGGAATACGCGGGCGACTTCGACCGGATCAAGCAGTCCTTCAACCGGGCGATCGAGGCCCTCGACCACGGATTCCGCCAGGTCGCCGCGGCCGCCGCCCAGGTTTCCGCCGCCTCGGGCGAGATCAGCTCCGGCAGCCAGCACCTGGCCGAGGGGACCAGCGAGCAGGCGGAGGCCCTCCAGCAGATCGACCGGAGCCTCGCGGTCCTGGCCGACGTGATCCGGGACAGCGCCGGCGAGGCCCATGCCGCCCGCGACCGCTCGGGAGAGGTTCGCCGGGCAACGGACGAGGGAATGGCGGGCATGGAACAGCTCTCCGCGCGGATGGAGGAGATCCGGCAGTCCGCGTCCGCCACGGCCAAGGTCGTCAAGACGATCGAGGAGATCGCCTTCCAGACCAACCTGCTCGCCCTGAACGCCGCCGTCGAGGCGGCGCGGGCCGGCGAGGCGGGGCGCGGCTTCGCCGTCGTCGCCGAGGAGGTGCGCAACCTCGCCCTGCGCAGCGCCGAGGCGGCCCAGGAAACGGCCGACCTGATCGAGCGGTCGGTCAAGAGCTCCGAGGCGGGGGCGCGCGCCCAGCAGGAAGTGCTCGAGAAGCTGGTCCGGATCCGGGACGAGATCCAGGCGATCACGACGATGGTCGAGGAGATCTCGGACAAGGCCGGGCGCCAGGAGGAGGTCGCCGCCGAGGTGCAGTCCGCCGTGGGCGACATCAACGATGTCGTGCAGCGCAACGCCGCGGGAGCCGAGGAGTCGGCCAGCGCGGCGGAGGAGCTGGCGAGCCAGGCGAAGACGCTCGAGGCCCTCGCCGGGGCCTTCCGCCTGTCCACCTGACCGCACGGTTCGCGGCACCGCGCGCGC
>CAYQTA010000066.1:0-75594 GCA_964420365.1 uncultured Acidobacteriota bacterium | reverse complement strand
ACCGCACCGAGAAGATCGAGCGGATCCTCCCCGACCTCGACCGGATGGTCACCGAGGGGATGATCACCCTCGAGAAGGTCCGCGTCGTCGCCTACCGCGCCGAGGAGCCCTGAACGACGGGTCGTCCCCCCTCGTGGCCCGCCCCCGGGCCCGTTCCGGGACCGGCGTGCCGGATCCGACACGGTCTCCGTGCCCGGGCGAACGGCTCCTCGAAGGCGGGAACGGCGTGCCCGCCGATGCTGGCGCACCCGGACCTTGCAGGAAGCGGGGCCGGAGCCCCGGGTTGCCGGGCCCGCCTCCCGCCGGGAAGACCCGTACCGGGCCATCCCGGCCGCGCGTACCCGCTGCCGGTTGACCCGGGGGGTTTTCTTTCCTACGGTCACGGCGTGCGAGACGCCCGGGTGCGGTTCCGGCCGGTCGATTCCCGGGCGGGGGAGGACGAAATGGCGATCTTCTCGTGGGGTTCCGAGCGCGCCAGGCTGGAAGGACATCGGAGGATCTGCGGCCATGCTCTCCCGCTGGCTCTCTGGGTGCTCGTTCCGTGGTTCGGCCTGTTCGAGCGGGTGAGGCGCCTCGACGGCGGATGGTCGGACGTGGTGGTCGCAGCCGCCTGGGTGGTCTCGATCCTGGTCCTCGACCTGTCCCTGCGTCCACTTGCCGTCGCGAGCGTCGCCTCGACCGCGCGCTGGCAGGGAAGGTCCCCGGACGAGCTCGAGGCCGGAAGGGGAGTCCGGGGATTCCTGGGCCTGACCGAGGCGGAACCGTGGTGGGTGACCTGGTCGATCCTCGCCTGCTGGGTCTCGCTCCCGGTTCTGCTGGTCTTCCTCGGTGCGCTGCTGGGCCTGGGGCACGCGATGGGGAAGGACGCGGTGCCGGCGCTCCTCGGCGGCGCCGTGGGCGGCGGGATCCTCGTGGCGTTCCTGCTGGCCCCGGTCGTGCGGGCCTGGAGCGGACAGGCGACCGCGGCAGGCACCCCGGCGCGGGCCGAGGGGGCAGGGCAGGACGCCGCCGGCTGATCGCGCAGGAGGTGCACCGGGAACGGGGCTCTGCCCGGAGCCCCTCTCGTGCAGGATGTTCCGGGGCTTCCGCCCCGGTGGGCGGGGGTCGCTGCGGCTGGTGGAATCCCGGGACGTTTCCCGACGAACGAGCGCCGTTTCCTCCAGGGACATCCATGGGCCCTCCACGTATCGCGGGCCCGGGGGCGGCGCCTCCAGGGCAGCGGTGATCCGGTGCAGGTCGTCGGCATGGGCCCGCGAATGCAAGCCCGCCGCAGCGAGAGGCCGCCAGGGCAAGTTTCCGGGCGTTCCCGGCCCTGTCGGCTTGCAGAATCGGGCCCGTGGCCGCATTTCCTTGCACCAGTGCGCCCGAGAGTCGGGCCGCTTGCACCAGGAGCCCGTCGCTTCCGCTACACGCGACATGCTCGCGGGACGTCGTCGTGGCGCGGGAGGATGCCGCCTGGGCGACGGACGTGGTCGGGGAGACGGCGTACGCCGGGCCGGAGGGCGACGGCAACGCCTTCCTGGAACTGCACGCCGCGGGCTCCAGGGCCTGGGCGGACTGGCGGCTCGCCGCCGACCGGATCGGGACCTCCCGGCGCGATCCGGCGAACGGATCGTGGAGCCCGGCGGACGAGATCCCCTGCGAGAACAGCGCGGACGGTCGCCGGCTCGCCCGCTGGGAGGCGAAGAAGCGCGCTCTCGGCCGGTAGGACATCCTCGCCCGATCTTCGCCTGCTGTTCGGTTCTCGGGCTGCTCCGGAATCCGGTCCGCGGCGGCCTTGGAGCGGCGAAGGTCCCCCCGTATACTGGCCGACCACGTCGGGCGCCGGGGGCCGTGCACGGGGTTCCCGGCTTCTGAGACCAGGCAACGTCCCACCCCTCCCGGTTACGTCGGCCGGTGCCCCGGGGGGCGGTCGGGGTTTCCATCCACGGAGAAGGCGCCGGCGATCGGGAGGCCCAAAGTGTCAGGGATCGTCGGTTACGGGGCCTACGTGCCCCGCTACCGCATCAAGGCGGAGGAGATCGCCGCCCAGTGGGGGAAGGACGCGGCCACGATCAAGCGCGGCCTGCTCCTCGCGGAGAAGACGGTGCCCGGCCCGGACGAGGACACGATCACGATCTCGGTCCAGGCCGGCAAGTACGCCCTCGCCCGCGCGGGGATCGACCCCACGAAGGTCGGCGCCCTCTACATCGGTTCCGAGTCCCACCCCTACGCGGTGAAGCCCTCGGGGACGGTCGTCCTCGAGGCCCTCGGGCTCGGCCACGACATCCACGTCGCCGACTACGAGTTCGCCTGCAAGGCGGGGTCCGAGTCGATGTTCGTCGCCTACGGCCTCGTCGAGGCCGGGCTCGTCGAGTACGCGATGGGGATCGGCGCCGACACCAGCCAGGGAGCCCCGAGCGACGCCCTCGAGTTCTCGGCGGCCGCCGGCGGATCGGCGTTCGTCTTCGGGAAGGAGAACGTGGTCGCCGAGGTGCTGGGGACCGTCTCGTACACCTCGGACACGCCCGACTTCTGGCGGCGGGAGCACGCCCACTACCCGCGGCACGGGTCGCGCTACACCGGCGAGCCGGCCTACTTCCGGCACGTGCTGTCGGCGGCGAAGATGCTCCTCGAGCAGACCGGGCTCGAGCCGAAGGACTTCAAGTACGCCATCTTCCACATGCCGAACGGGAAGTTCCCCCTGACGGCCGGCAGGAAGCTCGGGTTCACGCGCGAGCAGATCGAGACCGGCTGGGTGGTGAACACCATGGGGAACACGTACTCCGGTTCCTCCCCGACGGGCCTGGTCGCCGTCCTCGACGAGGCCCGGCCGGGCGACCGGATCTTCATGGTCTCCTTCGGGTCCGGTGCCGGCTCGGACGGGTTCGCCTTCCAGGTGACCGACCGGATCCTCGAGGTCCGGGACAGGGCGCCGAAGCTCCGGGACCACCTGGACAGGAACAAGGTGTACCTGACCTACGGCCAGTACGTGAAGTTCCGGCGCAAGATCCGGATGAACGAGTGACGGGAAGGGGGACTTGAAGATGAGAGAAGTCGCGATCGTCGGAGTCGGGATGACCCCCTTCGGCGAGCTGTGGGACCGCTCGCTGCGCAACCTGCTGGCCGACGCGGGCCGCGCCGCCCTCGAGGACGCGGGGATCGACCGGGTCGATTCCCTGCTCGTCGGCAACATGACCGCCGGGATGTTCGTCGGCCAGGAGCACGTCGGGGCGATGGCCGCCGACGCGATGGGCCTCCTCGGCGTCCCGGCCGCCCGGATCGAGTCGGCCTGCGCCTCCGGGGCCGCCGCCCTGCGGCTGGGGTTCTTCGAGGTTGCGTCCGGTGCGGCGGACCTCGTGATGGTCTGCGGCGTCGAGAAGATGAACGACGTCACCGACGCCACGGATGCCCTCGCCGCCGCGTCCGACCGGGAGTACGAGGCCTACTACGGGGCGACGTTCCCGAGCCTCTACGCGATGATGGCCCGGGCCCACATGGAGAAGTACGGGACCACGGTGGAGCAGCTCAACCTGGTCTCGATCAAGGCCCACCGCCTCGGTGCGAAGAACCCGCTCGCCCAGTTCCGGCGCGAGGTCACGATGAAGGACGTCGAGAACTCGCCGATGGTCGCCGAGCCGCTGCGCGTCATGCACTGCTCGCCGGTGACCGACGGGGCGGCCGCCGTCATCCTGTGCCCGCTGGAGAAGGCGAAGGACTTCAACGCCCGGCCGGTGAAGATCGCCGGGATCGGCGCGGCCACGGCGAGCCTGGCCCTGCACGACCGGACGGACCTCTGCTCCCTCGAGGCGGTCCGGCTCGCCGGCCAGCGGGCCTACGAGATGGCGGGAAGGAAGCCGGAGGACATCGACGTCGCCGAGGTCCACGACTGCTTCGCCATCGCCGAGATCATGAACATCGAGGCCCTCGGCTTCGTGCCGGAGGGGAAGGGCGGGCCGGCCGTCGAGGCCGGCGAGACCGACCTCGGGGGCCGGATCCCGGTGAACATGTCCGGCGGCCTGAAGTCGAAGGGGCACCCGGTCGGCGCCACCGGCGTCGCCCAGGTGGTCGAGATCTATCACCAGCTCCGCGGCGAGTCCGGCGAGCGCCAGGTGGACGGCGCGAAGGTCGGCCTCGCCCAGAACATGGGAGGCACCGGGGCCAGCTCCGTGGTGCACATCCTGGAGGCGATCTGAGATGCCGAGCGCCCGCTATTCCCGAGAGATCCCGGCGCGGTACCGGATCGAGGGGTCGCGCTGCAAGAAGTGCGGCCGCGGCGCCCTCCCGGCCCGCAAGACCTGCCCCGCCTGCGGCAGCACCGAGATGGAGCCGGCGAAGTTCAGCGATGTCGGCACGGTGCTCACCTGGACGCGGCTGCACGTCGGGGCGAGCTTCATGACCCTCGACACCCCCTACGGCATGGCGGTGATCGAGACCGAGGACGGCTGCCGGCTGACGGCCCCCCTCGCCGGGGCCGACGCCGCGGACCTCGCCACCGGCATGAAGGTCCGGCTCGTCCTGCGACGGATCACCGAGGAAGGGTCCGAGGGAATCATCTGTTACGGAACGAAGGCGGTTCCCGCCTGATCCGCGCACGGAGAGCGTTCGCGCCGCGGCCCGGGGCCCCGCCCCCCGGGCCGCTTTCTTCTTCCGGGGGCACGTGACGCGGACGCACGTCGGGTACCATGTTCCGCCACGGACGCGGAGAGAGGTCCCGATGCGGCGACGGGTGCTCGAGTCGATGCTCCCCGGGGAGCGGATGCGGCGGTTCGGCCGCCTGCTCCTGCTCTCCCTCGTCGTCGGCGTGATCGCGGGGCTCGGGGCCGTCGTCTTCCACTACCTGCTCGAGGGGGTCTCGTGGCTCGCCCTCGACGGTCTTGCCGGGTACGACCCGGGCAGGCCGGGAGGCGAGGAGGGGCTCTTCCCGCCGTTCGATACCCCGTTCCGGCGCTGGGTCCTGCTGCTGCTCCCGGCCCTCGGGGGCCTGCTCGCCGGGTGGCTGGTCTTCACCTTCGCGCCCGAGGCGGAGGGGCACGGGACCGACGCCGTCATCGAGGCCTACCACCGGAAGGCGGGAGAGATCCGCGCGCGCGTGCCGGTGATCAAGACGATCGCGTCCGCGATCACCATCGGCACCGGGGGATCCGGGGGGCGCGAGGGGCCGATCGCCCAGATCGGGGCCGGGTTCGGGTCGATCTTCGCCCGGCTGCTCGGCCTCTCGCCGCGGGAGCGGGCGCTGCTCGTCGCCTGCGGGATGGGGGCGGGCATCGGTTCGATCTTCCACGCCCCCCTCGCCGGGGCCCTCTTCGCCGCCGAGGTGCTCTACCGGGAGATCGATTTCGAGTTCGAGGTGATCGTCCCGGCGACGGTCGCCTCGATCATCGGCTATGCCACGTCGGCGTTCTGGCTGGGGTGGGACCCGCTCTTCCGCACCCGGGAGACCCCCTTCCGCAACCCGGTCGAGCTCGTCGGCTACCTGCTCCTCGCCGGGATCCTCGCCCTCGCCGCCGGGATCTTCGTCCGGGTCTTCTACGGGACCCGGGACCGGTTCCACGCGCTCCGCGTTCCGAACTGGTCCAAGCCGGTGATCGGGGGACTCCTCACCGGGATCGTCGGCTGGTTCTTCCCGGACGCCCTGGCGACCGGGTACGGGGTCGTCCAGTCGGCGCTCGACGGCTCGGCGGCCCCCCTCTTCCTGCTGGCGGCTGCCGTCCTCCGGATCGTCACGACCTCGACGAGCATCGCCTCCGGGGGCTCGGGAGGCGTCTTCGGCCCCTCGGTGGTCGTCGGCGCCTCCCTCGGCGGGGCGGTCGGCGGCGTGCTCCACCGCGTCGCCCCGGTCCTCGCCCCCGAACCCTCGACCTACGCCCTGGTCGGCATGGCCGCCTTCTTCGCCGCCGCGGCCAACACGCCCCTCTCGTCGGTGATCATCGTCTCGGAGATGACCGGCAACTACTACCTGCTGGTCCCGGCGATGTGGACCTCGGCGATCGCGTTCGCCCTTTCCCACCGGGCGAGCCTCTACGAGAAGCAGGCCGCGAACCGGGCGGACACGCCGGTCCACAGCGGGGAGATGGCGCTCGAGGTCCTGCGCCGGCTGCACGTGGCCGACCACATGGAGGGGGAGATCGAGCTGCGTCGCCGGATGGTCGCGCCCGGGACTCCCTTCGACGAGCTGGTCCGCCGCTTCTCCGAGACCGGGGCGGGGACCTTCCTCGTCGTCGACGACCAGGGGAAGCTGCTCGGCTGCGTGACCGATGCCCAGCTCCGGGTCGCGATCCCCGACCGGGACATCGCGCCGCTCCTGGTGGCCCAGGACCTGGCAGTCCTGCCGGAGACCGTCGTTCCCTCGGACACGCTCGACGTGGCGGTGCGCCGGATGATCCGCAGCGGCCTCGGCGAGCTGGTCGTGGTCGACCCTGTCGATCGGTCCCGGCCGGTGGGCGTGATCAGCCGCGCCAGGGTGATGGCCGCCTACGACCGGGAGATCCTCCGTGCCGAGGACTGGGTCGGCGCCCGCTGACGGCGACCGATCTCAGGCCGGCGGCAGGTTCTCCGGGGCCGGCCGCTGCTCCTGCAGGAGGTCCTTGACCAGGCCCGCGTACCGCCGCTCGATCCGGAACCCGAAGCGGAAGAAATAGGACGGGCGGAAGAAGCCGGTCGTCACCGTCTCGATTCCCTGGGCGGACAGCCGGTGGAAGAACTCCTGCATCAGCCCGTCGGAGACCCCCAGCTTCCGGTACCGCTCGGCCACGACGATCTTCTCGAGGTGGGCCGTCCGGGCCGCCGCGTCCACCTCGTAGAAGATGCCACCGATCAGCTCCCGCCCGGGGCCGATCGCGACGAGATAGTGGTGCTCCGGGCGAAAGGTCACCGGCAGCTTGGCGGCGAGGAAGAGCCGGTGGAGGGCGGCGACCTCGCGGGGGCTCACCGGGTGCCGTACCTGGAACGGCCGGCCCCGGGCGTCCTCGAGGGTGACGACCACGTCGGTCCGGCGCGCCCCTCCCAGCTCGGTCGAGACGAAGCCGGCCATGTCCCAGGGACGCAGGTGGGGGAAGGTCAGGCGGGCGAGGAAGTACTCCTCCGGGGAAGCCGGCTCCACCCGGTCGCGCAGCGCGGTCACGCGGTCGAGGACCTCCTCCCGCGAGCACCGCCCTTCCCGCAGGTCGGCGATCAGCTCGTCGAGCGCCTCGGCGATCGGGGAGGACGCCTCGCGGAAGACCGTCTCCCGGAAGAAACGAACCCGGGTCTCGGGGCGGCTCTTCTCGAGGGCCGCGAGGTGGTACGTGTCGTACAGCTCCCGGATCATCCGGGCCCGGGCCTCCTGGGTGGCCTCCGGCGCGAGGGCGGCCCAGCGCCGGTACCGCTCGACGGCGAAATGGAGCCGCCGCGGGGCGAAGCCTTCCCGGAGGATCCGCTCCCGGTACGCCTCCACGTCGGCCGCCAGGGCCGGGTTCTCCTCCGCCGCGGCCCGGAGGAAGCCGAGGCCACGCTCGACGCCGAGCACCTCGAGGACCGCGTGGAAGAGGAGATCCCGCGTGCCCACGCCCGCGAGGACCCGGTGCCGCTCCTCGATGGTGCGCACGAAGCCGGTCCAGACCTTGTCGAGGAGGTCGGCGGGGCCGCTCCAGCGGGTGCGGCTGCTCACCGAGACGATCCGGGGGCCCGCCTGGTAGTCGTGGGTCGGCACGATGATCATCGCCGGGGAGGGTTCGGCGATCACGTAGCGCCCCCCGGTGCGGTCCCAGAAGTCGATCCAGGCGGCGGCCGCGCTCCACGTGAAGAACCGCCACAGGCCCCGCAGGCGGCTGATCGACTCCTCGTCCTTCTCCCGGGAGAGGCGGCGGATCACCCGGTCGACGGTTTCTCCCGCGACGAACTCCTCGGTCCAGAGCTCGAAGCGCGGGTAGAATCCCCCGAAGTTCTCGACGAGGCGTTCTCCCTCCCGCTCCTCCCCGGTGACGATCAGCCAGAGGATCTCCTCCTCGAGCGTCCGGCGGGGCAGCCCGTGGCTGACGTTGATCGTGAAGTCGTGGGAGCCCTGCCAGCGGGTGTGGACGGTCACCCGGTAGACGGCCCGCCCGTGCTGGTCCGCCAGGTGGCTGATCCAGACCCCGCCCGGGGGAATGTCCTCGAGCCGGATCGGCTGGCCGGCGAACAGGAAGAGGGCCTCCCGGAGCAGGGTCGTCGACGCGATCGCCCGGAGGAGGCGTCGTCGTTCCGCCGGGTTCATCCCCTCCTCGAAGGTGATCACGTCCCGCCAGCGGTACTCCTCGCCGGTTTCCGGGTCGACGGCCACCCGCTGGGGCGCGCCGAGCCAGGAGCGGAACGCGGCGGTCAGTTCCTCGCGGGCCCGGCCCGCGACCGCCGCGTCCTCCGGGTTGCCGGCGAAGGCCTCGACCCAGGCGAGGAGCCACCGCAGGCGGGTGTAGCTCCCGGGGTGCTCCGCCCCGTAGTCGACGAGGAACCGGAGGAGGGAAGCGATCCGGTCCCGCTCTTCCCGCTCCCGGCGTCCCTCGGCCAGGTCGACCGCCTCCCGCACGTAGTCGAGGAGCCGGGCCAGGGTGGCCGGAGGAAGATCCCGGGCGGCCAGGCGGCGCGACGTCTCCGCGTCGAGGAGGACGCCCGGCGCATCGAGGAACGCGCGCAGCGTCTCGTCCACCCGGGGTTCCCGCTCCCGGGGCAGGAGGGCGGCGAAGGCCTGCCGGCGGACCCGCGACCAGGGGGAACGGCTGGCGGCGCGCAGGAGACCGAGCACGGGCCCGTGCAGGGCGTCCTCCTCGCGCGCGGCGGCCCGCTCGAGGATCGCGACCCCGACGAGGGCGGGGTCCTCCTCCTCGGCTCCCAGTGCCCGGGCGGCGAGGTCGATCTCCTCCAGGCCGGGGGCCTCGTCCCGGGAGGCGGCGACCAGGCGATCGAGCTCTCCCGGGCCGGGGTGCCAGGGGACCGCCCGTCCGGCGGTGGCGAGACCGGCGGGAGGACGGAGCCGCCGGGTGCGCGCGGGTCGCTCGAGGGGTGCGAAGGCGACCAGCGCCTCGTTGCCGAGCCAGAGGGCGGGGGCCGAGAGCAGCCTGCCCAGGTCGAGGACGCGGTCGGTGACCTCGTAGACGAAGCTGCCGACCCGGATCCGCCACGGGGGGCCGCCGGCCGGGCCGTCGCCGTCTGCCGGCTCGATCACGAGGGGCGACCCCTCCCTGCCGAGCCGCACGGTGTTCCCGAGGACCTCCACGTCGGCGGTGGTCAGGCCGAGCGCCTGGAGCAGCCAGTTCGGTACCCGGACCGGCGGTGCCACCCCCGGGAGCGACAGGTCGGCCTTGCGGTACATCCGCTCGATCACGTCGGCGAAGTGCTCGACGATCACCGCGCGGCGATAGGTTCCCTTCGGCGTCAGCTCGCCGCGCTCGAGGGAGAAGTCGCGCTCGAGGAGCGCGAAGTCGACCACCCGCTCGAACGGGGCCAGGAAGCGGTTCACCGACACGACCAGGCTGCGGAAGTGCTCCAGGCGCTCCTCCTCGCTCATCGCCCGCAGGTCGACGCTCTCGTTGTCCCACTCGGGGACGATCAGCAGGGTGTTGGACTCCCGGTGGTCGCCGACGAGGAAGACCCGGCGCACCTCGTCGAAGTCCCGGAACAGGTTCTCGACCCGCTGCGGGGCGATCGTCTGCCCCTTGACGTTCTTGTAGATCTCCTTCTTCCGGTCGACGATCCGGTAGTAGCCAGCCTCGTCCCGGGTCATCAGGTCGCCGGTGTGGAACCAGCCATCCTCGTCCCGGGCCGCGGGCGGGTCCTCCCCCGCGTACCGGACGAAGACGTACGGCCCCCGGACGAGCATTTCGCCGTCCGGCGCCAGCGTGACCTCGATGCCGGGCAGGGGCAGTCCCAGGGTGTCGTCCCGGTAGGCGCCGGGAGGCGTCATCGTGATGCCCCCGGTCGCCTCGGTCATGCCGAAACCGGACATCAGCTCGACCCCGTGGGCCTGGAAGAAGCGGAAGATCTCCGGGGAGAGCCAGCCGGCGGCGGAGAGGCCCCACCGCAGGCGGGGGCCGACCACCTCGCGGACGATCGCTCCCGTGCGTTCCTTCCCGCCCCCTTCCCGCTCCACGCGACGGAGGATCTCCTCGTGGAGCTGCATCCACTTCCGGGGGATGCTGATGAACACCGACGGCTGGAACCGGCCGAACCGCTCGACCATCGTCTCGAGGGAGGGTTCCCCGAGGAAGACGTAGGTCGCGCCCCAGTAGAGGCAGCCGAGCATCTCGAGGTAGCGGCCGAACGTGTGGTAGAGGGGCAGGTAGCAGAGGAAGACGTCGTCCTCGCCGAGCTCCGGGAGGGCGAGCCCCCGCGCGAACCGCTTGACGACCAGGTTCCGGTGGGAGAAGACGATGCCCTTCGGGGTGCCGGTGGTCCCCGACGTGTACATGATCGTCGCCTCGTCGTCGAGGTGGATCCCCCGGCGGGCCTCCTCGAGCCGGGCCGGCGAGACCCGGCGCCCCCACCAGACGAGGTCGTCGAGACCGAGGAGGTCCTCCGCGCCCCGGGGCGGGTCGTCCAGGAGGACGATCGTGTCCAGGTCGGGCAGCTCCCCCCGGTGGGCGAGGACCTTGCGCAGTTGGCGCTCGTCCCCGACCACGACCGTTCCCGCGCGGGATTCCCGCAGGATGAAGCCGACGTCCCTCTCGGTGGCGGTGGCGGGAATCATCACGTCGACGATCCCGGTGGCCAGGAGGGCGAGGTCGCAGAGCGCCATCTCGTACCGGTTCGTCGACAGGATCGCGACGGGCCGCTCTCCCCGCTCGTCCCGGAGGGCGAGAAATCCCCTTGCCAGCCGGTCGATCTCGGTGCGTACCTCGAGCCAGGAGAACCGCTGGGGTTCCCCGGGGCCCGGCACGACGAACAGGGGGCGCGGTCCCAGGGCCTCGACGCGCTGGTCGAGGAGGACCGGGAGCGTGTACCGCGACGCCTCGACCAGGCCGAGGATCGCCGCCCACCAGCCGTCCCGGTCTTCGGCGGCGGCACGGCGCAGGAACGGTGTGCGGCGCACCACGTCGAGCCACGTCCGGGCGGCCTCCCGGGCCCCCTCGTACTCGCCCGGGGAGGCGGGGGCATCGAGGAGGTCGGCGAGGCGCCGGCCGGCCGCCCGGAGGACCCCGGTGTCGATCTCGGCCAGGAGCCGATCGAGGAGCCGCGACCCGTGGAGGAGCTCGAGGGCCTCGGCGAGGAGGTAGGCGTCGCCGCGCGGCGGGCCCCCGGCCAGCTCGCGGAGCACCGTCTCCGCCTCGGCGACCAGGGGGGCGATCTCCTCCCCGGCGCGCCCGCGCAGCAGCCGGCCCAGGTGCTCGAGGCGTCCCTCCGCGTCGTCCCGGGTCATCCGTCCTCCTCGGCGGCCATCAAACCACCCCGGCCCCGGGGGGGCAACGTCGGCCGCCCGGACTAGAATCCCGGCGTCCCCCCGCCGGGGAGGACGACGGGAGGTCCCGTGCGAGAACGCCTGTTCGGCGCGTGTCCTCGGCTGGTGCGGATCCGGCTGCTCGGCCGGGACGTCGAGGTCCCGGAGGGGGAGACCCTCCTCCGGTGCTTCCAGTACCTGGCCCTCGAGACCGTGTCCGCGGGACCGTTCTGCTGGAACGGGGAGTGCGGGCATTCCCTCCTGCGCTACCGGGTCCCCGGGAAGGCCGGGGAGGAACGGGCGCTCGCCTGCCGGACCCGGGTCGTTCCGGGAATGGAGATCACCGGCCTCTCCCCGGACCTGCGGCGGGTCCTCCGCCCGGTCCTCGGGGGGGCGGCCGGGAGCGGGGAGATATTCGTCAAACCTTCGTGACACCTTCGCCCGCTTGACGGATCGATCCCGGCCCTGTATCAACGGACCAGGCATCGCGGGATCGCGGCCCCCGCTCGGGGGCCCCCCGCCGCTTCGCGACCGCCGGCCCGACGCCGCTGGTCCAGGAAGTTCTTCCCACCGGGGTGGACGAACCCGGCTGGATCACGATGCCCCGCGCGGGGAGGCGCCCGGCGTCCCCTCCCGCGGGGCCGAGGAGGTGACCTTGACCGACACGAGGATCGAGCCGCGCCGCTATGCCGCCGTCACCCGCCGGGACCTCGCCCGGCTTCCCCAGCTCCGGGCCCTCGGGGAGGAACGCCTGCTTGCCATGCGGGCGCTGGCGGCGGTCCTGCCGTTCCGGGTGAACACCTACGTGATCGACGAGCTGATCGACTGGGACAACATCCCGGACGACCCGCTCTTCCAGCTCACCTTCCCCCAGGAGGGGATGCTCGACCCGGAGGACTTCCGGCGCCTCGTCGACCTCGTGCGGAAGGAGGCCCCCGCCGCGGAGATCCAGGCCTTCGCCCGCGACGTCCGCCTGCGGATGAACCCCCACCCGGCGGGCCAGCGGGAGCTCAACGTGCCCCGCCTCGACGGCGAGCCGCTCCCCGGCCTGCAGCACAAGTACCGGGAGACCGTGCTGTTCTTCCCCGGCCCCGGCCAGACCTGCCACGCCTACTGCACCTACTGCTTCCGCTGGGCACAGTTCGTCGGGATGGAGGAACTGAAGTTCGCCAGCCGGGAGGCGGAACGGCTGGTCCGGTACGTCGAGCGGCACCCCGAGGTCTCGAGCGTCCTGATCACCGGCGGGGACCCGATGGTCATGAAGACGCGGGTCCTCGCCCGGTACGTGGAACCGCTGCTCCGCGTCGAGTCGATCCGCTCGATCCGGATCGGGACCAAGGCCCTCGCCTGGTGGCCCTACCGCTTCGTCACGGACGACGACGCCGACGACCTGCTGCGCCTCTTCGAGCGGGTGCGCCGGGCGGGCAAGCACCTCGCCCTGATGGCCCACGTCTCGCATCCCCGCGAGCTCCAGCCGAAGCCGGCGCGGGTGGCGATCCGGCGGGTCCAGGAGGCGGGAGCGGTGATCCGGTGCCAGGCCCCGGTGATCCGCCACGTCAACGACGATCCGGCGACGTGGGCCGAGATGTGGCGCGAGCAGGTCCACCTGGGGATGGTCCCGTACTACATGTTCGTCGAGCGGGACACCGGGCCGAAGCGGTACTTCGAGCTGCCCCTCGCCCGCGTCCTCGAGATCTTCCAGGAGGCCTACCGGCAGGTCTCCGGCCTGGCCCGGACCGTGCGGGGCCCCTCGATGTCGGCGACCCCGGGCAAGGTTCTCGTCCAGGGGACCGCCCGGATCCGGGGAGAGAAGGTCTTCGTCCTCGGCTTCCTCCAGGGGCGCAACCCGGAGTGGGTCGGTCGGCCGTTCTTCGCGCGGTACGACGAGCGGGCGACGTGGCTCGACGAGCTGGTCCCCGCCCTCGGCGAGCCGGAGTTCTTCTTCGAGCCGGAGATGCGTCGCCTCGAGCTGGTCGCCGGGCTCAGGCCCGCTCCCCTGCGGGATGCCGTCCCGGCGCACCGCGCCGGGAGACTGCCTCGGCTGCGCCCGCCAGGACGTCCCAGGTGACCGGGACGACCACCAGGGTCAGCACCGTCGCCACGGCCAGTCCGAAGATCACGGCCACGCCCATCGGGCCCCACCACTGGGACGACTCGCCGCCCCAGAGGAGGCGCCCCGTGCGCACGTCGAGGCTGATCCCCAGCGTGAGCGGGACGAGGCCGAGAATCGTCGTGATCGCCGTCAGGAGAACCGGGCGGAGTCGCACGAGTCCCGCGCGGATCACCGCCTCGCGCCGCGGCACGCCCCGCGCCCGCTCCTGGAGGATGAAATCGCAGAGCACGATCGCGTTGTTGACGACGATCCCGGCGAGGGAGATCACGCCGATCCCGGTCATGATGATCCCGAACGGCATCCGCGTGACCAGCAGGCCCCACAGGACGCCGATCAGGCTGAGGGCGACGGACACCAGGATGGTCAGCGGGGTCACCAGGGAGTCGAACTCGGTGACGAGCACGAGGGCGATCAGGAGCAGGGCGACGACGAACGCCCGGGAGAGGAACCGCCGGCTCTCGGTCTCCTCCTCGTTGGATCCGGCGAACTCCCAGCGGATTCCCGGGGGCAGGCGCATTTCCCGCAGGATCCCCGCGGCCGTCCGCCGCATGTCCGGGTCCCTGTAGCCGGCGGCGTGGTCCACGTCCGCGCTGACGGTGATCGCCCGGTGGAGGTCGACCCGCCGGATCGCCGTCGGCCCGGTCTCGCGGACGATCCTGGCGAGGGCGCGCAGGGGAACCGCCCGTCCCCCCGGGGTCGCCAGGGTCAGCTCGGAAAGGGGCCCGAGGGAGCGCCGGTCGCCGGGTGCGAGGCGCACCGTGATGTCCCACTCGTCCTCTCCGGCCCGGTACTCCGCCGCGTCGGTCCCGGCGAGGGCGGTCCGCACGGCGTCCCCGACCGCGGCCGTGGAGAGGCCCGCCCGGGCGACCGCGTCCCGGTCCACCAGGATCCGCACCTCGGGGCTCCCCTCGTCGTGGTCGTCGTCCACGTTCACGAGGCCGGGCACGCGGGCCAGCCGCCGGTGCAGTTCCTCGGCGGCGGCTCCCAGCTCGTCCCAGTCGTCCCCCAGCAGGCGGATCGTCACCGGCTTGCCGGTCGGCGGACCTTCCTGCGGCTTGTCGACGGTGATCCGGGCGCCGGCGAGGTCGGCGACCTTCCGCCGGACCTCGTCCAGCGTGAGGAAGCTGTTCCGGGTGCGCTCGTGGAACTTCCGCAGGTGCAGGGTGACCCGGCTCCGCGTCCCCGTGCCCCCCGGGGCGACCGGGTCGCCGGTGGAAACCCCGGTGGAGCCCACGTTGGCCACCATGTCGACCAGGTCGGGAGTGTCCGCGAGGCGCTCCTCCACCTGCCGCACCAGCCGGTCCTGGGCGGAGAGGTTCGTTCCCGGCGGGAACGCGAGGTCGACCAGGATCGTCCGCGGCTCGATCTCGGGAAAGAACTCCACCCCCTCGCCGAACGCCCCGTAGGCGATCGCCGTCGCGGCGAGGATCGCTCCCATCGTCCAGAGCACCCGGGCCCGGTGGTCGGTGACCATGGTCTGCCGGCCCGCGAGGGCGAGGGGCAGGGACGCGAGCCAGGCCAGGCCGTGGAGGGCGAAGGCCGCGCCACCGACGGCCGCCAGGATCCCGATCGCCCGGCCCGGGGCCGGGGTCCCGAGGAGGAGGGCTCCCATCCCGAGAAGGGCGGCGAGGCCGGTGCAGCCGAAGAAGACCGCGAGCAGCAGCCAGTTGCGGGCGAAACGGAAGGGCACCTGCGGCCCCGCGTCGAGGCACCAGGCCAGGAGCGCCCGGTAGCGTCGCCGAAAGGGCCCCGGATCGTCGGCGGTGGTCACCCGGCGCCGTGGAGGATCGCGGAACAGGCTGGCGGCGAGGGCGGGGTTGAAGACCAGGGCGACGAAGAGGCTCGCGGTGAGCCCGAGGATCAGGGTGGCCGGAAGGAACTTCATGAACTCGCCGATGATCCCGGGCCAGAACAGCATCGGCGCGAAGGCGCAGAGGGTGGTCAGGGTGGAGGCGACGATCGGTGCGGCCACCTCGGAGGTGCCGACGAGGGCCGCGTGCCGGGAGTCCTCACCGAGCTCCCGGTGCCGCCAGGTGTTCTCCACGGTGACGATCGCGTTGTCGACCAGCATCCCGAGAACGAGCACCAGGGAGAACAGGACGACCATGTTCAGCGTGTAGCCGAGCAGGGCGACGGCGACGAAGGTCACCAGCATCGAGAACGGGATCGCGAGGGAGACGATGACCGCCGGGCGCCAGCCCATCGCGAGGAAGAGGACGACGAGGACCAGCAGGAGCCCGGAGACGATGTTGTCCTCCAGGTTCCGGACCATCTCCTCGATGTCCTCCGACTGGTCGGCGGTGACCTTCGCCATTGCCCCGGGGGGCAGCCGGCGGCGCAGCCCGTCCACCCGCGCCCGGACCGCGGCGGCCACCTCCAGGATGTTGGCGCCGGTCCGCTTCTCGACGGAGAGGGTGATCGAGGGGGCCCGGTCGAGGCGGGAGAGGGTGGTCGCCTCCTCGTGCCCGTAGACCACCTCGGCAACGTCCCGCACCCGGACGAGGGTGCCCCCCCGTCGCGCGACGACGAAGTCGGCCACGTCCCCCGGGTCGTCCACCTCCGCCGGCAACCGCACGAGGAACCGCAGGTCGCCGATGTCCAGGTGCCCTCCCGGGATCGTCACCTGTTCCCGCTCGATTGCGGTGACCAGGTCGCGGAAGCCGATCCCCCGGGCGGCCATCCTCCGCGGGTCGGCTTCCACCCGGACGACCCGGTCCCGGGCACCGAGCAGGTGGACGACGTTGACGCCGGGAATCGTCTCCAGCTCGTCCCGCAGGGCCTCCGCGAGTTCCCGCAGGCGGTCCTCGTCGACCCGCCCGCCCAGCTCGATCAGCATGATCGGGATCCGGGAGAAATCGACGTCCTCGATCACCGGGTCGTCCGCGTCGTCGGGCAGGTCGGGCTTCGCCAGGTCGACCCGTTCCCGGACCCGCATCAGGGCGGTATCGAGGTCGACGTCCGGCGTGAACTCCACCTCGATCAGCGAGAAGCCGTCCGTCGAGGTCGAGCGGATCTCCTTGAGCCCGGCCAGCCCCTTGAGCTCCTGCTCGATCTCCCGGGTGACCTGGCTCTCCATGTCCGCCGGGGACGCCCCGGCCCAGGTCGTGCGGACGAGCACCAGGGGGATCCGGATCTCCGGGAACGATTCCCGCGGCAGGTCGCGCCATGCCGTCCACCCCGCCGCCACCACCAGGACCATCAGGACCCACGTGGTCAGCGGGCGAGCGAGGGCGAGGCGCGTCGGGAGACTCACGGCCGGGTCCCCGGCGCGGCCCGCCCGGTCACCCGGACCGGACGGCCGTCCTCGAGGTCCCGCTGGCCGGTGACGACCAGGAGGTCGCCGGGGGCGAGGCCGCTCCGGACGAGGACCCTTCCGTCGGCCCGCCCGCCGAGGACGAGCCCGCGCTCCCGCGCGACGCCGTTCACGACGACGAAGGCCGCGAACCTCCCGGACCGGCGAAGGACCGCGTCCAGGGGGACGACGATCGCGTCCTCCCGGGGCGGGTGGAGCAGCCGCACCCGGGCGGCCATCCCCGGCCGGACGTTCCCGCGCGGGTCGTCGAGCACGAGCTCGACGGGGAACGTCCGTGAGTCGGGGTCGGCCGCCGGGCCGACGAACGTCACGCGGGCGGGAAACGTCCTGCCCGGCCAGGCGTCGACCACCACGACCCCGGCGGTGCCGGCCCGCACCCACGAGATCTCCGTGTCCGGGACATCGACCCGCACCTTCAGCCGCTCCGTGCGCTGGAGCGTCGTGATGCGGGTCCCGGGGGCCAGCACCTCCCCGACGTCGACCGGGCGATCCACCGCCACGCCGTCGATCGGAGCGCGGACCACCGCCCGCTCGAGGAGCAGCTCGAGCTCCCGGACCCGGGCCCGTTCCCGGTCACGGCGCGACGTCGCCGCGACCAGGTCCTGGCGGGGCACCGCCCGGCGCTCGAAGAGCCTGGAGACCTTGGCGTAGTTCGCCTCGGCGGCGGCCAGGTCGGCGCGGGCCTGGGCGAGGCGGCTCTCGGCCAGGTCGTCCCCGATCCGGGCGAGGACCGTGCCCGCCCGCACCCGGTCCCCCTTCTCGAACCCGAGCTCGCGGACGAGGCCGCCGTTCTCGGTGGACACGGTCACCTCCTCGAGGGGGGCCAGCGTTCCGGTCAGCTCGAGGGACTCCCGGAACGGTCCCGGCCGGACCTCCACGACCCGCACCGGGACGGCATCCTCCCGGCTCGCGGCCGCGCCCGGGGTCGCCGGGGCGCGGCCGCGTTCCCCGCCCCCGCAGCCGGCGAGCAGGAAGGCGGTGACGAGCAGCGGAACGACGGACGGTCGGCAAGGAGGGATCATCGCGTCTCTCCCCCGGGTGCGGTCACCCCGGGCAGCGGGGCGTCGGGCATGAGCCCGAGGAGGGCCCGCAGCTCCGCGAGGGCGACCGCCGCGTCGTGGAGGGCGTCGAGGCGCTGGAAACGCGCCTCGGTCAGCGTCCGGTCCGCCTCGAGGAGTTCCAGCTGGGTGGCGGCTCCCCAGCGTCGCTCCTCGAACGCCACCCGGCGGGCTTCCTCGGCGGCGGCCACCGATTCCCGGGCGGCCGTGGCGGCGGCCCGCGCCCGCCGGTAGTCGGCGAGGGCGGAGGCCAGGTCCCGTTCCACCTCGCCGCGGAGCCGTTCCCGCTCCAGCCGGTTCTGCCGCTCGCGGGAGCGGATCCCGTCGAGGACCGCCCGGGTCCTGCCCCCGTCCGCCAGGGTCCAGGAGAGGAAGATCCCCGCATCCCAGGAGCGGTAATCCGGGTCGGCCAGGCTGTCCTCCCAGATCGTCCGGATGCCGAGCGAACCCGAGAACTTCAGCTCCGGGAGCAGGTCCGCGCGCGTCGCCCGGCGCTGGATCGCGAGGGCCCGGCCCTCCTCGGCGAGGGCCCGGATCTCCGGGCGTCCTCCCGCGAGCGCAAGCAGCGCGGACAGGGGTGGAGAAGGCGGAAGCTCGACCTTCTCGAGGAGGCCCGGCGCCGGCTCGAGGGGCGTGTCCGCCGGCAGGCCGAGCGCCTCGGCCAGGCGGGCGCGGGCCCGGTCGATCTCCCCCCGGGCCTCGAGTTCCCGCGGGACCAGGCCCGCGAGCGCCGCCTTCGCCTGGAGGAGGGCGAGCCGCGTGCCCGCCCCGGCGTCGAGCAGGTCCCGGGCCCGGGCGACGTCCTCCTCGCGCGCCGCACGCTCGGCCGCGAGCACCGCCAGCCGCTCGCGGGCGAGGGCCAGGTCCCAGAGGGCCACGACCGCGTCCCGGGCGACGTCCGCCTCCTCCTGGCGGATCTCTTCCCGGGTCTTCTCCACGAGCACCCGGCTTGCCCGGATTCCCGCGCGGACCCTGCCGAACGACCAGAGCACCTGGTCGACGGCGATCCGCCAGTCGTACGTCGTCACCGGGATCGGCCGCAGGAACGAGGGGTCGAAGAAGGGGCTGTCCGCGAGGGAGTGGAAGTTCGGGCTGTTGAGGAGACCGGGGTCCCGGTTCCGGACGCCGGAGGCCCGGCCCTCCACCGTCGGGAGCGCCGCGGCCCGTGCCTCCCGTACCTTCGCGTCCAGTTCCCGGAGGCGCTCGCGGACCGCCCGGAGACCCGGGTGGCGCTCCAGGGCGATGGCGACCACCCGTTCCGGCGTCAGGTCCGAGGGATCGAGGACGACGTCCGGCCGGTCGGCGGCGAGGACCGCGCCGGCAAGGAGCGTGGCAAGGAGCATCGACGGGAAGGTGCGCATCGGCCTTCCGGGAGGGGGGGAGCGGGGTTCCCCCCCGGGCGGACCGACGATAGCATGGGGCCGGGCACGTCCCTGCTCCCGGTCGTCACCGGTGGCCGGGAGCGGGCGAGCGGTGCCGCGGAGGACGCGCCGTGACGGAGGCCCCCCTGGTCGGGCTGGTCGTGCAGGTGCTGGCGGGCGTCTCGCTCGCGGCGAGCTGCGGCCTGCGCGCCTTCCTGCCTCCCTTCGTCGTGGGCCTCGCCGTTCGGCTCGGCGCCACCGAGGTTCTCCTCGGCCGGCCCCTCGAGCTGAACCCGGCCTTCGCCTGGCTTTCCTCGACGCCGGCCCTCGTCGTCTTCGGTGTCGCCGTCGTCGTCGAGCTGGTCGCCGACAAGGTCCCGGTGGTGGACCACGCCCTCGACCTCGTCCAGACCCTGGTGCGTCCGCTTGCCGGGATGCTGGTCGTCGCGGCGAACCTCCGGGACCTCCCGCCGCTGCCGGCGGCGGTGATCGGGCTGGTGCTCGGGGGGACGATCGCGGGCGGGGTCCACGTCGCGAAGGCGAAGATCCGCCTGCTCTCGACCCTCGGGACGGGGGGTGCCGCGAGCCCCGTGCTCTCGGGCATCGAGGACCTGCTCTCCCTGGTCGGCTCGGTCCTCGCGGTCCTGGCCGCCGTGCTGGCCGCCCTCGTGATCGGGACCGGTCTCTGGCTCACCTGGAGGGCGGTCGCCGCCTTTCATCGACGGGTCACCCGGATCGCCGGGGACCTTCCCCCCGGCGAGTGATCGGGGGCTCAGGGCGCCGCGTTCACCTCGAGGGAGGCGTCGTCGCCGAGCTCCACGTCCAGCGTGACCACGCGGCGCCGCTGCAGGCGTCCCCGCGTGACGGGCGGCGGCTTCCGGGCGCCGGGACCGATCACCTCGCACCCGGAGACCAGGAGGCTGTCGTCGTCCGTCTCCCCGGGGACACGAACCCGGCAGGGGTCCCGCATCGTCACCCGCGCCCGGGAGGAGCCGGCGAGCGTGAGCTGGTGGTCCTGGTTCGAGCGGGAGAGGTCGAGGCCGACCTCCGAGTCGGTGCCGGTCACCCGGGCCTTCCCGGCTCCCAGGGACGCCTCGAGGCTCCCGTCCGTGACCTTCGCCTGGAGGTCCCGGCAGTTCTCGAGGACGAGGGAGGCGCCGTTCACCCGGGCCGAGGTCCGCCGCGCCACCCCCTCGACCTTCGCCCGGGCGTCCTCCTGGATCCGGATGTCGGCCCCGTCCCCGACTCCCTTCACCTCGGCCTCCGCCCCGTCCCGGAGGCGCAGGCTGAGGCGCGCGCCCACGCCTCGCGCGGACACCGTCCCGTCCTCGAGGTCGACGAAGAGGGCGCCGGCCAGGTTCTCGGCGACCAGCTCGTGGCGCGCGCCGGAGACCTGGAGCTTGGCGTTCGGCTCGGTCAGCTCGCGGGCCTCCACGTGGTCCTCTTCCCCCCGCACGAGGAACGAGCCCCCCCAGCGTTCCACGGTGACGGTGGCCCCGTCCGCCGACCCGTCCGCCGTGCCGTTCCCCCCCCGCAGGGCGAGGGATCCGCCGTCCAGGTCGAACCGAAGCGCCCCGCCCAGGTCCTCGAGGACGAACTCCGCCGCGGCGCCCCGCACCCGGACCGGGCCGACGTGGCGGCGCACCTCGACCGAGCCCCCGTCGAGGTCGAGGGAGAGGGGACCGCCGGTTCCCTCGAGCTCGATCCGCGAGCCGGTGGCCGAGATGGAGATCGCCTGGCCCCCGGTGACCACGACGGAGGAATCACCGACGTCGATCGTCAGCCGGGCCCCCCGGAGGGCCCGCCGGGCGACCGGGCGGGCGGTCCCGTCGCCCTCGTCGTCGGGCGCATCCTCGTCCTCGCCGGTGTCCGTCGTCTCGATCTCCACGTCCAGGTTCCTGCCGGCGATCTCGAGCACCTGGGACGGGGCCACGACCAGGTCGATGGCGAGCCGGGGGGCCGTTTCCTCGTCCCCGTGGGGCCGACCGAGGCGCAGGGTTCCCTTGGCCTCTTCGACCAGGGCGAACCCGTGGCCGTCCTCGCCGTTGACCAGGTCGACGACCCGCAGCGACGGTTCCGCCTCCGGGTCGACGAGCACGTGGACCCTGGAATCGTCCAGCTCGACCAGGACCTTCCCGGCGGCGAGGGGGCCCTCGATCGGGAGCTCCACCGGCTCCGCGAGGGCGGCGGCGGGCAGGAGGGCCGCCAGGACGAGTGCGGGTCGGGCAAGACGAAGCGGCTGCATCACGACTCCTCCGCCCCCTGCGGGTCCCGGGGACGCATGGGAGAATCTACCGCCGATGGCAGGGGGGGACACGCGGGAGGGCCCGGGGTGGCGACGAGACGCGAGACGATCGACGGCGTGCGGGTGGTCCTCCTGGACGCCGGCGGGACGCTGATCGACCTGGACCCGGACCGCCTCGCGGCGGCCCTCGAACCCCTGGGGATCGTTCCGGACGAGCCGTCGATCCGCCGGGCCGAGGGGCCTGCCCGGCGCTGGGCCGACCGGGCGGTCCGCCGGGGGATCGAGCCCCGGGACCTGTGGGACGGGTACTTCGGGCGGGTGCTCGCCGGGGCGGGCGTTCCGCCGGACCGCGTACCCCGCGCCCTCGAGCGCCTCTGGGAGGCGAACCGGCGGGACGGGCTGTGGCGACGCCCGGTACCCGGCGCCCGGGAGACCCTGGCCCGGCTGCGCGAGGCCGGCCTCCGCCTTGCCGTGGTCAGCAACGCCGAGGGACAGGTGGAGGCGGACCTGCGGGACGCGGGGTTCGCCGACCTGCTCGACCTGGTGATCGACTCGCACCTCGTCGGCGTCGCCAAGCCGGACCCGGGCATCTTCCGCGTCGCCCTCGAGCGGCTCGGGGCCGCCCCGGGGGCCTGCGTCCACGTGGGAGACGTCCCCGCCTACGACGTGGAGGGGGCGCGGGCGGCCGGGATCACGCCGGTGCTCGTCGACCGGTGGGAGGCCTGGCCGGACGCCGGCTGCGCGAGGATCCGGGAGATCGCCGAGTTGCCCCCCCTGCTCGGCGCCTGACGGGAAGGCTCCCCCGGCCCGCCGGTCAGGGGTGGAAGACCAGCCCGAGGCCGAGGGTCAGGTCGGGGGCCGCGTCGGCGAGCCCGACCGACGCCTTCGCCTCGAGCAGCCAGCCTCCCGCGATCGGCCAGCGGGCGCCCCCGAGAAGCGTGGCCGCCGAGTCCCCGCCGTCCCACCGTTCCGTCTCCAGGTCGAACGACGCGAAGACGGTCATGCCGTTCGCCGTCGGCAGGAAGCCCCCGAAACCGATGATCACCGAGGTCTTCCCGTCGGCCCGGAGCCCGGCGCCGTCGAAGTCCCCGTTGGAGCGGAGCCCGACGTGGGCCTGCACGAAGGCGTCCCCCCGGGTGCGGACCCCGGCGGCGATCCAGGCGGCGGGGTCCAGGTTCCCCGTGCCGAGGAAGTCGTCCTCGTCGCCCGTCGGGACCGACAGGCTGGCGCCGACCGACCACGCGGCGTTGCCGGTGTTTCCGAGCCGGTACTTCGCCCAGGCGGCGATGTCGCCGAGACCGGAGGGGCTTCCGAGGCGGCCCGCATCGAAATCACGGGAGACGTACGGGACGGCGACCCCGACCTCGAGATCGGGCACCACCAGCCAGGCCCCCGAGAACGTCGTCACCAGGTCGTCGGCGGCCGGCTGGAAGGGGGCATCGCCGATGTCCCGGTACTCGAGGAGGGCCTCGAGCCACATCGTGTCGACCAGCTCGGCGTCCCACGCGGTTCCCCCGGGCATCCGGAAGGAGCCCTCGTTCCCCGCGCGGGCGGGCAGGACGAGGAAGGCGGTCGCGAAGAGGACGCAAAGAACGAGGACCGGGTGGCGCACGGCTGGCATCGGGGTCTCCTCCTTGCCGGCCGCGGGGCCGGCGGGACGGGCGGAGTATAGCCCGCGAAGCGCGGTAGACTCCCGCCGATGGGACTCCGGGCCGACGCGATCAAGATGCTCGATGCCGCCCTCGGGCGGGTGCTGTGCCGCCTGTTGCCCGCCGCGCGGCCGGCGTCCGGCCGGGCCCCGCAGGCGCCCGGAAGCGTCCTGGTGATCCGGCCGGGCGGGATCGGGGACGCGGTGCTCTTCGTGCCGATGCTGCGCCACCTGCGGGAAGCCTGGCCCGACGCGCGCATCGACCTCCTGTGCGAGCGCCGGAACCGGGGGGTCGTCGAGGGAATCGGGTTGATCGACCGGGTCTTCTGCTACGACCGTCCCGGGGACCTGCTGGCGGTGCTTCGGGGCGGCTACGACATCGTGATCGACACCGAGCAGATGCATGCTCTCTCGGCCCTGGTCGCCCGGGCGACCCGGGCGCCGCGGCGGGTCGGGTTCGCGACGAACTCCCGGCGCCGGATGCTGACCGACCCGGTTCCCTACGACCTCGAGCTGTACGAGGCGCGCTCGTTCCTCGAGCTGGCCCGGGTCGCGACGGGGAAGGAACCCTCCTGGGACCCGGACGCGCCGTTCTACCCGGTGGCGGCGGAGGATGCCGCCTGGGCCCGGGACCGGTTGCGGGACCTCCCGCGCCCGCGGGTCGCGGTCCACCCGGGGGCCTCGATCCCCCAGCGCCGCTGGCCTCCCGCCCGCTACGCGGAACTGGCGCGGCGCCTCGCCGAGGACGGCGCGGCCATCGTCGTGCTCGGTGGGCCGACCGACGGCCGGGCGGCGCGCCGGATCGCCCGCGATCTCGGGGGACTGCCCCACGCGAACCTGGCCGGCGCGTGCTCCCTCGGCCGGGCGGCGGCGGTGGTGGCGGAGGTGGACGTCTACGTCTCGGCGGACACCGGGATCCTCCACCTGGCCTACGGCGTCGGCACCCGGACCGTGCACCTGTTCGGCCCCGGGGTCCTGTCCAAGTGGGGCCCGCCCGGAAGGCGCTTCCGGGTGGTCCGGGCCGAGGGGGTGCCCTGCTCGCCCTGTACCCGCTACGGGTACACCCCTCCGTGTGCCCAGGGCCTGGCCTGCATGGACCGGATCACCCCGGAGATGGTCCTCGCGGCCGTCCGCGAGCAGCTGGCCGCGGCCCGGGAGGAGGATCGGTGACGGGGGAAGGGCGCTTCGGCCGGGACTACTACCGGAGGGCGTTCGGCCTCGACGACCTCCGCCGGTTCGGCATCCACTGGTGGTCCGTCCGGTTCTACGCGCGGCTGGCCCGCCGGCTGCTGCGGCGAGCGGGCGGGCGGCGGGTGCTCGAGGTGGGCTGCGCCCACGGCTACACGCTCGCGTGGCTGGAGCGGGAGTTCGAGACGTGGGGGATCGACGTCTCGGAGTACGCGATCCGCCGGGCCCGGCGGGAGGCTCCCCGGTCCCGGGTCTTCGTGGCCGACCTGCTCGGCGAGCTGCCCGCCGGGGTGTCCGCCGGGGGATTCGACCTGGTCCTCGCCAAGTACGTTCTCGAGCACCTGCCGGAGCCGGGGCGGGCCCTCGACCGGATCGCCGGTCTCCTGGCGCCCGGGGGGGCGCTGCTGTACGCGGTCCCGGACACCACGTCGCCGGGGAGGCGGTTCAAGG
Source organism: uncultured Acidobacteriota bacterium (assembly GCA_964420365.1). Classification (GTDB taxonomy): domain Bacteria; phylum Acidobacteriota; class Polarisedimenticolia; order J045; family J045; genus JAMOQA01. The sequence goes on along the minus strand of CAYQTA010000066.1, from coordinate 50,853 downwards.
GGGACCGCTGGTACGCCTTGCTCGACGAGACCCACGTCTCCCTGCTCGATCCCCCGGAATGGCTGGACCTGACCCGGCGGGCGGGGCTCGCCGTCGAGCGGACATTCTCCGATGGCCTGTGGGACGTGCCCTACGTGCGCTTCGTCCCGCGGATCGTGCAGTATGGGATCTTCAGCCTGCCGACGATCGTCTCGGTCGGGCTGGTGTGGCCGTTCCTCCCCGCCGGTTGGGGGGAGAACCTGGTCGTCGTGGCGCGGAAGCCCCGGGAGGACGGGACGGCCGCGGCCGGAGGGACACGAACGTGACGGAACGAGCCTGGACGATCGCCCTCGCCCTCCTGGTCCTGGCGGCGGCGGTCTGGACCTACCTGCCCTCGACCTCGAACGACTTCGTCTGGGACGACCCGATCGTCTTCAAGCGGCAGCTTCCCTACTTCGACTCGTTCCGGAACGTCTTCTTCCCACCGAGGAGCATCCCCCAGTTCGGCACCCACTACTACCGGCCGCTGATCGTCGTCTCCTACCAGCTCGACGAGTGGGTGGCGCGGACCTTCTGGCCCGAGCAGGAACGCGACGAGGCGCGGCGGTTCGTCTACCACGCCTCCTGCGTCGCCTGGCACGGGCTCGCGTCCCTGGTCGTCTTCCTGCTCGGGCTCGTGCTGGCAGGGGCATCCGGGCTCCCGGGGAGGATCCGTGCGTCGGCCGCCGCCGCCGGGGCGCTCCTGTTCGCCGTCCACCCGATCCACGTGGAGTCGGTCTCCTGGATGGCCGGGCGCTCCGACGTGATCGCGGCGATCTTCTTCCTCGGGGCGCTCACCCTCTACGTGCGGCACCGCCGGACCGGGAAGACCTCCCTGCTCGTCGCCGCCGTGGCGGCCGCCCTGGCCGCGATGCTCTCGAAGGAGACCGGGGTGGGGATCGTGTTCCTGGTCCCGTTCGTCGACCGGCTGGTCTTTCCGGGGGCGGGGGCCGGGGCAGGGGAGGAGACGCGCCTGGCCCGGGCCGAGCGCCGGCGACGGGCCCGGGAGAAGCGGGCGCCGGCAGGCGGCGGACGCGGGCTGCCCACCTGGGCCCGGTGGGGGAGCTTCGCCGCGGTTCTCGCCGGGTACCTGCTGCTCCGGCGGGCCGCCCTCGCCGGGATGGGAGGGGGGCGGCCCCCGGTGTCGGCGGAGAACCTCCCGGGCCGGTTCCTCGGGGCGATCGGCTGGTACGTGGTCAAGTTCTTCTGGCCGCCCCCCCAGTCGGCCTTCGTCTCCCGGGTGCCGGGGGGCGCGTACGTGGCCGTCGGGCTCGCCGCCGTCGCCGGCGCGGCGGTCCTCGCATGGGCGGCCTGGCGGCGGAAGTCGCCCCCCGGGGAGACGCTGGCCGGCCTGCTCTTCTTCGCGGCCCTCGCCCCGTCCCTGGCGATCGCCCTGCTGCGGATCTCGGAGACCCCCCTGGCCGAGCGATACCTCTACATCCCGAGCGCGGGCGGATGTCTCCTCGCCGGCCTTCTCCTGGCCCGCGGGGCCGCGGCGGTCGGTGACCGGGTGCCCGGCGTCGCCGTGCGGGTGGCCCCGGTCATCCTGGCGTTCCTGGTCGCCGTGCCCCTCGCGCGGGCGACCATCGCCAGGGAACGCGTGTGGCACGACGACCTCGCCTTCTGGACCGACACGGTGGAGAAGGCGCCGGGGGAGGGCCTGCCCCACCTGCACCTGGGCCTGACCTGGGCCCGGATGGGATACGACGACCGGGCGCTCGAGGAATACCGGCAGGCCCTCGAGAAGTACGACGACGCGGAAGGACGGTCCAAGGCCCTCAACAACATGGCGACCGTCTTCATGGACCGGGGAGAGTTCGACCGGGCGCGAGAGAGCCTGGAGCGGGCGCTCCGCGAGGTGCCGCGGTACCCGACCGCGTACTACAACCTGGGCGTGTGCGAGCTGAACCTCGCCCGCCGGGCGAAGGAGCGGGATGGCCGGGCCCGGCATCTCCGGCAGGCCCTCCGCCACTTCCGCGAGGCCCTGCGGCTGAACCCCCGTTACGTCAAGGCGCACCTCCAGTACGGGAAGATGCTCGTGCGGCTGGGGCGTCACGAGGAGGGCGTGCGCCACCTCCGGGAGGCGGCCCGGCTCGCGCCCACCTCCCGCGCGGGGCGGGAGGCCAGGGCCCTGCTCCAGAAGCTGGATCGGAAACCGGTCAGGGGAGCTCGGACCTCCCCATGAGAAAACGCTCCAGGCGGTTGTCGGTGGCGGCGATCAGCAGGAGCCGGGCCCGGTCCGCTTGGCTGCGCTCGTAGATCGGCGCGCTCCACCAGGTGCGTCCGTCCCTGGCCAGGACCCGGAAGCGGACGCTCCGGCGGGGACCCCGGAGGCTGTACTCGGGTACCGCGAACTCGGTGATCGCCCGGACGTCCTCCACGGGGATCCGCACGTCCGGGAGCGGGGCGAGCCGCTCGAGGACGAGGACCTGCCCGCCGTCCTCGTAGTGGGCGCCCCAGAACAGGCTCACCCGGTGGACGGCCATGGTCCCCGCCGCGGCGAAGGCGAAGGCGACCACCAGCCCGTAGAAGGCGACGGCGACCGCCCGCTGCCAGCCCCGGGTTCGCCGGTGCTCGCGGCTCAGGACCAGGCTCGCGACGAGGCCGCACAGCAGGAGCACGGCCGGTGTCAGCCACGGATCCGAGCCGAAGGGGACGTGGAGCGCGGGGGGAACCTGGGCGAGCATCGAGGTCTCCCGGGGGCCATGCCCCCTCGCGACCTCCTCCCTGGTGCCTAACGTACGGGAAGAACCCGCCCCGGTCCATGTCCGTTTCGTTCCGCAGCGGCGGGATGTTGCCCGCCCCCGGGGCGGCGGATACCATCCGGGCAGCGGGGAGGTTTCCTTGACCGACGTTCCGTTCCTGCGCGTGGCCGCCGGGTTGATCTCCCGGGACGGGCGCTGGCTGCTCACGCGGCGCCCGGCGGGCACCCATCTCGAGGGCCACTGGGAGTTCCCGGGCGGGAAGATCGAGCCCGGGGAAGGTCCGCGGGAGGCCCTGGTCCGGGAGTTGCGGGAAGAGCTCGGCATCGAGGCCGGGGCCGCGAGCGAGGCGTTCGTCCTCCGGTACCGCTACCCGGACCGGGAGGTCGAGCTGCACTTCCTGCACGCGCGGATCCTCTCGGGAGAGCCCCGCCCGCTCGATGTGGCGGGCCTCGGGTGGTACACCCCGGACGAGATCGACGAGCTGCCGCTCCTGCCGGCGGACCGGGAGGCGGTCCGCCGGCTCCGCGCCCTCGCGGGCGGGGGCGAGGAGGCCCGATGATCCGCATCGCTGTGCCCGAGGGTTTCTCCTGGTCGGCCTCCCGGCACGGGACCTTCACCGACTGTCCCCGGGCCTACTTCTTCCGCTACTACGGTTCCCTCGGGAAGGCGGACCCGCCCCTCGAGCCCCGGCGTCGTCGCGAAGCCTGGCGGCTCCGGCACCTGACCAGCCTGCCGATGTGGATCGGGTCGCGGGTCCACGACACCATCGAGCAGGTCCTCCGGGCCACGCGGAAGGGCGACGCGGTCGACATCGAGGCGGCGATCGAGCGGATGGTCGAGGGGATGCGGCGGGACTTCCGGGCCAGCCGGGAGGACCGGGCCCGGCTCCTCGGTGATCCCCGCAACCACGTCCGCTTCGTCGAGCACGAGTACGGGATCCAGGTCGCGGACGAGGAGTGGCGTGCCCAGGTCGAGGCGGCCCGGGAGATGGTCCGCGCCTTCGTGGACCAGGGGTACCTGGACCGCTTTCGCGCCCTCGCTCCCTCCGAGGTCCTGGCCCTCGAGGACCTGGATCGCTGGGACTTCGAGGGAGTCCCGGTCTGGGTCCGGATCGACGTCGCCTGGCGCAACCCGGACGGGACGGTGACGATCCTCGACTGGAAGACGGGCAAGCGCGAGCGGGAGGACAATCCTCTCCAGCTCCTCGGTTACGCCGCCTATGCCCGCGATCGCTGGGACGTGGGCCTCGACCGGCTCGACGTGCGCGAGGTCTACCTCCGGCGGCCGGAGCCGGAGAAGACGTGTCGGGTCGACGAGGAGACGGTGGAGAACGGGCGCCAGGCGATCCGGGACTCCGTCCGGGCGATGCTCGCGGTGCTGCCGGACCCCTCGCGGGACGCCGCCTCCGAGGGCCTGTGCGAGCCGCGGCCCGGCGGCTACCGGTGCCGGTACTGCCCCTTCCGGGCCCTCTGCGCCGCGGGGAAGGAGTTCGTCGGGTGACGGCGAGGAAGCGCAAGGGAAAGCGCGCCGCGCCGGCGGAGCCCCCGGTGCCCGCGGAACCCGTGCTCCCCGTCGAGCCGGGCCCGGGCGGCGAGGGGGAAACGGTTCCCGCGATCCCGGAAGATGATCTTCCGGTCGTCGAGGCGGAACCGGTCCTCGACGACGAGGGAGCGCGTTCCGTGGAGGAACCGTCCCTGGCCCTCGCGCCGGTGGGGGAGCGCCACCCCGTCCCGGTCGACCCGCTGACCCGCTACATCCAGGAGGTCCGCCGCTTCGCGGAACTGGACCGGGACGAGGAACGGGAACTCGCCCGGCGCTTCCGGGAGGAGGGAGACCGGGAGGCCGCGGCCCGGCTGATCACCTCCAACCTGATGCTCGTCGTCAAGCTGGCCCTGATGTACCGGCGGGCGATCCGCAACGTGATGGACCTGATCCAGGAGGGGAACATCGGCCTGATGGAGGCCCTCAAGCGGTACGACCCCTCCCAGGGCGTGAGGTTCTCCACCTATGCCGCGTGGTGGATCAAGGCCTACATGCTGAAGTACCTCCTCGACAACGCCCGCCTCGTCCGGGTCGGCACGACGAACGCTCGCCGGAAGCTGCTCTACAACCTGCGCCGGGAGCAGCGCAAGCTCGAGGCCCAGGGCATCCGACCGACCCCGAAGCTCCTGGCGGAGCGGTTCGGGGTCTCCGAGGAGGACGTCGTCGAGGTGGACAAGGCGCTGTCCGCCCGGGACGTCTCGGTGGACCAGCCCCTGTCGGACGACAGCCGGTCGACGATCGCCGACGTCCTGCCCGCCGACAGCCCCTCGGTCGAGGAAGAGGTCGCCGAGCAGGAGATCCAGGAACGGGTCCGACAGGTCCTGGACGAGTTCCGCGAGACCCTCCCGGAACGGGACCGGGCGATCCTCGACCAGCGGCTGGTCGCCGAGGATCCCGCCACGCTCCAGGAGCTGGGAAACCGTTTCGGCGTGACCCGGGAGGCGATGCGCCAGGCCGAGGCCAAGCTGAAGAAGCGACTCGCGGCGTTCCTGCGGGAACGCCTCGATGCCGACGTGATCCTGCGCTTCACCGGGCGTGCGCCCGGCGAAGCCGATCGCTGACGGCGCGATCGCGAGGGCGGCGTGGCGCGATGCCAGCGTTGACAGGCAGCCCCGCCGGGGCCTAGGATCGGCCGCCCGGCCCGCCCGCCCGGCGCCGGCGCCACCGTGGAGGGAGCCCGGTGAAGGCCTACGTCAACCCGTTCACGATCAAGAACCTCGAGGAGGGGATCGTCACGACCCGCCTCTCCGCGCTGATCGACTGGGGACGGAAGAACTCCCTGTGGCCGTTCCCGATGGGCCTCGCCTGCTGCGCGATCGAGATGATGGCGGCGGTCGCTTCCCGCTTCGACCAGGCCCGTTTCGGGGCCGAGGCTCTCCGGTTCTCCCCGCGCCAGGCGGACCTGATGCTGGTCGCCGGGACCGTCAGCAAGAAGATGGCCCCGGCCGTGCGCAAGCTCTACGACCAGATGCCGGAGCCGAAGTGGGCGATCGCCATCGGCGCATGCGCCAGCTCCGGCGGCATGATGAACTCCTACTCCACGGTCCAGGGAGTGGACGAGATCATCCCGATCGACGTCTACGTCTCGGGGTGCCCGCCGCGGCCCGAGGCGATTTTCGACGCGCTGATCCTGCTCCAGAAGAAGATCATGACGGGGGAGCAGTCGGCGCTCGAGCGCTGGAAGCAGGCCCGGGAACAGGGGGGGGCAGGCCCGGTCGAGGTGGCTCCGCCCGGCCATACCGCCCAGAACCCGTGGACGTACGCCGGCCGGTCCTACCCGCGCCGGAGACTGCCGGGGCACCCGGACGTGACGGCCCGCCGGTACGGGCGCACCTGATTCCCCGTCCGTGAGCCCACCCCTCGCCAGGAACCCGGCCGAGGCGGAGATCCTCGGGCGGATCGCCCGCCGCGGGGCGATCCCGTTCGTCGAGTTCATGGAGCTGGCGCTCTACCACCCCGAGGGGGGGTACTACTCCCGCCCGGGAGCGACGACCGGTCCCTCGGGGGATTTCTCCACGATGCCCGACGTCTCCCCGGACTTCGGCCGCCGGCTCGCCGTCCAGGCCGCGGAGGTCCACGATCGTCTCGGGGGCGGGACGTGGCGGCTGGTCGAGCTGGGGCCCGGCCGCGGCCTGATGGCGGTCGACCTGCTCGAGGGCCTCGCGAGGCACGCTCCGGACGCGTTCCGGGCGCTGGCGGAGCTCGTCCTCGTGGAGCGTTCGCCCTCCCTGCGGGAGGTCCAGCGGCGCCGGCTGGCGGCCGCGGCCCCGGGGACCCCGGTCCGCTGGGCGACGTCCCTCGCCGAGCTGCCGGAAGGCTCGATCCGGGGCGTGGTCGTCGGCAACGAGGTCCTGGACGCCCTGCCCGTCCACCTGGTCGTCCGGACCGGGGAAGGGATCGGCGAGCGGTGGGTGACGGTGGACGAGACGGGCCGACTGGCCTTCCGTGACGGCCCGGTCACCGATCCCGCCGTGCGGATCCTCGCCGAGAAGTACGGCGTCGTTCCCCGGGTCGGCGACCGGGGAGAGGTCTGCCCGGCCCTCGCGGACCTCGTGCGGGACGTCTCCCGGGTGCTGGCGGCGGGGGCGGCGATCTTCGTCGACTACGGGCACCCCGCGGCCGTGCTCGGGGACGAGCGGCACCGGGAGGGGACCCTCCTCGCCTACCACCGGCACCGGGTGACGGACGACCTGCTCGCCCGGCCGGGAGAACAGGACCTGACGGCCCACGTCAACTGGGACCACCTGGAGGACGCGGCCCGGGCCGCCGGGCTCGAGGTGGCGGGGCGGACCACCCAGGACCGTTTCCTCCTCGCCCTCGGGATCGTCGAGGACATGCTGGCCCCGGGGAACGGAGACGACGCCGCCGGTCTCGCGCGGGCCCTCGCCGCCCGGTCGCTGGTGCTCCCCGGCCCCGGGGCGGGGAAGCGGTTCGAGGTCGAGGTGTTCGTCCGGGGGATCGAGCCGGACCTCCGGGGCCTCGCCGACCCGTTCGCCGGGCTCGGCATTTTCTCCTGATCTTCGTGTCCGGGGGCGGCGTTTCCTCTCCGGGATCGTTCCGGTAGACTCCCCGCACCCCAGAAGGAGGTGTGCATGAGCCAGGACACCGCGCGGACCGATTCCCCCGCCCGCGGGCTCTTCCTCGGGCGGATCGACGACTCGTTCTACCCCTACCCGCACCAGGACCCGGAAGAGCGGGAGACCACCGAGATGGCGGTCCAGGCCTTCCGCGAGTGGGCGGCCGACAACCTCGACCCGGAGGCGATCGACCGGGACCAGGAGATCCCCGAGTCGGTCCGCAGCGGCCTCGCGGAGCTCGGGATCCTCGGCACGATCATTCCCGAGGAGTACGGCGGGTACGGGTTCGGGATGACGTCCTACTGCCGGATGGTCGAGGAGGTCACCCGGCTCGACGGTTCCCTCGCGGTGTTCATCGGCGCGCACCTGTCGATCGGGACGAAGCCCCTGCTCAACTACGGCAACGAGGAACAGAAGCGGAAGTACCTGCCCGGCATCGCCGAGGGGAACCCCCTGTGTTCCTTCGCGCTGACGGAGCCGGAGGCCGGTTCGGACGCGGGGTCGCTGAAGACGAAGGCCACCTGGGACCCGGAGGGGAACTGTTTCCGGCTCAACGGGAACAAGATCTGGATCACGAACGGCGGGTACGCCGGGCTGTTCACCGTCTTCGCCCGGGCGGAGGGCGTCCCGGAGGCCCTCGGTGGCCGGGACGGGATCACGGCCTTCCTCGTCGAGCGGGGCGCGCCGGGGTTCACGAACGGTCCCTCCGAGCACAAGCTGGGGATCCGCGGCACCTCCACCGTGGAGCTCGCCTTCGACGGGACCCCCGTGCCGGTGGAGAACGTCCTCGGCACGCCCGGCGAGGGGCTGAAGATCGCCCTGCACACCCTCGAGACCGGGCGGCTCTCCCTCGGTGCAGGTGGTGCCGGGGCCTCGAAGGAGCTGGTCCGGATGGCGATCGAGCACGCCCGGGAGCGGAAGCAGTTCCGCCGGCCGATCGCCGACTTCGGGATGATCCGGGAGAAGCTCGGCCGGATGGCCTCCTGGGCCTACGCGGTGGACGCGGCCGTCTACCTGACCTCGGGGCTCCACGACCGTGCGGGGCTCAACCTCTCGGTCGAAACCGGGTACTGCAAGGTGTTCGGATCGGAGACCCTCTGGCAGGTGGTCAACGACGCGATCCAGGTGGTCGGCGGGATCGGTTACATGGCCGAGTACCCGTACCAGCGCTACCTGCGGGACGCCCGGATCAACCTGATCTTCGAGGGGGCCAACGAGGTGATGCGCCTCGCCGAGACCCTGGTCGCGCTCCGGGAGCCGGGCACCCTGGTCACCCGGGCGGTCAAGGCCGAGAAGGAGGGCCTCGGCCGGGCGGCGATCGAGGAGATCCTCGGGTACGAGCGGCGGGTCGACCGGGCCGGGGTCCCGTCCTGGGTGGCGGAGCCGCTGCGCGGGGACGGCGAGAAGCTCGCCGCGGCGATCGGCGCGTTCGCCGACCGGGTCGAGGAGATCGTCCGGAAGCACCGCCGGGCGATTCTCCGCGAGCAGTACACGATCCGGCGGCTCGCCGACGGGGCGATCCAGCTCTTCGGGGCGACCGCCTCCCTCTCCCGGGCCTCGACCCGGGTGGCCGAGGTGGGTCCCGAGCGGGCGGCGCGGGAGATCCTCCTCGCGAAGCGGTTCATCGACGAGGCGTGCCGGCGGGTCCGCTACGAGCTCGACTCCATCGAGCAGCCCCAGGACCGCTACGACGACGAGATCACCGAGCTGCTCAAGGAAGAGGGGCGATACCCGGTCGGGTGGTGACCCCGGCCGGGACCGCCGGGAGGTGACCGATGGACCTGCTCGCCGGTCGCCAGGGGCTGATCTTCGGGGTCGCCAACGAGCGATCGTACGCCTGGCACATCGCGAAGGCGCTCGAGGGGCACGGCGCGCGGTGCGGGTTCCAGCACCTGCCCGGGGAGAAGAACCGGGCCCGGACGCGCCTCGCGGTGGAATCCCTCGAGGTTGCCCGGGACCCGTGGATCTTTCCCTGTGACGCCACCCGCGAGGAGGACCTGGACGCGATCTTCGCCGCCTGGGAGCGTGACTGGGGGCGGCTCGACTTCGTCGTTCACTCGATCGCCTTCGCCGACAAGCGGTACCTGGTGCCGGGGGCCTTCGTCGAGACGCCCCGCGAGGCGTGGGACCTGGCCCTCGGCGTCTCGGCGTACTCCCTGGTCGCCATCGCCCGGCGCGCCCGCGACCTGATGGCGGACGGCGGCTCGATCCTCGCGATGACCTACTACGGCGCGGAGAAGGTCGTTCCCGGGTACAACGTGATGGGGGTCGCCAAGGCGGCCCTGGAGTGCGCCACCCGCTACCTGGCCGCCGAGCTCGGGGAGCGGGCGATCCGGGTCAACGCGATCTCGGGAGGGCCCCTGCGCACCCTCTCCGCGATGGGGATCCGCAACTTCCGCTCGATCCTCGGCCACACGGCGAAGCGGGCCCCCCTCGGGCGGAACGTCGAGGGCCGGGACGTGGGCGGGACAGCGGTCTTCCTCGTCTCGGACCTTTCCGCCGGCATCACCGGGGAGGTGTTCCACGTCGACTGCGGCGCCTCGATCATGGCCGGCTGACCCCCGCCCTCCGCGGTGCGGCGGGGCTCTCCGGGGCCCTCGCCAACCATCGCCAATCGCCTCGGCGACGGGCGCCCCCCGGTCGGCCGCCCCCAGCGATTTCCGTGGCGTGGTGAAGCTCTCGGGGCCCCTGCTCCCTCGCGCACGCGGCTGGCGATTGCCGGCAGGAGTCTCGGGTCCGCGTGGTCACTCGATTCTCGCGTTTCCTCCGCCAGCGGGAAGCTCCACCCCACCGTGACACTTCGCCGCCCCGTGGCGGGCGGCGGCGGGGCCCGCGGGCCGGCCGGTGCGACCTCGTGGGGCGGGGAGGCATCGTCCGGCATCGGTCCTCGACGCCGAGCCCGGCCGCTGGTGCGACCTGGTCGCGAGGGGAGGCATCGTAGGGTCCCCTGCGCAAGCTGCCCGAGTCTCGGGCCTCCTGGCGCAAGTAAAACGCGGTCCAGGGCCCGAAATCGCAAGTTTCGGGCCCCCGGGGGCCGGATTCCTTGCACTGGAGGGCCCTGGCTGCAGGGCCCTTGCAAATTCAGCCCCTTGCCCTCAACGTGCGCCGCGGTTTCGCCCCCGGCGCTTCCGTTTCGGACATGCTTTCGCCGGCATCCGGCCAGCTTTCCTCGCGGGGCCCGGTCGGCCGCCCCCGTCCGCCCACCTTGCCGGGCCCCGCGCCGTCAGGAAGCGAGGACGGCGACGAGAAGCACGGCGGTGTTCGCGAGCGCGTGGGCGAGCCAGGGGGCGACCAGCCGGCCGGTCCGGGCCCGCAGGAGGCCGGCGACGAGGCCGAAGCCGAAGGTGACGCCGACGACGACCGGCGCCGGCAGGCCCGACTGGCCCGCGTGGACCAGGCCGAAGAGGGCGGCGGGAAGGAGGATGCCGGCGCGGGGGCCGACCAGCCCGGTGGCCAGGTCCTGGAGGCGTCCGCGGAACCAGAGTTCCTCGCCGAGGGGGGCGAGCCCGACGAGGAACAGCCAGGTCACCGGCGAGGCGGGATCGGCGCCGGGGAACGGGGGTCCCGCGGCCCTTCCCAGCGGCCAGGTCGCCCCGGCGGAGAGCAGGAGGAACGCGGCCGCCCCGAGGATGGCGAGGGGCAGGTCTCCCGGGGCGGGGCGGAACCACGCGCGGAGCTTCCGGCGGTCCCGGAAGGCGGTCCACCCGCCGAACGCCAGCGGCAGCGCTCCCGCGACCAGCAGGAGGCCGATGGTGCCGTTTCCTGCCGGCGAGTACCGGAACGAGCAGGACGAGACCCTGCCCCGGAACCTCTCCCGGAGCTCGGTGACCTCGGCGGGCGAGTGGGCCTCGACGACCGTCCCGTCCCGGAGGACGAAGGTGGCCGAGTCGTACTCCGCGACCAGCCCGGCCCACCGGCCGACGACCACGCCGACCAGGAAGAGAGCGCCGGCCAGGATGCCGATGGCCAGTACGTCGGGAACGACCGCCTTCACGAGGGCCCACCAACCGTTCCGCATCGCCGTGCCTCCGTCGCCCTCTCGGCGACCAGCATAGCCCGGCGGCGCACCCGGGAGGAACGCCCCGGACATTCCACCGCGCTCGTCGTGCAAGCTGCCGCCGCTCGGGATTCGGGGCCGTTGACCGGGGTCAAGGCGCGGGGTGCGCCGGGTTTCCGCTTGCCCGGGGCGGGGGGATCGGCGTACCTCTAGGCAGACGGCCCCGGGGGTGACCGGGGCCGTAAGACTGGAGGTCCGTCATGAAGTTCCGTTCCGTGCCCCCCCTCGCGTTGCTCGCCTCGCTGTTGCTGCTCCTGCCGCTCGCGTTCGCGGCCGGTCCCACGCCCCATCCCGACCGGTGGCTCTCGTTCACCGGTGAGCCGGCCGGCACCCCGGCCACGGTGCGCGCCCTGCGGTGGGGTGACACGTTCGTCGACCTGGAGGTCCGGGTGCCCGGGCTCGCGTACGGCAAGCTCGCGGCAACGAAGGGGGGCGACCGGACGATCCTCGAGATCCCCGGGGGCGGCCTGGTCTCCGAGCTCGGCGCGCCTCGCCTGCCGGTCGTGCGGAAGCTGGTCGAGGTCCCGCCCGGCGCGCGGGTGCGCCTCGTGGTGACCCCCCTCGACGAGCGGACGATCTCCCTCGAGGAACTCGGCGTGCCGGCGAAGGTGCTGCCGGTCCAGCCGCCGGTCCCGAAGGTCCCCGGCGCCGACAGGCTCGTGCCGTGGCGGGAGGACGGCAAGATCTACGCGAGCGACCGGCCGTGGCCGGCCGACTACGGCCGGATCGTCGACCGGGCGGTCGTCCGCGGCCGCCACGTCGTGCTGATCGAGACCCGGCCGGTGCGCTACGAGCCGGCGAAGGGGATCCTTCACGCCTGGTCCCGGGCGCGGGTCACCCTCGAGATCGAGGGGGGCAGCCGGCAGGCGATGCGGCGGAACCACCTCCGCCATCGTTCCCCGGCCATCGACGCATCCCTCGAGGAGGCGATCCTCTCCCCGCCCGACCCGGCCGGGCCGCCGGCTCCTTCCGCTCCCCGGGGCCAGGCGGGCGGCGCCGCCGAGGGCGCCGAGGGGATGGTCATCGTCGTCTACGATGGTTTCGCCGACGCGATCCAGCCGCTCGTGGACTGGAAGCGCCGGCAGGGCTTCAAGGTCGAGGTGATCCGGACGTCCGACCTCGGGTCGAACCCGACCGACCAGGACGTCAAGGACGCCCTCCAGCAGCGGTACGACACCTGGTCGAACCCGTCCCTCGGCTGGATCCTGATGGTCGGGGACACCGACTTCACGCCGATCCACTGGGGGAACGGCGGCGGGGAGAGCCAGGTGACCGACAACTGGTACGCCTGCCTCGACGGGGACGACTACCTGCCCGACGTGGAGATCGCCCGGATCTCGACCCGGACGGCCGAGGAGACGCAGGCCGTCGTCGAGAAGCTGCTGCTCTACGAGAAGGCCACGTTCTCCGCGACCACCTGGATCAAGAAGGCCGGGTTCATCGGCACGTCGGACTCCGGCCACATTGACATGATCGAGAACACCCACGACTGGTGCATCGACACGTTCTACACGCCGAACGACTACCTGGAGACGAACTGGTCCCACGGCAAGGAGTCGTGTGACCGGCACTACCACACCTACGACGCCGACACGTCGGAGATCAAGGCCTCGATCGACGAGGGGCGGGCCATCGTCAACTACTCCGGGCACGGCAGCGAGACGAGCTGGCAGGGCCCGACCGACCACGGCGGGTACGACCAGGACGACGTGCGCAGCAACACGAACGACGGGATGTACCCGTTCGTCATCTCGAACGCCTGCGTCACCGGGACGCTGAACCGGGACGAGTGCTTCGGCGAGACCTGGCAGAAGCTCGCCCACAAGGGTGCCATCGCCTTCCTCGGCGCCTCGAACAGCTCGTACTGGGACGAGGACGACTACTACCAGCGCCGCCTGCACACGCACACGTTCCCGATGGACGACACGCCGGCGATCGCGACGATCAACCGCCTGGCCAAGATGGACCTCTACGACCACTACGGCGACACCGGCACGGTCCAGTACTACTTCGAGATGTACAACCTCCTGGCGGAGCCCTCCCTCTCGCTCTGGACCCGGGCCCCGCGGGACTGGGACGTTTCCTACGACGACAGCCTGCCGATCGGGGAGAGCCACTTCACGGTGACGGTCAGCTACAACGGGCAGCCGGTGGAAGGTGCCCTGGTCGCCGTGCAGAAGGAGGACGAGGGGGTCTTCGAGTCCGGCTACACCGACTCCTCCGGCGAGGTCACGTTGACCCTCGACCCCGCGCCGCAGCAGGTCGGCGAGATGCTGGTCACCGTGACGAAGCACGACTTCCGGCCGCACCTCGGGTCGACCCAGGTGATCTCCCCGGACTCGCCGTGGCTCGTCCACCGCTCCCACGAGGTCGACGACAGCGACGGCGGTGACGGGGACGGGGTGGCCAATCCCGGCGAGACGTTCGTCATGCCGGTCACGGTGGAGAACGTGGGCGAGCAGCCGGGGACCGGGCTGTGGGGCCAGCTCCGGACGACCACGCCGGGGCTCTGCGAGATCATCGACGACAGGGCCGACTTCCCCGACCTGCAGCCCCACGAGCAGGGGACGAGCCTGCCGGACCACTACCGGGTGCGGGTCCTCGAGGGGGTGCCGGACTGGTCGCTGATGGGGTTCGAGCTCGACTGGCACGCCTCGGACGGGTCTTCCGGGACGACGTCGTTCAGCGAGCGGATCGCGGCGGTCCAGCTCGACGTTGATCACTACGACATCGACGACAGCGAGGGGGGGAACGGCAACGGCGTGGCCGGCCCGGGGGAGACCGTCGACATGACGGTCTACCTGGCGAACCAGGGCCACAAGGACGCGACGGGGATCCACGGCACGCTGACGTGCGACTCCCAGTACATCACGATCCTCCAGGACGAGGCGGACTGGCCGGACATCGAGGCCGGCAAGGTGCAGCCGAACTCCCCGCCGCCGTTCCGGTTCTCCGTCGCCGAGGATGCTCCCGACCAGCAGCCGGTGACCTTCACCCTGACGGTCCACGAGTCCGGCTCGAACACCGACTGGGTGCTGACGTTCGACGTGATGATCTCATCGTGCGCCAAGTCGGACTTCTCGACCGACGTGCCGAAGGACATCGAGGACAACTCGACCGTCGAGAGCACCCTCGACTACCCGAACAAGATCATCATCGGCGAGGTGAACGTCTACGTCGACATCTCCCACACCTACATCGGGGACCTGCGGGTGATCGTCCAGTCTCCCGCCGGCACGCGGGTCGTCCTCCACGACCGGACGGGCGGCAGCGACGACGACATCGTCACCTGGTACGACACGGAGACCCAGCCGGCCGAGTCCCTCGACAAGTTCAACGGGGAAAACGCCTGGGGGACCTGGAAGCTGATCGTCGAGGATCATGCCGGGGGCGACACCGGCACGCTGAACAACTGGCGCCTCGAGATCTGCGGCGACAAGGCCGAGGAGATCCCGAACCTCGTCGTCACCGGGCACGCCGTCGACGACGGCGACGCCTGCGACCCGGACGGCCACGCCGACGTCGGCGAGACCGTCTGGTACGAGGTGACGATCCGGAACGAGGGCTGGGGCGACGCCACGGGCGTGACCGCGACCCTGTCGTCCAGCGCGAAGGTCGCCGTCCTGAACAACCCGGTCGATCTCGGGACGATCCCGTTCCAGCAGGAGACGACGGCCCGGTTCCGGGTCGAGACGGGGGCCGTCTCGTGCATGGAGAACGCCCACTTCACGGTCGACATGACGGCCACGGAGGGTACCTGGCAGGATGGCTTCGACGACGTGCTCGAGGTCGACGACCAGCCGCAGGAGGAGACCGAGGACCTCGAGCACGGCGGGGCCGAGCCCGAGGGGTGGTCCCACTCGGCGAGCCAGGGGACCGACGACTGGGGCGTGGTGACCACGAAGAACCACACCTCCGGCGGGGCGTACGCGTGGTTCGTCTCCGACGTGGACTCCACCAAGGAAGACAGCCTCTACAGCCGGGAGTACACGCTGGCGGACGGTGCCACCCTCGAGTTCTGGCACTTCATGGACTCGGAGAGCGGGTACGACGGGGGCGTCCTCGAGATCAGCGACGATGGGGGCGCCACCTGGACCGACCTCGGGCCGAGCATCACGGAGGGCGGCTACGACCGGAGCTTCTCCGGGGGGCCACTCAGGGACCGGGAGGGCTGGACCGGCGAGTACACCGACTGGAAGCACGTGGTCGTCGACCTCTCCGCGTGGAGCGGGAAGACGGTGAAGTTCCGCTGGCACTACGCCTGCGACGCGTCGTCGAGCCGAACCGGCTGGTGGGTCGACGACATCGTCGTCCAGTCGACGGAGCAGGTCTGCGACGACTCGGCCTGCGGCGTGCCCGGCGAGGTCACCATCACGTCGGTGACGAAGGACGGGGACGCGGTCGTGCTGGAGTGGTGGAGCGATCCGCTCTGTCTCACCTACCAGGTCTGGCGGTCGTCCGACCCGTCGGCGGCGGAGAACTTCACCGACGTGACATCCGAGGACGACGACGCGACGGACAATACCTTCCGGGACACGTCCGGCGGGACCTACCGCTGCTGGATCGTCGTCGGGGAGGGACCGGACGGCGTCGGCCCGTGGGGCCATTACGGACGCTGACCGGGCCGTCCGGGAACGCGGCGCGGGGAGGCCCTCCGGGGCCTCCCCGCTCTTCATTCCGGGTCGTCCGGCCGGATCAACCGACGGTCACGCCGAACAGGTACGGGGCGTACTGGCGGTCGACCTCCCGGATGTGGTGAAGGATCCACCCGCGGAGGAACTGGAGCATCCCGACCGAGATCGCGGCGTTGCCCTCGTTGTACGCCTCCATGTACTCGAGGAGCCGCGAGACGAAGTCCTGGTGCTCGGCGACGTGCTCGTCGCGGGCAGGGTAGCCCCGTTCCTCGAAGAGGCGTTCCTCGGTCGAGAAATGGTACTTGGTGTACTCGACCAGCTCGACCAGGAACTCCCCGAGCCGCTCGGCGACCACGCCCTCCACCATCGCATCGTGGAGCTGGTTGACCAGCCCGACCAGCCGCTGGTGCTGGGAGTCGATCTCCTCGTTGCCGACGCTGAACTCCGGCGTCCATTCCATGAAGGCCATGCGCTGTTTCCTCCCGGGTGCCCGGCGATGCCGTGCCCCCGGGGACAATCTGGCGACCGGATCGCCGGTCGTCCAGTCCGCCCGGCCCCGCGCGTTGTCCCGGCCGACGGCCGGGGGCAGACTGGTGTCCGGCCCCGGGAAGCGGGGCCGGGGGAGGTGGCACGATGCGCGCGATGCTCTTCGACGGGCCCGGCAAGCCCCTGCGGGCCGCGGACATCCCGGTGCCGGAGCCCGGCCCCGGGCAGGTCCAGGTGAGGGTCCACGCCTGCGGCGTCTGCCGCACGGACCTGCACGTCGTCGACGGGGAACTGCCCGACCCGAAGCTTCCCCTCGTGCTCGGGCACCAGGTCGTCGGCCACGTGACGGCGATCGGGGAGGGAGTGTCCGGCTTCGCGGTCGGCGACCGGGTGGGGATCCCCTGGCTCGGGTGGACCTGCGGCGAGTGCCGTTACTGCCGGTCCGGCCGGGAGAACCTGTGTGACCGGGCGCGGTTCACCGGCTACCACCTGGACGGGGGATTCGCCGAGTACACGGTGGCCGACCACCGGTACGCCTTCCCGATCCCGGGAGACTACCCGGACCTCCAGGCGGCCCCGCTCCTCTGCGCGGGCCTGATCGGGTACCGGTCGTACCGGTTCACCGGGGACGCGGAGACCATCGGGTTCTACGGGTTCGGCGCGGCCGCCCACATCATCTGCCAGGTCGCCCGGTACGAGGGGAAGCGGGTCTTCGCCTTCGTCCGGCCGGGGGACGACCGGGGGGCCGCCTTCGCCCGGGAGATGGGGGCGGAGTGGGCCGGAGGGTCCGACCAGCCCGGCCCGGAGCCGCTGGACGCCGCGATCCTCTTCGCCCCGGTGGGAGCCCTCCTGCCGAAGGCGCTGCGGGACGTGCGAAAGGGCGGCCGGGTGGTCTGCGGCGGGATCTACATGTCGGACATCCCGTCCTTCCCCTACGAGATCCTCTGGGAGGAGCGGGAGATCGTCTCCGTGGCGAACCTGACCCGGCGGGACGGGATCGAGTTCCTGTCCCTGGCCCCCCGGGTCCCGGTCCGGACCAGGCCGGTTCCGTATCCCCTCGAGAAGGCCGGGCAGGCGCTCGACGACCTGCGGGCGGGTCGCTTCGACGGGGCGGCGGTCGTCGTCGTCGACGAGGACCTGCTGGTCGGCTGACGGGAGTGCATCCCCGGGTTATCCTTCCCGTCCCCGCCGGACGGGGAAGGGAGGTTGCCATGGCCGAGTCGAGGATCGAGGTCGGCAAGCGGGCCCCGCGCTTCACCCTGCCGGCCCACGACGGGTCGAAGGTGGCACTCCGGGATCTCGCCGGGAGGTGGGTCGTGCTCTACTTCTACCCCCGGGACAACACCTCCGGGTGCACGACCGAGGCGGTCGAGTTCACCCGCCTGCTGCCGGAGTTTCGGAAGCGGGGCGCGGTCGTGCTCGGCTGCAGCACCGATTCCCTCGAGAGCCACTGCCGGTTTGCCGAGAAGCACGGTCTCGGGATTCCGCTCCTGTCGGACCCGGGCCACCGGGTGATGGAGAAGTACGGGGCCTGGGGCGTCAAGAAGCGGTACGGGAAGGAGTACGAGGGGACGATCCGCTCGACCGTCCTGGTCGATCCGCAGGGAAAGGTGGCCTGGCAGTGGCGGAACGTCCGGGCCGCGGGGCACGCGGAGAAGGTGCTCGCGAAGCTGGACGAGCTGCTGGCCGGCGACTGACGGGCTCCCTCAGGGGACCCAGAGCTTCTTCGCCGCGATCACCTCGGCGGTGCCCGGGAGGGGTATCTCCCCGCCGGTCACGCAGTGGAAGGCGAGGCCCCGGTACGGCGTCATCCAGGCCCGCTTCCGCCCGAGAAATCCCGCCGGGGCGGTGACGACCACCGGCGCCTCCTGCCGCTCGAGGATCGCCCGGAACTCCCGCTCGTCCACCCGGACGATCACCCCGGACGCCCGGATCGCCTGGATCACGGCCGCCGCGGCCGCGGCCGCTCCTCCGCCTGCTCCGGCACCTGCCGTCATCGCGTCACCTCCGGGACCCGGAAGGGGTCCCCGGGGAAAGTCTACGCCCGGGAGCGCCCCTCGTTGCCGATGCGGTCCCGCCGCAGGGAGCCGTCGGGCCGGGTGCGCCGGAGGACGACGAGCACGGCCGCGATCATCGCGCCGAGGGCGCCGGCCGCGGCCAGCATGAACATGACGACCACCTGGTAGGCGACCGCCTGGAGCGGCGGGGCCCCCGCCACGATCTGGCCGGTCATCATGCCGGGCAGGGAGACGATTCCCGCGGCGGCCATCGCGTTCATGATCGGGACGAGGCCGGTGCGCACGGAAGCCCGCATCGCGTCGGCAAGGGCTTCCCGGCGGGTCGCTCCGAAGGCCAGCCGCAGCTCGATCTCTCCCCGGCGCGCGTCCAGGTGCTCGAGGAACCGGTCGAGGCAGAGGGAGATCCCCGTGAGAGAGTTCCCGAGGATCATGCCGACCAGGGGGATCACGTACCGCGGGGAGTACCAGGGCCGGGCTCCGACGACGACCTGGGTGACGATCCCGCCGACGACGAATGCCGCGACGGCGATCGCCAGCCACGCGTCCAGGTGGATCCAGGGGTAGCGGCGGGAGCTGCGGGCGACCGCCTCGCGGGCGGCGAAGCCGGTCATCGCGAGGAGCATCCCGAGGATCAAGGCCGGGTGCTCGAGGGCGAAGATCTTCTCGAGAACGAGACCGAGCAGGCCGAGCTGGACCACGGTCCGCAGGGAGACCCAGGCGAGGCGGCGCTCGATTCCGAGTCGCAGGGCGAGGGAGATCCCGCCGGCCAGCAGGACGAGCCCGGTGGCCACCAGCACGTCCAGGGGACCGAGGTGGATCATGCCGGCGTTCCTTTCTCGTGCAGGCGGCCCTCGCCGAGGACCAGGCGGCGGTCGGCGCCCCGGCCCAGGTCCGGGTCGTGGAGGACGACGAGGGCGGCGTGCCCCGGCCGCCGCGCCCAGGCGGCGAGCAGGTCCCGGCAGGCCCGGGCCCGCACCGGGTCGAGGCCGGTGAACGGCTCGTCCGCCAGGAGCACCGGGGGATCCCAGAGCATCCCCCGGACCAGGGCGAGGCGGTGCCGCTCCCCCCCGGAGAGATCGCGCGCGTCCCGGTCCCACGGGAGGCTCCCGAGGCCCACCGTCGCGAGCAGCTCGCGGGCCCGCGCCTCGTCGAGACGCCGTTCCCGGCCGACGCGGTGTCGGAAGGGAAAGGCGAGGTTCTCCCGGACGGGCCCCGGCAGCATCGGTGCGTCCTGGGCGAGCCACGTGACCCGGGCCCGCCATGCGGGCAACGCGGGGCCGGGGAACGGCCGCCCCGCCAGGATCCGCTCCGCGCCCCCGGCCGGGTCCAGCCCCGCGATCGCGCGGAGGAGGGTCGTCTTGCCGGTCCCGGATGGGCCCTCGAGGAGCACGAACTCCCCTTCGGCGAGGCGCACGGTCACGCCGTCGTACAGGATGCGCCCGTCCTCGAGGCGGGCGGAGAGCGGCCCGCAAAGGAACCAGGGGTTCACCGGCGATCTCCGCGCTGCGGCAGGGACGCCAAGGATACCCCGGTCACGGGGAGGAACAGGTGCCGGTCGTGTCCTTCGTCGTGAACCCGCACGACGACGAGACCGACGGGCGCTCGCCGCCGGCCGAGTCGAGCCCGTGGGACCCCTCCACCGTGGCGTCATCGTCCGAGACGACGATCACCGCCACGTTCCCGGCGGGAGCATTCCCGGTCCAGGAGCCGCTCGTCCCGATGGCACAGGTCTCGGCGGTCACCTGGTAGGAGGCGATCGCTCCGAGGTCGTACCAGACGAGGTGGTTGCCCGGGGCGGGACAGGTGGAGGCGTCCCAGGTGATCGTTACCGTGCCGTCCCCGTTCTTCCGGACGCGGACCTCCTCGCCGGCGACGTCCTTCCCGTCGGGGACCGGCGGCGGGGAGGCCGGTGGCGCGGCCTCCTCGAACAGCGCGGAGGCCACGATCGAGTTGCCCGAGAAGGTGCTGTTCTTCATGTACTGGGCGATCATCCAGACCCGGTTGCGGTCGACGGGATCGGGGTACATGGCGAAGTAGTCCCCGTGCCGTTCCGAGCCGTTGATCCGGGATCCCTCGACGAGCAGCTCCGCCGCCCGCACCGTGCCGTCCTCCCCGACGTTCCAGTACCGGCCGGTAACGAACGTGTCGTCCGAGGAGAATGCCGTCATCAGGGCGAAGTCGTCGTCCTCCGTGTCCGGGATCACGTGGGGGAAGTACGAGTCCTTCCCCGGGGCCGAGAGCTCCCAGGTGCGGAGCCGGGTCGGCGTCTCACCCGAGACGTCGAACTCGTGGACCCAGACGGCGACCTGGCCGTTCCCGCTGATCGCCTGCGCGGTCCAGAGGGTTCCGTCGCTTCGCCAGAAGACGTTCCAGGGGTTCGCGCCCAGGGTGGGGACGCCCGTGTCGCCCGGCTGGTCCGCGTCCCCCGGGGCGAAGTACGTGCCGGGAAGCCCGACCGAGCGGGCAGCGAGGGACGGGTTGGCGAACCGGTCCCCCGTCAGGCGGAATACCTCGAAGCTGTTCGCGAAGGCGTTGTTTCCGTACACCAGGAAGTAGGCATCCCCCGGGGTCGCCTCCGGCACGTAGGCCGGGCGAAGCCGGTAGGGGGAACCGCCCCCGGACGTTCGAACGTCGATCATCGTCGTCACGTCCGGCTGCCGGCCCGCGTACCCGTCTTCCTTGTCGACGATGAAGAGGGTGGCGTTCCGGTAGGAGTTCGACGAGTTGAACATGTTCGCCGTCACGTAGACGGCCAGGCGGTCCAGGCCGATCGCCGGGTAGTCCGCCCAGTTCCCGTCCTGGCCCGCGTCGGCGTCGATCCAGAAGCGGTGCCAGGTACCGGTGGCGTCGTCGCTGTCGGAGAAGGCGAGGTAGATGCGGGAGTCCTGGTCGGCCGCATTCCGGGCGGCGACCCCGACGACGAAGCGATCCCGGAACGGGTCGGGGACCGCCACCGGGTCGAACACGTTGAATCCCGAAGGGATGCCGAAGAACGTCCGAAGCGACGTCGGGCCGGAGAGGCGCGTGCCCTGCTTGTCGTAGACGGCCATCACCAGGTTGACGAGGACGACCACGTGCCGGCTCCCCGGTGCCATCACCGGGTCGGGCGGGGCGACCCCCCCGTCGTACGGCCCGTCGAACCGGACGTCGATCGCCGGGATCGATGCCTCGTCCAGCGTTCCCGGTCCGCCCGGCCCGGCACCGTCTACCAGGACCAGGCGCTGTCCGCCGTCGTCCGTCACTCCGAGGGGTGACCGCCGGCCGGGCCGGTTCCCCGGGATCTCGGTCGGGGCGGGGAACACGTTCGGCACGAGGACGGGCCGCGTTCCCGGCCGCGCCACGTGCGGCGGCAGGTCCCGCAGGCGGACCGGCCCGAGGGCGTGGATGGCGGGGCGGGCCACCCGGGCGGTGACCGGGATCCACCCGGGAACGGCGGCCCCGGCGTCCGGGTGAGGAGGGCGGGCGACCGCCGGGAGGGCGAGGGCAAGGAGGAGGAGCGGCAGGATCGTCGCGCGAGGAACGCTCATCGGTGGGCCTTCTCCGTGATCGTGGAACCGGCGTCCGGGAGTTCCCGGAAGCCGAGGATCGTGACCGGGTCCCGCGGACGGTGTTCGCCGTCCAGGGGGATGCGGGCGATCGCGTCGAGGGTGTCCCATCCCGACGCGATCCTGCCCCACACGGTCGCCCGACCGTCCCGCTCGGGAAGGTCTGCGAGGGCGACCAGGAAACGGGCGTCCGCCTCGCCGGGCCAGCGACTGGCCGTGGCCAGGGCGCCGCGGCGGACCCGGAAGGGCGATCCCCCCGGGGTCCAGCGCCAGCCGGCCGCCTCGAGGAGGCGCAGCCGGCTCCAACCGAGGACCGCGCGGGCCGCCCCGGGCCCCTCGCGCCGGATCCGGCCGGCGAGTCGCGCAAGGCCCTTCGGCACCGGGCGCCCCGCCTGCTCGAGGGCGACGAGGCGTGGCCACAGCTCCAGTTGCCAGAACAGGTCGACCCGGGCCGGGTCGTCGAGGATCTCGTCCCCGAGGCCCATCGCGACGCCGTCGATCTCGTCCGGTACGGTCACGTCCTCGGGGATCGGACGGGAAGGGTGTCCGGGCACCGCGGGGAGGCAGCCGAAGACCAGGTAGCCGTGGGGCCAGCTCGCGCAGAGCTCGCTGCCCGCGAGGTCGCCCACCCCGTCCCGGCGGGGCCGGAGGCCGGCCCGTTCGAGGAACAGCTCGACGTTGGCGGGGGCGAACTCGGGGAACAGCTCGACGACGAAGTCGCCGGCGCTCGTTCGCACCTCGACCAGGGGATGGGGCGGCGGATCTCCCGCCGGAACCGGGGACCACGCGAGGCCGAAAACCAGCAGGAGGGCGGCCAGCGCCCTTCCCCGGGCGTGTGGGGACGGGGTCATGGGAAACAGAAACTAACCATCCCGTCCCGGGCCGACAACCGGCCGCGCGGGAGCCGGCGACGGGCGAACGATACCGAACAACGGCGGAGAGTCAGCAGTTGCGGCAGCCACAGTCGGCGCGGCCCGGCTTCGGTGCCACCTCCCCGACCTGGAAGTGGTTCGCGTAGGGCGGTCGGCGCAGCCGGTCGGCGGTCGCCGCGTCCACCGGCACCGGGACTCCACGGGGGAAGAAGATTCCCTGCTCGTCGGCCACGCCCCGGTGAGGTCCCAGGTACACGGCGGCCTCCTTGCCTCCTCCGCCGACCTGCCGCCGGTCGTGCCGCCAGCCGCGAACGGTCACCGAGAAGAAGCGATACCCGTCGACCTCCCGCCAGAAGAACTTCTCGAGGACCTCGATCCCGTGGAACCCGGCCCGTTCCAGGGCGGCGAGGAACTCCTCCTCGGTGAGCGCCCCGGAGATGCACTGGCCCCACAGGCGGGGGTCCTGTCGCTTCGCCGCCGGCACCTCGCGCTCGGCGACGATGTCCGAGACGACGAACCGCCCGCCGTTGCGCAGGACCCGCCAGATCTCCCGGAAGACGCGCCGCTTGTCCGGCGAGAGGTTGATCACGCAGTTCGACGTGACCAGGTCGACGCTCGAGTCCGCGACGGGGAGCTCCTCGAGGAACCCCTTCCGGAACTCGACGTTGTCGTAGCCGAGGTTCGCCGCGACCTTCTTCCGGGCCTCCTCCGCCACGGCCAGCATGCGGTCCGTCATGTCGACGCCGAGCGCCCGTCCCTCGGGGCCGACGCGCCGGGCACAGATGAACACGTCGATCCCGGCCCCGGACCCGAGGTCGAGAGTGGTCTCACCCGGCCGGGGGTCCGCCTGGATGACCGGCGAGCCGCACCCGTAGAACCGCTCGACGACCTCCGGCGGAATGTGCTCGATGTCGGTTGGCCGGGGCCGCACCGGGCAGCAGAGGTCCTCCTCCGGGTGGTCCGCCGCGTTGCCGTAGAACTCGCGCACGATGCGGCGCGTGGCGTCGAGCTCGAAGGACAGGACGCACTCGGAGCTCGAGACCACCACCCGCCCGCCGCCCGGCGTGCCCTCGTCTCCACAGGCGTGGGCCCCCTCGCCCATCCATGTCCAGAGCCACGGGTCGGTCCAGCCGGATTCCGGCCCGGCGACCACGCTCCCCCGTTCCTCGGCCCGGTCGAGCAGGGCGTCCTCGATCATGCCCCGGTGGAGGTCGCACCAGGGGTCCATCGCGTCGAGGCTGCCCCCCCACAGCCAGGCGTGCTCCAGGTCTCCCCCCCCGCAGAGGAAGCGGACGGGGCAGGAAGCACAGGCCTCCTTGTGCACGAGGGAAGCGCGGCGGAACTCCCGGGCCACCCTGCTCTCCCGCAGCAGGTCGGCCAGGGACCGTTCGCCGTAGCGGCCCAGGCACAGCTCCTCGATGCCGACGAGCGAGGCGGACGGGTAGACGGCCCCGTCCCGGTGCAGGCAGAGGTTCGTCACCGCCGCACTGGAGAGATCGCGCCGCGTCCCGGCCTCGTGGTTCACCCGGGCGCGGACCGCGGCGGCGTTGTCCACGGTGACCCCCGCCTCTCGGCCGGCCGCCGTCGCGGCGCGGACCGCCTCGAGAACCTCCGAGGGCGACGGGGCGCGGTCCGCCCCCGCCGCGCGCCCGCGCCGGTGGAGCCAGAGGAGGTGGTGGGTCTTTCCCCCGAGATCGCCGACCAGCCGGGTGACGCGAGGCACGTCGTCGAGGTTGTCGCGGGTCACCGTCGTCGTGACGGTCACGTCGAGGCCGGCGGCGAGAGCGGCGCGGATCCCGGCGACGATCCGCTCGAAGCTGCCCGGTCCCCGGATGGCGTCGTTGACCTCCGGGCACGAGCCGTCCAGGCTGACCTGGAAGCGGATCCGTTCGAGGTCGAGGACGTCACGCCAGGCGGCGATGGTGTCCTCCTTCAGCAGCAGGCCGTTGGTCAGCACGGCGAGCTCGGCCTCCGGGCGCTCGAGGGCCGCCGCGGCCAGCTCGGCGAAGTCCGGGCGCAGGAGCGGCTCGCCCCCCGTGAAGCAGAACGTGTGCGCCCCGAGCCCGGCGGCCTCCCGCAGCGCGGCGACGACCGTCTCCGTCGGCAGCCCCCGGTCGCCGCCCGGCCCCGACGAGACGAGGCAGTGGCGACAGGCCAGGTTGCACGTGTCGTTGACGTGCACCCAGAACTCGTCGAGTCGACCTTCCGGCAGGAGCGTCTCCCGCCCGGGGTGCGGCAGGGGGAGCGGCGGTCTCTCCGCGAGGAAGCCGCAGCGCCGGGCCTCCCGGGCGATGGCGTCGACCCGCAGCCGGGCGGTCACGAGGGGCACGCCCTCTCGCTCGGCGAGCCCGCGGGCGACGTCGTCGGCACGGGCCCCGCCGCGGAAGGCGAGGAGGATCGACGCACCCCGGGCGTCGGTGGCGACCCAGTGAGGAGTGTCCGGGTCCACCAGGACCCGGGTCGTGCCGCGGCGCAGCTCGACGATCTCCCGCGGGGCGTGGAGGACGGGTTCGACGGGGATCTCCGGCAAGGCGCTCGCCGGGCGGGCGATCGGTTCGGTCGACATCTTCGGCACCCTCCGGTTTCGCGGGTGGTCCTGGTCCGGCTTACCGAAAGGTTAGCATGCGTCCGCCGGGAGCGCAGCCCCGCCCGTCCGGCGGGAATGCCCGCCGGGCCCGGGGTTTCGTGGCATGCTGGGCGCCATGCGCGGGGCGGCGACGGTCTGGAGAATCCTGCTGGCGGGGCTCTTCCTCGCCCTGGCCCCGGGCTTCCCGCCCGCGAGGGCGGGGGAGCGGCCGCTCCTCGCGGTGCCCCGGGCCGCCGGCCCCGTGCGGGTGGACGGGCGACTCGACGAGGAGGCCTGGCGGCATGCCCTCGCGATCCCCCTGCGGTACGAGGCCTGGCCGGGGGAGAACCTGCCGGCGGACGTGGAGACGACCTGTCTCGTCACCTGGGACGAGCACCACCTGTATGTCGCGTTCCGTGCCGAGGACGATCCGCGGGAGGTCCGGGCCCACCTCTCGGACCGGGACCGGGCGTTTCGGGACGACCAGGTGGGGTTCGTCGTCGATCCCTTCGACGATGCCCGCCGGGGGTTCGCGTTCCTGGTCAATCCCCTCGGCGTGCAGTCCGACTGCGTCGTCACCGATTCCGGTGCCGGCGGGTTCCGGGGCAACCTGACCGGGGCGCCGGGGGAGGACTGGTCCTGGGACGCGATCTGGGACGCCGCCGCCCGCGTCGGGCCGGGGGGCTGGACGGCCGAGATCGCGGTACCCCTCGACTCGCTCCGGTTTCCCCGCACGGAAGGCGTGCAGACCTGGGGGTTCACCTGTTTCCGCTCCCGCCCGCGCACGGTGCGAAGGAGCTACTACCCGGTGCCGATCGACCGGGATCGCTCCTGCTGGCTCTGCCAGGTTCCCCGCATCACCGGGATGACCGGCATCCGGCCGGGGCGGGACGTGGAGGTCGATCCGACCCTCACGTGGGGCCGTTCCGAGGCCCGGGACCCGTTTCCCGCCGGCGGGTTCGTGACGACCGCCGAGGAGACCGATCTCGGCCTCTCCGCCCGCTGGGGCGTGACACCGAACGTCAGCCTGGACCTCGCCCTGAACCCGGACTTCTCCCAGGTGGAGGCCGACGCCGTCGTCCTCGACGTCAACCGGACCTTCACGATCTTCTACCCGGAGAAGCGTCCCTTCTTCCTCGAGGGGGCCGACTTCTTCCGGACGCCGTACCGGGCGGTCCACACCCGCCAGGTCGTCGATCCATCCGTCGGGATCAAGCTGACCGGGAAGGAGGGGCGGAACGCGGGAGGCGTCTACCTCGTCCGGGACCGGGTGACCCACCTGGTGTTCCCGGCCAGCCAGTGGTCGACGAGCACCAGCCTCGACCGGGAGAACACCGCGGCGGTGCTGCGGTGGCGCCGGGACGTGGGGGAGACCTCGACCCTGGGCGTGCTCCTCACCGACCGGGAAGGCGAGGACGGCTACCTCAACCGCGTCTACGGGGTGGACGGCACGCTGCGCCTCGACGCGACCAACGCGCTGATCTTCCAGTTCCTCCGGTCCGACACGAGGTACCCGGGGGACGTCGCGGAAGGATACGATCAACCCGAGGGGCTCTTCCACGGCAGGGCCCTCTCCGTCAACGTCAACCACCGGGACAAGACCTGGGACCTCTGGATGGGCTGGGGTCGCCGCAGCCGCGGGTTCCGGGCGGACGCGGGGTTCATCCCCCGGGTGGACACGCGGGAACTCGGTGGCCACGCGGCGTACACGCTCTGGGGAGAGGGGAACGACTGGTTCACCAGCATCCGCGTCCAGGCGAACGTTCACCGGACGCGGGACGGCGCCCGGAACCTGCTGGGGGAGGGAGGAAGCCTCGACCTGCGAATCACCGGCCCCTGGCAGTCGACGCTGGTCGTCTCCCGGACGCGCAACCGGCAGGCCTGGCAGGGCACGGTCCACGAGCTCTCCGGCTGGCACGGATGGGTCAACGTGCGCCCGACCGGCGACTTCACCTGCTCGGTCGGCTTCAGCTCGGGGGACGCGATCGACTACGCCGGCAACCGGGCCGGGGACCGCTGGCGGGTGGCCCCGGGGCTCACCTGGAACGTCGGCCGGCACCTGTACGTCCAGCTCGACCTCGCCCGGGAAGCGCTCCGCGTTCCAGGTGGCACCCTCTACCGGGCCGACGTCCACCAGGGGCGGTTCGTCTGGTTCTTCGACGTGCGCACGTTCGTGCGGGCGATCGTCCAGTGGACCGACGTGCAGCGGAACCGCGGGTTCTACCCGTACGAGGTCGATTCCCGGTCCCGGCGGCTGTTCACCCAGCTTCTCTTCTCCTACAAGGTGAACCCTCGCACCGTGTTCTACGCGGGCACGACCGACACGCGTCTCGGTGACGAGCGGGTCGATCTCCTGGCCGCGGCCCGGACGTACTTCGTCAAGCTCGGCTACGCCTGGCGGCTTTGAGGCGGGCGGCGCGTTTCAAGTGCCGACGACGCCGAGGATGGTCACGGGAAGGCTCGCGGCGAACTCGTCGAGGAGGTCGAGGTCCGCGGCGAGGTCGAGGACCGTGTACCGGTTGCGCATGTGCCGCGCCCCGCGGACCACGTGCCGCGCCCGCCCCGGCGTCACGTCGATCTCCCGGAACGAGGTCGGCGCACCGGCCCGGAGGAGATCCTCCGCGAGGCCCGCTCCCGTGGCGAGCTGCCGGTCGAGAATCTCCCAGGTCGTGTTCCACGAGGCGGCGAGACGGCGCCGCCGCTCCCGCCGGTCCGGGCGCCGCGCTCGCTTCGCCCGGGCCTCGGCGAGGAGGGCCTCGAGGGTGCGGGGCGGCAGGTGGCCGTGGAGACGCCGGAGACCGGCGTCGTCCTCGTCGGGCGGGGGGGGGACGGACGGGTCGGGGGGACCGGCCGTGCGCAGCTCCCGGTAGAGGGCGAGGCTGACCAGCGTGCCGACCGCCACCTGTTCCCCGTGCAGCCGCGGTTTCCTTTCCCATGCCTCGGCGGAGACGTCCAGGTAATGGGAGACCAGGTGCTCGCCCCCGGAGGCCGGGGACGACGCCCCGGCAACCGCCATCGAGATGCCGGACAGCACCAGGGCGACGGCCAGGTCGAGGACGGCGCCCGCCTCCCCCGCGCCGATCTCCGCGGCCCGTTCCCGGATCCCCGCGGCGGCGGTGTCCGCCAGGGCCAGCGCGGTCTCGCATACCGGTTCGTCGACCAGGGCCCGGGAGAGGAGCCAGTCGGCCGAGGAGACCGGCTTGCTGAGCAGGTCGCCGAACCCGGCCGCCCGCAGGCGCGGCGGGGCCGCGGCGAGCACGTCCGCGTCGAGGACGAGGGCCACCGGGGGTGGGGCCGGCACCGTCCGCTTGAGACCGCGCGCGGTAAAGGCGGCGATGGACGAGGCGTAACCGTTCATCGAGGCCGCCGTCGCGATCGTCACCTGGGGCACGCGGAGCCGGGCGGCGAGGAGTTTCCCGAGATCGTTGATCGTGCCCGCACCGACGGCGACCAGGAGGGCGGGGGCCTCGCGCACGCCGACGGCGAGCGTCTCGAGGGTGACGTCGTCGCAGTGGGGCTCGCGCCCGGTGAGCAGTTCTTCGACCGGGAGCCCCGCCCGTACCAGCAGGTCCCGGGCACGCCGTCCCGCGGCGTCCCGGGTGTCCGGGTCCGCGAGGAGAAGGACCGGCGCCCCCGGCGCCGCCAGCTCGCGGACGAGCCCGGCGATCCCCTCGACGGCCCCGGGGCCGGCGAGGACGCGGCGCAGGAGGACCTCGTGGCGGCGACCGCAGGGGCAGGAGTCGACGACGCGGCCGAGCCAGGGGCCGAGCGGGGCGAGGGGGTCACGGGGCACGGGAGCCTCCTGCCGGCGGGAGTCAGAGCTCGCGGGTCACCCGGAGCCGGTGCCCCGGGAAGATGCCCAGGCGGCGGAGCAGCTCCCGCGGTGCCAGCAGGGTACCCGGTGGTGCGTCCGGGGCCAGCCGCACCCTCCCCCGGAACCCCTGCCAGCCGGAATACAGCGGGTGCGCCCGCACGACCAGGGCGAGGTCCCCGTCCTCCGCCCCGAGGGCCGCGAGGTCCGACGGGTGGAGGGCCACGTCGGGAGGCGTCCACGGGTCCGCCGGGGCCGGCCCGCCGCTTGCCCCGGCCACGAGGTACCGGGCGGGGCCGGGACCCGGGCGGGGGGGACGTCCCTTGAAGGCGCGAAGCTTCTCCCGGGCCGGCCCGACCAGGAGGACGCCGGCCGGCCCCACCCCGGAGGCGGGCCACAGGAGGGTGGCGCCGATGCCGAGCGCCGCGGACACGGCGAGGCCGTAGAGGGCGCGGACGTAGGTGTACGCCTTCACCCCCGCTTCCAGCCGGACACCGTGGGCGAAGGGGGCGACGAGCCCGGGGAAGGCGAAGGAGAGGGCGATCGCCGCCGTGCCGCCGACCAGCGTTGCGAGGGCCCCCGCCCGGCCGAAGCGTCGCCACGTGATCCCGAGGACGAGGGCGACGGCGAGGGGGGGAGTGATCGCCGCGGTGAACGCGCCGTGGGCGCGGTAGATGGAGCCGTAGGACGCGAACAGGGGCACGAGCGCGAAGCCGAGCGCGGTGGCTCCCACCGACGCCAGGCGGGCCACCAGGAGCTCGGGGCCCCCGTCCCGGTCGCGGCGGGACCGCCAGGGTCGCCAGACGTCGACGAGGACGATCGTCGCGACCGCGTTGACCAGGGTGTCCGCCGTCGACATCAGCGCGGCGACCAGGGCCGCCGTGACGAGCCCGAACAGGCCCGCGGGCAGCACCCGCTCGGCGACGACGACGAACACCGCGGAGGGAGGAGTCGCCGGGTCGAGGATGCCGCGGGCGGCCATGGCCCGGCCCACCCACCCGGCCCCCGAGACCGCCACGGCGGCGAGGGGCATGAGGACGAGAAGGACGAAGACGGCGGCCCGGCGGGCGTCGCGCACGCTCCGTGCCGAGAGGAATCGCATCAGGATCCCCTGGTTCAGGAACCAGAAGGCGACCCCGCCCGCCATCGCGTCCTGCCAGAAGATCCCGACGAAGTTGAACTCGGGCGGTTCCGCGAACGGGGGAAGGGCGGCCCTGCCCGGGGCGCCCAGCCCCTCCCAGAAGGCTGACGGTCCGCCGACGGCGATCACGCCGGCCACGGTGAGGCCGAGTCCCGCGACCAGGAGCAGCCCCCCCTGGAACAGGTCGGTGAAGATCACCGCGGTCTGGCCGCCGTGGCTGACGTAGACGCCACAGACGAGGGCGGCGAGTCCCGCGGAGAGCAGCAGCGGCCACCCGGCGAGGGCCTCGAGGGCGCGGCCCATCGTGAGGAAGTTGATCCCCAGGTACCCGAGGAGGTAGACGAGCAGCAGCAGCGTGGCCGCCCGGCGCACCGCGCCGCCGAACCGCCGCTCGAAGTATTCCGGCACGGACGTGATGCGTCCCCAGTAGACGATCGGGAGCCACCCGAGCATCCAGAGCGGCATCCAGAACCAGTCGTTCAGGTACGTCTGGCTCGAACACAGGCCGTACCGGAACCCCGCGGCCGAGTACTTGACGAAGGAATACGACCCGACGACGGTCGCCACGCAGGAGAAGGCGACCAGCCACCAGGAGAACCGCTGGCCGCCGAGGAGAAAGTCGGCGAGCCCCCGGCTCCGCCGCGCGGCCCACGCTCCCGCCCCGAGGACGGCGACGAAGTAGAGGGCGAGGACCAGCAGGTCCACGCCGCCGATCAGCGGGTGGCCAGCCACTGGAGCAGGCCCTGGCAGCCGGCGAGAAGGAGAAACCCGCCGACCAGCACGCCGAGGCGGCGCGCACCGCGGCCCCGGAGCCCGACCTCGCCGGCGCGCCAGGCGAGGATCAGTCCCAGGACGAAGACGGCGCCGCCGACGGCTTCCTGGTAGGCGAAGGAGAGCATGGGACGACCGGGGTGGACCGGGCACGCCGACGCCGCTCGGGGAGCGCGAGCCGGCGGCGCAGGCGCGCGAGGGCTTCCTTCTCGATCTGGCGGACGCGCTCGCGGCTCATGCCGAGGAGACGTCCGAGGGAAGAGAACGTCATCGGCTCGCGGCCGTTCATCCCGAAGCGGTGCTCGAGGATCGTTCGCTCGCGCCGGGGCAGCCGGGCCAGTTCCCGGCGCAGCCGCCGGCAGGCCAGCCGCTCGGCGACGATCTCCTCCGGGGAAGGGTGGTCTCGGGGGTCCGCGGCGAGACGCAGCGTCTCGTAGGCGTCGGGCCGCTCGAGGTTGTCGAGGGAGAAGACGGTCGGGGAGAGGTCCTTTTGCCGCCGGACGACGTCGGGGTCGAGGCCCGCCTCCCGGGCGACCTCCTCCAGGGTGGGATCCCGTCCGAGATCGCGGCGGAGCGACTCCTCGAGGTCGAGGAGAACGCGGCGCTTTTCCCGGGCGTGCCGGGTCAGGCGCACCGCACTGGATTCCCGGTTGATATATTCCAGCATCCGCTTGCGGATCCACCAGGTGGCGTAGGACAGGAACTTCACGTCCCGGTCCGGGTCGAACCTCCGGGCCGCCTCCACGAGGCCGAGGACTCCCTCCGCGAGCAGTTCCTCGAAGGGGACCTTGCGGGAGCGGAACTCCCCGGCCATCTGCACGACGTAGAAAATGTTCGCCTCGACGAGCCGGCGAGCGACGTCCGTTCGGTCGGCGCCCGGCGCCTGCGAATGGCCGGCCTCGGCCTTCTTTCCGCTCTTTCCGGGAGCCCCGGTACCCCCGTGGAGTTCCAGCAGGCGGCGGGCTTCCTCCAGGAACAGCGCGACGCGCTGGCGCGACTCCGACCCGGACGGCCGCGGCGAGATGCCCGACCCCATCGTTCCCCCTTCCTTTTCCCCCGGGAACCCGAGACCCCCCGGCCCGGGCTCCCCGTACCGCGCACGAGAGTATACCCCAGGGAGCTACCGGGTTGAACCGGGTTCGAGGAGGGCGGGGGCCGATACGGGGACCGGCGCGGCGAACGCGCGCAGCTCTTCGAGCAGGGCCGCTTCCTCTCCCTCGTACCGCGGCGAGACGTGGAACGGAACCAGGCGTCGCGGTCCGGCCTGCCGCGCGACGAGACCGGTGTCGGGCGTCGCGAGGTGGCCGTGGGCGTCGGCCAGCTCCCGGTCCGCCTCCCGGTAGTACGCCTCGAGCACCAGGGTGCGCGCGCCGGCCGCGAACGATGCGAGTGCCGCGAGGTTCGCCGGGATCGGGGCCAGGTCGCAGGCGATGGCCACCGAGTCGCCCTCGGCGCGGAAGAGCAGGCGTCGCTCCAGGTCTCCGAGGGGCACCCGGCCGCTCCCGGGAACCTCCACCGGTGACCCGGGGGGGGCACCGCTTCGCACGAGACGTTTCAGCTCGCCGAGCCAGGGGCCGGGGGCGAGTCCCTCCCGGGCGAGGGCCTCGGGGTCGACGTGCAGGCCTTCCTCCTCGTCGATGCGCCAGGCGAGGGACGTGGTCCCGGCGTGATCGAGGGGAAGGGAACGGATCGAGATCCCCTCGTCCTCGAGGGCCAGGACCTCGCCTCCCTCATGCCAGGGCGTCCGCCCCGTCCGCACCGGGTCGAAACCGACCCTGCGGGGGAAGCGCCAGGTCTCGACCCGGTCCCGGTGAATCTCGCGCACGGCCAGGTCGAGGGGGTAGGCCGGGAGCAGGTTCCAGAGGTAGCCCGCCAGGTGGTGCGCCACCCGCGCGGCGCTGCCGGGGGGGCCGACGATCGTGAGGGGGCGCTCGGGGTGACCGAGGCGGACGCGCAGCAGGCGCCCCAGGCCGTAGGCGTGGTCCACGTGGAAGTGGGAGACCAGCGCCGCCCGGATCGAAAGGAGGCGACGGGTCGCCACCGCCGAGAGGTCACCCGCCTCGGCGAGCACCGCGAAACCCCGGTTTCGGGGCCGCACGATCACGGCCGGGTCCCCGCAGGGAGGGTTCGGCAGCTCGACGAGGAACGAGCCCTTCACCGGCCCCGGCTCAGCGGACCCGGGGCAGGTCCGGGTCCAGGAGGAGGGCCTCCGGGGCGGGCCGGGCGAGCAGCCGCAGGAGAGCAAGGGCGCGGCGGCCTTCCGGTCCGAGGAGCACCTCGTCCCGGTCCCGGGAGAGCAGCCTCTCGAGGAAGCTCTTCGGGCGCGGAAGGACCTCCACCCGGTAGCCCTGCCCGGGCTCGCCACCCGCCTCGCGGCAGGCGCGGTCGAGGGCCTCCCGGAGTCCCCCGATCTCGTCGACCAGCTTCCGCTCGTGGGCGTCCTTCCCCGCCCACACTCGGCCGTGGGCCAGGGGCTCCAGCTCGTCGTACGTCATGCCCCGTCCCGCGGCCGCCTTGGTCACGAAGTCGTCGTAGATCCGGTCGAGGAGGGCGTTCACCCTGGCCCAGCCCTCCTCGTCCCACTCCACCTGGGTGGACATCAGGTCCGCGTGTCGTCCCCGCTGGATCCCGGGAAAGCGGATCCCGAGCTTCTTCTCCCAGAAGTCGCGGGTGACGAACTTGCCCCCGAAGACCCCGATCGAGCCGGTGATCGTCGTGCGGTCGGCGAGGACGAGGGGACTCTGCATCGAGATGAAGTACCCGCCGGAGGCGGCGTAGTTCCCCATGCTGACCAGCAGGGGCTTCTCCTTCGCCGTGCGGACCACCTCCCTCCGGATCAGGTCGGACGCGACGTAGGAACCCCCGGGAGAATCGACGCGGAACACGATCGCGTCGACCGAGTCGTCCTCGCGCGCCTTCCGCAGGGCGCGCACGATCGTGTCCGATCCCATCGTCCGGCCGTAGAGCGGGTCCGTCCCCGATTCCCCCCGCTGGATCGCGCCGACCGCGTAGACGACGGCAATCTTCTTGCGGCCGGAGGAAAACGGCCTGCGCCGCCCGAGGTACCGGTCCAACCCCTCGAGGGGATCGTCCCGCCCGGCCTTCTCCTCGAGCAGGTCCTGCACCTGGTCCCGGTAGAGGAGTTCGTCGACGAGCCCGTGTTCCTTCGCCTCGTCGGCCGTCCAGGGCCCGCCGTCGATCAGCTCGCGCACCCGCTCCGGGGTCAGCTCCCGCCCGGTGGCGATGCCGTCGACCAGCTCCCCGTAGAGCACGTCGAGGAGGGCTTCGAGGGCCTCGCGGTGGGGCCTCGTGTAGTCGGTCTGCGTGTAGGTGTTGACCGCGTTCTTGTACTCCTTCCGCTGGCCGAACTGGGGGACGATCCCCAGCTTGTCGAGCAGCCCCCGGATGAAGGGAGTTTCCACCCGGAGCCCGGTCAGGCCGACGTTCCCCGGGGGCGCCACGTAGACCTCCCGGCAGGCGCTGGCCAGCCAGTAGGCCCCCGTTCCGCCCGCCATCTCGCCGAAGGTCTCGGCCCAGGCGACGGTCCACTTCCCCGACTTCCGGAACCGGGTGATCGCCGCGCGCAGCTCCTCCCCCTGGGCCCAGCCGATCGAGGTGTCATCCACCTCGAGGTACAGGCCGACGATCCGGTCGTCCTCCCGGGCGGCGTCGATCGCGGCCACGAGGTCGCGCAGCACGAGGGCCTCCTCGCCGAGCAGCCGGGACACCCGGTCCCGGGGCGCGGTCTCCACGACCGGGCGGTCGAGACGGATTTCCAGCACGTTCCCGCGGTGGAACGAGAGCCCGCCGCCCAGGGACCAGGCGGCGAGCAGCAGCGTGGCGAAGCTGGCGAGGACGAACAGCAGGACGAGGACGATGGCCCACCGGGCGGCTCGGGTCATGGTGCCGGTCTCCCTTCTCGTGGCGCCGCGCCGGGGTGACGGCACGGCCGGTCCCGGTCATTCTAGGGTCCCCCCGGGTGTCCCGCGGAAGGGGGGCGGGATTCGCCCCGGCCCGCCGGTCCGCCCGGGGCGACGAACGGTCGGAGGTGCGCGGATGGAGCGGTTCACCGTCACGCTGGTGCAGATGGCCGTCGGGCCGGACCGGGAGACGAACCACGCCCGGGCCGAGGAAGAGGTCCGCCGGGCGGCCGGGTCGGGGGCACGGCTGGTCGTGCTGCCGGAGATGTTCTCCTGCCCCTACGAGGCCGACCGGTTCCACGAGCTGGCCGAGCCGCTGCCCGACGGGCCCTCGGGCCGGCTCTGCTCCCGGCTGGCCCGGGAGCTCGGGATCCACCTGGTCGGCGGCTCGATCCCGGAACGGGAGGGCGAACGGGTCTGGAACACGGCCACCCTGTGGGACCCGGCGGGCCGGATGGTGCTGCGGCACCGCAAGGTGCACCTGTTCGACGTGGACATCCCCGGCGGGATCCGGTTCACCGAGTCGGCGGTGCTCGCCCCCGGGAACGAGATCTCGGTCGCCCGGACCGCCCTCGGGACGATCGGGCTCGCGGTCTGCTACGACCTGCGGTTTCCCGAGCTCTTCCGGGCGATGGCCCTCCGGGGCGCGGAACTCGTCGTCCTGCCCGGGGCGTTCAACACGACGACCGGGCCGGCCCACTGGGAGGTGCTCAACCGTGCCCGGGCGATCGAGAACACCATGTTCATCGCCTCCTGTTCGCCAGCCCCGCATCCCGAGGGGACGTACCCGGCATGGGGGCACTCGATGGTGGTCGATCCGTGGGGAAAGGTGCTGGCGGCCGCCGACCGGGGGGAGGCGACGGTGAGCGCGGAGCTCGACCCGGGGCGCCTCGCGGAGGTGCGGCGGGCCCTGCCGGTCCTCCGGCAGCGTCGGCCGGACCTTTACGGCGACCCGGGCGGAGCCGGAGTAAACTAACCCGCTCGTCAACCATCCACCCGGGGCCGGAAGCCCGGGACGAGGAGGCCCTGCCCGGGCCAGGTGCCAGGAGGGGCGGCGGCGGCCGCCCGCGACCGGAAGGAGGCCATCCATGTTTCGCATCCTGGAGGCGAGGTTCCTCGCGCCGGACGTCAAGCTGTTCCGCATCGAGGCGCCGAAGATCGCGGCAAAGCGGAAGGCGGGGCAGTTCGTGATCGTCCGCGTCACCGGGGACGGGGAGCGGATCCCCCTGACGATCGCCGACTCGAACGCCGAGGAGGGGTGGATCACCCTCATCGTGCAGGGGGTGGGGAAGACCACCAAGCTGCTGAACACGAGGGAGGCGGGGGACACCGTCCACGACGTGGCCGGGCCGCTCGGAACCCCGTCCCACATCGAGAACTTCGGCACGGCGGTCTCGATCGGCGGCGGCGTGGGCACCGCGATCGCCTGGCCGACCGCGGTCGCCCTCAAGCAGGCGGGGAACCACGTAATCTCGATCATCGGCGGGCGCACGCGGGAGTACGTGATCCTCGAGGAGGAGATGCGTGCGGTCGCCGACGAGGTGTACCCCTGCACCGACGACGGTTCCTACGGGTTCCACGGGTTCGTCACCCAGAAGCTCCAGGAACTGATCGACGAGGGGCGCCGGCTCGATTTCGTCCTTGCCATCGGCCCGATCCCGATGATGAAGGCGGTCGCGGACGTGACCCGCTCCCACGGGATCCGGACGGTCGTCAGCCTGAACCCGATCATGCTCGACGGGACCGGGATGTGCGGGGCCTGCCGGGTGACGGTCGGGGGGAAGACCTACTTCGCCTGCGTCGACGGGCCGGAGTTCGACGGCCACCAGGTGGACTTCGACCTGCTCGCGAAGCGCAACATGACGTACCGCGAGTGGGAGCAGCGGAAGCTGCAGGAGTTCCTCGCGGAGCACGGCGAAGAGCCCTGCCGCCTGGAGCAGAAGCTGCGGGACCTGGAGAAGGAGGGCGAGTGATGGCGAGGAAGCTGACGGCCAAGGAGCGGTTCCAGATCCCGCGCCAGCACATGCCGGAACAGCCACCGGAGGTGCGGGCCTGCAACTTCGAGGAGGTCAACCTCGGGTTCGACGAGGACCTCGCGGTGCGCGAGGCGGATCGTTGCCTGCAGTGCCCCAAGCCGAAGTGCGAGGAAGGCTGCCCGGTCAACATCAAGATCCGGGACTTCATCGCCCTGGTCGCCGACCGGAAGTTCGACGAGGCGGCCAAGAAGATCAAGGAGGACAACTCCCTGCCGGCGATCTGCGGCCGCGTCTGCCCCCAGGAGGAGCAGTGCGAGGCCCAGTGCATCGTCGGCAAGCGGTCCGACCCCGTGGCGATCGGCCACCTGGAGCGGTTCGTCGCCGACTACGAGCGGAAGCGCGGCCTCATGAAGGCGGAGCCGCCGACGGAGAAGTCCGGCAAGCGGGTCGCGATCGTCGGCTCCGGCCCCGCCGGCCTTTCCTGCGCGACCGACCTGGCGAAGATGGGCCATGACGTGGTCGTCTTCGAGGCGCTCCACGAGCTGGGCGGGGTGCTGGTCTACGGGATTCCCGAGTTCCGGCTGCCGAAAGAGATCGTCCGCGCCGAGATCGAGCAACTGGAAAAGCTCGGGGTGGAGTTCGTCACGGATGCCGTGATCGGGATGACGGACACCGTCGAGGAGCTGCTGACCGTCGGCGGGTTCGACGCGGTCTTCCTCGGCGTCGGCGCGGGCCTGCCCCGCTTCATGGGGATCCCCGGGGAGAACCTGGTCGGGGTGTACTCGGCCAACGAGTTCCTCACGCGCGTCAACCTGATGAAGGCGTACCGGCCCGACGCCGAGACGCCGGTCCTGGACGTGGCCGGGAAGAACGTCGCCGTCTTCGGGGGAGGGAACACCGCGATGGACGCCGTCCGCACCGCGAAGCGCCTGGGGGCGAAGCGGGCCTCGATCATCTACCGCCGCTCCGAGGCCGAGATGCCGGCGCGGAACGAGGAGATCAAGCACGCCAAGGAGGAGGGGGTCGAGTTCCTCGTCCTGACCAACCCGGTGGAGTTCCTCGGGGACGAGAACGGATGGCTCCGGGCGGCCCGGCTCCAGAAGATGGAGCTCGGTGAGCCGGACGACTCGGGCCGCCGCCGGCCGGTGCCGATCGAGGGATCGGAATACGTCATGGAGATCGACATGGCGGTGATCGCGATCGGCAACGGGGCCAACCCGATGATCCGGAAGACGTCTCCCGCGATCGAACACACGAAGTGGGGGACGATCGTTGCCGACCGGAAGACCGGGAAGACGACCATGAAGGGAGTCTTCGCCGGCGGCGACATCGTCACCGGCGGCGCCACCGTGATCCTGGCCGCGGGCGCCGGTCGCCGGGCGGCCCTCGCCATCGACGAGTACCTCCGCACCGGCAGGTGGGAGGACCTGGGGCAGGAGGAACCGCCCGCCGAGGCCTGACCGCGGCGAGGGGAGGTCGACGAGGGCCCCGGGGCGTCGCCCCGGGGCCCTTGACCTGCCGGGGGTGGATCCCCGACGATTCCGGGACGCGCATTCCGCGCGAGGAGGGTGATCCCGGTGGAGCACGGCAGCGGTACCTCGAGCAAGGTCCTTCCTTCCAACGCGTTCCGGGAACTGAAGCCCGGCGAGCGCTACGTGCCGGTGGTCCCGGCGGACAAGGCGCCTCCCGAGGTCACCCCCTGGTCCGTGGGACTCGGGCTCCTGATGGTGCTGATCTTCACCTTCGCGGCCGCCTACATCGGCCTGATGACCGGCAACGTCATCGAGGCGGCGATCCCGATCTCGATCCTGGCGGTCTTCCTCGGGAACACGCTCCTGCCGCGGCTCGCGGGCCGCCGCAGCACGATCCTCGAGAACGTGATCGTCCAGTCGATCGGCCAGGCCGCGGGGGTCGTCGTCGCCGGGGCGATCTTCACGATTCCCGCCCTCTACATCAACGACCTGCACCCGTCGTTCTGGCAGGTGTTCCTCTCCTGCATGCTCGGCGGTTTCCTGGGCGTCGTGCTGCTGATCCCGCTGCGGCGCTACTTCGTGCGGGACCTGCACGGCCAGTTGCCGTTCCCCGAGGCGACGGCGATCGCCAACGTCCTCGCCTCCGGGGAACGGACGAAGGGGGCGGGCGGGAAGATCCTGCTCTGGTCCTTCGGGATCGGGTTCTTCTACGACCTGGTCGCCGAGTTCGTGCACCTGTGGAACGGTGAGCTCGGCTCGAAGGTCCTGTTCGGGAAGTTCGGCCGGTTCCTCGCGGACCGCCGCATCGAGCTGAACCTGAACGCGACGGCGGTCTACTTCGGGCTCGGCTACATCATCGGGCCCCGGTACGCGGGCGTGATCGCGGCGGGCTCGGTGCTGTCGTTCCTGGTGATCATCCCGCTGGTCTACCTGGTCGGGCACGGGCTGCCGGTTCCCCTGGTGCCGCCCGAGACCACCGAGCTGATCCGCGACATGTCGGCCCGGCAGATCTTCACCCTGTACGTGCGCCCGATCGGCGTCGGGGCGATCGCGGTCTCGGGACTGGTCGGGATCGTCAAGATGGGGAAGATCATCCTCTCGTCGCTCTCGCTCGCCTTCAAGGGCTTCGCCGGGGGAGCCGGCGAGACCGAGCGCGCGGAGCGGACCGACCTCGACATCGGTCCCCGCAACATCCTGCTGATCGAGGTCGGGACCGTCCTCGGGATGTTCCTCCTCTTCTGGTGGGTCTCGGGTAACCTGCTGACGGCGATCATCGGGGCGGCGATCACGGGCCTGCTCGCGTTCCTCTTCACGCCGGTGGCGGCCCGCGCCATCGCCATCGTCGGGACGAACCCGGTCTCGGGGATGACCCTGATCACCCTGATCCTCGCCTCGGTGATCCTCTTCCGCACCGGCCTCGCCCGGGGACAGCTCGGCCAGACGATCGCCCTGATCATCGGCTGCGCCGTCTGCACGGCCCTGGCCACGTCGGGGGCGTTCGTCTCCGACCTGAAGATCGGGTACTGGTTCGGATCCACGCCCCGGGCCCAGGAGCGCTGGAAGTTCCTCGGGATCGTGCTGGCGTCGTTCGCGGTCGGCATCGTGATCTGGGTGATCGCCAACTCCTACGGGTTCGTCGCGACGCCGGAGCACCCGAACCCCGTCCCGGCGCCCCAGGGGAACCTGATGGCGGCGATCGTCGGCGGTCTGATGGGCGGCAAGGAGCAGCCCCTCTTCCTCTACGCGATGGGTGGCCTCGTGGCGATCCTCCTCGAGATGGCCCGGGTTCCGGCCCTCGCCTTCGCCCTCGGGATGTACCTCCCGATCGAGATCAACATGGCGGTCTACGCCGGGGCGGGGTTCGGCTGGTGGATCGAGCGCACCGGGCGGGACGAGAAGGAGCGGGAGCGCCTGCGGGACCAGGGGACCCTGATCGCCTCCGGGCTGATGGCCGGGGCCGCGATCGTCGGGACGGTCGGTGCGATCT
The DNA here is from genome assembly GCA_964420365.1 of uncultured Acidobacteriota bacterium. Classification (GTDB taxonomy): domain Bacteria; phylum Acidobacteriota; class Polarisedimenticolia; order J045; family J045; genus JAMOQA01. The sequence continues at coordinate 10,255 of CAYQTA010000066.1, read as the reverse complement.
TCCTCCTGCCCCAGTGGAAGAAGCTCGGGCTGCCGGCGCCCCCGATGAAGATGATCGACCTGGTGCACCACGCCGGGCAGCACGGCGGCTGGAACGCCTTCTACGAGGGGTTCGGCGGCCAGCTCGTGGGCCTGCTGGCGTTCGTCGGCCTCGGCTTCCTCTGCTGGGCGCTCGCCCGCCACGGGGCGCGCCTCGCGGCCGAGGAGGAGGCCCGCGGCGGGCGGGACTGAGGCCGCCGTGGCCCGGCCCGGCCGGGGCGGGGGACCGCGGATCGAGCGGTTTCCCGGGGGCGCGCGGCTCGTCGAGGCCGACGTCGTGCTCTCGGAGGTGCGCGCGGCACCCGGGCCGACCCACGACCTGTTCGACCTCCTGGCGGCGGCCATCGTGGCCCTGGCCCCGGGGCCCCGGCTCGCCCTGCTCGGTTTCGCCGCGGGGGGGATCCTGGCCCCGCTCCGGGGGATGGGCTGGGAACACCCGGTGGAGGCGGTCGACCTGGACCTCGCGGGCGTGCCCCTCTTCCGGGAGCTGTGCGGCGCCTGGGCCGGGGAGGTCCGGGTCGACCGGGACGACGCCCTCGCCTGGCTCGCCCGGCGGCGGCGCCGGTTCGACGCGATCCTGGAGGACCTGTCGGTTCCCGGCATCGACGGCGGAACCAAGCCTCCCGTCAGCCTCGACGGCCTGCCCGGGCTGATCCCGCGTCGCCTCGCTCCCGGGGGGATCGCCGTCGTCAACCTGCTCCCGGTGACCGGCATGGGGTGGGGCGAGATCGTCGCCCTGGCGGGGGCGCACTACCGCACGCGTCTCCTCGTCGAGTTCGAGCTGTGGGAGAACCGGGTCCTCGTCGGGGGCGATGCGCTCCCTCCCGCGCGGCAGGCCGGGCGGCGGATCCGCGACCGCCTGCGCGCCCTGGGATCGCGGGAGGCCGATCGCCTCCGCGTCCGGTCCCTGCCGCCGGGCCCCGGCGGGAGGCGGTGAACGGGCGGTCCAGGGGAGGGGGGAAACGCCCGGTTGCTCAGCGGTAACCGAACAGCATCGTGTAGACGATGAAGGCGATCAGGGTCAGCCCGATCCCGAGCATCGTGAACCCGAAGATCCGGAACGCCCGTTCCACCGGTGCGGGAATCGGCTCGACGAGGCGCTCGTCGAGGAGACCCCGCTCCTTCGCCTGCTCGTATTCCTCCGGCTTGTCGTGCCGGAGTTCCTCGAGGGGAACGCGGCCCGTGAAGATGACGGGATCCATCGGGAACTTGTCGGGCCGGAAGTGCGTGTTGAAGAAGTGGATCGTGAAGATGAACCCGACGGCGAGCAGGGCCTCGTCGGAATGGATGATCGTCGCGACGTTCACCGCCCAGCCGGGCAGGAACCGGGTGAAGAACTCCGGGAACCAGAGGATCAGGCCCGTGGAGCCGATGACGAACACGCCCCAGAAAACGGCGAAGTAGTCGAACTTCTCCCAGTAGGTGAACCGGCCATAGCGAGGTCGCGGGCCGATTCCCAGGAACCACTTGACCGTTCCGATGAAGTCCCGGATGTCCTTCAGCGTGAACATCATCGAGTCCGGCCCGAAGATGAGCTCGAGCCAGCCCTTGCCGTCTTCCTTCCGGCGACGGTTGAGGTCGTGGAGGTGGTAGAGGAAGTCGGCGATCAGGACGATCGCGGCGATCCGGTGGAGGACGGATGTCACCTCGAATCCGCCGAGCAGGCGCGAGAGCACCTGGGCCCAGGTCATGTAGGAGAACTTCAGGGTCATCCCGGTGACGGCGAGGGTGAAGAAACTGAGCATCATCACCAGGTGCATCACCCGCTGGCGCGCGTCGAAACGACGGTAGAACTTGTTCGCCTGCGCGGCCTTCTCCTTCAGCGGTCGCCACTGCTCCCGGGTACGCCACAGTCGCCAGAGCCACAGGATCGTGTGAACCGAGAAGAAGACCAGCGTTCCGACAAGGAGCGAGGTCATTCCCCAGAACGTCCAGAAGAGCCACGGGTACTTCTTCGGGTCGTGGTGCGTTGCATGGCTGAGATAGCCGGCAAACCGCAGGTGGGCACCCTCGTGGCACTTCCGGCAGGTCTGCACGACGTGGGCCGGGCTCAGGGTCGAGCGGGGATCGTCGACAGGCAGGATATTGTGCGTGCCGTGGCAGTCGAAGCACTTGGCGACCCGTTCATCGCCGAGCTGGGAAGCCTTGCCATGGGGCGTCTCGAAGAAGGTGTCCGCCTCGTCGTGGTGGCAGTTGCCGCACTGTTCCATCATGTAGGTGCGGAAGCCGGGCTTGTCGGTGCGACTGATCTGGTGCGAGGTGTGGCAGTCCTCGCAGGTCGGGAGCTTCCGGTCGGTCTCCGTGTTGCCGGGCCAGTGGACCGAGTGGCGGAATTCCTCCTCGATACCCTTGTGGCAGTTGCCACAGGTGTCGGCCACCTTCGCCGGGTTCACGGAGGATGCGGGGTCCCCTGGCGGGAGCACGTGGTGGGCCGTGTGACAGTCGGTGCAGGTGGCGGTGACGACGAGCCCGCTCTCGAGAAGTCCCTTGCCGTGGATCGACCGTCGGTAACTCTCGACGATGTCGATGTCGGTGCGGAGGCGCCGGTCTGCCGCCCCGCCCCGGGCGTGGCACTTGCCGCACAGGTCGGGCACGTTCCGCGGGTACGTGTTCGACGTCGGCACGTGCTGGCCCGTCGTCGCGTGGGGATCGTGGCAGGTCAGGCAGCGCGGAGCGTCGGGATCGCCGCTGGCCGCGAGCCGTCCGTGGGCACTTTCGTCGTACTGCTGGACCACCTCCGCGTGGCAGATCGAGCAGTCGACCGGCGACTTGATCGTCGAGCAGGGGCGTTTCGCCGCGGAGTTGACCTCGGTGTGGCACTGGGCACACGCGACACCGGAATGGCGTGACGCGTTGTAGGCGGTTTCGTCGACGTACAACGAGATCCGCTTTCCATCCCGCACCATCGACAGGTTCGGATCCGAGTGGCAGCGGAAACAGTCCCGGTTGGCCGCTCCCTGCACCGGGCTCGGTTTCCGGATCTTGTGCGGGGAATGGCAGTCGGTACAGGCGGGGATCTTGTGCGGCGCCTCCTCCCACAGGCGGCCCTCGATGACCTTCTTGTGAACGTCCTCGATCCGCGCGTGGCACCTGGTGCAGGTCCTGGCCACGTTCTTCGGGTGGATCGAGGACTTCGGGTCGGTGTGGGGGAGAATGCGATGGGACGTGTGGCAGGACGTGCAGACGGCGGTGACCGTCAGGCCCTTGCGGAACAGTCCCTCGCCGTGGATCGACTGGGAGTAGTTCTCGAGGATCCTCTCCTGCGGGATGTCGTGAGTCCGGGAGACGGGGCTCCCCTCGTGGTGGCACTCGCCGCAGAGGAGCGGGATGTTCATGATCGACGTGCGGGAGCGCGGGTCACGATGGGACAGGATGTCGTGCTTTCCGTGGCACGTGGCGCAGGTGGGGGCCAGCTCGTCGCCCCGGGCCGCCCGGATGCCGTGGATCGTTCCCCGGTACTCCTCCGCCTGCTCGTCGTGGCACATTCCGCAGTCCACCGGCTCGGCGGATTCGTCGTGGGGATAGTCGGTTCCCTCCAGGTCCTGGTGGCAGGCCACGCAGGCGAGCTCGCCGTGCACGGAGTTGGCGAAGGCCTCCGGGTCGACGTGAACGGAGATCTCCCGGCCCTTCCTCGTCCCCGTGAGGCCGGGATCCTCGTGGCACGCGAGGCACTCGTCCGCGTCCTGGGCGAGCCCGGGCGGCACCGGGATCGCGAGGAGAAGGGGCAGGAAGATCAGGAGGGCCACAAGGCCGCGCATCCGTGGGGCTCCCATGCTGGTTCTCCCGGCTGCGCTCCGGGCGCCTCCCGGAGCTGGTCGCGGCGGGATCTTACGGGCAGCCTCGACGCAGTGTCAATGTATAACCCTGCAGCATAAGGGGTTTATGGGACGGAGTGAGTCCCGCTTGCGGGATCGAGATCTCTTCCCGGATCAGGACGAAGGAAAGCGAACGATGCCCCGGCGGACGAGCCGTCGAAGCGCGCGGACCGTCTCGACCTCCTGCAGCGGGGCGATCTCGATGATGTCCCCGAGGCTGACGTTCCCGTCGATCCGCGACAGCAGGAAGAACTCCTCGGGGCGGAGGGCCTCGCCGGTCAGCTCGTGCAGGGGGCGGGTCAGCTCGGGGACCGCGTCCCGCGGGAACTCCTCCGCGTAGACCTTCTCGAGGAACGCCTCCTCGGCCCGGCGGCGAAGTTCCTGGGTCTCCGGGTCGACGCCGCCGCCCTCCTCGAGGAGGGTCAGCGTCGTCTCCGGGTCCCCCTTGTCGAGGTGCTCGCGGGCGGCCGAGAGCCGGGCCGGACCGGTCAGGCCGGCGAGCTCCGCGTCCGGGGCCTCGCCCGTGACCAGGGCGAGGGGCGGGCCCTCGAGGGACTCGATCTTCACGAGGCCCAGCCGGTGGGCCTCGAAGAGGAACTTCATCACCGGGAACGGGCTGGCATGCACGTGGAAGGCCAGCTCGTCGATGGTCCGGTGGCCGTCGATCGCCTCGAGGATCCGGCGGGCCAGGGGGTGCTCGACGATCTCCCTCGGGCCCGGCGCCCCGGTGCGGGACAGCACGACCCGGCCCGAGGGGAAGACCTGCCGGATCCGTTCCATCTCGTCGTGGCGGTGGACGCCCTTGAGGAGCACCTGGTCCACGGGGAGGGCGATGAGGACGACCTTCGGCCCGGGCCGCGCACCCGGTTCGAAGTGGAAGTCCGCGTCCTCCCACTCGAACAGGGAATAGATGATCTCCTCCGTCCGCTCGGCGAGGGCCCGGAGCAGGTCGTCCTGGGTGACGAATCCCAGGCGTACCAGGACCTGCCCGAGGAACTCGTCGTCCTCCCTGCGGGCCAGGATCGCCGCGCGGAGCTGCTCCTCGGTGAGCTTGCCCCGGGCGACCAGGTGGTGCCCGAGCATCTCGGTCGGCTGGTTCGAGGCCGCGCCGACGATCAGCCCCTCCTGGACGTAGACCTCCTTGACCACCGGTCCCCGGCGGAAGTCGAGGCGACCGGTCTTCGTCGACCCGGCGACCCACTGGAGCAGGTCGGCGAGGTTCATCGTGGAGAGCTTGCCCGAGAGGCTCATCCTGGGTCCCCGGCGGGAGGACACGATCCTCCCCGGGGGGACGATAGGTCCCGGAGAAGAGAGGGGCAAACCGGCGGTGCGCGGACGGGATGCCCGGGACCCCGGGGGAACCTATCTTCGTCCGGGAGGGGCCTCGCGGGCCCCCGGGAGCGCCTCATGGCCCAGGGAACGACGCGGGACGTCCCCGGCGCCGGCCGGGAGATCTGGCGGGTCCCCAAGGAAAAGGTCGCCGTCGAGGTTCTCCTCGAGGGGGGGCGGACCCTCTCGGGAGACCTCTTCGTGCTGCCGCGAACCGGCCTCCACGAGGGCCGCGAGCGGGTGATCGACGTGCTCGGCTCGTCGGACCCGTTCCTGCCCCTGGCGACCCCCGAGGGGGGACACCTGCTGAACAAGGGGCGGATCGTGGCGATCCGGGTGCCATCCCCCACCGACACCGGCCTCTCGGGGGAGCTCGAGGGGATTGCGCGCGAGGAGACGGTCCTCACCCTCGCGTCCCTCCCGGAGGGAGACCGCCACTGGCATGGCGTGGTGTGGATCGAGATGCCGGAGAACCGCCGCCGGCTGCTCGACCTCCTGAACGACGACCGGAAGTTCGTCCCGCTCCAGCGCCAGGGAGCCTGGTACCTCCTTTCCTGCCGTCACCTCCTGGACATCAGGATTCTCTGACCGGCGCTCACCCCCAGGCGGGCCGCCGCGGAGCCCCGGTTCATCGCCAGTTCCACCCATCCGGACGACCCGTCGAGGAGTGCGACCGCCCCGGCGGGAATCTCGGCGTAGGTGCGGACGGCCCGGACGGGGCCCAGGCGCACCGGTTCGAGGACCTGCCAGGGTCCGTCGCCGAGGTGCGCCCGCAGCTCCCCCGGCCGGGTCCCGAGGATCACGTTGCCGAACCGGTCCACGTGGAGGACCGGGACCGCGAGACCGCTTCCTTCCTGCCGCAGCTCCGGCAGGGGAAGACGCACCGGGTCGACGACCTCCGGGCCGACCTCCCGGAGCGGGAGGCCGCGGGCGAGGGCCCCCGCCACGGGCGCGAAGACGTCGCGCCCGTGGAAGGTCGGGTGGGGAGCCGGAGGATGCAGGTCCGGGTTGTCGATGGCCCGGACCTCGGCCTCCGGGTGCTCGCGCAGGACGAGTTCCAGGAGCCCGTTGTCGGGCGCGACGAACAGGTGGTCCCCCGCCCGGGCCGCGAGGCCCCGCCGCGCCGTTCCCACGCCCGGGTCGACCACCGCCACGTGGACCGTCCCCGGCGGGTACCACGGAAACGCCGTCGCCAGCAGGAAGGCCCCCGCGAGGACGTCGTGCCGGGGGACCTCGTGGCCGATGTCGACGGGGAGTGCCCCGGGGGCGGCCCGGAGAAGGGCTCCCTTCATCGCCCCGACGTAGCCGTCGGCGAGGCCGAAGTCGGTGAGAAACGTGACGATCTGGCGTGCGGGCATCGGGACCTTCCTCCTCGCCGGGCATGCTACCCGTCCCGGGCGGAGGATCGTATCCCGGGCCGCCGGGGGTGCATCCATGGAGCGGTGCGCTACTGTTTCCCCGTGACCGTCCGCGCCTGCCCGGAAGGTTCCGCAAGGAGATGCCGATGACCACCACCCGCCACGGTGTCCGTCCCGTCCTGCCGCTCCTGCTCCCGGCCCTGCTCCTGGCCCTTGCCCTCCCCGGGGCCGCCCGCGCGGCCGGCCGCTCCGCGCCCGCGGTCGGGGGCCTGGTCCGGCCGGAGGCCCCGGTTCACGCCCTCGGCTGGGTGGAGGCCGGGACCGGGATCGTCCCGGAGAAACCGGCCGAGGCGGCGGTCTTCCGTGGCGACGGCGTACCCTGGGTGGTCATCGAGACCCGCTGCCGGGACCTGTTCCCGGAGGGCGGGACGCCGGACGTCGGATCCCTGGTCGACCGGGTGCGGGTCCAGCGGCAACGGGGCGCCCGCGTGGCGGTCCTCGTCCACGGCTCCCCGGCCGTGGCCGGGGAAGGGCTGGAGGCGCGCCGCCGGGACTGGCTCCGGGTCCTGCGGGCGGGGGCGCGGCAGCTCCGCGGAGAGGTGGCTGCGTGGCTCCTGGCCGACTTCCTGCCCGAGCCCGGCACGGAAGGGGACGCCCGTCTCGCGGCCTACGAGATCAAGGCGGCCTCGGTGACGATCCACGGGGAGGACCCGGCCGCCGCCGTCGACGTGGTCGTCCACGAGGGGCCCGAGGTGGACCTGCTCGCCCGGTCGTGGAAGGCGACCGGGGACCTCGCCCCCTACGTGGACGGGGTGGCCCTCGTGCTGCCGGTGGGCCGGGTGGCGACGGACGCCGTGGCGGCACTGCGCGGGGAGCTGCGGGCGCTGGACCCGGGCGCCGCCCTGCTGGTGCTGGCGGACGCCCGGGGAGAGACCCGGGGCGAGGCGGCGTCGGACGACGTCCTCGCGCGGGCCCTGGAGCTGCTGGCGGCCGGGGCCGATGCCACCCTGCTGCGCCTGCCGGAACAGGACCCGGGGGCGGCCCGCTCGACGGCGGGCGCCCTCGAGGCGATCGCCCGGGTGCTGGGACCGGGCCTCGGTCTCTCCCCCCGGAAGGGAGCCGGCATCGAGGCCCAGCCCGGGCCGGTACCGGTGCGCTGGGTGCGTTTCTTCGACGATCGGACGTTCCGGGAGGTGCTGTTCTACTGGGCCGGAAGCCCCGAGGTGCCGGAGGGGGCCCGGGCCGCGTTCGTCTTCGAGAAGGCGATGCGGCGGGGTTACCGGGCCGTCGATCCCCTGTCCGGGACCGAGCGGTACCTTCGCGCGGTACCGGTCGACGAGGCCCGGGTCCGGGTGGAGGCTCCCCTCGCGCGCCGGCCGTGGATCCTGCTGGTCAACCGGCTGAAGGTCTCCCCCGGCATCGATCTCGCCGAGGAGCGCGAGGAGGTCTCCGGCGTCCACCAGGTCACCCCGGACGAGATCATCGCGTTCCACCAGCGGTTCCGGTCCTTCCAGGACGACCGGCTGCGGAACGTGCACCGGGAGGGGTGGATCAAGTTCCGCGTGAGGTACGCCCAGGTGACCGGGACGTTCGAGATCGAGATGCACGCCGACTGGTTCTGGGACCCGGAGACCGGTGGCGAGTGGGCGATCCGGGAGACCTACTTCGATGGCGTCCGGCTCAAGTGGAAGAAGATCCCGGAAATCCCCCTGGTGACGAAGGACCGGGTCGTCGCCCTGCCCCTCGACCTCAACCTGGACAAGCGATACCGGTACCGGCTGGAGGGAGAGGACGAGGTGGAGGGCCGCCGCTGCTGGCGTCTTCGCTTCGAGCCCCTCGCGGGGGGAGGCTCGCTCTACCGGGGCCGGGCGTGGATCGACCAGGCCACCGGGGCCCTGGTCAAGGTGACCTCGGTCCAGACGGAGCTGACCCCGCCGGCGATCAGCGACGAGCAGACCCAGGTCTTCCGCCCCTTCGAGGGGCCGGACGGCACCACGTACTGGCTCCTCGACGAGCTCTCCGGCCAGCAGATCTACACGATCAACGGGTCGAACCTGGTGGTCCTGCGCCAGATCACGTTCGGCCCGCCGGCGATCAACGACCCGCGCTTCGCCGAGCTGCGGGCGCGGACGTATGCCTCCGACCGGCAGATGCTCCGGGACACGCCGGAGGGCTTCAAGTGGCTGTCGAAGACGAAGGACGGGAAGCGGGTCGTCAACGAGAAGGGCGACCCGACCCAGCTCTTCCTGCTCGGCGGGGCGCTCTACGACGAGGGAACCGACGGGGTGATCCCCCTGGCGGGCGTCAACTACACGAACATCGACCTGTTCGGCAGGAAGAAGATCCTCAACGTCTTCTTCGCGGGCGCCTTCGCGAACGTCACGTACTCGGACCCGAGCGTCCTCGGCAGGAGGCTGGACCTGGGCGTGACGCTGAACGCGGTCGGCTACCCGTCCACCGACAAGGACTACGTCCTGGGCGAGGAGATCGAGTCCCACCGGGTCCAGCGCCTGCGCCAGGCGCTCCGCGTGAACCTGGGCGTTCCACTCGGGAGCTTCCTCAAGCTGCGGGCGATGGGAGAGCTCGACCGGGTCGTCTACCAGCGCCACGAGGACACGCGGGACTTCGTCGTCCCCGCCGACCACTGGGAGCGGATCGGGGAGCTGGAGCTGGCCTTCGACCGCAAGGGATGGAGCGTGATGGCCGGCACCTCGTGGCACGACCGTTCCGACTGGCTCCCCTGGGGACCGGCAGGGGACGTCGCCTCCGCTGCCGAGGTGGCCCGGACGAAGGACTGGACCACCTGGTGGGCGGGGATCCAGAAGAGCTGGTTCCTGCCCATGTTCCAGAAGATCGAGGTCTCGGCCCGCTACCAGGCCGGCGACGATCTCGACCGCTTCTCCTCCTTCACGTTCGGCTTCCTGTCGGGGGACCGCCTCCGCGGTTTCGGCGGGTCGGGCATCCGTTACGATCACGGGCTCCTGGCCCAGCTCAAGTACTCGTTCAACATCTCGGACGTGGTCCGGTTCGATGCCGTCCTCGACCACGCCCGGGTCCACGACCCGCGGATCGCCCCCGGCATGACGGACCACACCGGGGTCGGCGTTGCGGCCAGCTTCGTCGGGCCGTGGGAGACGATCCTCCGGTTCGACGTCGGCTACGCCCTGAAGAGCGACCTCGATCCGGTCGAGGGGGACGTCGAGGCGATGGTCCTCGTGCTCAAGCTGTTCTGACCGGGCGGTCGGATCCCGGGGGGCGCCGTCGGGAGACGCGCGGCGCTGCGCGCCGCCCGGGTCGCCTTCCGGCGACCCCTACAAACCCCTCGGGTCGCCTGCCGGCGACCCCTACAAGAGGCTCCTTTCGCCTCCCGGCGGCCCCTACGAACCCCGCGTCGCGTGTTTCGAGGGTTTCCGTGGGGTCTTGTAGGGGCGGCCGGAAGGCCGCCCGAGGGTGGAGGGCGCGCACGGCGCCACGCGGCGCGGGGGCGGCCTCTCCGGCGACAAGAAACGCGGCCGGGGAACCGTCCCCGGCCGCGGTGGTGATCGTCGTGACGGGTGCCGTTACTTCTTCTTCTTGACGTGGCAGACCTTGCAGTCCTTCTTGACCGGGCCGCCCTTCTTGCCGGCGTCCAGGTTCTTCTTGTGGCACTCCCAGCAGTTCTTGTGGACGGCGTCCTTCAGCTTGAGCTTCTTGCCATCCGCCTTCTTCTTGTCGT
>CAYQTA010000065.1:0-36122 GCA_964420365.1 uncultured Acidobacteriota bacterium | reverse complement strand
CGGGGGATCCCGAGCCAGCTCCTCTACTTCCCCGACGAGAACCACTGGGTGCTGAAGCCGGCGAACAGCATCCTGTGGCACGACACCGTGCTCGCCTGGATCGATCGCTGGACGAGGTAGGGGCGGCCGGCAGGCCGCCCGAGGGTGGAGGGCGCGCGTGTCGGCGTCATGCGCGTCCGTCGCGTGGTGCGCGGCGCTGCGCGCCGCCCGGGTCGCCTTCCGGCGACCCCTACAGGAGACCCGTACACGAGGGCGCGGGCTGCGGGTTTCGTGGGTTCATGTAGGGGCGGCCGGGAGGCCGCCCGAGGGTGGAGGGCGCGCGTGTCGGCGTCGTGCGCGGTCGTCGCGTGGTGCGCGGCGCGTTGCGCCGCCCGGGCCGCCTGCCGGCAACCCCTGCGAGAGACCGGTCGCCTGCCGGCGACCGCTACGAAACCCGCGGGTTACCTGCCGGCGACGTCTGGGCCGGGTCCGTGCGCGGGGCCCGGCTCGCGGAACGCCGGTCCCTCGGCCGGGGCCGGGGCGTCAGGGAGAGAAGCGGACGCGCTTGCCCTTTTCCCACTCGGCGACCACCCTGCCGTCGGGAAGGACGAACCGGGCCGTCGTGTAGCCCTTCTTCTTGATCACCGAGGCGACGGAGAAGACGAGCCGGGTCCGGGCCCCCTCGTCCATCCCCCGCCAGGCGAGCGGGTCGACCGTGACCTCGAAGGCGGGCGCCTCTCCCGCGACGGAGACGATTCCCGGCTGCATGGCGAGGTCGGTCGGTTCCACCTGTCGCGGTTTCCCGGTCAGCGCGAACACGAGGCCCCCGACGAGGAGGGCCGTGCCGAGGACGAGGAGGACCACGTGGGCCAGGCCGGGCCCGCCGTCCTTCGCGGCCGGCCGATGAACGCGGATCGTGACGTCCGCCGGCTGTTCCTGCGCCTCCGCGGGCCGGCGCCGCCGGCGGGGTTTCGGCTCCGGGGGCGCCTCCAGCCGGGCCTCGTCGGGGACCGAGACGAGGGACGCGGCGGCGTCCCGGAGGCCGTTGGCGAGTTCCGGGGGCAGCTCCTGCCGCACGAGCTTGAGCGCCCGGTTCACCTTGTTCTGGAGCTGGGAGAGGGGCTGGACCGCGTCCCTCTTCCCGGAGACGACCAGGGCTCCCACGATCTGCTGGAGCTCCTGGTAGATCGCCGTGCCCAGGACCGCGTCCCGGTAGAGGTCACCCCGGACGGTGTCCCGTTCCTCCGCGGACTTCTTTGCCAGCCGCTGCAGGTCACCGAGGACGCGGACCTGCCAGGCGATCGCCTCGACCACCCGGTACGGGGTCGTGTTGGTCTCGGTCCGTTCCCCGGCGAGCACGTCGAGGACGACGTCGCGTTCCCAGGGGCTGACCTCGACGGCGTGGGGCTCGATCCGCAGCCGGACCGCGTGCTCGCTCTCCCGTGCCTTGACGAGGAGGGGCTCGATCTGGGCGAGCACGGGTCGCAGGAGCGCGTCCCGGTCGATCGTGAGCGTGGTCTCGGCCACGGGTGGAGTCTCGGTCGTCGTCACCGCGCGGGCCCTCCCGGGATGCCGTCGGGCACCCCCTCCCGGGGAACCAAGTCCCCGTCGTGGATCAAGTTGGGTTCCGTCCTCCCCCGGGGCAAGGGTCCGTGCCAGAATGCTCCCATGGGCAGCGGGCCGGTCTACCTGGACTACAACGCGACGACCCCCGTCCTCCCGGAAGTCCTCCGGGAGATGCTCCCCTGGTTCACCGAGCACCCGGGAAACCCCTCGAGTCCCCACGTGGAGGGGTTCCTCGCCCACCGGGCCGTGGAAGAGGGCCGCGGCCGGGTCGCCGCCATGCTCGGGGCCCGGCCTTCCGAGATCGTCTTCACGTCGGGCGGGTCCGAGGCGGACAACACGGCGATCCTCGGCGTCGCCCGGGCCCGGGGACGGGGCCACGTCATCACGACGGCGATCGAGCACCCGGCGGTCCTCGAGCCCTGCCGCCGCCTCGAGGAGGAGGGTTTCCGGGTCACGCGCCTGCCGGTCGACGGGAAGGGTCGCATCGACCCGGACGACCTCCGCCGCGCCCTCGCGCCGGACACGATCCTCGCGAGCGTCATGCTCGCGAACAACGAGGTCGGCACCCTCCAGCCGGTCCGGGAGGTTGCCGCGGCCTGCCGGGAGGCGGGCGTCCTCCTCCACGTGGACGCCTGCCAGGCGGTCGGAAAGGTTCCCGTGGACGTCCGGGAGCTCGGGGCCGACCTCGTTGCCCTCGCCGGGCACAAGTTCTACGCGCCCAAGGGGATCGGCGTCCTGTGGGTCCGGGAGGGCCTCCGGTTGCCGTCCCTCGTCCTCGGGGCCGGCCACGAGGACGGGAGGCGGGCCGGCACGGAAAACGTCCCCGGCATCGCCGGGATCGGTGCGGCGGCCGCCCTCGTTGCCCGGGACCTGCCCGCCACGGCGGAGCGGCTGCGCGCCCTCCGGGACCGGCTGCGGGACCGGCTCCTCGCCGAGGTGCCCGGGCTCGTCGTCCACGGCGACCCGGACGGGGGCCTCCCGAACACCCTCTCGGTCTCCTTCCCGGGGGTGACCTCCGGCGAGATGCTATCCCTGCTGGTCGACCGGGTCGCCTGCTCGGCGGGCGCCGCGTGCCACGGGGGGGAGGTCCGGGCGTCCCACGTCCTGCGCGCGATGGGGGTTCCCCCGGGGATCGCCGCCGGGACCCTGCGCCTCACCACCGGTCGCCCGACCACGGAAGGCGAGATCGACCGGGCGGCCGCCGCCCTCGTCGACGCCTGGCGCACGCTGCGGGCCTGACCGTCGGCTCAGCCCGCGAGCTCGCGGGGCCCGTCCCCGGTCTCCCGCGCCCGGTGCCCGGGCCGCCCGGCGGGACCTTCCCCCGCGAGGGCGGCGAGCCGGCCCCGGTCGAGCTTGCCGTTCTCGAGGCGCGGAAGGTCGCGGACGACCCGGATCTCCGCGGGCAGCATCCTCTCCTCCAGGTGGCGCCGGCAGTGGTGACGGATCGCCTTCAGGTCGACCGACTCGCCCGAGGGCACGATGAACGCGACGACCCGGTGGCCGAGTAGCGGGTCGGGCACGCCGGTGACCGCGGCCTCGTGGACCCCGGGCGCGGCCACGAGCACCCGCTCGACCTCCGAGGGGGCGACCTTCTCGCCGCGGGACTTGAAGATCTCGTCCATCCTTCCGAGGAACCAGTGGTCGCCCTCCTCGTCGACCCGGAAGAGGTCGCCGGTGTAGCAGACCCGCTCGCCCGGCAGCGGTCCCGGCCGGAACCGCTTCGCGGTCGCCTCCGGGTCGTTCCAGTACCCGCGCATCACGTGCCGGCCGCGGACGACGAGCTGGCCGGTCCCCGGGGGATCGACGCGGCGGCCCTCCTCGTCGACGAGCCAGGTCTCCGTTCCCGGGATCGGGCGGCCGACCGACCCGGGTTTCTCGAGGGCGCGCTCCGGGTCCATCCAGAGCGTTCGCTTCGTCTCGGTCAGGCCGTACATCGGGAAGACCCGCACCCGGGGCAGGCGCCGCCGGAGTTCCCGGACGTGTTCCGGGGGGAGCGCGGCGCCGGTGTTCGTCACCCATCGCAGGGAGGAAAGGTCGTACCGGGAGAAGTCCTGCCGGAGAAGGAGGGCGAGCATCGTCGGGACGACCGGCAGGCCGGTCACCCGCTCCTCCTCGATCCGCTCGAGCAGCTTCACCGGGTAGGCGAACGATCGCTCGAGGACGAGGGTCCCGCCGAACCGGAAGGTCATCAGGACCTGGTAGAGGCCGTAGTCGAACGAGAGGGGCAGGACGTTCAGCACGACGTCGTCCTCGACGTTTCCCAGGTATTTGATGATCGCGCCGGAGGCGAAGACGACGTTCGAGTGGTCGCACATCACCCCCTTCGGCCAGCCGGTGCTGCCCGACGTGTAGACGAGGCAGGCGAGGTCGAGGTCGATGTTCCGCCGGGGCGGCCGGTCGGTCCGCCCGGTGGCGAGGAGGTCCGCGAGGCGCACGGCTCCCCGCCGACCCGGGCCGTTTCCGGCGAGGGCCACGAGCCGGAGCCCCGGGATCTCGCGGGCGGCCTCCGCGGTGCGGGTCCCGTCGGGGAGGCGCGGGACCGCGAGGAGGGCGGCCGGCGTGCAGTCCCGGAGGACGTACAGGAACCGCTCGCGGCGGATCGACGGGGGGAGCACGACGAAGACGCCGCCGGCCTCGAGGGCGGCGAAGATCGCGACGACGGCCTCGAGGCCCGCGGGCAGTGCGATCACGACCCGGTCCCCCCGCTCGACCCCCGCGTCCCGGAGGCGGTGGGCGAGGCGATGGACGCGCTCCCGGATCTCGCCGTAGGTCCAGCGGCCGGCGCCCGTGACCAGCGCCACCTTCCCCCCGAGGCGGTCGGCGGTGTGCGTCAGGAAGTCCTGTACCAGCATGCGCCTTCCCGGCGGGACGGCTGCCCCGGGAGACTCCTCCGCTGCTCGCGACCCCTCTTCCGGGGGAAGCCCGCCCCGTGCCGGGCCTCCTGTCCTCACCCGTGGCGATTCCTGTCTAACCTCGCCGGGGGGTGCCTGTCAATCCCCCCGGAAAGCCCTTTCTCCCTCCCGAGGAAGGCGAGCTGGCCGCAGGCGGCGCACTGTCCGCGATCGTGAACAGCCGGGACCGGGACCGGCGCCCCCCGTGTCCCGGGTGGTGGACGGCAAACGGGCGGCGGAAGCCCGGAACCTGCTGTGCCCGTGGCAGGTCCGGGTCGTCGGCTCCATGGCATGTCCCTTGCTCTCCCGCCCGGCAGGCGTCCCGCTGCCGGGACGCGGGGAGGCTGCGTGAGAAGGGGCGAGCATCTCGTCGGCAGGGGATTCATCCTGGTGGGGATCGCCGACCCGGCGCTCCGGGGCCGCGTCGTGAGCGCGCTCGAGCGGGCCCGGGAAGTCCTCTCGATGGGGGGACGGGCGGGGCGCAGGTACGACGTCAACATCACCCGGGCCGAGCCGCCCGGCGACCTGGTTGCCCGCGCCCGCGAGATCGTCGCCCGGGGTGGAACCCTCCTCGCGGCGGTCGTCGAGCCCGGGCTCCCGGCCGCGGAAGGAAGGCGATTGCCGACCGCGCTCCGGGCCGTTCACCCCGGCCTGCCGATCCTGGGCCTCGAGAATGACATCCATGGGTTTCCCCCCATCGGAACGGACGTCGACGTCTTCGAGCCCACGTCGGTCCGGGCGGAGCGGCTCGTCGCCCGCGTGGGCGCCCTGGTCGCCACGCGGGAACGCCCGGGCCCGGTCCTGCACCTCGGGGAGGGACGGGTCCTCAAGGTCGCCGAGACCCCCTACGAGCTGGAGGCGTGGTATCGCCTGCGCTACCGGGTCTACGTGGAGGAGAAGGGGCTCGTTCCCCCGGACCGGCTCTCGTCGGAGGAGCTTGCCCGCCGGGTCGAGATCGATCCCCTCGATACCCGGCCGACGACGAGGCACGTGGTCTGCATGGACTACGGGGAGGGGGTCGGACGCTGCATCGCGGGGAGCCGGGTCCTCTTCGGCGACCTCTCGCTGGAGGCCCTCGTCGACCTGGAGCCCTGGCGGCGGCGGCACCCGGGGGTCGTGCCGGTGGAACTCTCCCGGTACATCGTCGACGGGTCCCACCGGGGTATCCTGCAGCTCTCCCTCGAGCTACCCCGGATGCTCGCCCACGTTTCCCGGCGCCACCCGGTGAAGTTCTGCTCGGCGAACCCGGCGACCGAACGGCTCTACCGCCTGATGGCCTTCCGGCCCCTCGGTCCCGGCTGGGTCGAGAGCGACGCCTACCGCCTGGCCGGCCGGTGGCTGCCGATGATGAGGGATTCGAGGGCTTTCGACGAGTCCTGCCGGGCCGGCACGGTCCACCGGGACTTTCCCGACTGCTCCCCGGAACTGTGCGCGCTCCTGATGACGACGATCGTCGGCGACGACGACCTCCTGCCGCCGGTCCGGCGGCCGGTGCTCCTGTCGGTTCCCCTGCGGCGGAGGCGGGAACGCGGACCCGCCGCGGCGGGCCCGCGGCCCGTGCGGGGGCGGGGCGCGGCCGATCCCCCGGCGGAGCGCCGGCAGCGGGAGGTCCCGTGAGCGCCCTCGTCCACGGGATCTTTCTCGCCGCGATCCTCTACGTGATCCCGCTGCTCGGCCGTCCCCGCCTGCTGGCCGACCCGCGGATCCTCCTGCTGGTTGCCGCCTGCGTGGTGACGATCCACACCCAGCACGCCGTCGGTCTCCGCGACGCGGTCTCGCGGCAGGGGGATGACCGCTTCTCGTACCTGGGGATCCTCCTCGCCGGGGCGGTGGGACAGTGGGTCGCGGTCCTCGACTGGGCCTGGTGGCGCGGTCCCGCCCCCCTCCGCGCGGACCTTGCCTGGGTCGTACCCGGGACCGTCCTGCTCGTGGTGGGGCTCGCCTGGAGGATCCGGGCGATCCGGGTGCTCGGGAAGTTCTTCACGGCCACGGTCCGCGTCCGCAGGGACCAGCAGGTCATCCGTTCGGGCCCGTACCGGGTCGTCCGGCACCCGAGCTACCTCGGGGCCCTCGTCGCCACGGCGGGCGGGGCGGTGCGCCTGCATTCCCCGGCCGGGCTGGCAACGGTCCTCGTCCTGATGACCGCCGCGTACGTCTACCGGATCCGGGTCGAGGAAGGACTCCTCGACCGGGAGCTTGGAGCGGCATACGCCGACTACCGGCGGGCCGTGCGCTGGCGACTCCTGCCGGGCCTCTGGTGAGGTCGTCTCCCCGGGGAGGAACGAACGTTGACGACCAGGGAGCAGGTGATCGAGCGCCACGACGCCGGGGCACGCGGGGGCCCGGCGACGGGGATCCGGGTCCTGGGGATCGGCAAGGCGATCCCGGAGCGCGTGCTCGACAACCATGACCTCGAGCGGATCGTCGACACCAGCGACGAGTGGATCCGCACCCGCACGGGGATCGTCGAGCGCCGGATCGTCGATGGCGACACCGCGTGCTCGGACCTGGCGACGGAGGCCGCGCGCCGGGCGATGAAGGCCGCCGGCCTCGGACCGGGCGAGATCGACGCCCTCGTCATTGGGACGGTCACGCCCGACACGCCGTTCCCCTCGACGGCCTGCTGGGTCCAGGCGCGCCTCGGGATGCGCCGGGTACCGGCGTTCGACATTTCGGCGGCATGCCCGGGGTTTCTCTACGGCCTGTTCCTGGCAAACAGTCTCGTTCGTTCCGGCGAGGCCCGTCACGTGCTGGTGATCGGGGCGGAGATCCTCTCGAAGATCGTGGACTGGACCGACCGGTCCACCTGCGTGCTCTTCGGGGACGGGGCCGGAGCCGCGGTCGTCGGGCCGCCGGAAGAAGGCCGTGGCCTCCTGGCTCACACGTGGGGGGCCGACGGCACGCTGGCTCCCCTGCTGCTGCAGCCGGCCGGAGGGTCCCGCATGCCCGCCTCCCGGGAAACCGTCGAGCGGCGCCTCCACACCCTCCACATGAAGGGGAACGAGGTCTACCGGCATGCCGTCAAGGCGATGCAGGAGGCGGCCGTCGAGGTGATGGAACGGGCCGGCGTGACGGCGCAGGAGATCGACCTTCTCGTCCCCCACCAGGCGAACGTCCGGATCATGGAGGCGACGGCGAGGAGGATCGGGATTCCTCTCGACAGGGTCTACCGGACGATTCACCGGTACGGCAACAACTCGGCCGCCTCGATCCCGGTCGCGCTGGCCGACGCCGCCGAGGAAGGACGGTTGCGCCGGGGCGACCTGGTCCTGGCCGTCACCTTCGGGGCGGGGTTCACCTGGGCCGCGATGCTCCTCCGTTGGTAGGTCCCGGTCACGCCTCCCCCTCGTTCCTCCCGAGGAAGGCGAGCTGGCCGCAGGCGGCGGCGGCGTCGCGGCCGCGGCTGCGGCGGACGGTGGCGACGACGCCGGCGCCGGAGAGGATCCGGAGCGCCCGCTCGACCCGGTCCTCGGGGGACGGGGCGAAGGGGAGCTCCGGGACCGGGTTGAACTCGATCAGGTTGACCTTCGAGCGGGTCCTCCGGGCGAAGCGGGCGAGCTCGTGGATCTCGGCCGGGGAGTCGTTGACGTCCCGCAGGAGGACGACCTCGAGGGTCGGCCGGTGCCGTCCCCGGGCGCCGAAGTCCCGGATCGCCTCCGCCAGCTCGTCCAGGGAGTGGCGCCGTGCCGCCGGGACCAGGCGCTGCCGGGTCGCCCGGCGGGCCGAGACCAGGGAGACCGCGAGGCGCACCGGCGGTCCCTCGGCGGCGAGGCGCCGGATCCCCGCGGGAAGCCCGACGGTCGAGACCGTGATCCGGCGGGGCGGGATCCCGAACCCCTCCCCGTGGACCAGGACGTCGAGGGCGGGGAGCACCGCGTCCAGGTTGTGGAGCGGCTCTCCCATCCCCATCAGGACCAGGTTGAGGACGCCCCGGCCGAGGCCCGTCGCCTCCCGGAGGGCGGCGACCTGGCCGGCGATCTCCCCGCTCGAGAGGTGCCTGCGGAACCCGAGCCGCCCGGTCATGCAGAACGCGCACCCGAACGCGCAGCCGACCTGGCTCGACAGGCAGAACGTGTCGTGGTCGTCCCACGGCATCGCCACC
Organism: uncultured Acidobacteriota bacterium; assembly: GCA_964420365.1. Lineage (GTDB taxonomy): Bacteria > Acidobacteriota > Polarisedimenticolia > J045 > J045 > JAMOQA01. The sequence continues at coordinate 27,584 of CAYQTA010000065.1, read as the reverse complement.
GCCTCGACCCGGCCGCCGCCGGGAAGCCCGAGGACCGCCTTGACCGTCCCGTCCGAGGCCCGCGACTCCGCCACGACCCGGGGTCGGGCGACGGTGAACCGCCGGGAGATCTCGTCGCGGAGGGCCCGGGGGAGGTTCGTCCAGTCGTGGGGGTCGAGGACGTCGTGGCGGTGCATCCACGAGAAGACCTGGCGCGCCCGGAAGGGCCGCGGGTCGAGCCCCGAGAGCAGGCGGGCGAGTTCCTCCGGGGGGAGGCCGTACAGGTTCTCGCGGGGGGGCGTCTCCGGCACCACGGGATCCTCCGGCCGGCCGATGGTTGACGGGCCCGGCCCCCAACGATACGGTGCGGCCTCCCCCGGGCACCAGCCCGGGCCCCACCCGGAGGCTCCCGATGAAGCGCGAGCAGGTGCTTTTCCTCGTCCTCGGCCTCGTGTTCGGCACCGGTCTCGGCCTGGTCCTCGGCCTTGCCATCGGTCGGCCCGATCTCTTCGGGGCCGCGCCCCCGCCGCCCCCCCCTGGCATGGCGCAGGCGGCCCAGGAGAATCCCCATGCCGCCGGCGGGATGGGGGACGTGGTGGCCCGGCTCCACGAGCTGGAGGGGCGGGTCCAGCAGGATCCCGGCGACGTGGACGCGATGGTCGAGATCGCGAACATCTACGCGCAGGCCAACTTCTTCGACAAGGCCACCCGGTGGATCGACCGGGCCTGCGAGACCGCTTCCGATGACGCCCACGTCCTGCTCCAGGGGGCGATGATCCACCAGCACGCCGGGAACCGGCAGCGGGCCCTGGAGCTGGCGGCGCAGGCGTTCGAGCACGCGACGGCGGACCCGGAGATCGACGAGGCGGTGGCGACGCTCGCGCTCCACGGGGCCGGGGACCTCGACCTGGCCGCCCGGGCGATCGGTGCCCTCGAGCGGGACGCGCCCGACCGCCCCTCCCTCGAGGACCTGAAGAAGGAACTCGCGCGGATCCGGGACGCCCTCGCCCGGGCGGAGCAGCACCCGGACGATCCCGCCGCCCAGCGGGAGGCCGGCAACTTCTACTTCGACACCGGCCAGTGGGCGAAGGCGGAGGCGTGCTACCGCCGCTACCTCGAGAAGAAGCCCGGGGACCCGGACGTGCTGACCGACCTCGGCGTGGCCCTCTACCGGGAGGGGAAGCTCGACGAGGCTCTCCGGCAGTTCGAGAAGGCCCTCTCGTCCAGCAGCGCCCACTGGCAGGCGGCGCTCAACGCCACGATCGTCTCTCTGGAGAAGGGGGACGCGGAATCGGCGCGCAAGTGGCTCGAGCGGCTCAAGATGCTCAAGCCGGACCAGCCGTCGATCCCGCTCCTCGAGCAGCAGCTCGCCCACCTCGGCGGCGGCGCCTGACCCGCGAGGGATTCCCGCGTTGCCCCCCGGGAGAACGGCTCCTTATATTCCGCCGGGGGGTCACGACGGGACGAGCGCGTGAGCCAGGCAGACACGAGGACCAGCATCGAGAGCCTCCACGCCCGCGCCGAGGCGAGCTACCGCTCCGGCGACTTCGAGGACGCCCGGGCGGCGTGGAACGAGATCCTCTCCCTCGATCCCTCGGACGAGCGGGCCCGGGAAGGCCTCCAGCTCCTTTCCCTCGTCGACCCGAAGTGGGCGGTCTTCGAGGAGGCGGAGCAGGAGGGAGGCGCCGGCCCGGCCGCGGAGATCGAGGAGGTTCGCGCGCTCCTGCGGGCGGGCCATCTGCCGGAGGCCCGGCAGCGGCTGGAGAACCTGGCGGCAAGCATCCCGGGGGACGAGGCGGTCGCCGCGCTCTCGCGGGAACTCGCGGCCGCCGAGGCTCTCCGCGCCGATGTCGACGCCCGCCTGGCGGCGGCCCGGCAGGCCCTCGAGGCCGGGGACGCGGCGGCGGCAATGGCCGCCTGCCGCGAGGTGCTGGCCACCGTGCCGGGAGACCGGGCCGCGGAACGCCTGCTCGAGGAGGCGGAGGCGGCGCTCGCGGCTCGACCCGCCGCCGGGGCGCCCGTGCCGGGAGGACCGGCCCCCGATCTTCCCCTCGACCTCGAGCTGGACCTGGATGCCGTGGCCCCGGGCCCCGCCCCCGCCGGGGCGTCCCCGCGCCCGGGCGGCCGGGCGCCGGCTTCCCCCGGGGAGATGCCGGCGGTACCCGGCACCGCACCCGGGGGGCACCTGGAGCTCGACGCGCCGGACGACCTTCCCGTCATCCCGCTGGGAAGCCCTTCCCCCGGGGAACCGCCGGCTCCCGCGAACGTCGGCGGGGCCTCGCCCGCTTCCTCCCCTCCGCAGGCCGCCACCCCGGGCCCGGCCGCCGCCGAAGGCGTCCCGTCCGCCGCGGCGGAGGAAGTCCTCGAGGACCTGTTCGAGGCGGCCCGGGAACTCGAAGAACAGGGGCCGGTCGAAGGGCTGGCCGCTCCGGGAGCCGAGCTGCCGGAGGAGCCTCCGGCCGCCCCGGCCGGGAACGCCGCGCTCCTGGTCGCCCGCGCCCGGGAAGAGCTCGAGCGGGGCAACACCGCCGAGGCGACGCAGCTCGCGGCGCGGGCCCTCGCCCTCGACGCCACCCTGTCCGAGGCGGAGCGGGTGCTGGAGGAAGCCCGGAAGCGGGACGAGGAGAAGGCCCGGCAGGCGGAGGACCTGGTCGGCCAGGCGGTCCGTGCCCTGGACGACGGGCAGCCCCACCTGGCGATCCCCCTCCTGCGGCAGGTCCTCGAGCTGATCCCGGAGCACGCCGAGGCCCGTGACCTGCTCGCGCGGGCCGAGGCGGCCGAGTCGGTTCTCCCGGCGGCCGCGGAGGTCCCGGCGGCGGCGAACGCCGCGCCTCCGCCGGTGGCGCCACCGCCGCGGCCGGAGACCCACGACCTGCCGCCGGTGGGCGAGATCCCCCCGGCGCCCGCCCCCCCGGGGGAAGCCGCCGGGTCCGCGGCTCCCCCCGCGCCGGTCACTCCCTCCCCCCCGAAACGGCGGTCGCGGCGGCGTTCGTCGTTCGCGCTCCCCCGGAAGGGGATCCTCGCCGCCGTGCTGGCCCTGGTGGTGGTCGGTGGCGGTGGCGTGGCCGCGTGGCAGCTCGGGTTCCTGCCTCCCGGCCCCGGCGACGGGCAGGAGGAGGCCCCCCCCGCCCCGGTGCGACACCGGCCGCGGAAGGCGCGACAGGATGCCGCGGAACGGCCGGCTTCCCGGGGGAACGCGGGGAGCGCCGGGGAGGCGGCGCAGGGGACGGTCGCCGCCGCGACGGATGTCGCGAAGCGGGGGCAGGAGCCCCGGTACACGAAGCGGGATGTCCCGCGACTCGTCCGGCAGGCGGAACAGGCCCTCCGCCGGGGCGACGAGGCGAAGGCCGTGGAGCTCCTCGAGGTCGCCCGAAAGGCCGATCCCCTGGACTTCGACCTGGTCGAGAAGCTGGAAGCGGCGCGGATGCGCCTCAAGGAGCGCCGGGACGCGGAAGCCCGCCTCGCCAGGGCGAAGCGGGCCTTCCGGGACGGCGACTGGCCGGAGGCGCTGCGGATCTTCTACCGGATCCCCGGGCCCTACCGCCCGCCGCAGATCGATCGCTGGATCGCCGACGGGTGGTACAACCTGGGGGTCCAGGCGCTCCAGGCGGGGGACGTCGTGGAGGCGCGGCGGTACTTCGGGGACTGCCTCGAGCTGGCGCCCGACGACGAGATGGCCCGCAGGCACCGGGAGGTCGCGCTCCGGTACCGCGGCGAGCCCCTGGACGACGCCTACTGGATGTACGTCCGGGCCCTCGAGCCGCGGCCCCTCCGCGAGTGACGCCGCCGGCCGCCGTCAGTGGCGGAAGTGACGGCGGCCGGTGAAGACCATGGCGAGCCCGAGCCGGTTCGCGGCCGCGATCACCTCCTCGTCCCGGATGCTGCCCCCCGGCTGGATCACCGCCGTGACCCCCGCCTTCGCCGCCTCCTCGACCCCGTCCGGGAAGGGGAAGAAGGCGTCGGAGGCCATCGCCGCTCCCTTCGATTTCTCTCCCGCCTTCATCGCGGCGATCTTCACCGAGTCGACCCGGCTCATCTGGCCGGCCCCGACCCCGACCAGGCGGTCGGCGAGGGAGAAGACGATCGCGTTGGAGCGGACGTGCCGGACCAGCCGCCAGCCGAAGCGAAGGGCGGCCCACTCCTCGTCGGTGGGGGCGCGGTCGGTGACCACCTTCGCGTCGGCGAGGTCGTCGTCGGTGTCCCAGTCCTGGAGCAGGTAGCCGCCGGAGACCCGGCGCACGTCGAGGCCGGGGCGCCGCGCCGCCCGCGGGTCCCCCCCGAGGGCGAGCACCCGCAGCTTCTTCTTCCGGGCGAGGATCTCCCGGGCCTCGTCGCCGACGGCGGGCGCGATCACCGCCTCGAGGAACATCCCGCGGAGCAGCTCGGCCGCGTCCGCATCGATCGGCGTGTTGAAGGCGACGATCCCGCCGAAGGCGCTGACCGGGTCTCCCTCCCGGGCCTTCTCGAACGCCTCCGCCGGGCTCTCGCCCACGCCGGCCCCGCAGGGGTTGCCGTGCTTGACGACGACGCAGCCGTGTTCCCCGAGGGACGACACGGCGGCGAGGGCGCCGTCCAGGTCGAGAAGGTTGTTGAACGAGAGTTCCTTCCCCTGGAGCTGGACCGCCCGGGCCAGGGTCGGTTCGTTCCCCTGGAGCTCGCCGTAGAAGGCGGCACGCTGGTGGGGGTTCTCCCCGTACCGCAGGTCCTGGATCTTTTCCAGCTCGAGGACGACCTTCTGCGGGAACGGGCTCTCGTCCACCCGCCGCGATCCGTCCGGCGTCAACTGGTTGAGGAAGGAGAAAATCGCCGTGTCGTAGGAGGCGGTGTGCTGGAAGGCCTTCCGCGCCAGCAGGAAACGGGTCTCGTCGGACAGGCCGCCCTGCTCCCGGAGCTCGTCGGCGATCCGGCCGTAGTCCCGCGGGTCGACGACCACGCCCACGTCCCGGAAGTTCTTGGCGGCGGCCCGGACCATCGTCGGCCCGCCGATGTCGATCATCTCGACGATCTCCTCGATCCCGATTCCCTCCATCCGGGCCGTCTTCTCGAACGGGTAGAGGTTCACGACGACGAGGTCGATCGGGCGGACGTCCTGGCGGGCCAGGTCCTCCTCGTGCTTCGGGTTCCCGCGGATCGCCAGGATGCCGGCGTGGATCCGCGGGTGAAGCGTCTTCACCCGGCCGTCGAGCATCTCCGGGAAACCGGTCTCCTCGGCGACCCGGCGCAGGGGAATCCCCGCCTCCTCGACCAGGCGGGCCGTGCCGCCGGTGGAGAGCAGCTCGACGCCGAGCTCGTGGAGCGAGCGGGCCAGGTCGACGATGCCGTCCTTGTCGTAGACGGAGAGCAGGGCGCGGCGAACGGGGGTGACGCGGTTCGTCATCGGTCGGTCTCCTCGCCGGGTGCGGCGAACGGGTTGCCCCGGGGGTGCGGGCCGAGGCCGTGGGCCCCGGCCAGGTCTCCGTGGGCACGGTACCACGCATAGAGGAACGCCCGGGCCGTCGCCGTCACCGCGAGGGAGAGCTCGAGGGAGGCGGCGGCGAAGGCGATGGAACGCTCGTCGAAGTCCTGGGGCAGGGGATCCCGCCCCTCGGGGTGGTAGGAACGGAGGATTCCGTCGTAGTCCCGACGGGCCCGCGCGGCGATCGCCCGGGCGAATCCCCGCACGTCGTCCCGGGCGAGGTGGGGATCTGTCCATCCCGGGAAGACGAGCCGGACCCGGGGAGCCTGTTCCTCCACGTACCGGGCGAACTCCCCGTAGAAGGAGGCCTCGCGGGGATCGTCCGGGCCGACGTCGAGGGCGAACGACAGGTCGGCGACCGCGTGGGCGATCCGCCCGAACGCCCGCGCGACCTCCCGCATCGGCGCGTGTCGATCGAGGAGGGCCACTGCCTCGTCGATTCGCCGGGCCAGCTCCCCGTCGGCCGTTCCCGGGTCCAGGGCATGGGGCCCCGTTCCCTCCGCGTCCCGGGACCAGTCGGCGAGGGCGCCGGCGACCAGGGCGTCCTCGTGGCGCGACAACTGGCGCGCGAGGGCCGGCGGCAGGAGCGCCAGGGCCCGGTGGACGATGAAGGCCCGGGTCCGCGGCGTGAACCCGCGGGCCGATCCCGTGGCCGCCAGCGTGACGGCGGCCAGGAGGAGTGCCATCGCGATCCTGTCACGGACCCTCGTCACCCGTTCCCTCGTCCCGCCCCCCTTCGCGGGAGGGGGGATTCTATCCCGAAGGGCGCCGTGGGGGGTGCGGCGGGAGCTGCCGTGGCACGGGACGTGCAAGTTCCCGGGGCGACGCCCGGCGCCCGGCGGCGGCCGGGTGCCACAACATGCTGGAGGTCCACGGGTTCTGCCGCCCGGGCGGCGGGGCCGGCCGGGTCGGTCGTCAACGGCTTGACGAACCGGCATCGCGCCGCGGCAGGAACCCGTCGGCCCGTGGAGGAACGATGAGCGAGTTCGAACAGGCGACCGCGACGGCCACGAGCAACGAGGAGATCGCCCTCAGGGCCCTCGCCACGGCGGGACGATTCCTGGACGCGGCGCGCGCGGAGATCCCCAACATCGCCCGGCACCTGCGCGAAGGGGCCCTCCCGGAGGCGATGGGCAGCCTCGGCAACCTCCTAGAGGGGCTCGGGTCGATCGCCCGGCTGACCGTGGACATGGAGCAGGTCGTCGGGCCCTCCTCCCGCCTGCGGGAACAGGTGGACCTCGGGGAGCTGACGGTCAACCTGAAGGAGATCGTCCGGGGCCAGGAGGAGCACGACTGGCACCGGGTGGCGGACGTGGTGGAACACCGGATCGCTCCGCGCCTCGCCGCCTGGAAGGACGTCTTTGCCGCCGAGGCGGAGGCGCTCCGGCAGCAGGCCCCGGCCCCCTGAAGGCCGATGGACTCCCTCGCCGGGTGGGCACGGTCCTGGGCGGCCGCGCGGGACGGCCCCGTGGAGCTCGTGCTCACGCGGGGAGAGGGAGTCCACCTCGAGATCCTCGGGGAGGCGTTTCCCGGGGCGGTGATCGCCTCCCGCGCGGGCCGGGACGATCGGCCCGGCCCGCGGTGCCTGCTGTGCGGGTCCCGGGAGCGGTTCCTCCGGGTAGCCGTCTCCGGGATGGCTCTCGGCCTCGAGACGTTCCGGGCCGACCCTCCGGGAGACGTGGCCGGTGACCCGGCCGGTGACCTCGAGGATCTGCTCCGGGCGGCCCGGGTCGAGGCGACGGTCGAGCAGGCGACCCTGGGCGAGCTCGGACCCCTCTTCCTCCGGAACCTCCGCGACAACGCCCCGCTCCTGCCCGGCGGGCCGCCGCTTCCGCGGGCGTTCCCCGGGGGGCGCGGGCGGCCCGTCCTCGTGCTCGGGTCGGGCGCCAGCCTGGACGACCTGCTGCCCCTGCTCCCGGCCTTTCGCGAGCGGGCCGTCCTGCTCGCCGGCACCAGCGCCCTCCGCGCGCTCCACCGGGCAGGCGTGCGGCCCGACCTGGCCGCCGTCATCGAGCCCCGGCCCTGCCTGCATCACGTGGAGGGGATCCCCCGGGACTGGTTGTCCGGGGTCGTGCTCCTCGCCGACCTGGTGACCCACCCGTCCCACCTCGGACTTCCCTGGCGGCGGGTCGTGCCGTTCCCCGGGCCGGTCGGCGAGTGGCTCGCCCCCGCCGTCGGGCTGGGGGCCGGCGTGCCCACCGGCGGCAACGTGGGCACGGCGATGCTCGTGCTCGCCTGGATCCTCGGTGGATGGCCGGTTCTCGCCGCCGGCCTCGACTTCGCGTTCCTCGGGGACCGCTTCTACGCCGGGGGGGTCCCGAACCGGCCCCACCCGCGGGCGGATCTCGCCGTTCCGTCGTGGACGGGGAAGCCCCTCGCCACGTCGTATCCCCTCGCCAGCTTCCTCGTGCAGACCGAGCGGGTGCTCGGCACCCTCGCCGGTCGGGACCCGCGGGCGCGTTTCCTCGCCCTGACCCACCGGGGGGCGCGGATCCGCGGGATGACCCCGGTGGATCCCCGGGGCCTCCTCTCCGCCCTCCCGCGGCTACCCCGCGGCGGCGACGGGCTCCTCCCGCTGGGCGACGAGCCCGCGATCGAGCTGGACGAGGACGCCATGGCGCGGGCCCTCGAGCGGCTCCGGGCCGGGCTGCGGGCCGCTCTCTCCGACCCCGCGGGCCCGCTCGCCGGGTTCCTCTGCCTCGCGTCCCCGAGTCCCGTGATCCACGCCCTGCTCGGCGCGGCCCTCCTGCGCCAGCGGCGGGAGGGCGTCGACGCGGCGGAGACCGCGCGGTCGGCGTTCGCGACGATCGAGGAGCTGGCGGATCAGCTCTCGAGGGCGCGCCGCACGACCTCGCGGTGATACAGGCGCAGCACCGCGCCCTGGGTGATCATCCCGAGCACGTGCCGCTCCCGGTCGACCACCGGGAGCGCTTCCACGTCCCGCTGCTCGAAGCGCTCGAGCGCCGTGAGCAGCGTGTCCTCCGGGTGCACGTAGAGCGGGTCCTCCCGCATCAGGTCCCGCGCGACCAGGAGGCGCCGCAGGTCCGGGTCGTCCGGGACCGCCGCCAGGTCCCCCGCCCCCAGGATCCCGACGAGGCGGCCCTGGTCGTCGACGACCGGGATCTGCCGGAACTCGGATTTCAGCGCCACCCGCAGCAGCTCGGGGAGGGGCATCCACTCGGGGACGGTCACCGCCTCCCAGGTGGCCAGCTCGGAGACCCGCCATTCCTGGAGCAGGCGGACCTCCTTGCCGCCGCGGAGCTCGAGCCCCTTCTCGGCCAGGGGTGCGGTGAAGACGCTCCACGGCCAGAGCCGGCGGGCGGTGGCCGAGGCGACGATCGCCGCGAGCATCAGGGGCAGCACGAGGGAGTACTCGCCGGTCATCTCGGCGAGGATGAAGATCATCGTCAGGGGAGCGTGGGTGAAGGCGGCGGCGACGGCGGCCATCCCGACGACCGCGTAGGCGACGACGTGTCCCTCGGTGCCGGGAACCAGGGCCGCGAAACCGACCCCGACGGCTCCCCCGGCCATCGTCCCGACGAAGAAGACCGGGGCGAACAGCCCGCCGGAACCGCCGGAACCGAGGGTGATCGCCGTCGCGATCATCTTGGCGCCGACCAGGGCGAGCAGGGCGAGGACCGGCAGCTCTCCGTGGAGTGCCTGGACCATCGGCCCGTAGCCGTTGCCCGACACCGGGGGAAAGGGAAGCAGGTCCGGGGCCGCGAAGGTGCCCCGCGGGAAGGCGGCGAGGAGCGCCCAGCCCATCAGGCCGACGAGGAGCCCGCCGACCGCCGGCTGGATCCAGCGGGGGAGGGGGAGACGGCCCCACTGGCGCTCGGAGACCACCATCAGGCGCGTGAACGCCACGCCGAGGATGCCGCAGGCGATGCCGAACACGGGAAAGACCAGGTACTCCCACCAGGAGGCCAGGTTGGCCGGGGGCACCGCGAAGAGCGGCTCGGGCCCCTCGAGGGCGTGGCTGACCACGGTGCCGACGGCCGCCGCGATCAGGATGGGGGAGAAGGTGCCGACGTTGAAGTCGCCGAGGATCACCTCGAGGGCGAAGGTCGCTCCGGCGAGGGGGGCGTGAAAGGCGGCGGCGATGCCCGCCCCGGCGCCGCACCCGAGGAAGACCCGGATCCGCCGCGTGCTGAACCGGAGGAACTGGGCGACCCCCGACCCGATCGCCGCGCCGATCTGGACGATCGGTCCCTCCCGGCCGGCGGAACCTCCCGAGCCGATCGTGATCGCCGACGCGACGGTCCGGACGAGGGCGGTCCGCGGCCGGATGCGCCCTCCCCCGACCACGGCCTTCTCGATCACCTCGGGAACGCCGTGCCCCCGGGCGGCGTCCGGGAAGAGGATCCCGAGCGGGCCGACGAGCAGGCCGCCGACCGCCGGGGGGACGACGACCAGCCACAGGGGAGGCGTCCCGTCGCCGAGCAGGCCCGGGAGCAGGCTGAAGGCCACGAAGCGGACGATCTCGATCGACTCCCGGAACCCCCAGGAGGCGAGGCCGGCGAGGGCGCCGACCACCGCGGCCACCAGCAGGAGCCAGGACGCGGTGCTCTCCCCCGGGCGCAGGGCGAGCAGCCGGGCGGTCCAGTCGTGCCAGGCCTGCTGGAGGCGGTTCACGGGGTCCCTCCCAGGGAACCCGCAGAGCCTACTCCACCGTCACGCTCTTGGCGAGGTTCCGCGGCTGGTCGACGTCGCAGCCCCGGAGCAGGGCGATGTGGTAGGCGAGGAGCTGGAGCGGGACCGCGAGGAGGATCGGCATCACGAGGGGCGGCGCCCCGGGAACGGTGAGCACGTGGTCGGCCTTCTCGGCGAGGTCCTCGTTCCCCTCCGTGGTCACCGCGATCAGGGTCCCGCCCCGGGCCTTCACCTCCTCCATGTTTCCCAGCATCTTGTCGTAGACCGCGTCCCGGGGGGCGAGGGCGACCACGGGCAGCGTGTCGTCGATCAGGGCGATCGGACCGTGCTTCATCTCGCCCGCCGGGTAGCCCTCCGCGTGGATGTAGGAGATCTCCTTGAGCTTCAGGGCGCCCTCGAGGGCGATCGGGTAGTTGAGGCCCCGTCCCAGGTAGAGGAAGTCGGTCGCGTCCTTGAACGCCCGGGCGAGGGGCTGGATCTCGTCGTCTCCCTCCAGGATCCGGTCGATCCACGAGGGAACCCGGGCGAGGGCGGCGAGGTGCTCGCGGACGTCGTCCGCCGAGAGGTGCCCCCGGGCGCGCCCGAGGCGCAGCGCCATCAGGTAGAGGGCGATCAGCTGGGCCGTGAACGCCTTCGTCGACGCCACCCCGATCTCCGGCCCGCAGTGGGTCAGGATCGTGCCGTCCGCCTCCCGGGTCGCCGTCGACCCGAGGACGTTGCAGATCGCCACCGAGCGGGCGCCCCGGGCCTTCGCTTCCCGGAGGGCGGCCAGCGTGTCCGCGGTCTCCCCGGACTGGGTGACGATGGCCATCAGGGTCGTGTCGTTCACCAGCGGATCGCGGTAGCGGAACTCGGAGGCGTAGTCGACCTCGGTGGGCACCCGGGCGAGGGCTTCCAGGTAGAACTTGCCGACGAGGCAGGCGTGCCACGACGTGCCGCACGCGGCGAAATGGACCCGCTCGATCGCCGCGAGGTCCTCGTCGGAAAGGGGGAACTCCTCGGGGGAGAAGTGCACCTCTCCCTCGTCCAGCGAGATTCGCCCGGCGAGCGTCTCGTTGACCGCCCGCGGCTGCTCGTGGATTTCCTTGAGCATGAAGTGCTTGAACCCGCCCTTCTCCGCGAGGATCGGGTCCCAGGCGATCTTCTGCACCCGGGGCTGCTTCTCCTTTCCGCCGGTGTCGAGCAGGCGGATGCCGTCCGCCGTGACCACGACGACCTCGTCGTCCTCGAGGAAGACCACGTCGCGGGTGTGGTCGAGAAGGGCCGTCAGGTCCGAGGCGAGGAGGTTCTCCCCCTCGCCGAGCCCGACGATCAGCGGGGGGCCCAGGCGCGCGCCGACGATCTTGCCCGGGTCGTCCAGGGAGATCGCGCAGAACGCCCAGATGCCGGAGAGGCGGGGCAGGACCGCGAGAACCGCCTCCTCGAGGGAACCGGTGCGTGCCCGTTCCCGGGCGACCAGGTGGGCGATCACCTCGGAGTCGGTCTCCGAGCGGAACGCGTTCCCCTCGGCCAGCAGTTCCTGCTTGAGCTCGAGGTAGTTCTCGATGATCCCGTTGTGCACGACGACGACGCGCTCCGCCGGGTCCCTGTGGGGGTGGGCGTTCTCCTCGGTCGGCCGGCCGTGGGTCGCCCACCGGGTGTGGCCGATCCCGTGGCCGCTGCCGGGTACCGGGTCCTTCTCGAGGACTTCCTCGAGGTCACGGAGCTTGCCGGCCGCCCGCCGGAGGACCAGGCGGTCCCCGTCGACGAGGGCGATCCCGGCGGAGTCGTAGCCCCGGTACTCCAGCCGCTTGAGGCCGTCCACCAGGATCCGCGCGGCGTTCCGCTTCCCGACGTACCCGACGATTCCGCACATGGTCCCTCCCGCCCCGGGGCGGCGGCCCCGGGGTCCCGGCGGAGTCTAATATGCGGCCAGGAAGGGGGAAGGGCAGCCGCTACTTCTTCTTCTTCTTCTTGCTCCGACCGCCCTTGCGCTGCTTCCGCCGCTCGACCCAGCCCTCGATGTTCTTCTGGGGGGCGCGGCTGATCGCGAGGGCGCCGGGCGGGACGTCGTGGGTCACCGTCGCGCCGGCCCCCACGTAGGCCCCCTTGCCGACCCGGACGGGCGCGACCAGCTGGGTGTCCGACCCGATGAAGACGCCGTCCTCGAGGATCGTCGGGTGCTTCTTCTCGCCGTCGTAGTTGCAGGTGATCGTTCCGGCGCCCACGTTGACCCCCCGGCCGAGGGTCGCGTCCCCGAGGTAGCTGAGGTGGCTCGCCTTCGTGCCCTCCCCGAGCACCGACTTCTTGATCTCGACGAAGTTCCCGACCTTGCAGCCCTTCCGGATGTCGGTGCCGGGCCGCAGGTGCGTGAACGGGCCGACGGAGCAGGAGGTCCCGATCCTCGCGTCCGTGGCCACGACATGGTCGAGCACCGTGGTGCCGTCACCGACCCGCGTGCCCGCGAGGCGGCAGCCGGACCTGATGGTCACGCCCCGGCCGATCCGGGTCGTGCCCTCGAGGGTGACGCCCGGGTGGATGACCGTGTCCCGGCCGACCCGGACCGTGTCGTCGATCCAGGTGGTGGCCGGGTCGAGGATCGTGACGCCGCCGTCCATCAGGCGGCCGTTCACCTGGTCGCGGAGGATGGCCGCCACCGCCGCGAGCTGGCGCCGGGAGTTGATCCCCTCCACCTCTCCGGGGACCGGGTGGACCCGGGCGACGACCGTCTTCCCGTCGGCGATCAGTTCCCGGACCGCGTCGGTCAGGTAGTACTCCCCCTGGGCGTTGTCCGCCCGGATGCGGTCGAGGACCCCGGCCAGGTCCGGCCAGCGGGCGCAGTAGGTGCCGGAGTTGATCTCCCGGATCCGGCGCTGCTCCGGCGAGGCGTCCCGGTGCTCGACGATCGCCGTCACCCGGCCCCGGGCGTCGCGGACGATCCGTCCGTACCCGGTCGGGTCGTCCAGCTCGGCCGTGAGGATCGTGAGCGACGCCTGCCGCCGCCGGTGGTGGCGGAGCAGGTCGCGGAGGGCCCGCACCGGCAGGGCGGGGACATCGCCACAGAGCAGGAAGACGTCACCCCGGAACCTCCGCAGCGCGGGGACGGCGCGACGGACGGCATCCGCGGTCCCGCGGCGCTCCTCCTGGACGACGAACTCCAGGGGGGCCCCGGGGAACCGTTCCTCGAGGTGACGTCGCACCGCGTCCCCCTGGACGCCGACGACCACCACGACCGGTGACGCTCCCGCGGAGAGGGCCCGGTGGACCACGTGGCCGACGAGGCTCCGGCCGAGGACCTCGTGGAGGACCTTCGCCCGGCCCGACTTCATCCGCTTTCCCTCGCCGGCGGCGAGGATCACCGCGGCCGGGGCGGCCATCTCAGGAGTCTCCCTCGCCGGGTTCCTCGTCCTTCTTCTTCGGCGGCTCGATCAGCTCGGCGAAGCCCTCCATCTCCCGGAGGGCGCGGAACTCCTCCTCCTGGAGCACGAGGAAGCGCAGCTCGCCGTCGGCCGCGATCGCCCGGCGGAGCTGCTCGAGGGCCTCGGCTCCCTCGCCCGCCCGGGCATGCAGGCTCGCCCGCAGCCACGCGACCCGGGCCGCCGGGGCGCCCGCCGCCTCCGCGGCCGCCAGCAGCCGCTCGGCCTCGGGGCGATCGTCCCGGTTGACCGCCATCACCGCGGCCAGGAGGATTTCCTCGGCGGTTTCCGGGTCGGGGGGCGGGGGCGCGAGCCGGGCCTCGCAGGCGGCGAGGTGCACCCGGGCCCGGTCGACCAGCTCCGAGACGGTCCGCTCGTCCTTCCACTCGTCGAGGAAGGCGCGGAAGGCGTCCCGGGCCTTGCCCGGATCGCCCTTGCCGACGAAGATCTTCATCGCCTTCTCGTAGGCGGCGAGCGCCCTCCGGAAGGTCTCCTGCCGCGACGGAATCGTCTTCTTCGCGCTGGACTGCCGGCTCGGCATCGATCGTCCTCCGTGGTTGGAACCCGGCGAGCGGGCCGGGCGCCCCCGGGGGGCGGGAGGGCGGCGCGGAGGATACGCTGGCGGAAAAGGGGGTGTCAAACCGTGGACGCCGGGCTCTTCGCCGTGGTTTCCCTCGGCTCGAACCTCGGGGACCGGGAGGGCTTCCTCGCCCTGGCCCGGCAGCGGTTGCGTGCCTCCGGGTTTCCCTGGACCCGGGCGAGCCGCGTGCTGGAGACGGAGCCGATCGGGGGCCCACCGGGCCAGGGCCCGTACCTCAACCAGCTCCTGGCGGCGCCCCTCGCCGGGATCTCCCTCTCCCCCGGGCAGCTCCTCCGCGCCTGCCAGGCGGTGGAGGCGGCGGCGGGCCGCGTGCGGCGCGAACGCTGGGGACCGCGGACCCTGGACGTGGACGTGCTCACCTGGGGGAACCGGCGGATCCGGACCGGCCGGCTGATCGTCCCGCACCCGGCCCTTCCCGACCGGCCGTTCCTCCGCGTGCTGCTCGACGATCTCGGGCCCGGGTGGGGTAAGATCCCCGCTCTCTGCAGGAGGACGCCCGGATGGTGACGCCGGAAGCGCGGCCGCGCTGGATCGCCCTCGAGGGGCCGATCGGGGTGGGCAAGACCGCCCTCGCCCGGCGGATCGCCGAGCGCCTGGAGGCCCGCCTGGTCCTCGAGCCGACGGACAACCCGTTCCTCGAGGCGTTCTACCGGGACCGGCAGGGCTCGGCCTTCCCGGCCCAGGTGTGGTTCCTCCTGGCGCGCCACCGGCAGCTGCGCGACGTGCGGCAGGTCGAGCTGTTCCGGCCGTGGGTCGTCTCCGACTACCTGTTCGACAAGGACCGGCTGTTCGCGTCCCTGGCCCTCGAGGACGAGGAGTTCGCCACCTACGAGCAGCTCTGGCGGCTGCTCCGCCCCCAGGTGCCGCGCCCCGACGTGGTCGTCTACCTCCAGGCGCGGGTGCCCACCCTCCGGGCCCGGATCGCCGAGCGCGGGCGGGAGATCGAGCGCCGGATCTCCGAGGAATACCTCTCGGAGGTCGTCCGCGCCTTCGACGACTTCTTCTTCCGCTGGAACGGCCCGCCCCTCCTCGTCGTCGACACCAACGAGATCGACCCGGTCCACGAGGACACCGACCTCGACGACCTGCTCTCCCGGATCCTCGGCATGGACCGGCGCGGTGGGATCGAGTACTACACGCCGGTGTCGTCGCGGGGCTGATCCTTCGGCTTACGTGCTGGTTTGTTTTCGTAACGTCCCCGTTGCCCCCCGGGAACGGGGCTGCTAGGCTGCCGGTGCCGGGTACCACCGGTACCCCGCGAGGGACCGGATGGACCGCGGGCCCGGCGCGTGAGCGACGAACGAGGTCCCCATCCCTCGACCGCCCCCGGGCGGCGGGGAGAGAGGAGGACACCGATGAGCGCACGTCCCCCCGGGGCGCCGCAGGGCGCCTCTCCCCGCAAGGTCACCGTGCCCGACGTGCGGGCCCGCAAGGGGGGAGATCCCCTGGTGATGGTGACCGCCTACGACGCCCCGACGGCCCGGATCGCCGACGAGGCCGGGGTCGACCTCGTCCTGGTCGGCGATTCCCTCGGCATGGTCGTCCTCGGGATGGACGACACGCTCGGCGTCGAGCTGGACGACATGGTCCGCCACGCGGCCGCGGTGTCGAGGGCCCGGCCGTCCCCCCTGGTGGTCGTGGACATGCCGTACCTGACCTACCACACCGGTCCCCGGGACGCGGTCCTCGCCGCCGGTCGCCTGGTGCGCGAGGGAGGAGCCGAGGCGGTCAAGCTGGAGGGCGGCCGCAACCGGGTCGAGGTCGTGCGCGCCCTGGTCGACGCCGAGATCCCGGTGGTCGGCCACCTCGGCCTCACGCCCCAGTCGCTGCTCCGGATGGGAGGCTACCGGGTCCAGGGCCGCGCGCTCCGCGAGGTGGAGCGGCTCCTCGCGGACGCGGAGGCGCTGGTCGAGGCGGGGATCTTCCTGCTGGTCCTCGAGGGGGTACCGGCCCGGGTCGCGGCCCTCGTCACGGAGCGCGTGCCGGTGCCGACGATCGGGATCGGGGCGGGCGCCGGGTGCGACGGCCAGGTGCTGGTGATCCACGACCTGCTGGGGCTGACCCCGGGGCCGCCACCCCGGTTCGTGCGCCGGTACGCGGACCTGCACGCGGCGGCGGTGGAGGCCGTGCGTCGCTTCGCCGACGACGTGCGATCGCGCGAGTTCCCCTCCCGGGAAGAGAGCTACCGGCTGCCCCGGGAGACGGCGGCGGCCCTGGGCCTCGGGACCCGCAGGGTCGCGCGGGAGGGCGGGGGATGGAACTGATCCGCCGGGTCTCCCTGATGCGGGAGATCAGCCGCGAGAAGCGGGGCCGGGGAAAGAAGATCGCGCTGGTCCCGACGATGGGGGCGCTGCACGACGGGCACCTCAGCCTGGTGCGCCGCGCACGGGACCTGGCCGACATCGTCGTCGTGTCGATCTTCGTCAACCCGTCCCAGTTCGGGCCGCGGGAGGACTACGAGCGCTACCCGCGGGACCTGGCGCGCGACGCCGACCTCTGCATCGCCGAGGGGGTCGACTACGTCTTCGCCCCCGAGGCGGAGGACATGTACCCGCCGGGGTTCCGCACCTGGGTCGAGGTCGAGGGACTCTCGTCGGTCCTCGAGGGGGCGTCCCGGCCGGGGCACTTCCGGGGCGTCTGCACGGTGGTCCTCAAGCTGCTGAACATCGTGCGGCCCCACTTCGCCCTGTTCGGGCAGAAGGACGCCCAGCAGGCGATCATCGTGCGGCGGATGGTCCGCGACCTGAACGTCGACGTGGAACTGGTCGTCTGCGAGACGGTCCGCCAGCCCGACGGGCTCGCCCTCTCCTCGCGGAACGCCTACCTCTCCCCGGAGGACCGGGCGGCCGCCACCGCGCTCCACCGGGCGCTCGAGCGGGCGCGGACGCTGGTCGAGGACGAGGGGGAGACCGATGCCGCCCGGGTGGAGCGGGAGGTGCGGGAGGTGCTCGCCGGGGAACCGCGGGTCCGGGTGGACTACGTCGCCGTCGTGGACGAGGACGACCTGCAGCCGGTCGACCGGATCGACCGGCCGGTCCTGGTCGCCCTCGCGGCCTGGCTGGGGGACACCCGGCTGATCGACAACGTCATCGTGAAGCCGCCGAGGCGCGGCGGGGAGCAGCCGTCATGAAGAGGTCGTTCCTGCAGGCGAAGGTGCACCGGGTGATCGTCACCGACGCGGACCTGGAGTACGAGGGCAGCCTCACCCTCGACGAGGACCTGATGGA
Organism: uncultured Acidobacteriota bacterium; assembly: GCA_964420365.1. Lineage (GTDB taxonomy): Bacteria > Acidobacteriota > Polarisedimenticolia > J045 > J045 > JAMOQA01. Next base: position 10,274 of record CAYQTA010000065.1, on the reverse strand, counting down.
CGCGGCGGGACTGCTCCCCTGGCAGCGGGTGGAGATCTACAACGTCACCCGGGGGTCGCGGCTGGCCACCTACCTGATCCCCGGTCCCCGGGGGAAGGGAGACTGCTGCGCCAACGGGGCCGCCGCCCACCTGGTCCGCCCGGGTGACCGCGTGATCGTCGCCGCCTACGTCGACCTCGACGAGGAGGAGGCCCGCTCCTGGCGGCCGACCATCGTCCTCGTCGGGGGCTCGAACACCGAGTTCGAGGTTCACCGCGGCGAGGGTGGCGGGCAGGCATTCCGCCGGGTCGCCGGCTGATTCTCCCCGCCGGAACCGACGTGCCCCGGGGCGCGGAGTCCCCGGGGCACCGTGCGACGGATCGCCGGGATCGTCACATCTTCTTCGTGACGATGTACATCCGGTTGTCCGGGTTGATCTCGATCTTCCTCGGCTTCGAGTCGAAGCGGAGGGTCCGGGTGTCGTCCGGTCCCTTCATCAGGACCTTCTGGATGAACGGCTCGCCCTCGCTCGGCGTCACGCGGAAGGGAACGAGCAGGTTCCTGAACCAGCGGCCCGGCATCGGCCTGCCCCGGTACATGATGTCCTGGTGCAGCTTGACGTCGACGAGCCAGCTCTTGCCGTCCTCGGACTTCCGGGGGGACGAGATGCTGTAGTGGACCTCGGGATAGCCGACGTTGCGGATCCACTGGTCGAAGTACCACTCGAGGTTCGTGCCGAAGGTCCGCTCGGCCACCTGCTGGAGCTCGGTCGTCGAGATCAGGTCCTCGGCGTGGCTGGTGGCGAGGTTCTTGAGGAACTGCCGCAGCTTCGTGTGCCCGAAGTACTCGCCCAGCATGTGGATCACGTAGGGTCCCTTGTAGTAGACGAGGTTCGTGTACCCGATGAAGTCGTGGGGCCGGATCGGCGCATCCTGCACCGAGCACTGCCAGTCGGCCTGGAGGGCCTTGTCCCGCCACTGCTCGAGCTGGAGCTGGTAGCCCTCGCCCGGCTTGATGATCTCGTCGTGCAGGGCCTCGCTCACCTGGGCGAGGGTCTCGACGAACCAGTAGTGGTACTGCGAGATGTTCGAGACGAGGCCGCCCCACCACTGGTGGGAAACCTCGTGGGCGACGGTGCCGGCGAACTCGTTCGGGTTGGCCCGCATCCAGTTGGCGACGAACTGCTTGGGCCAGAAGAAGAGCTCGCCGACGTAGACGATCGAGGAAGGCGACTGGGCGGAGCCGAACTGGGCGGGGGTTCCGACCAGCTTCAGGTCCCGGAACGGGTAGGGGATCCCGAACATGCGGCTGAAGATCCGGATGCTGTTCGCCGCCTGTTCCACCTGGGGAATCATCGCCTTGCGGGTCGGCGTGGGCAGGCTGACGATGCCGGCGCTCGGGTCGCCCCGGAAGCTCTTCGTCATGTATCCGACCAGGTGGACGTCGTCCGCCTCCATCTCCACCGGGTCGTAGTACTTGCCGATGATCAGCGTCGGGAAGTTGAACGTGTGGTCGGCCCCCCACTCGCTGTAGCGGTACCCGTCGACGGTCTCCTCGGAGATCTTCGAGCCGACGGAGACGTGCTGGTAGTCGTCCTTGCTCCGGATCACGAAGTGCATGAACGCCGGGTCGGAGAGCGTGCCGGCGAAGGGGAGGAAGCCGCCCCGCTGAATGTACCAGAATCCCTCGTCGACCTTCCGCACGATGTCCGGCGAGGAATAGGAGATCGTCAGGTGGAGGCGCTGCCCCTTCCGCAGCGGTTCCGGGAAGAGGACGCGCCAGGCGTTGGCGTTCTCCTCGCCGAACTTCTGTTCCTTCCAGTCGCTCGGGTACGGGGTGAAGACCAGCTCGCGACCCGCGCCGTCCTTGACGAAGTGGACCTTCGGGTTGCCGGCGATCCGGAAGGTGAGCTCGCCGGTATCCCGGAGGATCACGGTATCCACGTCGATGCGGGCGTCGAACCGGTCGGAGTCGATGTCGAACATCGCCTCGTAGCGGTACGGGTCCGTCCAGCGGATGCCCCGCCGGTGTTCGCGGACGATCCGCGGCAGCTTGCGCGTCTCGGGGTCGTAGATGCTGAGGAGCGTGTCGTATTCCTTCCCCTTGCCCTGCAGCCCGGCGCCCTTCTTCTCCCGGTAGGCCGTGATCTGCCGGATCGCCCACGGGCGGTAGGCGTAGACGATCCAGCCGTGGTGCTTCGTCTTCACGCGGAAGGCGAAGTAGCCCCGGTAGGCGTCCTGGGCGTAGGGCGAGTAGAACGAGGGCGTGTACCGCCGCTTGTCCTGGTCCCGCGTTTCCTCGTTGTAGATCCGCTGCAGGATCGAGCGATGCCCGCTGTCCACCGGCCCGCCGCCCGGCTCCCGGACGGCCGCGGGAGTCCAGCCGACGAGGGCGAGGTACTTCTCCTCGTCGAGCGGATGGAATTCCAGCTCGACCGCCTCGATGTCGTCGTCCAGCGTTTCCGCGCCCAGGGACCGCTCGAAGAAGATCTTCTCGTAGTCGTCGAGGGGCTTCAGCGTGACGTGCCCGCTGCCGGCCACCGCGAAGGCGTCCGCGTGTTTCCCGTGGCGCCGGACGATCCCGCTTCCGCCGTCGAAGTGGAGCGAGAACAGGTCGTGCTGGAAGTCGAATCCCCTGGCGGCCCGGGCGTGGTCCGGTTCCTCGAGGAGGGTCGGGTACGCGTCGTCGACCTCGGCGACCTTTCGGCGGTCGACGATCTCCCAGTCCCGCCCCTTCTTCTCGAAGACGTACTTCCAGCGCTCGGTGACCATCCGGTCCTCGAGGCACTTCTGGATCGTCACGTAGCTGGCGGGACGACCGTCGGGTTCGAACTCGACGAACTCGTTCGCGTACAGGCGGATGAACCGCTTGCCGGCCGCGTTCTTCTCCTTGGTGATCTCGTTGCTCTCCTTCCACAGGGCCGAGCGGATCCCGGAGCGGATCTCCTGGGGGATGCTGGTGATCCACGGGAGGTCCGCGAGCTTTCCCGCGCGGGCCGGGAGCGCGGCGAGGGGAGCGACGAGGGACAGGGCCAGCAGGCAGGCGAACAGGGGGCGGACACGGGTCGGCATGAAACACCTCGGGCCGGCCGGGGAGGCCGGCGGAAAGGGGAGGCCATGCTAGCGGCGCGGGCCCCCGGGCGGCAAGCCGCGCTCCCCGGCGCCCCGCGGGGGCGGTGCTATCCTCGCCGGGCCATGCGGGAACCCCCGGCGGTGATCGGGCTCGAGGTGCATGCCCGGCTGCGGACCCGGTCGAAGCTGTTCTGCCCGTGTCCCGTGGTGGACGGCGTCCCGCCGAACACCGCCGTCTGCCCGGTCTGCCTGGGCTACCCCGGCATCCTCCCGGTGCCCAACGAGCGGGCGGTGCGCCTCGGGGTCCGCCTCGCGCTGGCGGCGGGAGCGCGGGTGGCGGAGGTCTCCCGCTGGGACCGGAAGAACTACTTCTACCCGGACCTGCCGAAGGGCTACCAGGTGACCCAGTACCGGGAGCCCCTCGCCCGCGGCGGGGTGATCGCCGGGATCCCCCTCGAGCGGATCCACCTCGAGGAGGACGCCGCCCGGCTGGTCCACGAGGGGATCGGGGAAGGACTCGTCGGGATCGACTACAACCGGGCCGGGGTGCCCCTCGCGGAGATCGTCACCGCGCCGGCGTTCCGGGAGCCCGCCGAGGCGGAGGCATGGCTCCGCGACCTGCGGGTCCTGCTCCGCTGGATCGACGTCTCGGACGCCGACCCGGAGACGGGCTCCCTCCGGTGCGACGTGAACGTCTCCCTGGACCCGGGGGACGGCTCGGACGGCGTCCGCGTCGAGATCAAGAACCTGAACTCGTTCCGGTCGGTCCGCCGGGCCCTCGAGCACGAGATCACCCGCCAGCGGGAGCTGGTCCGGGCCGGCCGGGCGGTGGCCCGGGAAACCCGGGGGTGGGACGAGCGGGCGGGCGCGACGGTCGCGATGCGCGGCAAGGAGGGGGAGGCCGACTACCGCTACCTGCCCGAGCCGGACCTGCCGCCGCTGGTCGTCGGGCGCGACCTGCTGGAGGAGGAGCGGGCCGCGCTGCCCGGGCTCCCGGAAGAGCGGGCGGATCGATTCGTGCGCGAGCTCGGGATCGCCCCGGGCCGGGCGAAACTCCTGTGCCGGGAGCGGGCGGTGGCGGACTTCCTCGAGGCGACGGTCCGGGCCGGGGCCCCCGGCCCGGAGGCGGCGACCTGGATCCTCGAGGAGATCCCCCCGGGCGATCCCGGCCGACTGACCCCGGTCGCCCTCGCCGCCCTCCTCGGCATGGTGCGCGCGCGGGAGGTCGCCCGCCCCGCCGCCCGGGAGATCCTCGCCGAGCTGCGGCGTGACGGGGGAGATCCGCGGGAGATCGCGGCGCGCCGCGGGCTCGCCCGCCTCGCCGACCGGGAAGCCCTCGCCGGGCTCGCGCGGGAGGCGATCGCGGTGCGACCGGAGCTGGTGGCCGCCTGGCGCCGGGGGAAGGAGGGGGTGATCGGTCCCCTGGTCGGGGACGTGCTCCGGGCGTCGGGCGGGCGCGCCGACCCGCGCCTCGCCCGGGAGGTGCTCCGGGAGCTGCTCGGGCCGCCCGGGGAGGAGCGCCGGTGAGCGCGTTCCTGCTCGCGGTCGCCCTCGCCGCCTCCCCGTCCCCGGCCTTCCCGGAAGTCCGCGTCCACCCCGGGCCGGGCGTCTCCCGCGGCGTCGCCCGGGAGCTGGCGGAGGAGGCACCGGTCGTCCTCTTCCGCGTCGGACGCCGGCTCCAGCTCCCGGTGCCGGCGCCGGTCGACCTCCACGTCCTTGCCGGGCTGCCGGTGGACGAGGCGCGACGCCGGGCCCTCGGGCTCGCCGGCGCACCGGACTGGGCCTCGGGGATCGCGATCCCGTCCCGGCGGGAGGTCTGGCTCTTCCTCGACCGCCTCGGGATCTACCCGCACCGGGAACTCCCCGGGCTCCTGGCCCACGAGGGATCCCACCTGGTCCTCGGCGCGGCCGTCCCGCGGGGTGCCCGTGTTCCCCACTGGTACGACGAGGGCCTCGCGATGGTCGTCGAACGGGACCTCTCCCTCTGGGACCAGATGGAGCTGGCCCGCCTCGCCCTCTTCTCGAGGCCGATCCCCCTCGCGGAGCTGCGCGACCGGTGGCCCCGGGCGTCGCGCCGCGCCCGGGCCGCCTACGCCCAGTCGTTCAGCATGGTCTCCTACGCGGAGGACCACGCCCCGCCGGGAGCGGTTCGCCGCCTGGTGGGCCACCTGCGGGCGGGACGCCCCTTCGACGCGGCGTTCGCCCTCGCGTACGGGATCACGCCGGCGGAGCTCGAGCGGCGCTGGAAGGACCACGTGCTCTCGCGCTGGCTGCGGTACGCGGTCATGATGGCGGGGGCGCTGGTCAACGGCCTGATGGCCGGGCTGGCGATCCTGGCCTTCCTGCTGGTCCGGCGGCGGCGCCGCCGCCGGCTGGCGGAGTGGGACGACGACGAGGAGGACGTCGCGCGGGCCCCGATCGTCCGGGTCCCGCCGCGGCACGGACGCCGGGCGGAGGACGAGTGATCGTCTTCGACCACGTGACGAAGTGCTACCGGCCGGGCGAACCGGCCCTCGCCGACGTGACCTTCCACGTGGAGCGGGGAGAGTTCGTGCTGGTCACCGGGCCCTCCGGCGCGGGGAAGACGACCCTGCTGCGGCTGGTCACCCGGGAAGTGACGGCAACGGAAGGACGGGTCGTCGTCGACGACGTCGAGCTCGGGCGGCTCGGGCGCGGCCGGGTGCAGGCGCTCCGCCGGACGATGGGGATCGTCTTCCAGGACTTCCGGCTGCTGCCCCGCTACACGGTCGAGGAGAACGTCGCCCTGGTGCTGCGGGCCCTCGGCTGGCCGCCGGGCCGGCGGCGGGAGCGGGTCGCCCGGGTGCTCGAGTGGGTCGGCCTCGCCCACAAGGCCGAGGAGTGGCCCCTCGCCCTTTCCGGGGGCGAGCAGCAGCGGGTGGCGATCGCCCGCGCCCTCGCGCCGGAACCGCGGCTGCTCCTTGCCGACGAGCCGACCGGCAACCTGGACCCGGACCGCTCCCGGGAGATCCTCGACCTGCTCCGGCAGGCCCACGCCCGGGGGACGACGGTGCTCCTCGCCACCCACGACGAGGCGCTGATCGAGGCCTCCGGGGGGAGGCGCCTCCACCTGGTCGGCGGGAGGCTCGTGCCGTGAGGATCCTGCTCGAGTCGCTCCGGGCCGCCGTGCTCGACCTGCTGCGCCGTCCCCTCGGGGCGCTCCTCGCCACGGCGGCGATGACCGTGGCGATGTGCCTGCTCGCGCTCTTTCTCGCCCTCGGCACCGGGGCCCGCGGGCTGTACGAGCGGTGGTCCGGGCAGGCGGCCCTCGAGCTGTTCCTCGCCCGGGAGGCGCCGTCCGACGCGGTCGAGCGGCTCGCGGAGGAGCTGCGGGGGAGCCCGGGGGTCACGCGGGTCGAGGTGATCGACCCGGACCGGGCCCTCGCGGAGTTCGAGGAGGCGTTCCCCGACCTCGGGGACGTCGCCGCCGTGCTCGGGGAGAACCCGTTCGGCGGGTCGATCCGGGTCGTCCCGTCCCGGGCCGACGAGGCGACGGTCGAGGCCCTGGCCCGCCGGGGCCGGGAGAGCGGCATCGTCGACTCGGTCCGCTGGGACAGGGAGTGGATCGGCGCCCTCGCCCGGATCGGGCGGCTCCTCGGCGGCTTCCTCGCTGTCGGCGCCCTGGTGCTGGTCGGCGCCGCCCTGGTCACCGTCGGGGCCGTCGTCCGCCTCGCGCTCGACGACAAGCGGGACGAGGTCGCCCTGCTGCGCCTGTGCGGGGCGCCGCTCTCGTTCGTCCTGCTGCCGCTCCTCCTCGAGGGGGCGCTCCTGGGCGCCCTCGGCGCCGGCATCGGGCTCCTGCTCGCCCGGATCGTCCGGGTGGCGGTCCTCGAGGAGACGGTCGGCACCCCCCTCGAGGGGATCCTCCACCTGCTCCTCGGCCCCGGCGTTCCGCCCCCCTGGATCGGCGGCCTCTTCGTCGCCGGCGTCCTCGCCGGCATCCTCGCCGCCGCCCTCTCCGCCGGCCGCGCCGCCCTCCGGTAGGGCGCGCCCGCCGGGGTCAGCGGAAGTCGTGGCTGGCGGGGCGGGGGAGGTCGCGGGGGAGGCGGGGGACCCAGAAGCTCTCGGCGACGACGTGGGGGGCGCCGCCGGCGCGGTCCTCGAGGCGGCCGGTGACGCCGAGGAAGCCGTGGTCGCGGACGAGGGGGGCGTACCGTTCCCAGGTGGCGGGGCGGACGACCACGTTGACGAAGCCGGTCTCGTCCTCGAGGGTGAGGAAGACCACCCCCTTCGCCGTGCCCGGCCGCTGGCGGCAGATCACCGCGCCGGCGTAGCGGACGCGGTGGCCCGGGCGGAGGGCCCGGACCTCCGCGGCGTCGGGCAGGCCGGCGGCCCGGAGGGCCTCCCGGACCATCGCCACCGGGTGGGCCCGGGGGCTGAGGCCGGTCGCCTCCCAGTCCCAGGCGACCTCGTCGGCCGGGTCGAGGCCGGGGAGCCGGGGACGGGGCTCCCGGTCCCGGAGGGGCAGGGGGCGGCGCGCCCGGGCGGGGAGCACCGGGGCGGCCCAGAGCGCCTCCCGCCGGCGGACCCCGAGGGAGGACATCGCCCCGGCGACCGCGAGCGCCTCGAGGTCCCGGCGGGACGGCCGGGCGCGCCGGGCGAGGTCCCCGGGATCGGCGAAGGGCCCCCCCCGCTCCCGGGCGGCGACGATCCGCTCGGCCGCCGCCCGGGCGAGGCCGGAGACCAGGCGCAGCCCGAGGCGGATCCCGAACCGGTGGTCCCCGGTCCACCAGCCGGGCGGGACGTCCCCCGGGGAGGGGGGCTCGGCGAGCTCCTCGAGGGTGCAGTCCCACGAGCTGGCGTTCACGTCGACCGGGAGGACGACCACCCCGTGGCGCCGGGCGTCCTCGACGATCGTCGCCGGCGCGTAGAATCCCATCGGCTGGGCGTTCAGCAGCTCGCAGGCGAAGGTGGCCGGGTAGTGCCGCCGGAGCCAGGCGCTCGCCCAGGCGAGCAGGGCGAAGCTCGCCGCGTGGCTCTCGGGAAAGCCGTACTCCCCGAACCCCCGGACCTGCTCGAAGACCCGCTCGGCGAACTCCCGGCGGATCCCCCGGGCGACCATCCGCTCGACCAGCCTCTCCCGGTGCCGCTCGATCCGGCCGGTCCTCCGCCAGGCCGCCATGTCCCGCCGGAGCTGGTCGGCCTCTCCCGGGGTGTAGCCGGCGGCCAGGACCGCGATCTTCATCACCTGTTCCTGGAAGAGGGGGACCCCGAGGGTCTTCTCGAGGACCGGGCGGAGGCACTCGTGGGGGTAGTCGACCGGCTCCTCGCCGGCCCGCCGCCGGAGGTAGGGATGGACCATCCCCCCGGTGATCGGCCCGGGGCGCACGATGCTGATCTCGATCACCAGGTCGTAGAAGCATTCCGGCCGCAGGCGCGGGAGCATCGCCATCTGGGCCCGGGACTCGAGCTGGAAGACGCCGACGGTGTCGGCGCGGCGGAGCATCTCGAAGGTGGCCTCGTCGTCGGCGGGGATCGTCGCGAGGGTCAGCCTCTTCCCGTGGTGGCGGGCGATCGAGGCGAGGCAGCCGTCCAGGTGGGTGAGCGCGCCGAGGCCGAGGAGGTCGACCTTGAACAGGCCCATCGCCTTGACGTCGTCCTTGTCCCACTGGACGACGGTGCGTCCCTCCATCGTCGCGTTCTCGACCGGGACCAGGGTGGAGACCGGGTCGGCCCCCAGCAGGAAGCCTCCGGGGTGGATCGAGAGGTGGCGGGGGGTGTCGAGCAGCCCGTTGGCGAGGCGGAGGAGGAGCCGGCCCGGGGGGCTCTCCGGGTCGAGCCCCGCCTCCCGCAGGTGGCGCTCGTCCACCTCGCCCCGCCAGGGGAGCGCCCGGGCGAGGCGGTCGATCCGCTCCCGGGGGATCCCGAGGGCGCGGCCGACGTCCCGCACCGCCGAGCGGGGCCGGTAGCGGATCACCACCGCGACCATCGCCGCGTGCTCCCGCCCGTACGTCTCGTAGACGTGGCGGATCACCTCCTCCCGCCGCCGGTGGGCGATGTCGAGGTCGATGTCCGGCGGCTCGTTCCGCTCCCGGGAGAGGAACCGCTCGAAGAGCAGGTCCATCCGCACCGGGTCGATCGCGGTGATGCCGAGGGCGTAGCAGATCGCCGAGTTCGCCGCCGAGCCGCGTCCCTGGCAGAGGATCCCCCGCTCCCGGCAGAACCGGACGATCTCCCACATCGTGAGGAAGTAGCCGGCGTAGCCCAGCTCCTCGACGAGGGCGAGCTCCCGCTCGAGCTGGTCCCGCACCCGCGGGGGGATGCGCCGGCCCCACCGCTCCCGGGCGCCGGCCCGGACCAGCTCCCGCAGGTGCTCCGCCGGGCCGCGGTCCCCGGGAAGGCGCGGGGCCGGGTAGCGGTAGCGCAGCTCGTCCAGCCGGAAGGCGCACCGGGCGGCGACCTCCAGGGTGCGTTCGACCGCCCCCGGGTCGTCGGCGAAGAGGGCGGCCATCCGGGCGGGGGAGGGGAGGGCGTGGCCGTGGTTCGGGCGGAGGCGGCGGCCGGCCCGGGCGAGGGGAACGCCGTGGCGGACGGCGGTCAGCACGTCCTGGAGGGGACGGCGCGCCGGGTCGTGGTAGAGCACCTCGACCGCGGCGACCGGCGGGAGACCCCACCGCCGGGCCCGCTCCCGCAGCCGCCGCTCCCGGTCCGGCTCCCCCGGCGCCAGGTGCCGGGCGACCAGGGCGTGGAGCCGGTCGCCGAAGGCGTCCCGGAGGAGGCCGAGCAGCTCCCGGGGTTCTTCCCGGGCGGCGAGGGGATCGCCGAGGAGGGCGGAGAGCCCCTCCGCGTGGGCGGCGACCTCGGCCGGCGTCACCCGGCTCTCCCCCTTGGGGGAGCGCAGGTGTCCCCGGGTGAGGAGGCGGCAGAGGTTGGCGTACCCCTCCCGGGTCTCCGCGAGGAGGACGATCGAGCCGCCTCCCTCGAGGGTGACCGTCGCGCCGACGATCAGCCCGAGGCCGAGCTCCCGGGCCCGGAGGTGCGCCCGGACCGCCCCGTAGACGCCGTCCCGGTCGGCGAGGGCGAGGGCGGGCAGGCCGAGCCCCGCGGCGGCCTCGACCAGCTCCTCGGGGTGGGACGCCCCCTCGAGGAACGACCCGTTGCTCCGGCACCACAGGGGCACGAAGGGCCGGTCCCCGGCGGTGCGCCGGCCCCCGGAACCCTTCCCTGGACGCCCCGCCCTCATCGCACCCGCGCTCCGCCTCCCTC
>CAYQTA010000064.1:0-5386 GCA_964420365.1 uncultured Acidobacteriota bacterium | reverse complement strand
CCCGCGTCGCCGGGGATGTTCCACGTGGAACATTTCCTGGCAGGACCGTCCGGGGCGGGTCCGAGATCGGGCCCCGGAAGCTCTCGGACGTCGGGAATGACAGGGCTGGCCCGAAATCGGGCCTGCTGGCCGCCGCCACGCCCAGGTGCGACAGCAGGCCCGAGATCGGACGCGGGGAAGCGCCCGAAGGTTCGGGCGGGCCGGGTCCGGCGGGATTCTCGGAGTGCGGGCGCGACGGGCCGCGCGCAATGTTCCACGTGGAACACTTCCTGGCGGCCACCGTCCGGGGCGGGTCCGAGATCGGACCCGGGGGGAATCGTCCGAGCCACCGGGCGGGAGGGGAGGCCCGAGATCGGGCCCGCTGGCTCGCCCCCGTGCCCAGGTGCGATGGCGGGCCCGAGCTCGGACGCGGCCGGTCGCCTCGTCGTCCGGGCGGCGACGCGGTCCGAGATCGGCTCCGGAGACGTCCGGATCCTCGAACGGGGAACCGGGCTGGAAGCGGGGCGAAAGTGGATGCCCCGCGCGGCCGCTTCCGGCTGATGGGACCTCGCTGCGCCGGGAAGCATCGTCTGCCGCGGGTCCCTCGGGCCGAACCTCGAGCGGCTGGTGCGACCCCGTCGCGCTGGGATGCATCGAAACGCCCTTGGTGCAAGCCGCCGGGCTCGTGGGCCGCCTGGTGCAAGGAAAACGCGGTCGAGGGCCGGAAATTGCAAGTTTCGGGTCCCCGGGGGCCGGATTCCTTGCACTGGAAGGCCGTGGCTGCAGGGCCCTTGCAAGTTCAGGCCCTTGCCCTCACTATGCGCCCCACATTCGCCCTCGGTGCTTGCATTCTTGGCGTCGTCGTTACAGCTTTCGGTCATCTTTCGCTTCAGTCCCCGGGCGGCTGCCCCCGTGGTGTGGCGGCATGGTGTGCGGCATGGCGTGGCGAAGCCTGCAGGTCGGCTCCGGCCTGGAGGCCCTGGTGGGCGAGCGAGTCACCGGCCGGCTGACCGGTGAGTAAAGGTGCCGCGTGGACGGTGCCGCGTGCGCCCCGCCGGGCGGCGCCTGTCACGGTCGGACCCGTTTCGGTCCTTGCCGGACAATCCCGGGCAATCGCGGACTCTCGCCGGTCGCCGGGGCCACGCACCGGCCTGCCGTCGCCTTCGGGAACGGCGGGCGCTGTGCTATCCTCGGCCCCGGTCTCCGCGCGGTCGGCTTCGCCACGGGTCCGCCGCGCCGGTTCTCCGGGGTCTGCAATGACACGAGCCATCGCGATCGCGAACCAGAAGGGCGGGGTGGGCAAGACCACCACCGCCGTCAACCTCGGTGCGGGCCTGGCCCTCGCCGGTCGCCGGACCCTCCTCCTCGACCTGGACCCGCAGGCCAACAGCACCCGGGCCCTCGGGTACGAACGGGATGCCTCCAGGCGCACCATCTACGACTGCCTGATCGAGGGAGTGCCCCTCGAGGACGTGTTCCTCGAGACCGACCTCGAGAACCTGGTGCTCTGTCCCTCGGAGAACGAGCTCACCGGCGCCGAGGTCGAGCTCGTCGACCTGCCCCGCCGGGAGTTCCGGCTGCGGGACCTGCTGGCCGCCGTGGAGGACCGGTTCGACTTCGTCCTGATGGACTGCCCGCCGAGCCTCGGGTTCCTCACGGTGAACGCTCTCACGGCGGCCGACTCGGTGATCATCCCGATCCAGTGCGAGTACCTGGCGCTCGAGGGGGTGACACAGCTCATCGAGACGCTGCGGCGGGTGAAGCGCGCCCTGAACCCGCGCCTCCAGGTGGAGGGCGTGCTGCTCACGATGTACGACGAGCGCACGAACCTCTCGAAGCAGGTCGCCCAGGAGGTCATGCAGTTCTTCAAGGGGGCGGTCTACTCCACGGTGATCCCGCGGAACATCCGTCTCGGTGAGGCGCCGTCCTTCGGCAAGCCGATCTTCCTCTACGACTCCCGGTCCAAGGGCGCCCACGCGTACCTGGACCTGGCCAAGGAGATCCTCGGACGTGAAGGGACAGCCGAAGCGTAGGGTCCTCGGGAAGGGGCTCGGGAGCCTGATCCCGGACGTCGTGGCCGGCCCGGACCCCCTGGCGGGAGCTGCGCCCGCCGAAGCGGAGGCGGCCCGGGGTGCCCCCGGTCGGCCCCTCGAGGTGCCGATCGGGGAGATCCGCCCGAATCCCCACCAGCCGCGCACGCACTTCTCCGAGGAAGAGATCGATTCCCTCGCCGAGTCGATCCGTTCCGCCGGCGTGCTCCAACCGCTGCTCGTGCGGCGGGATCCCGACGGCGGCTACACGCTGGTTGCCGGCGAGCGTCGGCTCCGGGCGGCCCAGCGGGCCGGCCTCGAGCGGGTACCGGTGATCGTCCGCGAGATTCCCGACGAGCGTCTCCTCGAGCTGGCGCTCGTGGAGAACATCCAGCGCGACCAGCTCGGTCCCCTGGAGACGGCCCGGGCCTTCCGCGTGCTCGTGCGCCGCTTCGGGCTCACCCAGGCCGAGGTCGCCTCCCGGGTCGGCAAGCCGCGCAGCACGGTTGCGAACTACCTGCGCCTGCTCGACCTGCCGGAACCCGTCCAGCGTCTCCTGGACGAGGGCGTCCTCGAGATGGGCCACGGGCGCGCCCTCGCCGGGCTCCCGAGCCGGCGGGACCAGGTCCGCCTGGCGGCGAAGGCGGCCCGGCTCGGGTGGTCGGTGCGGGCCCTCGAGGACGCGGTCCGGCGTCTCCAAGAGGACGGGAAGCGGCGGGCCTCCCGGAAGCGGGATCCCAACGTCAGCGCCGCCGAGGAGGAGCTGTCGCGCGCCCTGGGCGCCCCGGTGCGGATCCATCTCGGGCGTACCGGCGCGGGGCGTCTCGAGATCCGTTTCGCCGACGGCGACGACCTGGACCGGCTCTACCGGCTCCTCGGTTCCCTCGGAGAGGGAGCGCTTTCCTGATGCCCCGGCCCAGGGCGGGCCGCGGCCCGATCAACGCCTGGATCGGCGAGGAGATCGTCGTCACGGGAGGGACGGTCTCGTTCGAAGGGGTGTTGCGGGTCGACGGCCGGATGCAGGACGGCGTGCTCGTCGGCGAAGGACTGATCGTCGGGGAGAAGGCCCGGGTCGCCGGCCGGGTCGAGGTGGATGACCTCGCGGTCCACGGAGTCCTCGAGGGAACCGCCGTCGTCCGGCGGTCGGCGGTAATCGCGGCAGGTGGCTCGTTCCACGGCGAGATGATCCTGGAACGTCCCGTCCTCAGCGTGGAAGAGGGGGGCACGTTCCAGGGGCGCGTCCGGACGTTGCGGCGCCCGGCGGGCGGATCGGGTACCCTCGGGAACCCCGACCCGGAGAAAGGGAGGGAGACGAAACGATGAACGTGATCGCACGCATCCTGCAGGAGACGACCATCTCCCAGATGGGACCGCTCCCTGCCCCGTCCCTGCCCGAGGACGCGACCCTGCGGCAGGCGATCGAGCTGCTGGTTCGCGGCCACCGTGGCGGGGTCGTCTTCGTCGATGGTGAGAATCGCCCCGTCGGGATCCTCTCCGAGAGGGACGTGCTCCGGCGGGTCCCCGAGAACGCCCTCGGTGACCCGGAGGAGCAGGACAGGATCCCGGCCCGCGACGTGATGACCCGCGACCCGGTGACGATCCCCCGGACCGATTCCCTCTTCCGCGCGGTCCAGCTGATGAACGAGCACGGCTACCGCCGACTCGTCATTCGCGACGACGACGGGAAGCTGGCGGGCCTGCTCGCGACGCGGGACGTCATCCAGTTCCTGACGGACCAGTTCCCGGACGAGACCGTCAACCTGCCGCCGCGGCTCCGCCAGGAGTTCCGCACCCCCGAGGGAGGTTGATCATGATCTGCCCAGCCTGTGGCCACGACAACATCGACGGGGTCGATCTCTGCGAGAACTGCGGGATGGACCTCGCGGGTCTCGACCTTCCCGGTGGTGGCGATGTCATCCAGAACCCGCTCTTCAAGAAGCCGCTCCGGGAGCTCCCCCTGAAGGATCCCATCGTCTTCGGGCCGTCGGCGAAGGTGCTCGAGGCGGTGCAGGCGATGCGCGACCGGGACGACGGTTGCGTCTTCGTCACCGACAGGGCACGCCGGCTGATCGGCGTCTTCACCGAGCGCGACCTGGTGGTGCGGGTCGCCGGCCGTGGCCGGAACCCGGCGACCACCCAGCTCGGCGAGGTGATGACCCACGACCCGGTCACCCTCCAGGTCGGTGATCCCCTGGCGTGGGCGCTCCACCGGATGGGGGTCGACGGGCACCGGCACCTGCCGATCCTCGACGGGAACGAGCTGGTCGGCCTGCTTTCGGTCCGCCAGGTGATGCGCTACCTCACCGACGAGGCCTGAATCCCGCCAGCTCGAGGAGCCGGCGAGTCGCCGCCGGCACACCCCGGCCGACCGCCTCGTCCGGGCGCAGCCATGCGTGGTCGGCCGGCAGGTCGCGCGACAGGCCGGGGCGCGGCGCGCCCCACCAGGCGAGGACGCGGATCCGGTGCCGCGTGATCGCGTGCCGCACCGTCCCGGCGAACTCCCCGAGCCGGCAGGGGAGCCCGCTCTCCGCGAAGAGCTCCTCGGCCCGCTTCCGGGTGCGGGGCGTCGGCGGGGGGGCCTGCGTCTCCGCTCCCGGCCGTCCGCGGCTCAGCTCGACGAACGGGATCTCGAGGAGACCGGCGTTGTGTGCCCCGTCCGGCACCCGTCGAAAAAGTAGCCGCCCCGGGGCCATGTCCCGGGCCAGGAGGACGGCGGCCCGGACCACGGGGACTGCTCTTGGCCGTCGAGCCGGGCGGGGCCAGCCTTCCGGCTTCCCCTGGCGGCGCGCGCGGCAGGCCGGCGCCAGCGGGCACGCCGCGCAACGGGGGTTCCTCGGCAGGCAGACCGTAGCCCCCAGCTCCATCAGGGCCTGGTTCGAGTCGCCGGGGCTGTCCGGGTCGAGGAGTTCCCCGGCGAGCCATCGCACCCGCCGCGCTCCCTCGCCGCGGGCCGGGTCCTCCTCGAGTGCGAGCAGCCGGGCCGCCACCCGCACGACGTTCCCGTCGACCACCGGGACCGGTTCCCCGAAGGCGATCGACGCGACTGCCGCGGCGGTGTACGGCCCGACCCCGGGCAGCTCGCGGAGACCCGCCGCGTCCCGGGGCCACCCTCCGTCCACGATCCGCCGGGCCGCGGCGTAGAGCGCCCTGGCGCGCCGGTAGTAGCCGAGCCCGGCCCAGGCGGCGAGGACGGCATCCTCCCCCGCCGCGGCACAGGCCCCCGGGGTGGGGAACCGGGCGAGGAACTCCTCGAACCGCGGGATCACCGTTTCCACCCGCGTCTGCTGGAGCATCAGCTCGCTGGCCAGGATGGCCCACGGGTCCCGGGTGCGGCGCCACGGCAGGTCGCGGCGGTGCCCCCGGTACCACGCGAGGAG
>CAYQTA010000063.1:0-11066 GCA_964420365.1 uncultured Acidobacteriota bacterium | reverse complement strand
GAAGACTCGGTCCGCCGCCCGGCGGGCGAGACGCTCGATCACCGACGCCAGCGGTTCCCCGACCACCTCCTCGAAGATCCGCTCCTGCTCCTCCGGCGGCGGCACCTCCTCCCGGCCCGCGAACGCCTCCAGCAGCCGCCTTGCCGTCTTCCCCCCGTCCCTCTCCCACACCTCCTTCACCACCCGGTACGCCAGGTCGTACCGCGCAGAGATGGCCCTTCTCTCCGCCATCGACAGGCGCAACAGGCTCTCGGGATTCCCCGTGTGTTTCCGCCACTCCAGGAGCGCCGATCGGGCCCCCTCCCACGCCTCCCGCGGAGGACTCGGACGATCGCCCACGTCCAGGCCGATCTCCCGCGACGCCACGATCGATACCACGTCGGCCATCCCCTCTTCCAGCCAGCGCGGGTACCCGTCACCACCGAAGCGGTCACCGTAGTCCACCCAGTGGTGAACCATCTCGTGGAAATGGTTCACCATCTCTCCCGTGGATGGCCTTCCCGGCTCCGGCACCTCGAAGAGCGATCCGAGGACCATGATCCACGGCGGACCACCCTTCCGCCCGATGCGCATCCTGTACGAGGGCGGTATCCGCCGCCGACCAACGAGGTAGAACTCCAGGTCGAGCGGCGCCGGGCCCAGGTGGACGCGCAACCGCTCGACCGCGAGGGAAATCTCGTCGGCCACCGCCCGCACGACCTCCGGCGACACCTGCCGCGTCGCCTTGACGACGAGCCGGCCTCCATCCGGCAGGTCCCGCCGGAGGGCGACCCGCGCCCGGCGTGCCCAGCGGGATACGTTCCTGGCCCGGTGCACCCCGTCCCAGTTGGCAACGACCGTGCCTACCCGCGGCGTGCACGTCGTCCCGACCGGGGGCGTGTCCCCTCCGGCGGACGCCGGGGTCCCGCTCGCCCCGGCCGCCCACGCGAACGCCCACCACACCATCACGTGAACCGCGACAACCCTTCCCGGCATCCTCGCCATGCCTTCCACTCCCGGGCCGGGATCCCCCGGCCCCGCCCGGCCCGACAACGATCCCCGCGCCCGGGCGCGCCGCCACGTTGCCACGGCGGCCGGGCCCGCGGCGACAGAGAACCGTCGTTTCTGCAAGGATTTCGACAGAGAAGACGTGATCCTGCAACGCCCGGGACAGGGAACCCCGGTTCCCGCAATCCGGGGCATCCGGACACGCCGCACCCGAAAGCCCACGAACGATCCCGAACGTCCGGGCCGGGCCGAACGGACCGCACGCGGGCCGAATCGGTCAAAGATCGTGCGGGAACCCGCGTTCTCCGTTCGTCGGCCTGCGTTTGCCCCCGCTCCCTGCGGGCCGGCGGCGGAAAGCGCGGCAACGGGCGCTGCGAACACCACCGGGGGTTCGTGCACGGGCAGCCGGCAGGCCGCCTGCCGGTTCCGGGCGCGCGCGGCGCCGCCGATGGTCGGTCACCAGGTGCGGGCGCGGCGGCGGGCAGCCTCCCGCTTCCGGCGGGTCTCCCAGGCCTTCTTCGCGGCGAGGGAGCGGCGCCGACGCTCGGCCGCCTTCTTCCGCAGGAACTTCCGGGCGTAGGCCTCGAGCTCCTCCGGCTCCCGGAACTCGAGGTCGTGGTGCTCGTCCCGGGCGTACCAGTCGCAGAGCGGCTCGTCCGGGTCCTCGAGGTGACGGGGATCCCCGTACTCCCGGCAGATCCGCGGGCGCTTCTCGTAGATCGTGCAGCGACCGTGCTCGTCGAGGAAGCGGCACGGCTCGTCGACCTGGAGGAACCACTCGTCGTCGTCGACCCAGATCCAGGTCTTCTCGTGGAGCAGGTACCACCGGAGGTCGTCGAAGTCCTCGGCGTCCTCCGGCGGGTCGAGCTCGAGGGCGTAGTAGCGGCAGCAGAGGGCATCGCACAGGTGACAGGGCGGCCCCCCGGGCTGCTCGGGGACCGCGCAGGCCTTCTTTCCTCGCTGCCGGGCGGCGGGCAGGCGCTTCGACATCGTTTCCTCCGGTCCTCCGGGAAATCGCGGGATTCTACCGTGCTTCCCCCGGTTCGTGGGCCCGCGGGAACCAGGGCGTCCCGCCGATCACCGTCGCGGTGACCCGCGCGTCCAGCAGCGCGCGAGGGTCCCCCTCCTCGAACGCGGCGACCACGTCCCGGTCGAACACGGTGAGGTCCGCGAGGTACCCGGGCGCCAGCCGCCCGAGGTCGTCCTCGCGGCGCACCGCCCACGCGGCCCCCGCGGAGAACGCGGCGATCGCCTCGGGCAGGGTGAGCCGCTGGTCCGGCAGCCAGCCGCCGGGCGGGTTCCCGTCGAGGTCCTGCCGCGTGACGGCAGCCCAGAGCCCGAGCCGGGGATCGCACGACTCGACCGGCACGTCCGAGCCGAAGGCCAGGTGTCCCCCGGCGGAGAGGATCGAGCGCCACGCGTAGGCGCCGGCGAGACGCGCGCGCCCGAGCCGATCCTCCGCCCAGGGCATGTCGGAGGTCGCGTGGGTCGGCTGCATCGACGCGACGACCGGCAGCTCGCCGAAGAGCGGGATGTCCCCGGGCGGGACGACCTGGGCGTGCTCGACGCGCGGCCGCAGGGAGGCCCACTCCGGGTGCCCGGCGAGCAGGCGCCGGTAGATCCCGAGCAGCTCGTGGTTGGCGGCGTCGCCGATCGCGTGGACCGCCGGCTGGAGGCCGCGCTCCATCGCGGCGCGGATCCTCCGCTCGAGCTCGTCCGGGGGCGTCACCCAGATGCCCCGGTTCCCCGGGTCGTCCGCGTACGGCTCGAGCAGGCGCGCCCCGCGGCTGCCGAGGGCGCCGTCGGCGAACAGCTTGACCCCGACGAGGTGCAGCCGGCCCTCGTCCCGCGGCCCCGACTCGAGGAGCTCCTCGGCCAGCGGGTCCCCCCACTCGGCGTACGCCCAGGCGCGCAGCGGGAACCTCCCGGTCCGGGCGAGCCGCACGAGCGCCTCCCACTCGACCCGCGAGACGCTCATCGCGTGGAAGCCGGCGAGGCCTTTCGCGAGCAGGTCCCGGGCGACGTCCGCGAGGATCTCCTCCGCGAGTTCCGGGGACGGCGGCGGGATCCTGCCCGTCACCAGCTCCTCGGCCGCGTCGAGGAGGATCCCGGTCGGCGTCCCGTCCGGCGCGCGGAGGATCTTCCCGCCCGGCGGGTCCGGCGTGGCGGCGTCGATGCCCGCCTCCCGCAGCGCGGTCCGGTTCACCCACAGGGCGTGCCCGTCCACGCGCCACAGCGCGCAGGGCCGTCCCGGGACGGTCTCCTCGAGCCGGTCCGCCGTCGGCCACGCGTGGCCAGGCCAGTCCTCCTGGTCCCACCCGCGGCCGAGCACCCAGGGGTCGCCCGGGTGCGCGGCGGCGAACGCCCGCACCCGCTCGAGCGTCTCGTCGAGGGTCCGCGCCCCGGCGAGATCGGCCCGCCTCCGCGCGAGGCCGTAGCCGAGCAGGTGCCCGTGGGCGTCGACGAGCCCCGGCACGGCGAGCGCACCGGGAAGGTCGATCACCTTGCCCCCGTGGGCGAGGACCCGCGGGATCTCCTCCCTCGAGAGCAGCTCCCGGATCCTTCCTTCCTCGACCAGCAGCCCGTCCGCCCACGGGTGGTCCGGGTCGCCGGTCCAGAACCGCACGCCGGTGAGGATCGTCACGTCCCCCTCCCCCCCGGGACCGGGCGCCCCGCACCCCGGGGCGAGGAGGGCGAGGCCCAGGGCCACGCAGGTGCAGATCGCCGGAACGGAACGCATCGGTCACCTCCGGCCGCCCATGATGCCACGCCGGGAGCCGGTAGAATCCCCCGGCCCCCTTTCGCGGAGGAGCGCCCGTGCGCGCCGTGCTGTTCGACATCGACGGGACCCTGGTCAAGCTCGGCGGCGCCGGCCGCGAGGCCCTGGCGCGGGGGGTCGCCTCCGCCCTCGGCCGGCCGTTCGACGAGGTCCTCGCCGCGGCGATGAAGGTCGACTTCCGGGGCCGGACCGACACGATCCTGCTCGAGCAGCTCGCCGGCCGGCTCGGGCACCGGGTGCGCGACCTCGACCCGGCGATGGTCGACGCCTACCTGGCCGCCCTGCCGGGGACGGTCGCCCGCTCCCGGGCGGAGGGCCGGTACGAGACGATGCCGGGGGCCCTCGAGCTGGTCGCCCGGCTCGAGGACCGGGACGACGTGCTGGTGGGCCTCCTCACCGGGAACGTCCGGGAAGCCGCCCGGATCAAGCTCGCCCCCGTGGGCCTCGCCGGTCTCGCGGACCGTCCCGGCGGCTTCGGGGACGACGCCCGGGAACGGGCCGACCTCGCCCGGGCGGCGGCGCGGCGGCTCGAGGCAGCGGGAGTCCCGCGGGACCGGGTCCTGGTGGTCGGGGACACCGAGCACGATGTCGCCGCCGCCCACGCGGCCGGCCTCCGCGCGGTCGCCGTCGCCACGGGCTGGACCGACCCCGGCGTGCTCCGGGCCTCGGGAGCCGAGCTGTTCCTGCCGGACCTGCGCGATCCCGGTCCCCTGCTGCACCTCCTGGAGACCCTCGGCTGACTGACCGGGCGGCCCCGTAAGCCGGTCAACTTGTCACGGCGGCCCCGCGATTTCGCCCGAAGAACGGGTCTTTCATGCAAGGTGACACGCATCCATTGCCGGATCGTCATTTTTTTCGGATCACCGCGCTTGACAGTCCCCGCCGCCGGGCCTACCGTCCCCGCGTCGGGCCGGGCCCCGGAGGGAAGCGGAGTCCCCGGCACCGGGAGGCACGAGCGATGGCACGGACGATCGACGAGGCGCGCGCGATCCTGCGGGAGGAGAAGATCCGCTTCCTGCGACTGGTCTTCTCGGACATCCACGGCGTGGTCAAGAACGTGGAGGTGCCGGACAAGCAGTTCGACAAGGCCCTTTCCGGCGAGATCATGTTCGACGGGTCTTCGATCGAGGGGTTCGTCCGCATCCAGGAGTCGGACATGCTCCTCGAGCCCGACCTGGACTCCCTGCGGATCTTCCCCGAGGAGGGGGACCGGGACCGGGTCGCGATGCTGATCTGCGACGTCCGGACCCCGGACGGGGAGCCGTTCCCCGGCGATCCGCGCTACGTGCTCCGCCGGGCCGTGGAGCGGGCCGCGAGGATGGGCTACGTCCCGAAGATGGGCCCGGAGGCGGAGTTCTTCCTCTTCCACCGGAACGCCGACGGGACGCCGACCACGGTCACGCACGACCACGGGGCCTACTTCGACCTCTCCCCGGTCGACCGGGGCGAGGAAGCCCGGCGCAAGATCGTCAACGTCCTCGAGAAGATGGGCTTCGAGGTGGAGGCCGCCCACCACGAGGTCGCCCCGGGCCAGCACGAGATCGACTTCCGCTACGCCGACGCCCTGACCACGGCGGACAACCTGATGATCTTCCGCCACGTCGTGCGGAAGGTCGCACTCGACTTCGATCTCCACGCGACCTTCATGCCGAAGCCGCTCTACGGCGAGAACGGCTCCGGGATGCACGTCCACCAGTCCCTGTTCACCCTCGACCGGTCGCAGAACGTGTTCGACGACCCGGAGGGCGAGTACGGGCTCTCGAAGCTGTGCCTCCACTACATCGGGGGAATCCTGCGCCACGCGAAGGCGATCTGCGCGGTGACCAACCCCACCGTGAACTCCTTCAAGCGGCTGGTTCCCGGTTACGAGGCCCCGACGAACATCTCCTGGTCGGAGCGGAACCGGTCTCCGCTCGCCCGGGTCCCGGCGCGCCGCGGCAAGGGGGCCCGGGTGGAGATCCGGATGCCGGACCCGTCCTGCAACCCCTACCTCGCGTTCGCCGTGATGATCCAGGCCGGTCTCGACGGGATCGACAACGAGATCGACCCGGGACCGCCGGTCAACAAGGACATCTTCCGGATGAGCGAGCGGGAGAAGCGGCGCCTCAAGATCGACCAGCTCCCGGCCGACCTCTACCAGGCGGTGCAGGCGCTGCAGAAGGACAAGGTCGTCCTCGAGGCCCTCGGCGAGCACGTCGCGACGAACTTCATCGAGGGGAAGCTCAAGGACTGGCAGGAGTACCTGACGATCGTCCACCCGTGGGAGGTCGAGCGCTACCTCGGGATGTACTGACGCCCGGCTCCCGGCGCCGCGCACGTCCGTGGCACCGCGCGCGCCTGGCACCGGCGGGCGGCCTTCCGGCCGCCCCTACCGGACCCCCTGGAAACGCGCCACGCGGATTTCGTGTAGGGGTCGCCGGAAGGCGACCCGGGCGGCGCAACGCGCCGCGCACCACGCGGCGTCCGGCGAACCACGGCACCGCGCGCGGGCCGGGGGACCGGTCAGGGGAGGTGGTAGAGGACGTGCTCCCGGGCAAGGCGCCCGATCCGCTCCGCCTCGGCCCGGGAAAGGTGGGTGTCCGGTGGCGAGGCCTGGTCTCCACCCCCCGCCTCGACCACGGCCAGGTCCGCCCCCCGGACCTCTTTCTCGAGGCGCGGGCACGGGCCCGTGTCCCCGCTGACGACGATCCGCAGGTCACCGACGCGGATCGACATTCCCCAGGCGTCCATCAGCGCGCCCGGGGGATCGGATGCCGACCGGGAGTGCCGCACCGGGAAGGGCCGCACCTCGAACGGCCCCATCCGGTGGACCTCCCCGTCCCGGTGGGTCCAGGCCTCCACCGGGAACCGCTCGCGGCCCCGGTACGCGTCCCGCCAGGCGGCAAGGCACCCGGCCGCCAGGGGCGCGTCCCCGGGCAGGGCAATCGGCAGCGGCGCCTCCCGCCGGGCCCGCCGGAGCATCCAGAGAAGCCCGGGCAGCCCGGAGACGTGGTCCCCGTGGTCGTGGGTGAGGACGACCCCGGCGAGACCGCGGGCCAGGCCGGCGAACGACGGGGCGCGGGGCGCGCCTTCCGCGAGGCGGCGCGCGGTGCCGTCCCCGGCATCCACGACGAGGAACGCGTCGTCGTACTGGAGAAGGATGGAGATGGAAAGGCCCGCCTTCTTCCCGGCGAGGAAGAGACGGGCTTCACCGCGGGACCACCGGAGCATCGGGTCCGGTTCGCGGGACCTGGCTCGGCCCTCCCCGGGGGGAAGGGCCCGGGCTCACGCGGAGATCGCGGCGGCCTGCTGGCGGTAGGCGCCGAGGATCGTGAAGCCCTTGTTGGTCTCGACCGCCATCCAGTTCCGGTAGACCTTGTTGCGATCGAGGTCGAGGACGTAGGTCTCGCCCTCCCAGCGGAAGCTGATCAGTTCCTTCGGCTGGCTGGCAGTCTTGCGGGTCTTGCGGGTGCTCTTGCGGGCGTTCCTGGTCGCGGCCATCTTCAACCCCCGTCGCTTGGCCCCTGCTCGGGCGCTCCGCCCCCTTGTCGAGCAAGATACCTGCCACCGCCAGCGCCCCCGGGCACGCTTGCAAAACTCCTTGTTCTGCAGCATGTTGCTCCGTGAGACCCCACCGTGGCCATCCCGCCTCCACCCCTTTTCAGGGGCATTGGTGGCCCAGTTTCCTTGAATCGTCGGCCATATTGACCCATAATCGCTTCAACATGCGTCCCCGGCTTCCCGTCTCCGTTCCCCACCCCTCCGACTGCCGCGTCGCCGTAGCCGCCCGGGAAGCCGCCCTCGGAGACCACCTCGAGTCGCTCTGTCTCGCCCTCGGCTACCAGGTCGTCCGCGGGGAGACCCTGGACGACGTCCGGGAACTGCTGGGGGCGGGCGACCTGGACGTGGCCATCGTCGACGCGCTGCTCCTCGGCCAGGAACCCGGCCGAACGGTCCGGGAGCTCGCCGGTCCCGAGGAGGCCCCCGGCCTGCTCGTGGTCGCCCCTCCCGAGGAGCCGTCCTCCGCCTTCGCCTGGCTCGAGCACGGGGCCATGGACATCCTTCACCGACCGCCCCACCCGGCGGAGGTCCGGATGCGGGTCGAGCAGGCGATCGCCACCCGGGACATGGGCGTCCATCTCGCCAGCCTCGAGGACGCGATCACCGAGCGCTCGCGCCGGTCGTTCACGACGCGGAGCCTGGTCACCCATTCCCCGGCGATGCGCGAGCTGGCCGATACCCTCGACCGGGTCGCCCGGATGCGGACCACGGTCCTGATCCTGGGCGAGAGCGGCTCCGGAAAGGAACTCGTCGCCCGGGCCCTCCATTTCCGCTCCCCGCGCCTCGGCGGCCCCTTCATCGCGATCAACTGCGCGGCCCTCCCGCCCCACCTGATCGAGTCCGAGCTGTTCGGCCACGAGCGCGGCGCCTTCACCGGCGCGGTGAGCCGCCGGGCCGGCAAGTTCGAGCTGGCCCACAATGGCACCCTCTTCCTCGACGAGGTCGGCGAGACCGACCTGCCGACCCAGGCCAAGCTCCTCCGGGTGCTCGAACACCAGGAGTTCATGCGCGTCGGCGGCTCCCGCCCGGTGCGGGTCGACGTCCGGCTGGTGGCGGCGACGAACGCCGACCTGGAACGCCTCGTCCGGGAGGGACGTTTCCGCGACGACCTCTACTACCGCCTCAAGGTGGTCACCCTCCGCGTCCCGCCGCTCCGGGAACGGGTGGAGGACATCCCGGAACTCGCCGAGACCTTCCTCGCATCGATCTGCCGGGCGAACCATCTCCGCCCGCGCCGGCTGACCTCGGCCGCGATCGACGCCCTCTGCCGGTATCCCTGGCCGGGCAACGTCCGCGAGCTGATCAACACCCTCGAGGCCATCGTCGTGGCCACGCCCACCGAGACGATCGACCGGGAACACCTGCCGGCGAACATCCAGGCCGGCACGACGGGGCTCCCGGCATCACCGCGCCTCCTCGTCGGCCGCACGCTCCGGGACATCGAGGCCGAGGCGATCCGCGCGACGCTCCTCCAGGTCGGCGGCTCCCGCACGGAGGCGGCTCGCGTCCTCGGCATCGGGCTGCGCACCATCCGGCGCAAGATCCGCGAGCTCGGCCTGGACCGGGAGATCCCGCCGCGCCCCGGGCGTCCTGCTCGACGCCGGAACGGCGGAGGAAACGATCGAGAACGCTCCCCGTGACCATCGAACCACCGAAGAATCCAGCGCAACGTTCTTGACAAGAACGAACGACTCCAACCATATTTCCCGCGGATGGCCATCCGTGCGCGGGGACGCTCGTGCACACACGCGTGTCGGGCCGACGGCCCGGAAAGGAGGTTCGAGAGCATGGCGGTGAAGAAGAAGGCCAAGAAGAAGACGGCCAAGAAGAAGGTCGTCCGGAAGAAGAAGACGACCAAGAAGAAGACCACGAAGAAGAAGGTCGCCAAGAAGGCCAAGAAGAAGACGACCAAGCGCAAGACCGCGAAGAAGAAGGCCACCAAGAAGAAGACCACCAAGCGTAAGACCGCGAAGAAGAAGGCCACCAAGAAGAAGGCCACCAAGCGCAAGACCACCAAGAAGAAGACCACGAAGAAGAAGGCCAAGAAGGCCACCAAGAAGAAGACGACGCGGAAGAAGGCCAAGAAGGCCACCAAGAAGACCGCGAAAAAGAAGACGACCCGGAGGACCAGGACCCGGGCCTGACCCAACAGAGACCCCAACAGACCCTTCGAAGGGAAGAGCGCCCCGCCCGCGGGGCGCTTTTTTTGACGGCCTCGACGGCCGCGCCCCGGCGGGGTGCGCTGGCACGTGTCCTCCGCTCCCGCCTATCCTGTCGGGAGGGAGGATCTCGATGGGGAGGAACCACGGGGCACCGGGCATGCTCCTGGCGCTGGCATTCGCCCTCGCCGCCATGGTAACGGGCGCGCGTGCCACCACCCGCACGGGGCCCGCCGGGCCCGTTTACGGTGCGCGTCACGAGCGTCCGCCCGATGTCGTCGTGATCCTGCTCGACTCGCTCCGGGCGGACCAGCTCGACCGGTGGGCGCACGGCCGGCAGGTGATGCCACGGCTGGCAGCCTGGGCCTCGCGGAACGTCGTCTTCACCGCGGCACGGGCCCCCTCCCCCTCCACGCCGACGAGCGTGGCCGCCCTTCTCACGTCGGTCCCGGTCGGCGCCCTCGGCGTCGACTTCGGCCACGGCCTCCCGGAAGAGGTGCCGAGCCTCCCGGCGATCCTCGTGGAACACGGCTGGCACACGCGGGCCTGGTCCGCCAACCCGAACTGCTCCCGCCGGCTCGGGCACGCCCGGGGCTTCGAGCGCTTCGTCGAGGCCTGGAACACGCCGCTCGCCTCGGGCGGGAGGCTGCGCCCGGAGCGCCCCGAGCGGATCGTTCCACCGGACCGGCTCCTGGCCCGTGTCCGGGCAGACCTCGAGAAGCTGCCACGGGGACCCCATTTCCTGTACGTTCACCTCCTCCAGCCCCACGCTCCCTACGATCCTCCCGCGGTCCACCGGGACCCCTTCTCGTCGCCGGCGGCCCGGCGGATGGACGTCTCGCTTCCCCGCCTGGTGCTCCTCGACGGTTCCCCTCGCCTCACGTCCCGCCTGCTCCACGACCTGCGCGACCGCTACGACGGGCACTGCCACTGGGTCGATGCGGCCGTCGGTGACTTCCTCGCCTGGCTCGACCGCGACCCGCGCTTCCGAAACGCCGCCGTCTTCGTCCTCGCCGACCACGGGGAGGCGTTCGGGGAGCACGGGCGCCTCCTGCACAACACGACCGTGCACGAGGAGATGCTCCGGATCCCCCTCCTTTACCGCCCTCCGGGCGGGCGCCGCGTTCACCGGGTGGTCCCCGCCCGGGTCGACCTGCTCGACGTCGCCCCGACGGTCCTCGCCCTCGCCGGGATCCCCGCCCCGGCAACCTTCCGGGGAATCGACCTCGGGCCGCTCGCGAGGGGCCAGGTGAGCCGGGGGCGCGGCCGCTTCCTCGCGACGACGGCGACCCGGCCCCATCTCCACGCGCTCCTGGTCGGCCGCTACAAGGTCCTCCAGGAGCAGGCGGGGACCCGCCCACGTCTCTACGACCTGGCTACCGACCCGGGAGAGGTCCACGATCTTGCGGCCGCGCGGCCGGACACCTGGCGGGCGCTCGCGCGCGCCCTCCGGGCCGAGGTCGCCCGGCTGGAGGGGGAGGGCTGGAAGGCTCCGGCCGCCCCGGCCGACCGGGAGGAACGGGAGCTGCTCCGCTCGCTCGGCTACGTCGACTGAGACCCTCCCGGGATGTCCGATCCGTCTCGATCCCGCCCGGGAGCGC
>CAYQTA010000062.1:0-3545 GCA_964420365.1 uncultured Acidobacteriota bacterium | reverse complement strand
GCCGCCCCTACAAGACCCCACGGAACGCGCCGCGGGGTTCGTAGGGGTCGCCGGAAGGCGACCCGGGCGGCGCGCAGCGCCGCGCATCATCGGGCGACGCGTTCCTCGGCACCCTGCGCCTCGGGCACCCTCGGGCGGCCTCCCGGCCGCCCCTACAAGACCCCACGGAACGCGCCGCGGGGTTCGTAGGGGTCGCCGGAAGGCGACCCGGGCGGCGCGCAGCGCCGCGGACGGGGTATCCTCGCGGCATGGGTGAGACCGGGGTGACGATCGTCGGCGGCGGGCTCGCCGGCGCCGAGGCCGCGTGGCAGTGCGTCCGCCGGGGCGTGCCGGTGGTCCTCTACGAGATGCGACCGGCGCGACCGACCCCGGTCCACCGGACCGACCTCCTGGCCGAGCTGGTCTGCTCCAACTCCCTGAAGTCCGACGACCCGGCGACGGCCCACGGCCTGCTCAAGGCCGAGATGCGCCGCCTGGGCTCCCTCGTGCTCGCCTGCGCCGACGCTGCCCGGCTCCCCGCCGGGGCCGCGCTCGCCGTCGACCGGGAGCTGTTCGCCCGGGAGGTCACCCGGCGACTCCTCGCGCACCCGCTCGTCGAGCTCCGGCGCGAGGAGGTGACGGAGATCCCCGCCGAGGGGCCGACGATCCTCGCGCCGGGGCCGCTCTGCTCGCCCCCCCTCGCGGCCGCGATCGCCGCGCTGACCGGCGAGGAGAACCTGGCCTTCTACGACGCGATCAGTCCCGTGATCGAGGCCGACTCGATCGACCGTTCCGTCTGCTTCGCCGCCTCCCGCTACGGCAAGGGCGACGGGAGCGACTACCTGAACTGCCCGCTGAACCGGGAGGAATACGACCGGTTCTACGACGAGCTGGTCGCCGCCGCCCGCGTCGAGATGAAGGACTTCGAGCGGGAGCTGCTCTTCGAGGGGTGTCTCCCGGTCGAGGAGCTGGCCCTGCGCGGGCGGGACACCCTGCGGTACGGCCCGATGAAACCGGTGGGCCTCGTCGACCCGCGCACGGGAAGGCGCCCCTGGGCCGTGGTCCAACTGCGGCAGGACAACCTCGCCGCGACCCACTGGTCCATGGTCGGCTTCCAGACGCGGCTCAAGTGGTCCGAGCAGCGACGGATCTTCCGCCTGGTCCCCGGCCTCGAGCGGGCCAGGTTCGTCGTCCTCGGGCAGATGCACCGGAACACCTACGTCAACGCCCCCCGGGTCCTCCGTCCGACCTTCCAGGCACGGGCCCGCGAGGATCTCTTCCTCGCCGGGCAGGTCTCCGGCGTCGAGGGGTACGTGGAGTCGGCCGCCTCCGGGCTGGTCGCGGGCATCGGCGCCGCGGCCCTGGCCCGGGGCCGGGAGCCGCCGGTGCTGCCCGAGGAGACCGCGATCGGTTCGCTCCAGCGCTACGTGGCGGGAGCGGACCCGGCCCACTACCAGCCGACGAACGTCTCCTTCGGCCTGCTCCCACCCCTGTCGCGCCGTGTCCGGAACCGCCGGGAGCGCAAGCGGCTGCTCGCCGAGCGGGCACTCGCCGCCCTCGAGGACTATCTTGGAAGGGAGCGGTCCCCCGGGGCCGCCGGAGGTGAGACTCCATGACGCCCTCCCACGACGCACCTCCCCGCCGGCGGGTGGACGCCTGGTTCACCGCTTCCTTCGAGGTCGCCCGCCGCCTGGCCGACGGCCGGGGCGCCGAGGCGATCGAGGTCCTGCGCCGCGAGCTGGAGCGGACCCGGGACACCGAGAACCCGGCCGGCCAGCGCTTCCTCCTGTCGCAGATCGCGCTCTGTCACGCCAGGATGGGCGAACTCGACCGGGCCCGGGAAGTCCTCGAGGAGATCGAGCGGGAGATGCCCCCGACGATCGAGACCGCCCTCGTGCTGGCCGAGGGCTACCTGCTGCTCCTCGAGAACCCCGAGCGCGCGAGCCATCACGCCGCCCTGGCCCTCCAGTGGGCGGACGAGCGGGGGGAGGACGATCCCTCCCTGGCGTCCCGGGCCCACATGCTGATGGCCCGTTCGCTCCTCGCCCAGGGGGACGTCCTCGGCGCCCTCGGCGCCTGGCGCTCGGCGCCGCTGCCCGACTGGCGCGTCGCGGTCGAGTTGCTCGAGGCCGGCGCCGACCGGGCGGAGGTCCGGCAGGTCCTGGCCGAGGCCCTGCCCCGGCACGTGGCGGAAGAGCAGCGCCTGGGGACGGCGACCACCGCCGCCTCCGACCAGGTTCGCCGGCTGATCGCCTGGATCGACGCCGGCTGTCCGCGGCCGTGACCGGCGAGATCCGCCGCTTCCTCGATCACCTCGCGCTCGACCGGGACCGGTCCTCCCACACGGTCCGCTCGTACGCCACCGACCTCGGCGACCTCGCGGCCTTCCTCGAGGCGTTGCTGGGACACGTCCCGGAACCCGCGGAGGTGGACGCGGGGCTGATCCGCGCCTGGGTCGCCGACATGCACGCCCGGGAGCTCTCGCCGGCGACGATCGGGCGCCGCCTCTCCGCCGCCCGGACGTTCTGGCGCTGGCTCGCCGAGGAGGGACTTGCCCGGGCCAACCCGGCGGCCGAGGTGCCGAACCCGAAGCGCGGGGAACGGCTGCCGGAGCGTCTCGACGTCGAGGACGTGACGGCGATCCTGGAGGCTCCCGACCCGCGGAAGCCGGCAGGGCTCCGGGACCGGGCCCTTCTCGAGCTGCTGTACGGCGCCGGGCTGCGGGTCTCCGAGCTCACCGGCCTCGACCTCGACGACATCGACCTGGCGCGGCGCACCGTGCGCGTCCTCGGGAAGGGCCGCAAGGAACGGATCGTCCCGTTCGGGCGAAAGGCGGCGACGGCGCTGCGCGCCTACCTCTCCGCGTTCGTCGATCTCCGGGAGCGGACCGGGGAGGAGGCCCTCTTCCTCAACCTGCGCGGGGGCCGGCTCTCCGACCGGTCGGTGCGGCGGGTCCTGGACCGCGCGGTCGCCCGGGCGGCCCTCCTGCGGGGCGTTCATCCCCACGTGCTGCGCCACTCGTTCGCCACGCACCTTCTCGAGTCGGGGATGGACCTGCGGGCGATCCAGGAGCTCCTCGGCCATTCCCGCCTCGCGACGACCCAGCGGTACACGAGGCTCTCTCTCGACCGGATCCTCGAGGTCTACGACCGCACCCATCCCCGCGCCTGACCCCGGGGATCCTCTCGCGCGGCCCGGATGGGGACGGCCTGCGCGCCCGGGGCACCGCGCGCGACCTCCACCCTCGGGCGGCCTCCCGGCCGCCCCTACGAGAACCCATGCCGACGGGCTTCATGTAGGGGTCGCCGGAAGGCGACCCGGGCGGTGCGCAGCGCCGCGAGGTTGCCGCCGCGCACGGCGTTCAGGCGACGGCGGCGGCCAGGGACTCGATCGTGTCGTGGAGCAGGTCGGGATCCACCGGCTTCGTCAGGAAGGCATCCATGCCGGCCTCCTGGCACCGGCGGCGATCGTCCTCGCTGACGTGGGCGGTCAGCGCGACGATCGGCACGTGGCGCAGCTCGTCACCGACCTCCCCCGCCCGGATCCGGCGGGTCGCCTCGAGCCCG
>CAYQTA010000061.1:0-35931 GCA_964420365.1 uncultured Acidobacteriota bacterium | reverse complement strand
TCAGCTCCCGGTGACCCGGTAGAACCAGGTCTCGCCGTCATCGGCGGCGCCGGCGTCGACCAGGTCGGTCTCCCAGGTGGCGTCCGCGATGACCTGCGGCGCGGGGAAGGTGGGATCCCGGTCCTTCTCCACGCGCCACGGGCCCGCTCCCCCGGCCCACGAGAGGCGCACGTCGTCCCCGCTCTTCCAGACCCGGAGGTCCACGGTCCGCTGGTCCACGTGCCGGGCGTCGATGTCCGCCTCGTCGAACGTCACCGGCGTGCCGTCGATCCCGCCGTGGTCGTTGATCGTGTCCCGCGCCCCGAGCAGGTAGGTGCGGAAGTAGCCGGGAATATCCGGGTCGTGCGCCGGATCCCCCGAGATCGGGTAGAGGATGTGCCGCGCCGACCAGGCGTCGATGGCGCACGGATCCGTGCCGGCCACCAGCATGTCGCGCCGGGTGGTCGTGTCGGGGGGATAGCCGCAGAGGGAGGCGTGGGAGACCCAGATGCAGTCGAGGATGTTCAGCACCGGGGCACGCACGAGCGTGAAGACCTCCCCCATGATCGTTCCCGCGTGGTTCGGATCGTGGATCGGCAGGGGCGAGTCCGTCGTCGTGATGACCCCGTAGACATGCTTGAGGACCCCCGTGACGTTCAGGTCCTTGTGATCCTTGAGGACCGCCACGTTGATCCACTTGAGGTGCTCGGAATCGTACTCGCTGCCGGTCCAGATCCCTTCCCGCAGCTCGACCCGGGTTCCCTTCGGCGTGAAGAAGCAGGGGTAGGTGACGTTTCCCACCCGGCGGAATCCTTCCGTGTCGTGGTCTCCCTCGTCGACGAAGGTCCCCCGGTAGTCGTCCATTTCCTTCTGTCCGACCCGCGAGTCCTGGAACAGCTCGTCGACCAGCCAGGTGAACGAGTGCTTCTCGTTCTCCGCGTTGGCGTGGATCTCCCGGGAACCGCCGTCGCAACCCGAGGTCGTGTCGCAGTTCAGGGAACCCCGGCCCTGGCCGTTCTCGTAGATCACGACCTCCCCGGTGAACCCGTCGGGATGGTCGAGGATTCGCTGGACGATCCCGCGCACGACGTCCGAGTTCGTGCAGCCGCGGTACTTCCACTGGGCATTGACCTTGATGAGGACCGTGTCCTCGGGGGCGATCAGGCCGTCCGGGCTTCCGAGGGGATGACCGGAGGAGGTCCGGTAGAAGCGTCGCCCGTCCCCCGCCAGGGCGAACAGGAGGGACTCGACGCCGGGATGACGGTTCCCGTGCGCGAAGTCCGGGGCCGGGACGTGGTGTACCCGGTGAAGCAGCGGGCGCGGGCCCCGGTCCCCGGCGAGGATCCGCGGCCGGGCCGCCAGGGCCAGCGACCCGATTGCGGCCGTCTTCAAGAAGGTGCGACGGTCCGTACGTGTTCGCATCTGTCCGCATCCTCCTGGCCGCACGCCCCCACGCGCGGTCCGCTCGTGGCTCCCTGCCCATATACGGCGAAACGTCCTTGCACGCAGCAGGAAGTTGCATGCGAGCACGTCGCAGTAAGTTGCCACCGTTCCCGCGCGCCCGCCAACCGCCCGCCGCGGGGGACCCCGCCGACCCGGGAGGCGGGTGTAGACTGCGCTCCCTCGTCCGACCACGACAACCCGGATCGAGCCTGATGGCGGCCGCCCGGCCGGGCGGCCGGGAGGAGGAGAGACCGTGAGACACGTGCGCCGGTTCCGGATCGCCGTCCTGGTGGCAGTCCTCGCCCTCGCGGCGGGGCTCTCCGCCGCCCGGGCGGGCACCAAGCTGCTGCGGTTCCCGGACATTCACGGGGACCGGGTCGTCTTCGTCTACGCGGGGGACCTGTGGCTCGCCCCGGTGACCGGGGGAACCGCCACCCGCCTGACCTCCCATCCCGGCCTCGAGCTGTTCCCCCGTTTCTCCCCCGACGGGAAGTGGATCGCCTTCACCGCCCAGTACGGGGGAGACGAGCAGGTCTGGGTGATCCCGGCCGAGGGAGGAGCACCGCGCCAGTTGACCTGGTACCCCGCCAGGGGCCCTCTCCCCGACCGCTGGGGTTTCGACAACCAGGTGATCGGGTGGACTCCGGACGGGTCGGCCGTGGTCTTTCGCTCCCTCCGGGAGGCCTGGGGGCTCGTCGACTCGCGGCTCTACACCGTGAGGCTCGACGGCTCGATGCCCGAGCCGCTCCCGATGCCCTACTCGGGAGCCGGCGACTTCTCGCCGGACGGAAAGAGGATCGTCTACTCTCCCCTCGTGCGTGACTTCCGCACCTGGAAGCGGTACCGGGGCGGTTGGGCGCAGGAGCTGTATATCTTCGACCTCGCCACCCACGAGACCCGGCGGGTGACGAAGAGCCCCTACGCCGACCGGGACCCGATGTGGATCGGCGAGACGATCTGGTTCACGTCCGATCGCTCCGGGACGAACAACCTCTATCGGTACGACATCTCGACCGGCGAGATCGCCCAGGTGACCCACGAGACCGAGTGGGACGTCCGTTGGCCGAGCAGCGACGGCGTCTCCCGGATCGTGTACGAGCTGAACGGAGAGCTCCGGGTCCTCGACGTCCGCACCGGGCAGAGCGAGGGGATCGACATCACGGTGCCGCTCGACTCGACGCGGGAACGCCCCCGGCACCTGGCCGTCCGCCGCTGGCTGGAGGGCGCCGCGATCGGCCCGACGGGGAAGCGAGCCCTCTTCGTGGCCCGCGGCGAGGTGTTCTCCGTCCCGGTGGAGCACGGCGTGACCCGCAACCTGACCCGCTCCTCCGGGGCCCACGACCGGGATGCCGCGTGGTCGCCGGACGGCAGGACGATCGTCTACGTCTCGGACCGGACCGGGGAGGACCAGCTCTGGCTGGTCGATGCCTCCGGGACGAAGCCGGCCCGCCAGTTGACGAGGGACGAGGACTTCCGGGCCTACCTCCAGGACCCGGCGTGGTCGCCGGACGGCAAGCGGATCGCCTTCCACGACCAGGCCGGTCGTCTCTACGTGATCGAGGTGGAGTCCGGGAAGTGGGTCCAGGTGGCGGACGACAGGACCCCGTTCGGCCTGGACTACGCCTGGTCGCCCGATTCCCGGTGGCTGGCGTTCAGCCTGGCGGAGGACACCCAGTACCGCTCCCTCTGGCTGTGGAAGGTGGGCTGGGAGAAGCCGCGCAGGATCACCGGTCCGACCTGGAACGAGCACGACCCGTCCTGGTCTCCCGACGGGAAGTACCTCTACTACCTGAGCGAGCGGACCTTCGCGCCCCAGATGGGACAGATCGAGTGGAACTACGTGACCGACCGGATGACCGGGATCTTCGCCCTCACGCTGAAGCAGGGTGAGCCCGGACCGGTCCCGCCCCGGAACGACGAGGAAGAGGCCGCGGCCGAGAAGGAGAAGAAGGCCGCCGGGAAGGATGCCGGGAAGACCGGCGAGAAGGAGCGCAAGAAGGGGCGCAAGGGGACGAAGAAGAACGGAGAAAAGGAAAAGGGCGAGCGGCTCGTCGAGATCGATCTCGACGGCCTCGCCGACCGCGTGACCCGCCTGCCGATCGAGGCGGACGACATCACGTCGGTCACGGCCGTGGAGGGTGGGCTGCTCTACGTCGTGGGCGGACCCTGGTACTACGGCCGCTCCTCGGACGTCACGCCCAGGCTGCAGTTCTTCGACCTGGAGAAGCGCGAGTCGAAGGAGGTCGCCGAGGGAATCGGCGGATACGAGCTGTCGGCCGACGGGAAGAAGCTCCTCGCGCGCATCGAGGGGACCTGGTACGTGCTCGAGCCGAAGCCCGGCGCCGAGAAGAAGAAGGTCTCCCTGGACGGCCTCCAGGCCGACATCGTGCCCGTCGAGGAATGGAACCAGATCTTTCACGAGGTGTGGCGCCGTTACCGGGACTTCTTCTACGTCCCCAACATGCACGGCTACGACTGGGACGGCCTGCGGAAGAAGTACGAGTCGTGGCTTCCCTGGGTGGCCCACCGGATGGATCTCAACTACGTGATCGGAGAGATGATCGCCGAGCTCTCCGTCGGCCACGCCTACATCGCGGGTGGCGACTGGGACAAGCCATCCCGACCGCACGCCGGGCTGCTCGGTGCCCGCTTCGAGCTGGACGCGGATAGCGGCCGGTACCGGATCGCGTACCTGCTGCCCGGCCAGAACGAGGAGGAGGTCTACCGGAACCCGCTGCGTGCCGTCGGTGTCGACGTCAAGGTCGGTGACTACGTCCTGGCGATCAACGGCGTCGAGCTGAAGGCTCCCGACAATCCCTATCGGCACCTGCTGTACGCGGCCGGCGGGCCGATCCAGGTGACGGTGAACTCGAAGCCGGCGCTGGAGGGGGCGAAGACGTACACGGTCGAGCCGATCGGCAGCGAGGCGGAGCTCAACTACCTGGACTGGATCCTGCGGAAGCGCGCCCTCGTCGAGAAGCTCTCGGGAGGCCGCCTCGGGTACCTGCACATCCCGGACATGGGTGCCGAGGGGATCCGGGAGTTCATCAAGTGGTTCTACGGGCAGCTCGACCGCGAGGGGCTGGTCGTCGACGTGCGCCACAACGGCGGCGGGAACGTCTCGCAGATGGTGATCTCCCGGCTGGCGCGCAAGCTCCTGATGGTCAGCTGGGAGCGGAACGCCGACATCCCCGACCCCTACCCGAGCCGGGCGTACGCCGGTCGACTGATCGCCCTCTGCAACGAGGACACGGCCTCGGACGGGGACCAGTTCTCGTACATCTTCCGCAAGGCAGGCCTGGGCAAGCTGGTCGGCAAGCGGACGTGGGGCGGCGTCGTGGGGATCTACGGGCGGGCGCCCCTGGTGGACGGGGGAACGGTCTACGTGCCGGAGTCGGCGGCCGCGGACCTCGAGAACCACTGGGTGATCGAGGGCTGGGGTGTCGAGCCGGACATCGTCGTCGAGAACGACCCGAAGTCGCTCCTCGAGGGGCGGGATCCGCAGCTCGAGCGGGCGGTGCGCGAGCTCCTTTCCGAGCTGGATGCGCACCCGGTGCCGAGGCTTCACCGGCCGGCGCCGCCCTGCAAGACCCCGGCCTGCCTCCGGGAACAGGAAAGGTAACGGCCGCCGGGGGGTCCGCGATCGGCGGGGGGCGCCCGGGCGCCCCCCGTTTTCTTCCCCGGAGGTTTCAATCGAGGACGCGAAGGCGGCCCCGCGTGACCGGCCGGTCGTGGCCCTCGATCCACAGCTCCATCTGGTCGCCGAGCGCGCGTGCCCTCCCCCGGATCGGCGGCTTCGCCGTTTCCCCGGGCAGGAGGGGGTCGGGGACGATCTCGACCGTGCGACCGAGGAACGAGGCCCGGGCCCGGTACCGGGCCACGAGCTCGGCGCCCCGGCCGGCCGCCAGGGCGTCGAGGCCGGCGGCGAGCGTCCGGGCGATCGCGGAGAACGCCGCCGCGAGCCCCGGCGCCGCCACGCCCGGAGGGACTGCGGCCGCGAGGGAGGTGGCTCCCCGGGCGAGGGGATCGTCCGGGAGCCCCGGCACCGTCTCCACGTCGAGGCCGATCCCGAGGAGCACCCCGGTCACCCGGTTGCCGCGGGACCAGGTCCGTGTGAGGACGCCGGCCACCTTCCGTCCGTCGAGCAGGACGTCGTTGACCCACTTGATCGCCGCGCGTCCCGCGAACCCGGGCAGCGCATCGATGGCCTCGGTCACGGCGACCGCGGGAAGGGCGGCCAGGGGCCCGACCGACGCGGCAGCCGGAAGGTCCACCCGGGAGAAGGCGACCAGGTGAAGGTTTCCCCGCAGCGCGACCCAGGGCCGGCCGCGCTGCCCGTGGAAGCCACGCCCCGTGCCCGCCACGGCGAGCAGCCGGTGGGGGAGGGCTTCCGCCCCGCCCGGTACGGCCGAGAGGGCGTCGAACTGGGATCGCGGCGCGTCCTCGACGGCGATGGCCAGGGACCAGCCGGGAAGGGGAAGCTCGGCCGCGGCGACCGGGTTCCTGCCTGCCAGGAGCGCGTCCCGGAGGAAGCGAGGGAGCCGTGCGCCGTCGCCCGGGCCGAGGGGGCGGACGTCTCGCTCCGCCCCGCACAGGCGCGCGGCGATCTCGCGGCTGTCCGCCAGCAGCAGCATGGATCCATGTTCCCACGGGCCGGACCCGGGCTCCACGGTCTCCCGGCCCCGGGTAGGATGGAGCGGGAAAGGTCCGGGACCGCTGCCGGGAAGGAGGGACGGACGATGACCTTCGCCACCGTGGTCAACTGCATGGACGGCCGCGTCCAGCGGCCGGTCCTCGACTGGATGGAACGACGCTTCGGTGCCCGCTGGATCGATACGATCACCGAGGCCGGGCCGGTGCGGCCGTTGGCCGACGATCCCGGGTCCCCGGTGGTGGCGTCGATCCTGGCCCGGTGCGACGTCTCGACCGGGAAGCACGGCTCCCGGGCCATTGCCGTGGTCGCCCATGACGACTGTGCCGGGAACCCGGCCCCGGAGGAAATCCAGCGGGAACAGCTCGCCCGGGCGGTCCGGTTCCTGCAGCGGCGATACCCGGGCGTCACGGTCGTCGGCCTGTGGGTCGACGGGACGTTCCGCGTCCACGAGGTTCCGCTCCCGGGAGCGGAATAAGCCTCGATGATGCTGGAACTTGCGCTGGTCCCGCGGGGCGTTCACCGCGGAACCGGCGGGCCGGCTTGACGGGGTCGCCGGGGGCGTGGACAATCCTCGCTTCAGGCTCGCCCGTCTCCCTGCGGCGAGGAGGAGGTTTCATGCGCGGTTGGTCCCGGCTGCTGCTCGCTCTCGCGGTCGTCTCCCTCGCGGGAGTCCCGGCGCTGGCCCAGGATGTCGGCGATCTCGGGGGCACCTGGTGGCGCTTCGACGGTCACCTCGAGAGCATGGTCAAGAAGGTGATGGGCGGGCGCGAGAGCGTTCGGCAG
Organism: uncultured Acidobacteriota bacterium; assembly: GCA_964420365.1. Taxonomy (GTDB): domain Bacteria; phylum Acidobacteriota; class Polarisedimenticolia; order J045; family J045; genus JAMOQA01. The sequence goes on along the minus strand of CAYQTA010000061.1, from coordinate 29,072 downwards.
TGGGTCGACGTGGTTCCCGAGGACAACACGGGGCTCAACGACTGGGTCGACATCTACTTCGCCGACGACGGTTCGTGCATGCTGAGGTACTACGACCAGAAAGTCGACCTGGACCACGACGGGCGCAGCAACGACGCGCGCTGGGTGAACTTCGAGAAGTCGTGCTCCTGGGAAGTCCAGACGAAGCACGGCAAGCGGAAGCTCTACGTCACCTTCGACGACCAGGACTGGATCTTCCGCCGTGCGTGGTGGCTCGGCACCCATCCCCACGACGTGCTCGGCAACCCGTACCCGTACGACTCCTTCAACCTGGAGGAGGTCAAGAAGTACAAGCCGCTCGGCAGGAAGCTCAAGAGCACCGACCGGATCGACTTCGCGTTCAAGGGCAAGGCGAAGATGAGCGGGCCGGTGTTCTTCGACATGGCGGTGGGCACGCGGAAGGTGAAGATCCGCTTCACCGGGTCGGGCACGCCCACGTCCCCGCCGGCCTGGGCCGGGACCGAGGTCGGCGCGCCCGGAGATTCGTTCGATTACATCTCGAGTGACGGCGGCCAGCCGGGTTGATCCTCGTCCACCGTGGCACGCGACCGAACGCCTCTTCCCGCGGGAAGGGGCGTTCGCATGTCCGCCTCCCGACGGGCGCCCGGTTCAGGGGGCCGCGGTCAGGGGCATGTGCCTCATGTGCGCGGTCGTGCGGTGCTTGGTCATCAGGTCCCGGTAGGCTCGCTTCACCTGCTCCTCGGTGAGGCCGAGGACCCCGGCCGCTTCCGCGGCGGGCACGTCGTGCTCCCAGGCCCACAGCAGCAGGTCCAGGGTCTCGAAGGGGAGGGAGAAGAAGAACTCTTCCTGGGTCTGGTCCGCCGAGTACGTGTCGGACGACGGTGGCCGCTCGATGATCCCCCGGGGCACCCCCAGGTGCTCGGCGAGCTGGTAGACCTGGCTCTTGTACAGGTGCTGGATCGGTTTCAGGTCCACGGCGATGTCCCCGTGCTTGACGATGAAGCCGACGACCCACTCGTTCCGGTTGCACGTGCCGATGACGGCACGGTTCAGCGCCTCGGCGTGGTAGTAGAGCATCGCCGCGCGGGAGCGCTGCTTCATGTTCGTCGCGGCGACGATCTGCAGGAACTCCCACGGGCCGAGCCGCTCGGTGCGGGTCTCCCCCGAGGCGAACTCCACGGTGAGCAGGAAGTAGTTCAGGCGATCCTGGTCGAGAACGCCCGGCGGCAGGTGGATCTTGAACCGGTCCCTCTCCGGGTCGAAGCCCGGGAAGACCCGCTGGATCGCCTCCGCCTGCCGGCGGTAGCAGCCAAGCCCCTCGAGGGCCGGGGTCATGTCCTCGCGGATCAGCTCCACGCCCAGCTTCTCGCCGAGCTCCCGGGCGAGGGTCTCGGACTCCGGGCTGGAGTGCTTGTCCGGCATCATCACGCCGAGAACCTTCTCCGGGCCCAGGGCGCGCACGGCGAGGCACAGGACCACCGCGGAATCGACGCCGCCGGAAACGCCGACGACGCCGCCCTGGCGGCGCAGGTCCCGGCGGACCTGCCGGGCGATGATCTCGGCGAGGCGGTTCGCCTCCGCCTCGGGGTCTAGCTTCAGGACGTCGCGGGAGAAGGCCATGTCTCGTCACTCCTTCCCGGCGCCGGCATCCCGGCCGGCCGCCTCGGCACGCAGCTGCTGCTTCATGATTTTCCCCGACTCGTTGCGGGGGAGGTCATCCCGCACCACGATCTCCGCCGGCCGCTTGTAGGCCGGCAGGCGCTTCTTCAGGAAGTTCGCCAGGTCGTCGGCCGTCGCCGTGGAAGCCTCGCGGAACACCACGTAGGCCCGGATCGCCTCCCCGAGGATCTCGTCGGGGACGCCGATCACCGCGACCAGGTGGACCTCCGGGAACTCGACGATCGCGTCCTCGATTTCCTTGGCCGAGACCCGGTGCGCACCCGCCTTGATCATGTCCTTCTTGCGGCCGACCACCCAGAAGAACCCTTCCTCGTCGACCTTCCCGAGGTCCCCGGTGTGGTAGCCGTGCTCGTCGAGGACCTTCGCCGTCTCGACCGGGTCGTTCCAGTACCCACGCATGATGTTCGTCCCGCGGGCGACGATTTCCCCGACCTCGCCGACCTCGGCCTCGGTCCCGTCCTCGCGCAGGACCCGGAGTTCGACGTTCGGGATCGGCTTCCCGATCGAGCCGACCTTCCGGGGGAGATCCGCCGGGTCGAGCCAGCTCAGCCGGGCGGAGGCCTCGGTGGCGCCGTACATCACGAAGACCTGCTTGCCCGGCAGGGCGGCGAGCAGGCGGCGGGTCAGCCCGGGACTCATGCCGCCACCGGCCTGGGTGACGTACCTCAGGTGTGGCAGCTCCCGCTCCGCCAGGTTGGAGCGGTTGAGCAGGATGGCGAAGGTCGAGGGCACGCCCGACAGGCCCGTGCAGCGTTCCCGCTCGAGGGTGTCGAGGGCCGTGTTCGGGAAGAGGAACCGGTTCTCGATGACCACGCTCCCCCCGACGAGGGCATGCGTGTTCAGGAGCGACTTCCCGTAGACGTAGTAGAAGGGCAGGATCTGGAGCACCCGGTCGTCCGGTCCCAGGCCGAGGTACGAGACGATCGAGCGGGTGTTCGTCACGATGTTCAGGTGGGTGAGCGTCGCCCCCCGGGGCCGACCGGTGCTCCCCGACGTGTAGACGATCGCCGCCACGTCCTGGTCGATCAGGAGCAGGTCGGGAGGGGAGGCCGGCATCTCCGCGACGGCCCCGAGGGGCAGCGCCCGCAGGTGTGCCGGGAGCGGATCGATCGCGGCCGGGTCGTCGACCAGCACGAGTTCCAGGTCCGGCAGGGCCCCGATCGCCTCCGTCACCGGTCGCCGGAAGCCGGGCCCGGCGACCAGCGCCCGGGCCCCGCAGTCGTGCAGGAAGTCCCGCAGCGTCGGCCCGTCCGCGGCCGTGTTCAGCGGTACGGCGATGCCGCCGGCGGCCAGGATGCCGTAGTACGCCTCCACGTAGAGGCGGGAGTTCTTCGCCAGGAGGCCCACGCGGTCTCCCCGCCGGATGCCTTCCCCGTGGAGGAACCGGGCGAACCTGTGGATGCCTTCGAGGACGTCCCCGTAGCTCGCGCGGGCACCCGTATCTCCCTCGACGACGAAGACGCGGCCTGGATCCCGGGCCGCCGACCGTTCCACGAAGTGATGGACCAGGTACGCCTCGATCATCGCCCGGCAATCCTCCGCGCGAGGAGGGCGGCGATGGCGTCCAGCGTGCCAAAGTTCATCGCGTCCATGTCCTCCGGGGCGAAGCGGACCCCGAACCGGGCCTCGAGGGCGGTCACGAGCTCCAGCATCGCGACGGAATCGAGCCCCGCGTCCACGAGGGGCCTGTCCCCCGGCCACCCCGGGGGAAGCCCGTCCGGCAGGACCTCCCCGAGGACGCCGGCGATCGTTCGCAAGAGTTCGCCGCTGTCCGTTCCCGGCATGAATCTCCTCCTCGCCCCCCCGGCAAACCTAGGGGCCATGGCGGGGCAGGGGCAACCCCCCGGTCGGCCGCACTATTTCCTGATGATCGCCAGGATCTCGTCTCGCTTTCGCTCCATGAGGTCCCTGGTGGTTGCCTCCACGACGAGCCGCAGGACGGGCTCCGTGTTCGAGGGGCGGACGTTGAACCACCACTCGGGGTAGCTGACCTTCAGGCCGTCCAGGTGACTGACCTCCCCGTCGGCATACCGCTCCTCGAGCTCCCGGAGCACCCTCTGGACGTCCTCGACGCGGGAGTTCACCTCGCCGGACCCGTGGTACCGCCGGAGGGGAGCGACCAGCTCCGAGAGGGGCTTCCCCTCGGCTTCCAGGATGTTCAGCACCCGGAAGAGGGCGAGGAACGTGTTCTCGGCCCAGCTCGACTCCTCGAAGTAGAAGTGGCCGGAGAGCTCGCCGGCGAAGACGCCCCCCTCGTCCCGGAGCATCTTCTTGATGAACGCGTGGCCGACCCGGCACTCGACGGCCCGGCCGCCGGCCCGCTCGATCTCCTCCCGGACCACCCGGGACGAGCGCAGGTCGTACAGGATCGTGGCGCCCGGCTTTTCCCGGAGGACGTCCCGGGCGATCAGGGCCGTCACCAGGTCGGCCGGGAGGACCTCGCCCCGCTCGTCCACGAAGAAGCAGCGGTCCGCGTCCCCGTCGAGGCCGATGCCGAGGTCGGCGCCGGTTTCCCGGACCTTCGCCTGCAGGTCCCGGAGGTTCTCGAACTTGAGCGGGTTCGGCTCGTGGTGGGGGAAGGTGTCGTCCGGGTCGAAGTACAGGGGGATGATCTCGAACGGAACGTCCCGTGCCGCGAGGACCGCGTAGTCGGGGCCGCCCATCCCGTTGCCCGCGTCGACGACGACCCGGAACCCTCGCCGCGCGTGGAGGGCGGCGAGGGAGGCATCGACGAAGCGGTCCCGGGGGGCGTCCTCGGAGAGCCCGCCCCGGCGGGGCGCTGCCTCGAATCGGTTCTCCTCGACCAGCCGGGCGATCTCGAGCAGCCCGTTGGCCGACCCGATGGGCAGGGCCCCGCCCGCGCAGATCTTCATCCCGTTGTCGGGAGGAGGGTTGTGGGACGCGGTCACCGAGACCGAGCACTCGTGGTCCTTCCCCGCGAAGTAGACGAGGGGGCTCGAGGCCTGGCCGATGAACGTCACGTCCACCCCCTGGTCCCGGAGTCCGTCGACCAGGGCTCCCGCGAGGGCGGGTCCCGAGCGGCGCATGTCGTGACCGACCAGGGCGTTCCGGCACCCGAGGAAGGTGGCGGTCGCCCGCCCGATCCGGCGCGCGAGGTCCTCGTCCAGGTCGTCCGGGTAGGCGCCCCGGACGTCGTAGGCCTTGAAGATCTTGCGGATGTCCTTCACGCCTCGTCTCCTCCTGCCGGCGGGGCCTTTCCCGTGCCGGCGCGGCCGAAGTCGTCCTCCAGTCGGACCACGTCCTCGAGTTCCGGGGTGCTGACCTCGAGGAACGTCACGTCCTCGAGGGCCTCGACCCGGTGGACCGTCCCGGGCCGGACGGCGACCACGTCCCCGGGGCCGACGGTTCCCACCGCGTCGCCGAGCCGAACCCGCGCCCGGCCCCGCTCGAAGACCCACGCCTCCTCCTTCCGCTCGTGGTACTGGAGGGAGAAGCGGCTGCCCGCCCGCACGACGAGTCGCTTCATCACGACGCGGTCGCCCACGTAGAGCCACTCCTCCCGTCCCCAGGGCTTGGGGACGATTCGCGGGGTCACGCGCGGCAGGTCACCGGCCATCGATCCTTCCTCCTTCCCGGCATCCGCCGGGGGGAACGAGTCTTCCAGAGCCGGCGGGAGATGTCCACGAGGAACGAGGGGCGCGCTCCCGGTTACGAATCGGGGATCGCGGCGGGCGGCGATCTCGGTCGGGATGCGCCGTGACGCGTCCGGGGCAGGCCGCCAGTGTTCGCCACTGCCCGCGAGACTGTCCCGGCGCGGCTGGCACGGGCCTTGCCCCCCACGTTCATCCGCCGTCCCGGTGGTGCCCGGCCGGGCGGTTCCCGATCCGAGGAGGAGGTTCCGATGCGCCGGATGCGCCCCGTTCTCGTCCTGCTGGTCCTCGCCACCCTCGCGGCCGGCCTCGCCCACGCCGGCACCATCTCGATCGCGTGGGATCCCGTATCGGACGCCGACGTGGCGGGTTACAAGGTCTACTGGGGGACGTCGTCGCGGACCTACACGCACTCCAAGGACGTGGGCAACGTCACGTCGACGACCCTGACCGATCTCGATCCCTGCACCCGCTACTACATCGCGGTCAAGGCGTACGACACCGGGGGACTGGAGTCGGACGCGTACTCGGACGAGCTGGTCGGCCTGCCGCGGCCGGTCGTTCGCTCGACCTCCCCGTCCTCCGGGGACCAGGGAGAGCGGCTGACGGTCGCCGTGAAGGGCGAGTCGTTCGACGACGGGGCCACCGTCGAGTTCTCGGGCGAGGGGATCGCGGTGCTGGCAACCCGGTTCGTCTCCTGCACCGAGCTCTCGGTCGACATCGAGATCGCGGCGGACGCTCCGACGGGGGCGCGGAACGTCACCGTCACCAACCCGGACCGCAGCTTCGGGACCGGGGTCGCGGTGTTCACCGTGAACGCCGCCGACACGGAGGGACCCTCGGTGACGGGCACCGACCCGGCCGACGGGGCGACCGGGATCGACGTGGACGTGCACCCGAGGGTGTTCTTCTCCGAGCCCCTCGACCCGGCTTCCGTGACGCCGGAGACGGTCCAGCTCCTCGACCCGGACGGAAACCGGGTGGCGCAGGCGAGCGGATCGCCCGCCCTCTCCGCCGACGGAAAGACCGTCACGATCACCCCCGCCCGGTCCCTCGCGGAGCGGACGCGATACCGGGTCCGGGTGATCGGTGGGGCGAACGGCGTGAAGGACCGGGACGGGAACCCGATGGACTCGACCTGGACCCAGCCGACCGGGTTCACGACCGAGAACCTGCCCCCGGGGAACGTGTCGGGGCTGCGACGGTCCGACGTGCACTGAGTGGTTCCGGTCCCGGGGAAGCGTCCGGGGCGGGGGCGGGGACGAGGGCCCCGCCCCCGTCGCCTTGCGGCGCGTCGGGAGATCCCCGGGCTGCCCACCCTGCCTGCAAGCCTGATTACGAAAGCGGAATCCGGGAGGGGTGCTCGGTGCGCGTGAACGGAATGCAACTGCCAGATACATGGTGACTTGGCAGGTATCGCGGGCGGTCGAAGCCCGTTGGAACGGGGGTTGCTCTAAGAGGGATGGAGGTCCGCTGTCCACCGGGGAGGAGGAGAGGGGAGCCGACCAGTGATCCGTCCGAGGAAGTCCTGCACGGGAACCGGCCGGGGTGCGATCCCGGTCGTGGTCGCGATGCTGCTCCTGCTCTCGCTGCCGGTCCTGGCCGGGACGGTGTCCCTGCGCTGGAACGCCGTACCGGACGCCGACGTCGCGGGCTACCGGGTCTACTGGGGGCAGTCACCCGGGTCCCACGACCACTCGAAGGACGTGGGGAACGTGACCAGCACGACGGTCACCGGGCTCGCCAACTGCACGACCTGGTACTTCTCCGTCCGCGCCTACGACACCGGCGGTCTCGAGAGCCCGACCGACAGCAACCGGGTGGTCGGCTGGCCCCGCCCGGAGATCACGTCGGTCTCTCCCGGCGCGATCGAGCAGGGGGAGACGCTGACCTTCACCGTCAGCGGCACGAACTTCTATCCCGGCGAGGATGGCAATCCCTCGCGCCCCCCGGCCCGGGTGAAGATCACCTGGCCGGGCGTCGTCGTGAAGAAGACCGTCGTCGAGTCCTGCACGAGGATTCGCGTCACGATCAGCGCGGCGGACGATGCCGACCTGGGGTGGGTCGCGCTGACGGTCGAGAACCCTGATCTCACGTACTCCGACCCGGCAAACCACCGCTGGGTCTACCGGACCCGCTCCCGTGCCTTCGAGGTGACCCGCAAGCCCGTGGACGAGACGCCTCCGACCGTGCGCAGCGCCGAGCCGGCGGATGGCGCCACCGGAGTCCCGGCCACGGTGCGGCCGCAGGTGCGGTTCTCCGAGCCCGTCGATCCGGCGACCGTGACCACGTCCACGGTGCGGCTCCTCGACGACAGGGGCCGGTCCATCCCGCAGGATGTCGGCTCTCCCCGGGTCGACGGCTCGACGGTCACGATCGTTCCGGCGAACCCCCTGGCGGCCGGGAAGCGCTATCGCATCCACGTCCGGGGAGGCGACGGCGGTGTCGCCGACCTGGCCGGCAACCCGTTGGAGCGGGACTGGAAGCAGGGGACCGGTTTCCGCGTCGCGGGAGACGACTCCCCGTCCTCGGGGACCGCCTCGATCACCGGCAGTTTCCCCGCGGCGGGAGACACCGGGGTCTCCCTCGACCTCGGGAGCGTGACGATCGACTTCGACCGGGACATGAGTCCCCTCGCCGAGCTGTTCTCTGCCGACCAGCTCGCCGGGATGTTCCTGGTCCGGGCGAAGAAGAAGGCCGTGCCCCTCGCCCCCGGTTCTCCCCGCTTCACCAACGGTGGTCGCACGGTCGTTCTCGACCTGGCCGGGCCGCTCGAGGCCGGGGCAACCTACGTGACCTGCGTGAAGATCAAGGGGAAGAAGGTCCGCAAGCGCCTCGAGGCGGCGGGCCATGGAGAGCTCTTCCTCGGCGAGAAGTGGTGCACGAGCCCCGGTTGGACCGCCGAGGACGGCCTCCTCGAGGTGCGCTGGAGCGATCCGGACTCGGAGAGCAGCGGCGAGCTCGTGCCGGCCAGCGAGCTCCCCGCCGAGAACTCCGCCGTTCCGGTGGATGCCGACTTCCACGTGACGTTCCGCTACCCGGTGGCCAAGGCCTCCCTCAACACGGGCGTCTTCCGCATCAAGCGGGGCAAGAAGAACGTTTCCCTCGCGGAGGCACCGACCCTCTCGGACGACGGCCGCACGGTGATCCTGCGGCCCGCCCGGCCCCTGGACCCGGGCCGGAAGTACAAGCTGATCGTCCGGACGGGGAAGGCCGGGGTCCGGCTCGAGGTCGGTGACGGTACCGCCGTGATCCGAAGGCCCCGCAAGCTGAAGATCCCGTTCTCCACCGAGGTCTCCGCCGAGGCGATGGGCGAGACCCTCGCGGTGGCCGAGTGATGGAGGACCTCGCGATGACCATGACCCCGCGTCTCCGTTCCCTCGTGATCCTGGCCGCTGCGGTGTTCCTGTGCGCCGCACCGGCGGTCCGGGCGGGAAGCCTGAGCCTCACGTGGGCGCCCGCCGTCGACGAGATGACCGCCGGCTACGACGTGGAACTCCTCGACGCGGAAGGCCACCTCCTCCAGGTGCTCGACGCGGGGGAGGAACCCCGGATCTACCTCTCCGGCCTCGAAGACGGGCGGGTGTACCGGGTTCGCATCCGCCCGTACGACCGGTTCGGGAACCGGGCCCGGAAGCCGAGCGCCGAGCTGGTGACCCTGCCCGCGCCCGAGGTCCGCGAGGTCGACGGCGAGATCGAGGCCGGCCGGCGTTCCTGGGTCTCCCTGCACGGCTCCAACTTCGCGGACGGCGCGGAGGTCGTGCCGCACCCGGAAGGAGTCCGGGTGCTCGAGGCGACCGTCGTCCGCCACGATCTTCTCGTCCTCGAGGTGATGGCCGACCGCGACCTCGTTCTCCGGCCCGGGGACGTCACCGTCGTCAACCCGGTTCGCAAGGCCGAGGAGTTCTTCGAGCACCATCCCGAGGTGCTCGACCTGGACGGTTCGGGCCGGGTCGACGAGGCCGACCTCGGTCCCGTGGAGTCGCTCTTCGGCGTCACGAGGAACGACCCCCGGTACCGCCTGCGCTGGGACCCCAACGGGGACGGCGTGATCGACGGCGAGGACCGGGCCCTTCTCGAGGCGCGTCTCCGCCGGGCACGGGAGACCGCCCGCCGGAATCGGCCCGCGGAGGCGGCCGCCCGGGGGCAGGCTCCTTGACGGGGGGGGCCTGGACCCCGAGATTCGACGAGGGGGCGGGGGCCCCTGGACGGGAGGACGTGCCCCTGATGCCAGGTGAAGCCGTGCGAGCGCCGGTCACCGACGCGTTCTTCCGGCGTGTCGTCGAGGGGATGCGGTGCGGGGTGATGACCGTCGACCGCGGCGGACTCGTCGTGACGGTCAACGACATCGCCCGCCAGATCCTCGACCTGGACGGACCGGTGGAGCCGGGGCGGCCGGTGGAGGAGGTCCTGTCCCGGCATCCACGTCTCGCGGAGGTGCTGCGGGCCTCCCTCGAGATGAGCCACCTCCCGAACCGGGCCGAGATGGAGATCCGCTCCCGGGAGGACGACGGGCGGACCATCGGGTTCACCGTCAGCACGATCCCGGGGGACGACGGCCCGGAGGGAATCGCCCTCTTCTTCAAGGATCTCACCCAGGTCGAGCGCCAGGAGGAGCAGGAGCGGCTCCGGGACCGGCTGGCCGCCCTGGGGCAGATGGCCGCCTCCCTCGCCCACGAGATCCGCAATCCCCTGGCGTCGATCGACGTCACCGCCACCCTCCTGCGCCGGAAGCTCCAGGACCGGGAGGAGGAACGGCGGCTCGTGGAGAAGATCGCGACGGAGGTCGCCCGGATGAGCCGGACGGTCACCCACGCGCTGGAGTTCGCCCGGGCGATCCGGCTGGAGCGGAAGGCCCAGCCCCTCGCGCCCCTCCTCGACGCGGCCATCGAGGAGGCCCTCACCCGCTGCGGCGCGGAGGGCGTGCGCGTCGTGCGGGAGTACGATCCGGCGGCGCCACCGGTCGCCGTCGACGCCAACCACCTGCGGCAGGTCTTCGTCAACCTGCTGGTCAACGCCTGCGAGGCGATGGCGGGGCGGGGCCGGGTGACGGTGGCCCTGCGGGCGATCGCGCGGCCCGGCTGCAGTCCCGGCGCGATCGAGGTCGAGATCCGGGACACCGGGCCCGGGATCGAGCCCGAGGTGCTGGAAAAGATCTTCTACCCGTTCGTGACGACCAAGCAGGAGGGGTCCGGAATCGGCCTCGCACTGGCCCGGAAGATCGTCGAGTGCCACCATGGCATGATCGATGTCCGGTCCCGGCCCGGGGAGGGTGCGGCCTTCCTCGTCCGGCTGCCCACCGGGGACACCTCCTGCGGGGACGACCCGGGGACCGGGGAGGCGTGATGCGCAAGATCCTCGTCGCGGAGGACGAGCGGAACCTCAGGGAAGGCATCGCCGAGGCGTTCCGTGACGCCGGCCACGAGGTCGTCGAGGCGGAGGACGGCGAGCAGGCGCTCGAGGAGGTCCGCGCCCAGCTCTTCGACCTCGTGATCACGGACTACAGGATGCCGGGCATCGACGGCCTGGAGCTGCTTCGCCGCATCCGGATGATCAACGACCAGGTGGCGGTGATCATGATCACGGCCTACGGGACCGTGGAGGGCGCCGTCGAGGCGATGCGCCTCGGGGCCTACGACTACATCCAGAAGCCGTTCCAGCTCGAGGAGCTCGAGCTGAAGGCGGAGCGCGCCCTGGAACATCGGCGCCTGATCACGCGGCTGATGCTCGCCGATCGGCGCGAGCTCGTCCACCGCTTCGACAACATCGTCGGCGAGAGCCCGGCGATGCGACGCATCTTCGACGTGATCTCCAAGGTGGCCCCCTCCAACGCGACGGTCCTGGTCCTGGGCGAGACGGGCACCGGCAAGGAGCTGATCGCCGAGGCGATCCACCGCAACTCCGCCCGGAAGGACGGTCCGTTCGTCAAGGTGAACTGCGCAGCCCTGCCGGAGAACCTCCTGGAGTCGGAGCTGTTCGGGCACGAGCGGGGTGCCTTCACGGGGGCGGACCGCCAGCGGATCGGGCGGTTCGAGCTGGCGAACGAGGGCACGCTCTTCCTCGACGAGATCGGGACGATGTCGCTGGCCACCCAGGCCAAGGTGCTCCGGGTCCTCCAGGAACGCGAGTTCGAACGCCTCGGCGGGACGCGTACGATTCGCTCCGACGTCCGGCTGATCGCCGCGACCAACCGGGACCTCGAGGAGGCGATCGAGGCCGGCGAGTTCCGGGAAGACCTGTACTACCGGCTGAACGTCGTCACGATCCGGATGCCCCCGCTCCGGGAGCGCAAGGAGGACATCATCCCGCTGGCGACCACGTTCCTCGAGCGGTTCGCCCGGGACATGAAGAAGCCGATGCGGGGATTCTCCCCGGCCGCCCTGCGGCTGCTCACCCGCTACAACTGGCCGGGAAACATCCGGGAGCTGGAGAACACGATCGAGCGGGCGGTCCTGATGGCCGACGGGGAGATCATCGAGCCGAAGGACATCTCCATCGGGGGCTCCCGCCCGGAGGAGCAGGGGCGGCTCGGCAGCGTCCTGCGCCTGCCGCCGGAGGGGATTCCCCTCGAGGAGATCGAGAAGATGGCCATCCTCGAGGCCCTGCGAATGAACGACTGGGTGCAGAAGGACGCCGCGAAGTTCCTCGGGATCAGCAGCCGCGTGATGAACTACAAGATCCAGAAGTACCGGATCACCCACCCCCGCTGGTCCCGGAACCGGGCACCGGGAGCCTGAGCGGTCCCGCGGTCAGAGGCTGCGCGTGGCGTCGAGGGCCTCGCGCAGCGCCCGCGCCACCCGGGCCACCTGGTCCTCGGTCAGCGCGTTGAAGAAGGGCAGGGCGATCGTCCGCGAAGCCACCGACTCGGTGACGGGGAACATCCCTTCCCGCAGCCCGAACCGCTCGCGGTAGAAGGGCTGGAGGTGGATCGGCACGAAGTAGTTCCGGCAGCCGATTCCCCGCCGGGAGAGTTCCCGCAGGACGGCGTCCCGGCGCTCCCGCGACTCTCCTTCCCGCAGGGCGACGACGTAGACGAACCAGGAGACCCGCTCGTTCTCCCGGGGCTCGGCCGGGAGGACGATCTCCTCGATGCCCCCGAGGTGCCGGCGGTACAGCTCGAAGACCCGCTGGCGGGCCGCGACGAAGGTTTCCAGGCGGCGCACCTGGACGATCCCGAGGGCGCACAGGATGTCCGGGATGCGGTAGTTCCAGCCGAGGCGCTCGTGGGCGAGCCATCCCCCGTCCTCGCCCCGTCCCTGGTTCCGCAGGGAACGCAGGACCCGCGCGAGGTCGCGGTCGTCCGTGACGACCACGCCCCCCTCCCCGGTCGTCACCTGCTTGTTGGGGTAGAAGGCGTAGGCACCGGCCCGGCCGAAGGTACCGGCCATCCTGCCGTCGAGCAGGGTTCCGATCGCCTCGCAGGAATCCTCGATCACCTCGAGGCCGTGCCGTGCCGCGATCTCCAGGTAGCGGGGCATCGGGCATGGCCGGCCGAAGACGTGGACCGGGAGGATGGCCCGGGTGCGCGGGGTGATCGCCGCCGCGGCGGCCTCCGGGTCCAGGTCCCACGTGACGGGATCGATATCCGCGAAGACGGGAGTCGCGCCCTCGAAGAGGAGGCAGTTGCTCGAGGCGATGAACGAGAACGGGGTCGTCACGACCTCGTCGCCCGGGCCCAGCCCGAGGGCATGGACCACCAGGTGGAGGGCCGCCGTGCCGGACGACACGGCGACCGCCTCGGCGGCGCCCGCCAGGTCGGCCACCGTCCGCTCGAAGGCGGGCAGGCGGGGGCCCAGGCTGAGGTGGCGATCCCGGAGAACCTCCAGCACCGCCGCGATCTCCTCCTCCCCGATGTCCGGGGCGGCGAGGGGGATCGGCTCGTCGGCTCGCACGCATGCCTCCTCCGGCGGGGGCTCGACCGGGTCCGCCGTCACCTTCAAAATGTTCCATCCCCGTCCCGGGGGCAAGAGGAGGGAGCCCGATGGCGAGGCGCCGGGCCGACTGGCACACCTACTTCATGCGGATCGCGCAGGTGGTCGCCACGCGCAGCACCTGCGATCGGAAGCACGTGGGGGCCGTGATCGTCCGGGACAAGACGATCCTCTCCACCGGCTACAACGGGTCGATTCGCGGCCTGCCCCACTGCGACGAGGTGGGGCACCTGATGGAGAACGGGCACTGCGTGCGGACGGTCCACGCCGAGGCCAACGCCATCGTCCAGGCGGCGCGGAACGGAGTCCGCATCGAGGGGGCGGAGATCTACGTGACGGCCAGCCCCTGCTGGAACTGCTTCAAGCTGCTGGCGAACGCCGGCATCCGCCGGATCTACTACGGGGAGTTCTACCGGGACGAGCGGATCCTCGACTTCGCCCGGCAGCTCGGGATCGAGCTGGTCGACCTGGGCTCCGCCCTGGCGGACGATCCGGACGACCCTCCCCTGCCGGAGGAGTGACCGCGGGCCGCGCGCCCGGCGCGGTGCTGCGCGCCGCCCGGGTCGCCTTCCGGCGACCCCTGCGAACCCCGCGGGTCGCGTTTCGAGGGTTCCGGTAGGGGCGGCCGGCAGGCCGCCCGCCGGTGCCGGGTCCCAGGCAATCAGGCCGGTGCGGGTTCCTCGGCGGACTCGAGGAAGGCGAGGTCGCACCCCTCGCGCCGCAGGGCGTCCAGCATGGTCGTCTTGTCGACCGCCTTCATGTACGCCTCCTCGGCCGTGATCTTCTCCCCGCGCACCAGGTTCAGCAGCGCCTCGTTCAGCGTGATCATCCCGTAGCGCTTGCCGGTCTGCATGATCGAGGGGATCTGGAAGGTCTTCCCCTCGCGGATCAGGTTGGCCACCGACGGAATCCCGATCAGGACCTCGAGGGCCGCGATCCGCCCGCCGCCGATCTTCCGGCAGAGGGTCTGGGAGATCACTCCCTTGAGGGACTCGGACAGCATCATCCGGACCTGGGCCTGCCGGTCGGCGGGGAACTGGTCGATGATCCGGTCGACGGTCGAGACGGCGGTCGTCGTGTGGAGGGTGCCGAACACGAGGTGGCCGGTCTCCGCGGTCTCGATCGCGATCGAGATCGTCTCGAGGTCCCGCATCTCGCCGACGAGGACGATGTCCGGGTCCTCCCGCAGCGCCGCCCGGAGGGCCCGCTTGAACGACTCGGTATGGGTGCCGACCTCCCGCTGGTTGATCAGGCAGTTCCGGTTCTCGTGGACGAACTCGATCGGGTCCTCGATCGTGATGATGTGGTCGTTGCGGATCGTGTTGATGTGATCGATCAGGGCCGTCAGGGTCGTCGACTTCCCGGACCCGGTGGGGCCCGTGACGAGGACCAGCCCCTTGGTCAGCCGGCAGAGGTCGAGGATGTGGGAGGAGAGCCCGAGGTCCTCGGCCGTGAGGATCCTGGACGGGATCACGCGGAAGACCGCTCCCGGTCCCTTCCGGTCGCGGAAGACGTTGGCCCGGAAGCGGGCGAGCCCCGGGATCTCGTAGGCGAAGTCGGTGTCCGCGGTTCGCTCGAACTCCTCCCGGTTCTTCTCGGGGATGATCGGCAGCAGCAGTTCCATGACCCGCTCGGGGCCGAGCACGGGCCAGCCCTCGAGCCGGAGCATCCTTCCGTCCACCCGGAGCATCGGCCGCTCGTCGCTGGAGACGTGGAGGTCCGAGGCACCCCGGGAGACCATCTCGCGGAAGAGCGCGTCGATCGGGGGACCGTCCCCGGCGGCCGGCGGGGGCCCGGGCGTGGGGGCCGGGGGCGCTTCCCGGACCGGCGGCGGGGCGGGGGCCGGCGCGACCACCGCGGGGTCCGGACCGGGGGAAGGCGGTGGGGTCGGCGTGGCGGGCGAAGACGGTTCCGGGGCGGGGCTCCCGGCCGGGTCCGGTGGCGCCACCGGGATCCCCCGGGGAGCCGGGACCGCCGCCGGCCGGATCACCGCCGTGGGTTCCTCGGGCGAACCGGTGAGCTCCAGCTCGAGGGCGGGCATGCCCGGCCGCTCGAGGGTTGCGGCCAGGTGGCCGTTCTGCTGGAAGGTCGTGATCGCCTCGGGGGGCAGCACCTCGGCAAGCAGGGCCAGGACCTGGGGACCCGACGGACGTGCCGAGGAGGCGGCCCGGGGTCCCTCCGGGAAGACGAAGACCGGGGCCCGGCCCGCCGCAAGGCGGAGCTCCCGGGCGCCCTTTTCCACGAGCACACCGAAGAACCGGTCGAGCTGGGCCACGCGGCATCCTCCTCTCCCCCCCTCGGCAATCTAGGGACCGGCGGCCCCCGGGGCACGCGCGGGATGCCCCGCGGGGCACCGGGGGCTACACTGCGGCGGCAGACACCCCCGGAAGGGGAAAGCAAGGAGAAAGCCGATGCAGCGACGGAACAGGATCCTGGTCGGGCTCGCGGGCGTTCTCGCGGGCCTCGCGGCCCTCGGGCTCGCGTTCGCCGGCGCCCCGGGGAAGGGGAAGGCCGCCGAGGAGAAGAAGCCGATGGTCGAGATTCGGACGAACGTGGGCACGATGGTCGTCGAGTTGTGGCCGGACAAGGCCCCGAAGACCGTGGAGAACTTCCTGCGGTACGCCCGGGAGGGGTTCTACGACGGGACGATCTTTCACCGGGTGATCCCGGGCTTCGTGATCCAGGGTGGCGGCTACACCAGGGACCGCAGGGAGAAACCGACCCACGACCCGATTCCGCTCGAGGCGAACGCTTCGAACCGGCGCTACACGATCGCGATGGCCCGCACGAACGACCCGAACTCCGCGACCAGCCAGTTCTTCATCAACCTGGTCGACAACGTGGGCCTGGACAAGAACCGCCGGAACCCGGGCTACGCGGTCTTCGGCAAGGTCGTCAAGGGCCAGGACGTCGTCGAGAAGATCGGCAAGGCCGAGACGGTCAACGCGGGCGGCGCGTTCACGAACCTGCCCGCGCCGCCCATCGTGATCGAGAAGGTGACGATCCTCGAGAAGTAGGAGGACCGCCGCGCCCCGCTTCCGCGTGCCGGGAGCGAAGGGAAACGGCCCGGGCCAGGCCCGGGCCGTTTCGCATCCCGCGTGCCGGGCGAGCTCAGAGGTAGAAGCTCAGCATGGCGTAGATCGCCGGCACCTCGTGCGTGATCTTCCCGTCGTGGCCGACCGAGAACCCGGAAGCGACCTCGCGGGCCCGGGTCCGCATCCGCCGCTTCGTGTTGAGCCAGCCGACGTGCAGCTTCAGGTTGTGCTCGTCGAAGTACCAGTTGACGCCCAGGCCGAACTGCTGGCTCTCGAACTTGTCCCACTGCTCCGCGACGAGAACGTTCCCGGAAAGGATCGCGCTCCCGAGCGAGTAGTCGTCGTCCTCGGTACGCGAGTAGAGGCCGGCCACCTCCACCTTCTCGGCGAGGAAGAGGCCCGCCTCGACCTCGAGGGCCGTGAAGTCGCGGTCGGCCGTCTTCCCGGAGACGTTCGTCACGCGGCCGTCCTCGAAGGTCCAGGACTGCCAGCTCACGGTAGCCTGGAACCCGCGCGCCCGGATGGCGCCGAACAGCTCGAGGGCCTGCTGGTCGCTGGTGTCGTAGACGCACTTCCGGGAAATGCCGGGCAGGCAGGTGGAGTGGCTGTCGGCGTCGACGAGTCCCCCCACCGGGTTGTTCAGCCAGGCGACGCCGAAGGTGTACTGGAGGTCCTCCGGCCGCGTCACGCCGGACAGGTCGTAGGCGAACCCGCCCTCGTTCTGCACCTCGAGGCGGACGGTGGTCATGATCCCGTCGTCCGTGTCCGGCAGGTTGCGCCCCGAGCCGTTCTGGGCCGCGACCTGCACCAGGTAGCGGCCGGACTCGCTCCGCCAGTCGAGGCCCAGGCCGATGTCCCGGCCGGGCGCGAGCTGGTCCGCCGGAAGGGGGCGCTCGGCGAAGAGCTGCTTCCAGGAGCGCGCCAGGCGGAAGACGTCGAACGGGGCCTTGAACTGCCCGATCGTCGCGGCGAAGCCCCGGTCGCCCCCGAGCCGCACGTACGCGTCCATCAGGTCGGGGTCGCTGGTCTCCCGGGAGCTGCTCTCGATCTCCACCCGGAAGGAGAGCCAGGGCTGGAACGCCTTCCCGGTGAAGATCACCCGGGCCCGCCGGACGTTGAACGAGTCCGTGGCCGGCGTCGTGCTCGACCGGGGAGCGTCGGGAAACCCGGCCCAGTCGTACCAGCGCCAGTAGCTGCCGTTGACCCGGGTGCGCAGCTTGTCCCGCACCGCCTGGAACTGGACCAGGAAGTGCATGTCCAGGGAGAAGGTCTCTCCCTCGGTGATCCGGAAGCCGTTTTCGTCGGCGGACGCGTCGCCCGCGCGGGCCGGGAGCGCGGTGAGCAGGGTGACCGCGAGGACCGCCGCCACCAGGACCGCCGTGATCCTCCGTGTTCTCGTCATCGTTCGATCTCCTCGGGTTCTCGGTCCGGGAGGAAACGGTCCCGGGGCGTCAGATCCAGAAGTAGAGGCTGAGGGTCACGCCGGAGCCGGTGCCGGTCCAGGTGCCGCGGCCGAGGCCGGAGATCCAGTCGTTCGTCTCCGTTTCCACCTCGCCGTAGTCGAGCTGGAGCTTGAAGTTGTCGGAGCCGAAGTAGTGGTTGATGCCGATACGCCACTCGGTGACCTGCTCGTCGCTCAGCGTCGAGCCGTCCCAGGTGACCGTGTCGTAGGCCTTGTCGGTCTCCCACTGCCCGTACCGGCCGACGATCTGCCAGGAGGGAGCGACGAACACGCCGAGATCCAGGTTCCAGTAGCTGAACTCGTAGTCGGTCCAGTTGCCCCTGGCGTTCACCGCCTGGTCTTCCATCGTCCAGCTCTGCCAGGTCGCGTTCAGGTCGAGCCGGCCCGCCCGGACCGCGCCGAAGACCTCCCAGGCCTTGACGTCGTCCGTGTAGTAGCGGCAGTGCCTCGAGATCCCGGGGGAGCACGGCGTGCCCGAGTCGTCCGCGGCCAGCCCGCCCACCGGGTTGTCGAGGAAGGCCACGCCGAACGTCCAGGCGACGTGGTCGGGCCGCTCGTACGTGGCCGCCCGCGGCGCGAAGCCGCCCTCGTTCTGCACGGCGATCCGCAGCGTGGCGAGGAAGTCGTCGTTGTCGTTCCCCGCGGTGTTGGCCCCGTTCCCGTTCTGGATGGCCAGGCCCCAGCTCACCCGGTTCCCCTCGCTGTGCCCGGAATACATGATCCCGACGTCCCGGGCGGGAGCGTACATGCGGGTGCCCCAGGGGCGCGTGGTGAACGCCTGGTACCTGGAATCGACCAGCTCGAACCAGTCGAAGAGGGCCTTGAACTGGCCGAAGGTCCAGTTGTTCTTGTCGGAGAACTCCATCCGGATGAACGCGTCCATGAGGTCGCTCTCGCCCTCGCCGAAGTCCATCGTCACCCGGTACTTCAGCCACGGGTAGAACGCCTGGCCGAAGAACCCGATCCGGGCGCGGCGGACGGAGAAGTCGGTCTTCGGGTCGATGTCGGTCTCGCGCATCCCGAGGGTGTCCCAGATGTCTCCCGAAAGGTCGATGTCGTTGTCCGTCCAGGTGCCGACCGTCTGGACCCGGAACTCGGTGTTCAGCGTGAAGTCGCCGTCGGCGATGTAGAAGCCGTTGTCCCCCTTGCCCGCGTCACCGGCCAGGGCCGCGACGGGAAGGAGGACGAGGAGGGTCACGAGAAGGAAGCGTGCCATCGTCCGCATCGACCGGTCTCCTGTTCGCGCCGCGGCCGCTCGTCGGCCCGGCGGCGGTGCGTGAACCCGTGGCGGTTCGTGGCCCCCATGCACACGAACCCCTGCCCCGGCGCCCGCCGGGAAGCGGCCCAAGATAGCGAAGGGGGACGGGGGCTGGCAACCGCGCCCCGGGGGTCAGGCCAGGAGGTCCAGGTGGCTTCCCGCCCCGCCGGTCCCGGCCAGGGCGAGGGGCAGGGGCCCGCCGTCGGGGGCGTAGCCGAGCAGGGCAGGGTTCGGCACCGCCTCCCGGGGGCCGCGCCGCGGCCCCCCGCCCCGGTACCGCACGAGGGCCCTCGTCGCGGGCCTCGAGGGGACGGGGCCGCGGCCCGGCGCCCCCGGGGACCGAGGCGTGGGAGCGGATCCGGCCGTTCCCGTCCCGTCGTTCACCTCGCCCGCGGAGAAACGGGCGCGGAAGCCGAGGCGCACCCGTGCCGGGGCCCGCCGCTCCGGCGCGGTGGGCACCCGCTCGTAGACCGCCTCGATGGTGACCGGGCTCATGGTTCCCCGGCAGAACGTAGGGGTCCGGGAGCGCCCGGTCCAGTCCGCGGGGAGCCGCTCACTTCCCTTCCTGCCCACGCCCGCGGCGGGCCGCCAGGCTGATCTCGAGCCGGAGGTCCCGCAGGTCCTCGTCCCAGGGGGCGAGGTCGATGGCCTTCCCGATGGCGGCCAGCGCCTCCCGGTCGCGGCCCAGGGCGTGGAGGGCCCGGGCCACGAGGGCCCAGGGCCGGGGATCCTCCGGCGCCAGGGCGGCCGCCTTCCGGGCCAGCGGCAGGGCGGCTTCCGGGTCCTTCCCGGGGCCGAGCAGCCACCGGGCACGGTCGCACGCGGCCTCCGGGTCGTCCGGCGTCTCCCGGACGCGCCGGGCGAGCAGCTCTCCCCAGGGGGCCTGGTCGGCCAGCGCCTCGCCCGCCTCCCGGAGCCGTTGCCACAGCTCGGCACGGGCGGATGCCCGGGGGCAGGCCTCCCATGCTTCCGCGAGGACCCGGAAGCCGTCCCCCGCGTCGAGCAGGGGGGCGAGCGCGAGGGCGGCGTCGTCCCGGGCATCGTGACGGCAGTCCCGGTCCAGCTCGATGGCGCGCTCCAGGACCTCGACGGCCTCCTTCCTCCGCCCCGCGCGGGCCAGGCGCCCCCCGGCCCGCGCGAGGGCCCCGGGGTCGTCCCCCGCCGCCCGGGTTTCGTCCTCGGGGAACGCCGCCGCGCGCGCCCGGTCGATCGCCTCGAGCACGTGGGCTGCGTCCTGGAACCCGAGGAGGTGCTCGAGCTTCTTCCCCTCCCGGGGCTCGAGGATCAGCACCGCCGGCAGGGCGAGGACGCCGTACCGTTCCTGCCAGGACCTGCCGACTCCCCGGTGCGCGTCGACCTCGGCCTTCATCGGGATCGTCTCCTGCTGGACGACCCGCGCGACCTCCGGCAGGGCCCAGGTCTTCTGGTCCATCACGCGGCAGTAGCGACACCAGCGGGCCCAGCAGTCCACCAGGACCAGCTTGCGCTCCGCCCGTGCCCGGGCGAGGGCCTGCTCGAGGCTGCCCTCGAACCACTTCACCCCGGTCGTTTCCCCCGGGCCCGGCGCCGCGGATCGATCGGCAAGTGCCGCGGGGGCGAGGAGGAGCAGCAGTGGAAGGAACAGGGAGAGGACGGGGGGGCGGGGCATCCGGACCTCCTTCGTGCCGTCAGGCGGCGGGCGGCTCGCCGCGCATGCGCTCGCCGTCCGGGAGGAGGGAGAGGAGCCGGACCGGCAGGAGCTTCCCGGGGGGGACTCCCGGCACCAGGACCTCGATGTAGTTCCCGGTCAGGGCACGGGTGGAACCATCCTCCGCGTGGGCGTGAAGGGAGAGGACCTCCAGGGTGCGCCCGACCATCCTCTCCCGGAAGCGGCGACGCATCGCCGCCGCCAGCGCCCGGAGCCGGGTCGTCCGGTGCCGGACCACGTCCGGCCGCACCGGGCCGGGAAGATCGGCCGCCCGGGTTCCGGGCCGGGGACTGAACGAGAACACGTGGAGGTAGGCGAGGGGGAGCCCCTCGAGGAACCGCACGGTCTCCTCGTGGTCGGCCTCGGTCTCCCCGGGGAACCCGGTGATCACGTCCGCCCCGACGCAGATGTCCGGCACCGTGGCCACCGCCCGCTCGATCACGTCCCGGTAGAGGGCCGTCCGGTAGTTGCGCCCCATCCGGGCGAGGACACGGTCGGAACCGCTCTGGAGCGGGACCTGCAGGTGCGGGACCAGCCGTGCGGGGGCGGCCGCCATCAGCCCGAGGACGCGCGGGGTGACGGTCCGGGGCTCGAGGGAGTTCAGGCGCACCCGGAGGGGCAGGTCCCGGTCGAGGATCGCCTCCAGCAGGTCCGCGAGCTCCAGCGGTCGATCGAGGTCGCGGCCCCAGTCGCCGGTGTTGATCCCGGTGAGCCCCACCTCGCGCACGCCGCGCGCCGCCAGGTCCTCGAGGCGGCGCAGGACCTCCGGGATCGGCACCGAGCGGGAAGGGCCCCGCACGAGGCGCACCGCGCAGTAGGTGCAGGCGAGGTCGCAACCTTCCTGGACCTTGAGCCACGCCCGGCTCCGGTCCGCGAAGGCGGGCAGCGCTTCCCACGGGACCCGGGGCGGGTGACCGAGGAGGGCCTGCGGGAGACGGGCCTCTCGCTCCCGGTGGCCGACGATCGCGTCGAACACGCCGAGCCGCGCGAGGTCCGCCGCGGCCCGCTCCGCGTAGCAGCCGAGAGCGACCAGCCGGGCGCCGGGATTCTCCCGGCGAAACTTCCGCGCGAGACGACGGGCCTCCGCGTCGGCCCGGGACGTGACCGTGCAGGTGTTCAGGAGCACGAGGTCCGCGGCGGCGGGGTCGGCGACCGGCTCCCACCCGTGGGCGCGCAGGATTCCCTCGGCGACGGCCGTGTCGGCCTGGTTCAGCTTGCAGCCGAGGGTGTGGGCGTAGTAGCGGGGCATCGCTCGTGGCTCCCCGGCGGAGGATACCGCCGGGGACGGGCCGGCGCCCGCCCGGAGGGAAGCACGCTCAGTCCTGTCGACCCGCTTCCCGTCGCAGTCGTTCGGAGGCTTCCTCGACGCCGCGAGCCATCTCCTCCCGGTGCTGGGTCAGCTTCCAGGCGAGGTCCTCGTCGGTCAGGGCGAGGATCTGGCAGGCCAGGAGCGCCGCGTTCACCGCGCCGGATCGCCCGATCGCCAGGGTGCCGACGGGGATTCCGCGGGGCATCTGGACCGTGCTGAGGAGCGCGTCGAGCCCCCCCGCGAGCTTTCCCTCCATCGGGACCCCCAGGACGGGCCGGGTCGTCTGCGCGGCCACCGCGCCGGCCAGGTGGGCCGCCATCCCGGCGCCGACGACGAACACCTGGACCCCGTCCTTCTCCGCCGCGCGCACGATCTCGACGGTGCGCTCCGGCGTGCGATGCGCCGACGTGATCTCCACCCGGTGGGGCACGCCGAACTTCTCGAGGACCGCCACCGCCTCCTTCATCGCGTCGAGGTCGGAGATCGATCCCATCAACACCGCGACCTTCGGCTTCTCGCTGGCACTCATCCGTTGTCCCCCCGCGCCGGCTCGATCGCGTCGGCCGCGATGTCCCGGCGGTAGTGCATTCCCGGGAAGTGGATCCCGGCGACGGCCTCGTAAGCCTTCTCCCGGGCCTCGGCGATCGTCTTCCCGAGCGCCGTCACTCCGAGCACGCGTCCTCCGGCGGTGCGGAGATCACCGCCCGGCCCGCTCCGCGTGCCCGCGTGGAAGAAGATCAGGTCGTTCCGGCCGACGAACTTCTCGAGTCCCGTGATCTTCTTTCCCTTCTGGTAGCTTCCCGGGTACCCCTGGGAGGCCAGGATCACGCAGACCGTCCGCTCCCGGCGCCACTCCACGCGCACGCCCGACAGGTCCCCGAGGGCCGCGGCGCGGAGGATCGGGACCAGGTCCGAGGCCATCCGCGGCAGGATGACCTGCGTTTCCGGGTCGCCGAAGCGGACGTTGTACTCCAGCACCTTCGGGCCGTCCTGGGTCAGCATCAGGCCGACGTAGAGGACGCCCCGGTACTCGTGGCCCTCCTCGGCGATCCCGTGGATCGTCGGCGCGACGATCTTCTCGAGGACGAACTTGACGGTCGTGGCATCGAGGTGCAGCGCGGGCGAGTAGGTCCCCATGCCGCCCGTGTTGGGGCCCGCATCCCCGTCGAACACCCGCTTGTAGTCCTGGGACGTCACGAGGGGGATCACGCGCTTGCCGTCGGTGATGGCGAAGAACGAGGCCTCCCGGCCGCGCAGCAGCTCCTCGATGACGACGGTCTTTCCGGCCCCGGAGAAGACCTTCTGCACCATCAGCCGGTGGATGGCGTCCCGGGCCTCCTGCTCGTCCTGGACGATGAACACTCCCTTGCCCGCGGCCAGCCCGTCCGCCTTGATCACGAGGGGGTACGTGGCGTGGGCGAGGTACTTCCCGGCAGCCGCGTGGTCGTCGAAGATCTCGTAGCGGGCCGTCGGGATCCCGTGCCGCGTCATGAATTCCTTGGCGAACGCCTTGCTGCCCTCCAGGCGCGCGGCACCGGCCGTCGGGCCGAACACGGCGCGGCCCCTGGCGATGATCCGGTCCGCGAGCCCCTGCACCAGCGGCAGCTCCGGGCCGATGATCGTCAGGTCGATCCCCTGCCGGGCCACGAAGTCGGCGACGGCGTCCGGGTCCGAGGAGGCGAGGGGCGGGCAGTCGGCGATCTCGGCGATCCCCGCGTTGCCCGGGCTGCAGAACAGCTCCTCGACCGTGGGGCTCTGGCGAATCTTCCACGCGAGGGCGTGCTCCCGCCCACCGCCCCCGATGATCAGGATCTTCATCCGCGAAACTCCTCGTGGGGTCCCGGAGGGGCTTCGCCGGGACGTGAACGACGGGGGATTCTCTCCCGGGACCCGGGAGGTGTCAACGGAGCGAGGGCGGATTGCCGGCGCAAGTGAATGAAAAGGAAGGAGATCAGGTCGACCGGGTCGCGTGGATCCCGGGATCGTTCGTCCCTGCCGGGACCGGTTCGAGATCGTTCGTCGTGGCCGCCCCTGTCACCCCGTTCCGGAACGGTGCATCCTAGGAGTCCCGGGACCGGGAGTCCGACTCCCGGCCGACCTCCGCGGGAGGCCGGGTGAGCCGCGGGTGCGGCCGCCGGCGGGGTCCCGCGGGACGAGAGAAGAAGGAGGATACGAGATGAGAAAGGTCCTGCTGATCCTGGCGGTGATGGCGCTGGCCGTGCCGGCGACCCTGGCGGCCGGCCCCGACAGCGCGAACGAGTTCGGCATCTACGGGGGGTACTTCTGGGGCGACACCCTGACGAGCAAGGCCAACAGCCCCGAGCTCGACGACGACCTCAGCTTCGGGCTCTACTACAACCACATGTTCACCGAGAACTGGGGCTTCCAGGCCCGCCTCGGGTACTCCCCGAACACCGTGACGAACCTCCACGGCGGCGACGTCGACATGGACGTCACCTACCTGGACCTGTCCGCCACCTACCAGTGGAACTGGGACAACGTCTCCCTGTACGTCCCCTTCGGCCTCGGCTACGCCCAGGGCAGCCTGGATCGCGACCTGGTGTACCTGGCGACCGGGAAGAAGATCGGTGACGACAGCGGTCTCACCTACCACCTGGGGATCGGCCTGCTGTGGCCGGTGGGCGACAAGATGACCGTCCGGTTCGACACCCGCTACCGGTACATCGACAAGCTGGTCGACACCTACGACGACTCGCTCGACACGGTCGAGGCGACGATCGGCCTGGGCTGGACCTGGTAGGACCGGCCCGGGAACGGGGACGGGAGGCGGGCGCCCAGCGGGCGCCCGCTTTCTGCCGTGCCCGCGGGCCCGGTGCTCAGATCGCCGCGTCCCGGAGGAACGCGGCCGCGTCCTCCGGCGGCGCAGGGTTGATGTAGAAGCCGGTGCCCCACTCGAACCCGGCGAGGGGGGTCAACCGCGGCAGGATCTCGATGTGCCAGTGGAAGTCCCACGGGAGGGTCGCCCAGTACCCGGCCCGGGGGACGCCCGCGTTCGTGTTCGGCGCGTTGATCAGCATCCAGTTGAACGGGGGATCGCCGAGAACCGTGTCGAGCCTCCGGAACACCTCGAGCAGGTGCGCTGCCAGGTGCTCCACGTCCCGGTCCGGCAGGTCGACGAACTGGTGGGAATGACGCCGCGGGTAGACGTGGACCTCGTAGGGGAAACGGGAGGCGAAGGGGCAGAACGAGACGAACCGCTCGTCCAGGTGGACGATCCGGCTCCCGTCGTCCAGCTCCTGGGCGATCATGTCGCAGAAGATGCAACGCTCCTTGACGTGGAAGTGCGCGCGGGCGGAGTCGAGCTGGGTCGAGACGCGGAACGGCGTCACCGGGGTCGCCACGATCTGCTGGTGGGGGTGGTGGATCGAGGCGCCCGCCGCCGTCCCGTAGTTCCGGTAGAGCAGGATGTAGCGGAAGCGGGCGTCCCGGACCAGGTCCCGGATCCGCGCGCGGGACGCCGCGAGGGCGGCGGAGAACTGCAAGAGCGGCATTGCCGCGGGTCGCTGGCCGTGGACCGGGCTCTCGATCACCAGCTCGTGGGCCCCGATTCCCCGCATCCGGTCGTACATCCCGACGCCCTGCCGGTCGAGGTCTCCCTCGATCGCCAGCACGGGCCGCTTGTTCGGGATCACGCGGACGGTCCAGCCGGGGCCGTTCGCCTCGCCCCCCTCCCGCACGGCGTACAGCTCCGGCGGCGTGCGGCTCTCCTGGCCGGGACAGAACGGGCAGGGGACCTCGTCGTCCGCGGGGATCGGCGGGTCGAACTCGAACTCCTCGGGGCGGCGGGCCCGCTCGAGGGCGACGATCACCCAGCGGCGATTGATCGGGTCGTGGCGCAGTTCGCTCATCGGGGCTCCTCCCGGTCAGGCAACCGAGTCGTCGAATCCGTCCGCCTCGCCGGGCACGCGGACCGGGATGTCGGCCGGGGCCAGCGCGTCCCGCGCGAGGCCCGCGGCCCCGGCAAGGCGGAGGAGGGCTTCCCGGGGGATCTCCTCGCGGCCCGCCACCAGCCAGCGCCGCACCCGCCCGAGCACGCGGTCACCGACCACCCGGCAGGCGAGGGCGAGGAGACCGGCGAACGCCTCCGGGTCCAGCGGTTCCCTTCCCGCGAGGAACCAGCGCGCGAGGAAGGCGAGCTCCCGGTCGAGAAGGGGGCGCAGGTCCTCGAGATCCCGGGGGCCGAGCCCGGCGGCCTCGGCGGCTTCCAGGGCGTCCCGGAGCCGGGCGAGGCGCGTGCCGGCGCTGGTCGGCGGCCGGTCCAGGAGCTCCCGCACGAGGGCCCGGGCGCCTCCGCGCAGGGCCTCCGGGAACGGGGACGGGAGCGGTGCCCCGAGGGCCCGGGCCTCCCGGCCGAGCCAGGCGACGGCCAGCACCTGTTCCCGGTTGGGCGCGGGCAGGCGCCCCGCCGCCCGGAGGGCGGCGAGCCCCAGGAGACGCTCCCGGAGGGTCGGGCAGGGGCAGGCCAGCTCGCGTCCGTCGATCTCCAGCCGGGGGGGGCGGTCCACTCCCGACCAGGTCGCCACGTAGGCGAGCTCCCGGGTCTCCCCGGTCCGCAGGTGCCCGACCAGGGCGCGGCCCCGCACCCGGACGAGCCCCTCCTCCCGGTCGACCGCCACCGGTTCGAGATCGTCGGTGGCGAAGGCGCCGTGCCGCGCCGAGGACGGCGAGAGATGCCCCTCCGCCTCGATCGCCTCGTCGAGGCGCCGGGTCGCGTGGAGCCCGACGGCCTCGTCCGGGGTGCGGCGGGCCGGCAGCACGAGATTCCTCCAGACCTCGGCGCCGTCGGCGAACCCGGGGTCGTTGACCGGCGCCCGCTCCAGGATCCGGACGATGTCCGGTGCCGCGTCGAGCCCGAACACGTCCCGGGCGAGCTCCACCGCCCGAGCGGCATGGCGGAGGACCTGGACCGCCTCGATTCCCGCGATGTCGTCGAAGAACCAGCCGCAGGAGGTTGCCGAGAACAGCACCTGGCGGACGAGCTCCAGCATCGCCCGGGCGCGCCGCCGTTCCTCCGGCGGCAGGTCCTGCCGGGCGTGCCGGTCGAGAAACGCCTCGATTCGCGCGGGGGAAGGAGGACGGACGAGTTCGTCTCCCCAGGCCTCGAGGGCGTCCCACGGGGCGGGGAACAGCTCGCCCCCCTTGCGGTCGACCAGCGCGAACACCCGGTCGCGCAGGTGGGCGACGGCGTGGCGCAGGGGTTCCCGCCACTCCCAGGTCCAGCCCTCCGGGTGGGAAGCCGCCCCGCACCCGCAGGCCCGTTCCCAGCGGCCGACGCCGTGGGGGCAGGACCAGGACGAGGGGAGGACGAGCTCGGCTTCGTGGGTCGGGGGAAGGCGCTCGAGGACTTCCCCGAGGTCGGTCACCCGGGCGATCCCCGACAGGCGGGCCCGGACCAGGGCCTCGGCCAGGTGCTCCTCCGCCCCCGCCTGGTGGTGGCCGAACGTCTCCCCGTCCGCGGCGAGCAGGACGACGCCATCGTCCCCCGGCACCCCCGCGAGGGCGTCGTGGAAGGCGCCGAGGAGGCGCTCCCCGGAGGCGAGGGCCCCGCCGAAGGCGACGCCCCGGGAGAGGGGCCCGTCGAAGACGAAGACGGTGAAGTCGCGGCCCGACGGGAGCCGCACCAGGTACGGGCGGTGGGGTGGGACGCGGCCGCCCGAGACGTCCTCCCAGTCGCCGCCGGAGAGGGGACGGATCCGCCGGACCTGCTCCGGGGCCAGGATCGTGAAGCGCAGCCCGAGGTCGGCGCAGGCCTCGAGCGTGTCGAGGTCCACGGCGCACTCCGGGAGCCAGGTCCCGGCCGGGTCGCGCCCGAACCGCCGACGGAAGTCCGCCCGCCCCCATGCGAGCTGGAGCCTCCGCTCCCGCGGTTCACAAAGGGGCAGGATCGGGTGGCCGAACGCCTGCATCAGGGCGGCTCCGGTCCCGCTCCTCCGCCGGGAGGCGGCGTCGCCGGCCAGGGCGTCGGCCAGCACGTCCGGCCGCCGCCGCTCGAGCCAGCCGGCGAGCGTCGGGCCGACGTTGAACGAGATCCGCGAGAAGAGGTTGACCAGCGTGACGATCCGGCCCCGCGGACCGCGGACCCCGGCCGCCCCGAGGCGCTCGTAGCACTCGTCGGAGACCCGTTCGTTCCAGTCATGAAAGGGTGCGGCGCTCGGCTGGCGCTCGATCACTTCGCTCCACGGGTTCTCCCGCGGGGGCTGGTAGAGGTGAGCATGGACGACCAGGTAGCGCACGGCAAACCCTCCGGGCGGCAGCAGGCCGCCCACGGGGGATGATAGGGCCCGGGCCGCCCCGGGGGCAGGGAAACGACGACGAAAGGGACGGGAAGCCGGCCGGCTCAGGCGGAGCGGCGTTCCTCCTCGCGCCGCCGCCGCTCCTCCTCCTCCCGGGCGATCCGCTCCGCGGTCAGCCGCGCGTGCCGCCGCGCGACGAACCTCTTCCGGCGCCAGGCGTAGAGGCCGACCAGCAGGGCGAGCAGGAGCAGGAAGCCCGGGACCGCCACCAGGCTGACGTCCACGAACAGGCGGTCGAGCTGGGCAACCGACAGGGAGGAGTGGTAGGCGACCAGGACCAGGCTCGGGACCAGGATCGAGACGGAGAGGATGTCGTAGAGCAGGAACCGGCGGAACGGCATCCGGAGGGCGCCCGCGGTGAAGAGGAACGGCATCTTCAGGCCGGGGAGCAACCGGGCGATCAGCAGGGTCCACGGCCCCCGGCGGACGTAGAGGTGGCGGGCGCGGAGCAGGTACCGGCCGCGCATGATCCTCCGCAGGTACGGGTGCTCGTCGAGGTGCGAGCCGATGCGGCGCCCCAGCCCGTAGACCAGCAGGTCACCGGTGACGCAGGCGAAGAGCCCGACCGCGATCGCCTCGGGAACCTCGATGATGCCGAGGGCGGCGAGGATCCCCGCCGAGAGGAGCGGGATCTCCTCCGGGATCGGGACGCCGACCGACGCCGCCCAGATGCCGAGCAGGAGGGCCAGGTAGCCGTGGGCGGCGGCGGAGATCGGCAGCGAACCGAGCAAGGGCGGATCCTCGGGGGGGCGGCTGGTCCCGCGGAAGATACGGGCGCTGCGCGG
>CAYQTA010000060.1:50000-154811 GCA_964420365.1 uncultured Acidobacteriota bacterium | reverse complement strand
ACATGGTGATGCCGGGAGACCGGCTGGAGATTTCGGTGGAGCTGATCCAGCCGATCGCGATGGACCGTGGGCTGCGCTTCGCGATTCGCGAGGGCGGCCGGACGGTCGGCGCCGGCACCGTCACCGAGATCATCGAGTAGCGACGGGACGCCCACCGCAGGGAAGGACGCGACCATGACTTCCGACAAGATCCGGATCCGCCTCAGGGCCTACGATCACCGCATCCTCGACCAGTCCGCGACCGAGATCGTGGACACGGCGCGGCGCACCGGGGCCCGCGTGGCGGGGCCGGTCCCGCTGCCGACCAAGCGCAGTCTCTACACGGTCCTGAGGTCCCCGCACGTCGACAAGAAGTCGCGGGAGCAGTTCGAGATCCGGACGCACAAGCGGTACCTGGAGATCCTCGACCCGACCCCGGAGACCGTGGACGCCCTGATGAAGCTCGACCTCCCCGCGGGGGTGCACGTCGAGATCCGGGCCTTCAAGTAAGCGGCTGGTCGGCAGCCCTGGTGGAGAACCTGACGATGGTGAACGGATTGATCGGCAGGAAGATCGGCATGACCCAGCTGTTCTCCGAGGACGGCCGGGCGGTGCCGGTCACGGTCCTGCGGGCGGGCCCCTGCGTTGTCGTGCAGCGGAAGACCAGGGAGCGGGACGGCTACGAGGCGGTCCAGCTCGGCTTGGTCGAGGACCGCCCCGACCGCAAGGCCACGAAGCCGATGCGCGGCCACTTCGAGAAGGCCGGGGTTCCCCCGACGAGGGTCGTCCGCGAGGTCGGCCTGGCCGAGGGCGAGGACGCGCAGCCCGGCGCAACCGTCACCTGCGCGATCTTCGAGCCCGGCCAGCGGGTCGACGTCATCGGGACGAGCAAGGGGCGGGGCTTCCAGGGCGTGGTGAAGCGGCACGGGTTCGGCGGCGGCAGGGCGACCCACGGGTCGATGTTTCACCGCGCGCCGGGTTCGATCGGTGCCTCGGCCTACCCGTCCCGGGTCTTCCCCGGGATGCGGATGGCGGGACACATGGGTTCGCGCCGCGTCACCGTGAAGGGCCTCGAGGTGGTCCAGGTCGACCCCGAGCGGAACCTGCTCCTGGTCAAGGGGGCGGTCCCGGGCGCCCGTGGCAGCCTGGTCGTCATCCGGCGCGGCCACGGGTCCGCGGCCGCCAAGGCGGAGTGAGGACGATGCCCGAAGTCAGCGTGTACAACCTGGAGAACGAGGAAGTGGGCAGGGTCGAGCTCCCGCCTGCCGCGTTCGAGTACCCGCTCAAGCGGCACCTTCTCTGGGAGGCGGTCCGCCACTACCTCGCGTGTGCCCGCCGCGGGACCCACAAGACGAAGAACCGGGTCGAGGTGAGCGGCGGCGGGAGGAAGCCCTGGCGGCAGAAGGGGACGGGCCGTGCCCGCCACGGCTCGATCCGCTCGCCCCTGTGGCGCGGGGGTGGAACGGTCTTCGGGCCGCAGCCGCGGGACTACTCCTGGCACTTCCCGAAGAAGGCTCGCCGGCGCGCCCTCGCGTCGGCCCTGTCGGAGAAGCTCCGGGAGGGGAACCTCCGCGTCGTGGACGAGATCTCCCTCGAGCAGCCGAAGACCAGGCTCGCGGAGCAGCTGGTGCGGAAGCAGCTCGGGCTCGAGGGGAAGGTGCTGCTCGTCTACCACGGCGAGGTGAACGAGGGCCTCGAGCGGGCGACGCGCAATCACCCGGCGATCGCCGCGATCCGGGCGCTCCAGCTCCACGCCTGGCACGTGCTCGACCACGACACCGTCGTGCTCAGCCGGGCCGCGGCCGAGGCGCTCGGGGAGGTGCTGAGCCGATGAACGGACTGACTGCCTGGGACATCATTCGCCGGCCGAAGCTGACCGAGAAGGGGACGCGGCTTCGCGAGGAGCTGGTCCGGCGGAAGAAGAGCGGCGAGACCTTCATCTTCGAGGTTCATCCGGACGCGAACAAGTTCATGGTCCGGAAGGCCGTCGAGGAGATCTTCGGCGTGGAGGTACTCCACGTCCGGACGGTCAACATGAAGGGGAAGAAGCGCCGCTATGGCCGGTCGGAAGGGTACAGGCCGTCCTGGAAGAAGGCCTACGTGACCCTGAAGCCGGGCAGCAAGACGATCGACTACCTGGAAGGCTGATCCGCCTCTTCGCGAGGCCGTGAGGCGAACGCATGCCGATCAAGAAGTTCAAGCCGACCTCACCGGGCAGAAGGCAGATGGAGGTCCTGATCTCCCCGGAGATCACGACCACGAAGCCCTACAAGCCGCTGACCGAGGGGAAGAAGCGCTCCGGCGGGCGGAACAACACCGGCCGGGTCAGCATCTGGCACCGGGGCGGCGGACACAAGCGCCGGTACCGGGTCATCGACTTCAAGCGCGACAAGGACGGCGTTCCCGGGCGGGTCGCGACGATCGAGTACGATCCGAACCGCTCCGCGAACATCGCGCTGATCCACTACGCCGACGGCGAGAAGCGCTACATCATCGCCCCGCTGGGCCTCCGGGTCGGGCAGCAGGTGATCTCGTCGCCGGACGCGGACATCGTGGTGGGTAACTGCCTTCCGCTGAAGAACATCCCGGTGGGGACGACGGTGCACAACATCGAGCTCCGCCCCGGGAAGGGCGGGCAGCTCGCGCGGAGTGCCGGGGCCTCCGCCCAGATCCTGGCCAAGGAGGGCCGGTACGCCCACCTGCGGCTTCCGTCGGGCGAGGTCCGGCTGGTGCTGGTCGAGTGCCGGGCGACGATCGGCCAGGTGGGGAACATCGACCATGCCAACGTCAGCATCGGCAAGGCGGGCCGGACCCGCTGGCTCGGTCGCCGGCCGGTGGTGCGGGGCGTGGCGATGAACCCGGTCGACCACCCGCACGGCGGCGGCGAGGGGAAGAGCTCCGGAGGCCGTCACCCGGTCACCCCGTGGGGCGTGCCGACCAAGGGACACAAGACGCGCAAGAACCCGAGGACCGACCGCTTCATCGTGCGTCGGCGCGGCCAGAAGTAGCGGGAGGCAGCGATGGCTCGATCCGTCTGGAAGGGACCCTTCGTCGATCACCACCTCCTCAAGAAGATCGAGGAGATGAACCGGAACAACGACCGGAAGGTGATCCAGACCTGGTCCCGCCGTTCCACGGTCACGCCGGAGATGGTCGGTCACACGATCGCCGTGCACAACGGCCGGAAGTTCATCCCGGTCTACATCACCGAGAACATGGTCGGGCACAAGCTGGGCGAGTTCGCGCTGACGCGGACCTTCAAGGGGCACGCGGGCAGCAAGGACAAGCGGGCCCGGCGCTGACGAGGAGGCAGGCATGATCTCCAGGGCAACGCTCCGCTACCTGAAGACGAGTCCGCAGAAGACGCGGCTCGTCGCCGACCAGATCCGGGGCAAGGAGGTCGGGGAGGCGCTGGCCATCCTCAAGGCGAGCCCGAAGCGGGTCGCCCGGCCCCTCGAGAAGCTGCTGAACTCGGCGATCGCCAACGCGCAGCAGCTGGAGGAACGGGTGGACATCGACCGGCTGTACGTCGCCCGGATCTTCGTCGACAAGGGTCCCACCGAGCGGCGGGGCCGGGCGGGAACGATGGGGCGCTTCATGCCGGTGCTGAAGCGGCGCAGCCACGTGACCATCGAGCTCGATCTGCTGGAGCCCGGCCGGGCCGGCGGACGGCGCTGACGCGCGAGGGGAAGAGATGGGACAGAAGGTTCATCCCTACGGTTTCCGGCTGGGGTTCAATCGCACCTGGAAGAGCCGCTGGTTCGAGACCCGGCGCTACGCGGACTTCCTCCACGAGGACCTGAAGCTCCGGGACGAGCTGAAGAAGAAGCTCTACCATGCCGGCATCTCGTCGATCGAGATCGAGCGGGCCGGTGAGCACAAGCTGAAGATCACCCTGCACACGGCGCGCCCGGGGATCATCATCGGCCGCCGCGGGTCGGAGGTGGACAAGCTCCGCGAGGAGCTGAAGAAGAAGACGGGGCGGGACGTCTTCCTGGACATCGTCGAGGTGGAGAAGCCCGAGCTCGACGCCCAGCTGGTGGCGGAGGGGATCGCCGCCCAGCTGGAGCGGAGGATCGCCTTCCGCCGCGCGATGCGCAAGGCCGTGGAGTCGGCCCAGCGCTTCGGAGCGAAGGGGATCAAGGTCCGCTGCGCCGGCCGGCTCGGTGGCCACGAGATCGCGCGGGCGGAGTGGTACCTGAACGGCCGGCTTCCGCTCCACACGCTGCGGGCGGACATCGACTACGGCTTCGCGATCGCCCGGACGACCTACGGGGTGATCGGCGTGAAGTGCTGGATCTACAAGGGCGAGCAGACCGAGGTGGTGACCCGCAGGGGCCGCCTGCGCTGATAGCCGAGGAGCGAGACAGCCATGTTGCAGCCCAGCAAGGTCAAGTACCGCAAGGTGCAGCGGGGCCGGATGAAGGGCCTGGCCCAGCGCGGCTCGACGATCGCCTTCGGCGACTACGGGCTCAAGGCGCTGGACCGGGGCTGGATCACCGCCCGGCAGATCGAGGCGGCCCGCGTCGCGATGACCCGTGCGGTCAAGCGCGGCGGGAAGGTCTGGATCCGCATCTTCCCCGACAAGCCGGTGACGAAGAAGCCGGCCGAGACCCGGATGGGTTCGGGGAAGGGGGCCCCGGACCACTGGGTGGCCGTGGTGAAGCCGGGGAAGATCCTCTTCGAGCTCGAGGGGGTCGCCCCGGAGGTCGCGGAGCGCGCGATGCGGCTCGCGGCCAGCAAGCTGCCGATCCCGGCCAAGTTCGTCCGCCGGCGGCCGGTCTGAGCGGAGGTGGACGATGAAGGCGAGCCAGCTGCGGGACATGAACATCGAGGAGCTGAAGAAGGAGGTTCTCGAGCTGAAGAAGGCCCTCTTCAACCTGCGCCTGCAGAAGGCGATCGGGCAGCTCGAGAAGCCGCACAAGCTGAGGGAAACCCGGAAGGACCTTGCCCGGGCGCTGACCGTCCTGCGTGAGCGCGAGCGGGCCGAGGCCGCGAAGGAGGCCCGGTGATGGCCCAGGTTCAGGGCAGAGGCCAGGGACAGCGGAAGGTCGGTGTCGTCGTCGGGAAGCCCGGCGCGAAGACGGTCAAGGTGCTCGTCGAGCGCCTGGTCCAGCACCCCGTCTACAAGCGCGTCGTGAAGCGCTCGAAGAAGTTCCTCGCCCACGACGAGCGCGAGGTCTGCGGCATCGGCGACAAGGTGGAGATCATCGAGACCCGGCCACTGTCGGCGCGGAAGCGCTGGCGGGTGCGCCGGATCATCTCCCGCCCGGAGGGGGCCGCCATCGAGGGCGGCCGACCCGCGACCGGCGAGTGAGGGGAGGGCGGCATGATCCAGATGCAGAGCATCCTCAACGTCGCCGACAACTCCGGGGCGAAGAAGATCATGGCGATCCGCCTGCGCGGGGGGAACGCCGGGAAGTACGGGGGCCTCGGTGACGTCGTGATCGCCTCCGTCAAGGAAGCGAGCCCGGACGGCACGGTGAAGAAGGGGGCCGTCGTGAAGGCGGTGATCGTCCGCACGCGGAACGAGCACCGGCGCAAGGACGGCAGCTACATCCGCTTCGACGAGAACGCGGCCGTCCTGGTCAACGATGCCGGGGAGCCGATCGGCACCCGCGTGTTCGGCCCGGTGGCCCGGGAACTCCGCGAGAAGAACTTCATGCGGATCGTCTCCCTGGCCCCCGAGGTCCTGTGAGGAAGGCGACGATGCACATCCGCAAGGGCGACACGGTCATCGTGATCAGCGGGAACGACAAGGGGGCCCGCGGGCGCGTCCTGCGCGTGTTCGCCGACAAGGGTACGGCGATCGTCGAGGGCGTGAACATGCGCAAGAAGCACATGCGCCCGAACCCGTCGAAGGGCATCCAGGGCGGCGTCGTCGCCCAGGAGTCCCCGATCCGGGTCTGCAAGCTCCTCCCGGTCGATCCCGAGACGGGGAAGCCGACCCGGGTGGGCCACAAGTTCCTGGTCGGCCCGGACGGAAAGAAGCGGAAGGTCCGCATCGCCCGGCGCTCCGGCGCCGAGCTGGATCGGTGAGGGCAGCCATGGCGTACGTCCCGCGACTCCGGAAGAAGTACGAGGAAGAGGTCCGGCCGGCCCTCCAGGAGGAGTACGGCTACAGGAATCCCATGGCGGTGCCCGGCCTGCACAAGATCGTCGTGAACATGGGCATCGGCGAGGCCTCCCGTGACCCGAAGCTGCTCGAGGAGGCCATCGAGGAGCTGACCCAGATCACCGGGCAGAAGCCGGTGGTGCGTCGCGCGCGGAAGTCGATCTCGAACTTCAAGCTGCGCGAGGGGATGCCGGTCGGCGTCTCGGTCACCCTGCGGGCGGCCCGGATGTGGGAGTTCCTCGACCGCCTGATGAACCTCGCGCTGCCGCGGGTTCGCGACTTCCGCGGCGTGTCGAAGAAGGCGTTCGACGGGCGCGGGAACTACACCCTCGGCATCAAGGACCAGCTCGTGTTCCCCGAGGTCAACTACGCGAAGGTCCAGCGTGCCATCGGCATGAACGTGACCATCGTCACTTCGGCGAAGACGGACGCCGAGGCCAGGTCGCTCCTGGCGAAGCTCGGCATGCCGTTCGCCCGCTGAGAGCCGGGAGGAGGAGCTCCATGGCGACCACCGCCAAGATGGCAGCGATGTACAAGAAGCCCAAGTTCCCGGTCCGGGCGCGGAACCGGTGTCGGCGCTGCGGCCGGCCCCGCGGGTACCTGCGCAAGTTCCAGCTGTGCCGGGTCTGCTTCCGCGAGTTGAGCCTCCAGGGTTACGTCCCCGGGGTGCGCAAGGCGAGCTGGTAAGCGAAAGGGGTAGCCTTCATGTCCATGACCGACCCGATTGCCGATATGCTGACGCGCATCAGGAACGCCCTGATGGCGGGTCACGAGCATGTCACCATCCCGTCGTCGAAGATGAAGCGGGAGATCGCCCGGATCCTCAAGGAAGAAGGGTTCATCCGCGATTTCCGCCACGAGGACGAGCCGGGCAAGCAGGGGCATCTCCACATCGAGCTGAAGTACGGGCCCCGCGGGGAGCGCGTGATCCACGGGCTCGAGCGGGTGAGCAAGCCCGGAAGGCGCGTGTACATCGGCCGACGGGAGATTCCGCGCATCCTCGGCGGGATGGGGATCTCCATCCTCAGCACCTCCAAGGGTGTCCTGGACGGGCGCACCGCCCGGCGCGAGGGCGTCGGCGGCGAGTGGCTCTGCAACATCTGGTAGGGAGGGTTCAACCATGTCGCGCATCGGTTACACGCCCGTTCCCCTTCCTGCCGGGGTGGAGCTCGACATCCGGCCGGGTGTCGTCGGCGTGAAGGGGCCCAAGGGGCGTCTCGAGGTTCCCGTGCCGGACGGCATCACCGTCAAGGTCGACGGGAGCGAGGCGAAGCTCGAGCGCCGGAACGACAGCAAGCCGCAGCGGTCCCTGCACGGGCTGACCCGGGCGCTCCTCGCGAACGCCGTCCACGGGGTGAGCCAGGGATACGAGCGGGTGCTCGAGATCGTCGGGACCGGGTACCGGGGCGAGGTGAAGGGCAACAAGATCGTCTTCACCCTCGGCTATTCCCACCCGGTCGAGTTCGAGCTGCCGGAGGGGATCACCGCCCGCGCCGAGGAGCGCAACACGGTGATCATTCTCCAGGGGATCGACAAGCAGAAGATCGGCCAGGTCGCCGCCGACATCCGGGCCCTGCGCAAGCCGGATGCCTACAAGGGGAAGGGGATCCGGTACCGCGGCGAGCGGATCAGCCTCAAGCCCGGCAAGGCGGCCGGCAAGTAAGCGAGCGGAGAGAGCCGATGTACTCGAAGAAGGATCGCAAGGCTGCCCGGCTGAAGGTGCGCCGGCGCATCCGCGGCCGGATCTCCGGCACCGCGGAGAGGCCCCGCCTCGCCGTCTTCCGGAGCCTGAAGCACATCTACGTGCAGGCGATCGACGACGCGGCGGGGACGACCGTCGCCGCCGCGTCGACCCTCGACCCCGAGGCCCGCGAGCAGGTCTCCTACGGCGGGAACGTCGCCGCGGCGAAGGTGGTCGGCGGCCTGATCGGCAAGCGGCTCCAGGAGAAGGGGATCACCCGCGTCGTGTTCGACCGTGGCGGTTACCGCTACCACGGCCGGGTGCGCGCGCTCGCCGAGGCGGCCCGCGAGGCCGGCCTCGAGTTCTGACGGCGGAGGACCACGTGGCTTTCAACAGGGATCGCGGCGGCAGGGATCGCGAGGGCTCGGACCTCCGGGACCAGGTTGTCTTCATCAACCGGGTTACGAAGGTGGTCAAGGGCGGGAAGAACTTCTCCTTCTCGGCGCTGGTCGTCGTCGGTGACGGCAAGGGGCGCGTCGGCTTCGGCATGGGAAAGGCGAAGGAGGTCCCGTCCGCGATCGCCAAGGGGATCGAGAAGGCGAAGCGCAACATGATCCGCGTTCCGCTCAAGGGGACGACGATTCCCCACGAGGTGATCGGTCACCACGGCGCGGGCCGGGTGCTGCTCAAGCCGGCCGCGCCCGGGACCGGCGTGATCGCCGGCGGTGCGGTGCGTGCGATTCTCGAGTCCCTCGGCGTGCAGGACGTGCTGACGAAGTGCATCGGCACCCAGAACCCGCACAACGTCGTGCGGGCGACCTTCGAGGGGCTGAAGAACCTGATGGACGTGCGCGAGGTCTCGCGCCTGCGCGGCGTTCCGGTCGAGCGTCTCGATCCGGACGCCCGGAAGAAGGTCGCCGTCGCGGCCGAGGGAGGTGAGGCGTGAGCGACGGGAAGCTCAGGATCCAGCAGGTGCGCAGCGGGATCGGGGCCCCCGAGAAGCACAAGCGCATCCTCAAGGCCCTGGGTCTCGGCAAGATGCACCGCGTGGTGGAGCTGCCGGACCATCCCTCGATCCGGGGCATGGTGAAGAAGATCCCGCACCTGGTGCGGATCGTGGACGACTCCGCGGCCAACGAGGCGCGCTGAGGGCGGAGGTACGACGATGCGACTGCACGAGATCGGTCCGGCCCCCGGGGCGAAGCGCAAGCGCAAGCGCGTCGGGAGGGGCCCGGGCTCCGGCTGGGGAAAGACGGCGGGCCGCGGGCAGAAGGGCCAGAAGTCCCGGTCCGGCTACTCCCGGCGCTGGGGCTTCGAGGGCGGCCAGATGCCGCTGATCCGCCGCGTGCCGAAGCGGGGCTTCACGAACATCTTCCGCGAGGAGTTCGCGGAGGTGAACGTCGGGCGCCTGGCGAAGTTCGAGGCGGGCACCGAGGTGACGCCGGAGCTCCTGGTCGAGGCGGGGATCCTGCGCCGGAGGGAGACCCTGCGGGTCAAGCTGCTCGGCAAGGGTGAGATCGGGGTCGCGCTGACGGTCCGGGTGCACGCCGCCAGCGAGGGGGCCCGGAAGAAGATCGAGGCGGCCGGGGGCAAGGTGGAGCTCATCGGCGGCGAGGCGGCCGGCAAATGATCGAGAGCCTCCAGAACATCTTCCGCATCGAGGACCTGAAGCAGCGCGTGCTGTTCACGTTCGCGTTGCTCGGCGTGTACCGGATCGGGGCATTCATCCCGATCCCGGGCATCAACCTCGAGGCGCTCAATCACTGGTTCTCGCGGAACGCGGGGTCCGTCTTCGGCCTCGTCGACCTGTTCTCGGGCGGGAACTTCCGCAACCTGACGATCTTCGCCCTCGGGATCATGCCGTACATCTCGGCATCGATCATCCTGCAGCTCCTGGCGGTCGTCTGGCCGTACCTGGAGCGGCTGCAGAAGGAAGGGGAGGTCGGACGGCGGAAGATCACGCAGTGGACCCGGTACGGGACGATCATCCTCTCGCTGATCCAGGCCGCGGGGATCTGCATCTGGATCAGCAAGCTGGGCGGCGAGGAGCCGATCGTCCGGAACCCGGGGCCGATGTTCTACTTCATTACCATGCTGACGCTGACCACCGGGACCGCGTTCATCATGTGGCTCGGTGAGCAGATCAGCGAGCGGGGAATCGGCAACGGGATCTCGCTGATCATCTTCGCCGGGATCGTGGCGCGCCTGCCGAGCGCGATCCGGGCGACGATCCAGGAGCTGCTTCGCGGCGAGCGAAGCCTGATCACGATGGCCCTGCTGCTCGTCGTGATGGTGGCCGTGGTGGCGGCGGTCGTCTTCGTCGAGCGGGCCCAGCGGCGGATTCCGATCCAGTACGCCTCGCGGGTCCGCGGGCGGCGGATCATGCGGGGGATGAACACGTTCCTCCCGCTCAAGGTCAACACGGGCGGCGTCATCCCGGTGATCTTCGCGTCCTCGCTGCTCGCCCTGCCGCAGACCATGGTCCAGATCCTGTACTCGCGCTGGCCGGTGCCGTTCCTCGGGGTCCTCGAGCGGCAGCTCCAGTGGAACATGCCGCTCTGGGACTTCCTCTACCTGGTGCTGATCATCTTCTTCTGCTTCTTCTACACGTCCATCATCTTCAACCCGATGGACACGGCGGAGAACATGAAGCGGGTCGGGGGCTTCATCCCCGGCGTGCGGCCGGGCAAGCAGACCGCCCAGTACATCGACCGGGTGCTGACGCGGCTGACCTTCGCCGGCGCGATCTACCTGGCGGCGGTCTCGATGCTGCCGATCTTCCTGATCAGCGGGATTCCCCTCCACAAGCTGGAACCGGCGGCGGTGGGGATGTTCTTCGAGCGCATCCTGCCCCGGTGGGTGCTGGACGGGATGAACGTGAAGTTCTACTTCGGCGGCACCTCGCTGCTGATCGTCGTCGGCGTGGCAATGGACACGGTCCAGCAGATCGAGAGCCAGCTCGTGATGCGCCACTACGACGGATTCCTGAAGAAGACGAAGATCCGGGGGAGGCGCTGAGGCAATGCGGCTGGTCCTGTTCGGTCCCCCGGGAGCGGGGAAGGGAACCCAGGCGCGGAAGATCTCCGCGCGGTACGGGATCCCCCACGTCTCCACGGGCGATATCCTCCGGGCCGCGGTGGCGGCCGGGACCGAGCTGGGCCGGCAGGTGCAGCACACGATCGCCCGGGGCGAGCTGGTGCCCGACGACCTGATCGGCCGGGTGGTGGCGGAGCGCCTGGGCGAAGAAGATGCGAAGGCGGGGTTCCTCCTCGACGGGTTTCCCCGGACCCTCCGGCAGGTGGAGATCCTCGACGGGATCCTGGCGGGCCAGGGGGTCGGCCTGGACCGGGTGATCTACCTGGTGGTCCCGGAGACCGTGCTCGTGGACCGGCTCCTTCACCGGGAGGAAGGACGGTCGGACGACACCCCGGAGACGATCCGGGAACGGCTGCGGGTCTACCGGGAGCAGACCGAGCCGGTGGCAAAGGTCTACCGGGAGCGCGGTTTGCTCGCCGAGATCGATGGCGTCGGGACGATCGAGGAGGTATTCTCGCGCATTACGGCCGCCCTGGGTGAGCGATGATCCCCAGGCGGTCGGACGAGGAGATCGACAGGATCGACCGGGCATGCCGCCTGGTGCTGGAGATCCTGCACGCGGTCGAGGCGCGGATCGAGCCGGGGGTCCCCACCCTCGAGCTCGACGAGCTGGCCGAACGCCTGGCCCGGGAGGCGGGGGCCAAGCCCGCCTTCAAGGGCTACATGGGCTACCCGGCCAGCCTGTGCGTCTCGATCAACGAGGAGGTGGTGCACGGCATCCCGTCGGACCGGAAGCTGGCCGAGGGCGACCTGGTCAGCCTGGACTTCGGGGTGCTGCTGGACGGGTGGTACGGGGACTCGGCGATCACGGTCCCCGTGGGTGCGGTGAGCGAGGAGGCGGAGCGCCTCTCGCGGGTGACGCGGGAGTGCCTCCACCTCGCCATCGAGGAAGTGCGGCCGGGCCGCAGGCTCTCGGACATCGGCCACGCGGTGGAGCGCCACGCCACCGCCGCGGGTTTCGGGGTCGTCCGGGAGTTCGTCGGCCACGGCATCGGTACCCGGCTCCACGAGGAGCCCCAGGTGCCGAACTTCGGCCCCCCCGGGCGGGGCCCACGGCTCGAGCCGGGCATGGTGCTCGCGATCGAGCCGATGATCACCGCCGGCGATGCCGCGGTGAAGGTGCTCGGGGACGGCTGGACGGCGGTGACCCGTGACGGGTCGCTGGCGGCCCACTGGGAACTGGTGGCGGCGGTGACGCCGTCCGGTCCGCGGGTGCTGGGCGTGCCCGCGGCGAGCGAGTGAGGAGCGACACCTTGGCGAAGGAAGAGGCCATCCAGGTCGAGGCGGTGGTGGTGGAGACCCTGCCCAACGCGATGTTCCGGGTGGAACTCGACAACGGGCACCGGGTGCTCGCCCACATCTCCGGGCGGATGCGCAAGCACTTCATCCGCATCCTGCCCGGCGACCGGGTGCTCGTGGAGCTTTCGCCCTACGACCTGAACCGCGGCCGGATCGTCTACCGCTACAAGTAGGCGCTCGGCGCGGGACGAGGTGACCCATGAAGGTTCGGGCATCGGTGAAGAAGATCTGTGACAAGTGCAAGATCGTGAAGCGGAAGGGCGTGGTCCGCGTGATCTGCGAGAACCCCAAGCACAAGCAGCGGCAGGGTTGACGGGAGACTGACCGATGGCACGCATCGCGGGTGTGGACCTTCCCCTGAACAAGCGGATCGACGTCGCGCTGACCTACATCTTCGGGATCGGGCCGACCCGCTCGAAGAAGATCCTCGAGCGGGCCCAGGTGCCCCCGGAGGTGCGGGTCAAGGACCTGACGGAAGAGCAGGTGCGCGCGATCCGCCAGATCATCCAGGAGGAAGGCCGGGTCGAGGGTGACCTGCGGAAGAACATCCAGATGGACATCAAGCGGCTGATGGAGATCAACTGCTACCGTGGTGTCCGTCACCGGTTGGGCCTGCCCGTGCGCGGGCAGCGGACCCACACCAACGCCCGGACGAAGAAGGGACCGCGCGTGGCGGTGGCCGGCAAGAAGAAGGTCCGCAAGTAGCACGGCGACCCGACGGGAGATGAGACGAGATGGCGAAGGGTAGAGGCAGGAAGGGACCCCGGCGGCGGGAGCGGAAGAACGTTCCCCACGGCATCGCCCACATCCAGGCGACCTTCAACAACACGATCGTGACGATCACGGATCCGCAGGGGAACGTGATCGCCTGGTCGAGCGCCGGCCGTGCGGGCTTCAAGGGCTCGCGGAAGGGCACGCCGTTCGCGGCCCAGATGGCCGCGCAGCAGGCGGTGCAGTTCGCCCGGGAGCACGGCGTGCGCACCGTCGACGTCCAGGTCCAGGGGCCGGGGGCGGGCCGGGAGTCCTCCATCCGCGCCCTCGCGGCCGCGGGCCTCGAGGTGAAGTCGATCAAGGACGTCACCCCGATTCCCCACAACGGTTGCCGTCCGCCGAAGCGCCGGCGGGTCTGACGCAGGAGGTACCGAGACATGGGACGCTACATCGGCCCGGTCTGCCGGCTCTGCCGACGCGAGGGTTCGCAGCTCTTCCTCAAGGGTGAGCGCTGCTTCAAGGACAAGTGCGCGATCAAGCGCCGCAACTACGCCCCGGGGCAGCACGGCCGTCGCCGGATCAAGCTCCAGGGGTACGGCATCCAGCTCCGCGAGAAGCAGAAGGTCAAGCGGATCTACGGCGTCCTCGAACGCCAGTTCCGCCTCTACTTCAAGCGCGCGGCGGCGAAGAAGGGCGTGACCGGCGAGATCCTGCTGTCCTTCCTCGAGCGGCGCCTCGACAACGTCGTCTACCGCCTCGGCTTCGCGTCCTCGCGCGCGCAGGCGCGGCAGCTCGTCAACCACGGCCACTTCCTGGTCAACGGCCACAAGGTCGACATTCCCTCCTACCAGGTGCGCCGGGGGGACGTGATCGAGCTGCGGGAGAAGAGCCGCAAGAACGCGATCATCCAGGGCAACCTCGACACCGCCCAGGGCAGGGGAATCCCGCGCTGGCTCGAGCTCGACGCCCAGAACTTCAAGGGGACGGTGGTGGATCTCCCGAAGCGCGAGGACATCACGATGCCCATCCAGGAGAACCTGATCGTCGAGCTCTACTCGAAGTGAGGCCTGCGCCCCGCAGCGCGCCGGAGGACCTGACATGGAGTTCCAGAAGCCGAGGTTCCTGGAGGTCGACCCCTCCACCGACGACACCTACGGCAAGTTCATGGCCCAGCCCTACGAGAAGGGCTTCGGGACGACGATCGGCAACGCCCTGAGGCGGATCCTGCTTTCCTCCATCGAGGGCGCCGCGATCACGGCGATCCGGATCGAGGGAGTCCTGCACGAGTTCTCCTCGATTCCCGGGGTCACGGAGGACGTGACCGACATCATCCTCAACCTGAAGCAGATCCCGGTGAAGCTGGCGGTTCCGAAGGTGGAGACGCTCCGCCTGACGGCGCGCGGCCCGAAGGTCGTGACCGCCGGGGACATCGAGACCAACGCCAACGTCGAGATCCTCGAGCCGGAGCGCGTGATCGCCAACCTCTCGGACGAGGGCTCCATCGACATGGAGCTCCGGATCAAGCCCGGGCGCGGTTACGTCCCCGCCGACCAGAACCTCGACGAGGACCTGGCGCTGGGGTACATCCCGATCGATGCCCTCTACTCGCCGATCCGGAAGGTCAACTACACGGTCGAAGCGGCCCGTGTCGGGCGTTCGACCGACTACGACAAGCTGATCCTCGAGGTGTGGACCGACGGGACGATCTCCCCGCG
The DNA here is from genome assembly GCA_964420365.1 of uncultured Acidobacteriota bacterium. Lineage (GTDB taxonomy): Bacteria > Acidobacteriota > Polarisedimenticolia > J045 > J045 > JAMOQA01. The sequence continues at coordinate 140,215 of CAYQTA010000060.1, read as the reverse complement.
GGACGCGGTGGCGACCGCGGCGAGCCTGCTCAAGGAGCACCTCGCGATCTACATCAACTTCGAGGAGCAGGTCGTCCCGGAGGCACAGGTCACCGAGACGATCGACAGCGCCCTGCTCGACAACCTCGAGCGCACCATCGACGAGCTGGAGCTTTCCGTCCGGTCGTACAACTGCCTGAAGAGCGCCGGGATCCAGACCGTGCGCGACCTCGTGCAGAAGACGGAGGCGGAGCTGCTCAAGACGAAGAACTTCGGCCGCAAGTCGCTCAACGAGATCAAGGAGCTGCTGGCGGAGATGAACCTCAGCCTCGGGATGGACCTCGGCGCCACGTCGGGTTCCACGAGCTGATGCCGGGAGCGAGACGACGATGAGACACCGCTGGGCACACCGCAAGCTGGGCCGGACCACGGAGCACCGCCGCGCGCTGCTGCGCAACCTGGCGACGGCGCTGTTCCAGCACGAGCGGATCACGACGACCCTCGCCAAGGCGAAGGAGCTCCGGTCGTACGCCGAGAAGCTGATCACGCGCGCCCGTCGGGACACCGTCCACGACCGGCGGCTCGTTGCCCGCGAACTCCGCGACCGGACCCTCGTCAAGCACCTGTTCGACGAGATTGCCCCGCGTTACGCGGGCCGGGCGGGCGGCTACACCCGGATCGTGCGGATGATGCCGCGCCGCGGTGACGGGGCCGAGATGGCGATCATCGAGCTCGTCGAGGCGGGAACACCCGCGAAGGGGAAGCCCCGGAAGGAGAAGGCCGCGCAGGCCGAGCCCGCCCAGCGGGCGCCGGCGGAGGCCGCGGCCGAGGTCGGGACGGGGACCGAGGCCACCTCGGAGACCTCCGGGGAGGAGAAGAAGGCCGACCCCGGGGAGGAACCCGCGGGGGGCGGGGAGTGATCCCTGTGGCCGGAATCGACGGGAGCCGCCCCGCGGGGCGGCTCCTTTTTTCATGACTCCGGGGAGGGTGAGAGATGCCGCCACGGAACGACGTCCGCCGGGTGCTGGTGATCGGGTCGGGGCCGATCGTCATCGGCCAGGCCTGCGAGTTCGATTACTCGGGGACCCAGGCGATCAAGGCGCTGCGGGAGGAGGGGCTCGAGACGATCCTGGTCAACTCGAACCCGGCCACGATCATGACGGACCCGGAGCTCGCCCACCGGACCTACGTCGAGCCGCTGGACGCGGCGACCGTCGAGCGAATCCTCGAGCAGGAGCGCCCCGACGCCATCCTGCCGACGGTGGGTGGGCAGACGGCTCTCAACCTCGCCGTCGAACTGGACGAGCGGGGAACCCTCGGACGGCTGGGGATCCGCCTGATCGGGGTGAGCCGGAGAGCCGTCGAGATCTGCGAGAACCGGGAGCTCTTCCGGGAGGCGGTCGAGGGGGCCGGCCTCGAGATGCCGCGGGGCGGCTTCGCGACGACGTTCTCCGAGGCGGAGCGGTTGCGGGACGAGATCGGCTATCCCCTCGTGATCCGGCCGAGCTTCACCCTCGGGGGGAGCGGCGGCGGTATCGCCTGGAATGCCGAGGAGTTCGCCGAGATCGTGCGGCGCGGCCTGGATCTCTCGCCGATCGACCAGGTGCTGATCGAGGAGTCGATCCTGGGGTGGAAGGAATACGAGCTGGAGGTGATGCGGGACGCGGCCGACAACGTGGTCATCGTCTGCAGCATCGAGAACTTCGACGCGATGGGCGTGCACACCGGGGACTCGGTCACGGTCGCGCCGGCCCAGACCCTGACCGACCGGGAGTACCAGCGGATGCGGGACGCGGCCCTCGCGATCATCCGGGCGGTGGGCGTCGAGACGGGCGGCTCGAACATCCAGTTCGCCGTCGATCCGCGGACCGGCCGGATGCTCGTCATCGAGATGAACCCCCGGGTCTCCCGGTCTTCCGCCCTGGCGTCGAAGGCCACCGGGTTCCCGATCGCGAAGATCGCGGCGAAGCTCGCCCTGGGGTACACGCTGGACGAGATCCCGAACGACATCACGCGGGAGACCCCGGCGAGCTTCGAGCCGGCCCTGGACTACGTGGTGGTCAAGGTTCCCCGCTGGGCGTTCGAGAAGTTCCCGCGCACCGCCCCGGACCTCGGCACGCAGATGAAGTCGGTCGGCGAGGCGATGGCGATCGGGCGGACGTTTCCCGAGGCACTCCAGAAGGCGCTCCGGAGCCTCGAGACGGGGCGGTACGGGCTCGGTGGCGACGGCACCCGCGTGGTCGACCCGGCACGGCTCCACGAGCGGCTCCAGACACCGAACTGGCAGCGCCTCTTCTACATCAAGCATGCCCTGCTCTCCGGCTGGTCGGTGGAGAAGGTGGCCGGGATCACGGGGGTCGACCCGTGGTTCATCGCCCAGCTCGAGCAGGTCGTCTCGGTCGAGGGGAGGCTGCGCGCCTTCACCCTGGAGGACGTGCCGGAGGAGCTTCTTCACCAGGCCAAGCGGCTGGGGTTCGCCGACCGGCAGCTGGCCGTCCTGCTCGGTACCGACGAGGAGCGGGTGCGGGCGCGGCGGGACGAGCTCGGGATGCACCCGGTCTACAAGCGGGTCGACACCTGTGCCGCGGAGTTCGAGGCCCACACGCCGTACCTCTACTCGACCTGGGAGGAGGAGTGCGAGGCGGAGCCGACCGGGCGGCGGAAGGTCCTGATCCTCGGGTCCGGGCCGAACCGGATCGGGCAGGGCATCGAGTTCGATTACTGCTGCTGCCACGCCTCGTTCGCCCTGCGGGACGCGGGCATCGAGTCGATCATGGTGAACTGCAACCCGGAGACCGTCTCGACCGACTACGACACGTCGGACCGGCTCTACTTCGAGCCGCTCACCCTCGAGGACGTGCTCGAGATCGTCGAGAAGGAGCGTCCCGAGGGGGTGATCGTCCAGTTCGGTGGGCAGACCCCCCTGCGCCTGGCGCTGCCCCTCAAGCGGGCCGGGGTGCCGATCCTCGGCACCGACCCGGAGAAGATCGATCTTGCCGAGGACCGGAGGAGGTTCGGCGCCCTGCTGCGGGACCTGGGGGTGCGGGCCCCGGAGTGGGGGACCGCCCGGAGCATCGAGGAGGCACGGGAGATCGCCGCACGGATCGGCTACCCGCTGCTGGTGCGGCCGAGCTACGTCCTCGGGGGCCGGGCGATGTTCGTCTGCTGGGACGAGGCATCCCTCGGCGCGATGATGGAGCAGGCCGTCGAGGCTTCCCCCGAGCACCCGGTGCTGCTCGACCGCTTCCTCGAGGACGCCTTCGAGCTGGACGTCGATGCCGTGTGCGACGGTGAGGACGTGCTGATCGGGGCGGTGATGCAGCACATCGAGCAGGCCGGGGTGCACTCCGGGGACTCGGCCTGCGTGATCCCCCCGTGGCACGACGAGGTCCGCGGCCACGAGGACGAGGTCCGCGAGATCACCCGGAAGCTGGCCCTGGCCCTCGACGTGCGGGGACTCCTCAACGTCCAGTTCGCGATCCAGGGGGGACGGGTCTACGTCCTGGAGGTGAACCCGCGGGCATCCAGGACCGTGCCGTTCGTCGCCAAGGCCACGGGGCTGCCCCTCGCCCGGATCGCCACCCGGGTGATGCTGGGGGAGCGCCTGCGCGACATGGGGGTGACCGAGCGGGTGCCGCGCGGGATGCATTTCGTCAAGGCACCGGTCTTCCCGTTCGCCCGCTTCCCGGGCGAGGACCCGGTCCTCGGCCCGGAGATGAAGTCGACCGGGGAGGTGATGGGGACCGGGGAAGACTTCGGCGAGGCGTTCGCCAAGGCGTCCGCCGGCACCGGGATGCGGCTCCCGACGGGGGGAACGGCCTTCCTGTCGGTCCACGACCGGGACAAGGAGGCCCTCCTCCCCGTCGCCCGCGACCTGGCGGAGATGGGGTTCCGGCTGCTGGCGACGGCCGGGACGGCCCGGTTCCTCCGGGAGCGGGGCGTTCCCGTCGAGCTGGTCTACAAGGTCAACGAGGGGCGGCCGAACGTCGTCGACCGGATGCGGGACGGGGAGATCCAGCTCGTGATCAACACGCCCCTCGGGGCGCCCTCCCACTACGACGAGCGGGCGATCCGCCTCGTCGCCCTCGAGCGCCACGTGCCACTGATCACGACCCTCTCCGGGGCGACCGCGGCGGTCGCGGCGATCCGCCGGGTCCGGGGGCGCGCCTTCCGCCGCCTCCCGCTCCAGGAGATCCATGCCCGCGCGTGACGGTGGCGGGTGTCATAGGCCGAGCACGCCCCACAGGGCCAGTCCGAGCAGGAACATCGCCGCTCCGGCGAGGTGGAGGCGGAGCGTGAACCGGCCGGCGTCCCGCGTTCCCGGGTGGGCGACGTAGAGCCGCCAGGCGATCAGGTTGGCGAGGGAAGCGACCAGCGTCCCGAACCCGCCGACGGAGACCCCCCAGAGGAGCGCCCGCCAGTCGGCCGTGAACTCCGAGAAGAGCAGTGCCGCCGGCACGTTGCTGACGACCTGGCTGGCGAGGGCCGAGAACAGGAACACGTGACCCGCACGGGCGAGGGGACCGGCAAGGACGACGCGCAGGTCGTCGGCGATCCCGAAGAAGCAGGCGAAGGCCAGGAGCAGCCCGGCGTCGATCCGCAGGGCCCGGCGGTCGAGCAGGAGTGCCGCCACCGGGACCGCGAGGAGGCAGGCAAGGGGCAGGGCGTGAACGACGACGAGCACGACGATGCCGAGGAGTGTCGTCCAGCCGAGCGCGGCGCGGTGGTCGATCGGGCGGCGTGGTCCGAGCGGCGCCACGCCGCTCCCCCGGGACGCCAGGAGGGCGAGCCCGGCGATCACGGCGAGGAACAGGACCGAGAACGGAGCGATCGCGGCCACGAACTCCCCGGCCCGCAGCCGGTAGTGCCAGAAGAGGTACAGGTTCTGGGGGTTGCCGATCGGCGTCAGGGCGGACCCGGCGTTGGCGGCGAGGACCTCGAGCATGACCAGGTTTCCGCGGTCGTCGCGGTGAAGGGCCAGGGTCAGGGGCACGACCGCCAGCAGGGCGACGTCGTTCGTCACGACCATCGAGAGCAGCCAGGTCGCGGAAACGAGCCGGAGGGGAAGCCACCGGCCCGCCTCGATTCTCCGGGCGAGGCGCCGGACGAGCCCGGAGAGGGTCAGGCCCTGGACCGTGACGAGGAGCGCGGCGAGGAGCGCGAGGACCTCCGCCTCGTCCCGGCTCCATCGCGGCAGGCGCCTCGTCCAGCCCGAGACGACCACGAGGAGGACCACGGCGAGGAACGGCAGCCATTCCCGCGCGAGGAGCTCCCGGGCCCGGCGCCCGGCGGTCACCGGGGCGATCTCCTCAGCCCTCGACGAGGGGGTTGTAACAGGGACTGATGTACGGGTCGTAGAACTCCACCCAGTCCAGCGGTTTCGACTCGTCCGCCCCGTTGGGGAAGAAGTCCGTCGACAGGAGGTAGCGGGCGACCAGGTTCGGTCCCGGCCCGGGCCTCGTTCCCGGCGGGAAGTGCCGGACGTACTCCTCGGCGAACCGCTCGAGGGTGTCCTTCCCGTGCCGGAGGTAAGGGAGCTTCACGCGGAGGTAGTCGACCACCTTCTTCCGGGCCTCCTCGAGCGACATGCCCCGGGCCGGTTCCCCGCCGCCGCAGCCCGGTGCGCCGAGGACCCCGACCGCCAGGGCGGCCAGGGACCCCGCCGCGAGAAACGTCCGCCGGGGAAAGGTCCCGTTCGCCTCGTCGCCAGGTCTCCGGTGCGATGCCATCGTCACCTCCTCGTTCCGCCGGGCGCTGCCGGCTCCGCCCCGCGCTCACCGGGCCGTTCGACCGAGCACCCGGTCCGCGGCCCGGAGGGAAAGGGCGCAGAGCGTCGGGGTCGGGTTCGCGGGGGACCCGGTGGGAAAGACGCTGGCGCCGAGGACCAGGAGGTTGCGCACGCGGTGGTGGACGCAGTCCCGGTCGACGACGCTCCTTGCCGGGTCGGCCCCCATCATCGTGGAACCCATCATGTGCCCCTCGCTGGCGTTGATCGCGCGGGAAACCTCGACCCGGTCGACGGGGAACGCCTCCGCGAGGACGCCGGGAAGGACCCGCCGCACCCAGTCGATCGCCCGCAGGGCGTAGGCGGAGTGGCCGGCGAAGGTCACCTCCGCCTTCGTCGGGTCGTCCCGGTGGACGGTCACCCGGGTGTCCTCGCTGGGCAGGTCCTCGATGACGCACTTGATGATCATCCGCTGCCGCCACCTGCCCCGCTCCATGCGCAGGACCGGCACGTTCCAGGTCTCGAGCATCACCGCGCCCCACCGGGCACGGTGGGCACCCTGGTAGAGCATGTACCCGTGGCCGGTCGTCGCCGTCGTCCCCTGGAAGTTGTCGATCCCCCCCAGGTAGACGTCGGCGGTGACGGAGACCTGCTCGTGCAGGCGGCGGCCGACCCGTGGGCCGTCGAGGCCCGAGCGCAGCAGGATGTGGGGGTTCCAGATCGGGTTGGCACCGAGGCCGACCAGGTCGGCCCGGGCGGCGTGCTCCCGCCCGTCGCGGTCCAGCCAGCGCACGCCGGTGGCCGTGCCTCCCTCCACGTCGACCACCTGGACGGCGGACTCCAGGCGCAGCGTGACCCGCGGGTCCTCGAGCAGGCTCGACATCTCGTTCAGGATCGTGAACTTCGCGTCGATCGGGCAGAGGTTGCACACGCCGGCCGCGCAGCAGGCGGGACGGTTCGCGGTGGGGCGGGTCGGCCGGGCGACCGGCTGGACGAAGAACCGGTCGGGGTACGCCTTCTTCAGCAGGCGGTCGGGGAGGGACATGGAGTGGGGCGGTTGCGGGTAGGGGCGGGAGCGTCGGAACGGGCTGTCGTCCGAGGGACCCGCCACCGCCATCAGTTCCTCCGCGAGGCAGTAGTACGGCTCCAGGTCGTCGTACCCGAGGGGCCAGTCCTCGCCGACCCCGTACCGACTGCGGAGCTGGAAGTCCTCGGGAAGCATCCGTGGCGCGCAACCGAACCAGGCGTTGGACGCGCCCCCGAGGGCGATCACCTGGCTCCAGGGCTTCCGCGGCGTCCGGTTGACGTACGTCGCCTCCGCGTCTTTCTCCAGGCGCCCCCGGTGGGCGAGCTGCCAGGAAAGATCCCTCCTGGGACCCTTCTCGAGGACCAGGACCCGCGTCGGCCGGTTCGCCCGGTGCTCCAGCCACCGGTGCAGGAAGAACATGCTCGCGAAGCTCGAGCCGACGAGAACCAGGTCGTATCGTTCGCCCGTCATCGCGTCTCCTTCCCCGGACGTCTCAACCGCCCGCGCGCCCGAGGCGGCGCCGCACCGCGTGGACGATGTCCGTCGTCGCGTGGGTCTTCGGGTCGCCCACGGTGATCACGCGAATGCCGAGCTCCCGGTGGGCTGCCTGCTCGTCCGCGGGGAGGGTCTCCGGGCGGTAATCGGTTCCCTTGGCGTGGAGGTCCGGCCGGAGCAGGCGCAGCGTCGGCGCGAGGGTGGTCTCCGGAAACCACGTGACCAGGTCGACCGCCCGGAGGGCGGCGACCAGGTGCATCCGCTCCGCGAGGGGGACGATCGGCCGGGACGGGCCCTTGAGGGCCCGCGCCGACTCGTCCGCGTTGAGAGCGACGACCAGCAGGTCGCCCGCCGCCCGGGCGGCCGCCAGGTAGCGGGCGTGCCCCACGTGCAGGATGTCGAACAGCCCGTTGGCAAGGACCACCGCACCGGGGCGCCCCTCCGCGAGCCGCCGGGCGACCTCCTCCCGGGGGAGGATCTTCTCCTCCGGGAGCCGGATCACGGCAGGCCCTCCTCCCGGTGGAATTCCTCGAGGGCGGTGGCGATCTCCTCCCGGGAGACCGTCGCCGTTCCCCGCTTCATGACGACGAGACCTCCCGCCACGTCCGCCAGCCAGGTGGCCTCGATCCACGTCGCTCCCGCCGTGCGGGCGGCCGTGAAGGCCGCGATCACGGTGTCCCCGGCCCCGGTGACGTCGGCGATCTCGTCCGACCCGAAGACCGGCACGTGGACCGGTGGCCGACCCTTCTCGACCAGGGTCATCCCCCGGCTGCCCCGCGTGACCAGGATGGCCGCCGCGCCGAGCCGGCGCCGCAGCTCCCGCCCGGCGGCCGCGATCCCGGCCAGGTCGTGGTCCTCGAGGCGCCGGCCGGCGGCCCGTTCCAGCTCCTCGAGGTTCGGTGTCGCCGCGTCGATCCCGCGGAACGCGGCGAGCTGGAAGCGGCTGTCCAGCGTCACCGGGCCCTCCCCGGGGCCGAGGGCGGGCACCAGCTCCGGGGCCACGAGGCCGTAGCCGTAGTCGGCGAGGACGATTCCGTCCCCGCGACGCCTGGCCCGGCGGACGGCGCTCTCCAGCCGGCGACGGGTGCGCGTCCCCGGCGGGGCGTCCCGTCGACCCCGGTCGATCCGCACCACCTGCTGCTTGGCGGTATGGGGACTGCCCGCGAGGATGCGGGTCTTCGCCGGTGTCGGCCAGCCTGGTTCGGGAACCAGGGAAGCCACGTCGATTCCCCGCCCCGCGAGGAGGTCGCGGAGCATCCGGCCGTGATCGTCGTCCCCGGTCCGCCCGACCAGGGTCGTGACGACGCCGAGCGCGGCCAGGTTGGCCGCGGTGTTCGCCGCGCCGCCCGGCGCCAGCTCCGTTCGGCGGTGCTCGAGGATGAGCACCGGTGCCTCCCGGCTGACCCGGGCGATCTCCCCGATCTCGAACAGGTCGAGCACCGCGTCCCCGACGACGGTCACCCGGGCTCCCGCCAGGGCCTCGAGGATCTCGAGGGAGCGGGCGAGGGGAGGGGGCGTGAAGGGGCGTTCCGTTCCGCGGCTCATGCGTCGTCCTCCCGCGCCCGCGCCTCGATCCAGTCGAGGGCGCTCGCGAGGTCGTCCGCCACGTGGTCCGGCCAGTGTTCCTGGTGCGGGCCCTTCCAGAGCAGCTCGCCCCGGCCGTACCCGGTCCGGAGCAGGACGGTCGCCCGCACACCGGCGTTCCGGCCGGCCCCCACGTCCCGGAACGAGTCGCCGACCATGAAGCTCCGGGAGACGTCGAGGTCCAGGTCCCGGGCCGCGCGGAGCAGCATGCCGGGGGCCGGTTTCCGGCAGTCGCACGCCCTGCGGAACCCGGGGCCGCCGACCTCCGGGTGGTGCGGGCAGGCGTAGATCCCGTCCAGGCGGGCTCCTTCGGCCGCGAGGAGGCGACGGAGGCGCTCGTGGGTCTCCTCGACGACGTGCCACGGGAAGTAGCCCCGGGCCGCCCCGGCCTGGTTCGTCACGACGACCGTGGCGAAGCCCAGGGCCTCGGCCCGGCGCAGGGCCGCAGCCGCCCCGGGGGCCAGTTCCAGGCGGGAGGGGTGATTGACGTACCCGACCTCGCGGCACAGGGTGCCGTCCCGGTCGAAGAAGATCGCCGGCCTCACCGCAGCACCTCCTCGCCCTCCCGCGGCCGCGTCTTCCAGCGGTCGTGGAGCCAGAGCCAGAGTTCCGGGCGCTCCCTGATCCATGCCTCGATCCGCCGCGTGGCCATCACGGTCAGCGCGCGGGACGCCTCCCGCGGATCGCCGGGGGGCGGGACCAGGGGACGCTCGTAGACGACCCGGTACCGCCCCCCGGGCAACGGTCGTCCCGTCACCGGGACGACCGGGACGTCCAGCCGGACCGCGAGCTCTCCCAGCACGGGGCTCGTCGCCGCGGGCCGACCGAGGAACTCGACGAAGACCCGGGGCTCGACCCGCTGGTTCTGGTCGACCAGGATCGCGAGTCCCCGGCCCGAACGCAGGGTCCGGAGGGCCTTGCGCAGGGCCCCGTGCTTGCCGAGCACGCGGTTGCCGGACACCTCGCGCCACCGCGCGAACGCCCGTTCCAGCCACGGATTGTCCAGCGGACGGGCGATGAAGTCCATCGGGAACCCGGCGAGTCCCTGCCGGAAGGCGACGAGTTCCCAGTTTCCGTAGTGGGCGGAGAAGACGAGGACCCCCCGGCCCCGGGACCACGCGGTTTCGAGGTGCTCGAGGCCCTCGACGTCGAACAGCCGTTCCGCGCCGGGGCGGGCGTAGGCGGGCAACGCGAGCACCTCGGCGGCGACGCGCCCGAAGTGCCGGAAGACGCCGCGCACGATTTCCGCGGCCCGGGCCCCGTCCACCGCGAGGCCCCGGCGCACGTTTTCCCGCGCGAGTTCCCGGTGACGCCGGTCGAGGGCGTGCCCCAGCAGGCCCAGGCGCTCGCCGAGCGCCGCCCGGGTCCCCGGGGGGAGCCGGCGCAGGACGCCCGCCAGGGGGATGAGCACGCCCGCCTCGAGGCGCCGCCAGGCCGGGACCGGCTTGTCGCTCACCTCTCCCCGTCCTCCTCGAGCAGCGGCAGCACCCGCTCCAGCAGGCGGTCCCCCGCGCCCAGGTGGATCCGCACCTCGAGGACGAGGGGGGACGGGGCATCCGGGGGCCAGCGCAGGGCGTCCTTCTCGGTCGTGATCACGTCCAGGTCTCCCGCCGCGGCGGCCTCGCGGATCCTGCGGGCGTCGGCCACGGTGAACCGGTGGTGGTCGGGCCAGCATAGCGGATCCGCGGGTTCCGCCCCCAGTTCCCGGAGGGTGGCGAGAAACGACTCCGGGCGAGCGATCGCCGCCACCGGCAGGACCCTGCGTCCGCGCAGCCAGCCGGCCGGTTCCCACCGCTCCCCGGGGAGTCGCACTCCCGCCGGGACGTGGGCGGCGGCGAGCACCGGCGGCGGAGCGGGGAGGGCGGCGAGGACGGACCGGAGGCCCCCGGGGACGTCGGTCGGGGCGAGGGGCTCCCGGCGCGAGGCGAACTCCCGTGGTGCACGGGTCAGCACCACGACGTCCGCCCGCCGGAGGGCCGACGGGGGCTCCCGCAGCCACCCGGCCGGAAGCCCCCGGCCCCCTCCCAGCGGATCGCTCCAGTCGAGGAGAACCAGGTCCAGGTCGCGGGCGATCCGCCGGTGCTGGAACCCGTCGTCCAGGAGGATCAACCGTGCTCCCTCCCGGACGGCCAGGCGCGCCGCCGCCCGGCGATCCTTGCCGACGACCACCAGGTGCACGCCGGGCCGCCTCGCCAGGAGGGCGGGTTCGTCGCCGGACTCCCCCGGGTCGACCAGCAGCTCGCCCTGCCGCGCGACCAGCAGGGGCTCGACGGGCCGGGTTCCCCCATGGCCCCGGGAGACGATGGCCACCCGGACGCCCCGGCTTCCGAGCTCCTCGGCGAGCCAGGCCACCAGCGGCGTCTTCCCGGTGCCTCCCGCCACCAGGTTGCCCACGGAAACGACCGGGATGCCCGGGTGTTCCGCCCGCAGCAGGCCCGCGTCGAAGAGCCAGCTCCGGGCGCGGGCCACGGCGAGCCAGAGCCCCCCGAGCGGGGCGAGCCACGGCAGCGGACGGCGGGCGCCGGGGACCCGGTTGCGGTCGTTCACGGCAGCCACTCCGCGAGAAGGTCCGCGAGCCCGGAGGCAACCCCCCGGTGGCGGGCCACCGTCTCCCGCGCGGCCCGGGCCGCGGTCTCCCGGGCTTCCCGGTCGGCGATCCAGCGGGCGAGGGCCCGTGCCGCCGCGTTCGGGGACGACGCCCGGACGAGGGCGCCGGCGGTTTCCAGCGTGGCCACCAGGTCCTCCTGGTGGTGGACGTGGGGACCGGTGACCACGGGGCAGCCGGCCGCCGCCGCCTCGAGCGGGGAGTGGCCGCCCACCGGCACGAGCGTCCCGCCGAGCAGGGTTCCCGCGGCGGCGGGGAAGAGGTCGCGGAGGACGCCCATCCGGTCGAGGAGCACGACGGGGGCGCCCGGGGGGGCCGGCCCGGCGGAAGCCCGGTGGACGGTGATTCCCCCGGCGGCGATCTCCCCCGCCACCCGGTCGAACCGTTCCGGGTGACGGGGCGCGACCACCGCGGCCCAGGACCGGGCCGGGCAGGCGTCGGCGAGGGCGGTGAGCACGGGGAGGGACTCTCCCGGGTGGACGCTGGCCAGGACGGCAACCGGGCGCCCGGGATCGAGCCCGAGGTCGACGAGCAGGCGGCCCGCCCGGGCGGCCGCTTCCGGGCCGGGAAGGGGGACGGCGTCCCACTTCAGGTTGCCGGTCGGCCCCAGCCGCCCGGCGGGGAGGCCGAGGCCGAGGAGGCGCTCCCGGTCGGCGTCGCTGGCCGGGGCGACGAGCCGGAAGCGGGCGAGGGCCGGCCGGTAGATCCCCCGGAGCTGCCGGTACCGTGCCTCCTTCTCGGGCGCGAGACGCGCCGACACCAGGGCCGCCGGCACCCCGGCCGCCTCGAGCAGGGCGAGACGGCGGGGCCAGATCTCGGTCTCGACGACCACGTGGAGGACCGGCCGGGTGGCCGCGAGGAACCGGCGGAGCGGACCGGTCGCGTCCAGGGGGGCGAGGCGGGCGATCCCGCCGAGGCGTCGCGCCCGGTCCCGGCCGGTCCGGGTCTGGCTCGTGACGAGGACCCGCAGGTCGCGTCGCCGGGCCCGGAGTTCCCGGACCAGCGGCTCGAGGGCCGCGACCTCGCCGACCGAGGCGCCGTGAAACCAGGCGAGGGGTCCCTCCCCGGGAGGCAGCGGTACGGTCCCGAGGACGAGCCGCTCGCGGAGATCCTCCCGGCCCGCCGGGTCCCGGAAGGGGAGGACGGCCCGGGCGAACAGGACGGCGCTCCCGCCGATTCCCCGCCAGGCGGCGCTCCAGGCGCCCTCCACGAGGCGACCGCTCATCCGCGCTGCGTTCCCGCCGGGAGGGGATTCCCGGCCCGCCTGCCGATGTTGAACTTCGCCGCCGGGCGGCCCATGATGGGACGAACCCACCCACCCCTCGCAGGGATCCCGTGCAGGATCCGGCGGATCGAGAGGGAGCGGGCGCCCCCCGCCCGGGCCCGTCCGCGGAGGTGAACAGCGATGATCGAGAAGATCGGCGTCATCGGTGGAGGCATGATCGGCGGTGTCCTCTGCCAGGAGATCGCCCGGCGGCGTCTCGCCCGGTCGGTCGGCCTGGTGGACATCATGCCGCCGGACCTGGCCAAGGGGAAGTGCCTGGACATCGCCGAGGGCAGCCCGGTGATGCGCTTCGACGTCAGGATGGAGGGGTCGAAGACCTACGAGGTCCTCGAGGGAGCCCGGCTGGTGATCAACACCGCCGGCGTGCCCCGCAAGCCCAAGCCGGACGGCACCCTTCCCACCCGCGAGGAGCTGCTCGAGACGAACCTCAAGATCACGAACGCCGTCGGCGCCGGCATCAAGGAGTACTGCCCCGACGCGATCGTGATCTCGATCGCGAACCCGCTGGACGCGATCGTCTACCGCCTGAACCAGATCCTCGCGCCCCCCCGGGGCCGCCTGATGGGGATGGCCGGCGTCCTGGACTCGGCCCGTTACCGCTACTTCGTGGCCGAGGCGGCCGGGGTTTCCGTCGAGAACGTCGAGGCCCTGGTGCTCGGCGGCCACGGCGACACGATGGTCCCGATCCGGTCCGCCTGCCGGATCGCCGGCCTGCCCGTGACCCAGTTCCTCGACGAGGAGACCCTGCAGAAGCTGGAGGAGCGGACCCGCAAGGCGGGGGGCGAGGTGGTCAAGCTCCTCGGCTCCGGCTCGGCCTTCGTCTCGCCCGCGTGGTCGGCGCTGGAGATGGCCGAGGCGATCCTCTTCGACAAGAAGAAGATCGTGGCAGTCTCGGCCCTGCTCGACGGCGAGTACGGCGTCTCCGGGCTCTTCATCGGCGTCCCGGCGGTCCTGGGCCGGGACGGTGTCGAGAAGGTTCTCGAGATCCCGCTGACCGACGAGGAGCGCAAGGGGCTCGAGGTGTCGATCGAGGCCGTGAAGAAGACCTGCGCCGAGGTCGACGCGATGATCCAGAAGATGTGACCCCGGACGGGGGGAGGCTCCTGTCCTCCCCCCCCGCGTTTTCTTTCCCGAGGAGTCCTGCCGATGCGTGGAACGCGACGCGTCACGATCCTGCTCGCGGCGACGGTGGCCGTCGCCCTCGTCCTCCTGGCGTCGACCCCGCCCGCCCGGGCGCTCTCCCTGTGGGAGAGCCGGAACGGCGTGTACGGGAAGGTCCACGACGAGGAGGGCAACCCGGTCCCCGGCATCAAGGTCTGGTTGAAGCCGGCGACGGGCACGGGCGCCACCCTCACGGCCAAGACGAACCGGAAGGGGATCTTCGTCTTCCCCCGGGTCGAGTTCTTCAAGGACGGGTACCGGGTCGGCATCGACTCCGACACCTGGTTCATCCGCGGGTTCCACCTGCGGACGCGGCGCCTGAGCCACGAGATCTGGCAGGACGACAAGTACGACGGGCTGCTGCCGGGCCAGCAGGACCGGATGCCGGTGCTCCAGTACCGGGGCGGCAACGCCACGATCGAGTTCACGGTCGCCCGGATCGAGGACTACCAGGAGAAGCTCGCCCAGGTGCAGCGGGCGAAGGAGGCCCGGGCACGGGCGGAGGTCGCGGAGAAGCGTCGCAAGAAGATGTCACCGGCCGAGCTGGGCGACGAGGCGATGGCCCTCGGCAACTTCAAGGAAGCGGCCGAGCAGTACGGGAAGGCGCTGGCGGAGCATCCCGACGACGCCGACCTGCTCTGGAAGCGGGTCCAGGCCCTGGGCCGGGCGGGCGATACCGGGGCGGCGCTGCGCGAGGCGCGGAAGCTCCTGCAGGTCGACCCGGAGCGCAGGGGAGTGCGCCTCTGGATGGCCCGCTGGATGCAGGAGTCCGGCCAGCTCCAGTTCGCCATCCCGTACCTCGAGAAGGAGCGGGAACTGTCCCCGGAGGACGCCCGGGTGCACAAGCTCCTCGTCGAGGCGTACCGGGCCGCGGGCCAGCAGGACAAGGTGAAGGAGGCGGTCGAGAAGTGGCTGGCCGCGATTCCCGACGATACCGAGGCGATGCTGGAGATGGCCCAGATCAAGGCGGCCGAGGGGGACGCCGCCGGTGCCGAGGAGCTGTTCAAGAAGGTCGCGGAGAAGGACCCGGAGAACGCGGACAAGCTCTACTACAACGTCGGCGCGACCATCATGAACCGGGCCGACCTGACGAAGGCGGACCGGGAGCGGGCGGTGGTCGCCTTCGAGAAGGCCCTCGAGATCAACCCGAACTACGCGAAGGCCCATCTCCAGCTCGGGTACGCCCTGCTCGGCCTGGGCAGGCTGAAGGAGGCCCGGGCCCACTTCGAGAAGTTCGTCGAGCTGGCGCCGGACAGCCCGGAGGCGAAGGATGCCCGGGCCCTGGCGAACGAGCTGCCGAAGTAGGGCTGGCGGCGGCCGGGACGAGGTGCCACGTTCACGGTGAGGACCGGAGACGGAAGGAGCAGAAGACGATGAAGCGCACCTACTCCTGCCCCCAGTGCCGGGCGACCCTGAACCCGAACGTCAAGGTGATCCTGCTGGCGACGAACCGGGGCCGCACGGGGCTCGTGCTCCTCGATCCGCAGCCCGGGAACTACGAGGTGCTGAAGGCCCCGGAGCTGGAGTTCGAGGAGGGGGACCGGGTCGAGTTCCGCTGCCCGGTCTGCCGGGCGGCCCTCCAGTCCGCCGCCAGCGAGAACCTGGCGGAGCTCCTGTTCCGGGACGAGGAGGGAAACGAGGGCCGGGTCGACTTCTCGCGGGTCTACGGCGAGCACGCGACCTACCTGGTCACCCGGGAGGAGGTCCTGTCCTTCGGCGAGGATGCCTCGCAGTACAGGGGGAACTTCTTCGGCGAGGCCGGCTTCAACTCCTAGCGAGGCGCGCCCGCGGCCGTTTCCCTGGCCCGCGCCTCGAGCACCGCGAGGAAATCCGGGCGATGGCGGCGGACCCAGGCCAGGCCCTCCTCGAGAAGCTGCCCGGGCGTGGTACCGTCCTCGGTGGTGGCACGCATCCCGACGTGGTGGACGTAGGCGCGGCTGACGAAGTGGGTGTACCCCCTTCGCGAGAGGTCCCAGCACATCAGGTCGTCGGAGAACCAGTTGATCGGCGGGAAACCGCCGATCTCGTCGAGGGCGCGCCGCTCGATCCAGGCGGCGATCGGTGAGACCCGCTCGGCCGCGAGGATCGACTGCTCGGTCGTCCAGCGCATCAGCCCGCCCTCGAGGGTCCCGCCGTTGGCGGAACGGATGTTCTGCGGCCCGGGGGCGACGTTGGAACGGCAGGCGACGAAGCCGGGTCGAACCGGCGGCCGGTGACGGCGCAGCAGCTCGACGTCCTCGAGGAGGATCGGAACGGTCGTCGGCAGGAGGACCGCGTCGTCGTTGAGCAGGATGAGCTCGTCCCCGGATGCCCGCTCCACGGCGAACTGGTAGGCCTCGCCGTAGGAACGGGCGTCGCCCGGCTGGCGGACCAGGACCATCCGCGGGTTGGGGAGGAGTCCCTCCGGGGGACAGGGTCCCTTCCAGGCGATCACCAGCTCGCAGTCGGGGGCGTACAGGGTGGCGGAGTTGGCCGCCATGATCAGGTCCGCCCAGGTGGCGAGGGGCCGCGCCGGGTCTCCCCGGCGGGCGCTGGCGATGACGATCGAGACCATCGATCCTCCCCCGGGACCCGCTGGCCCCGTGCGGAAACAGCGAAGCACGTCCCGTGCCATCCGGAAGAAACGGATGGCGGGGCGGATGCGCCGGGATGTCGACGCCACGGGGGCGGAGGTGTCGGGATCCCGTCGAAGTCGTGGGCGTTTTCCCCGGTCCGGCCCGGCACGGCGCTTGCTTCGGATCGCTTCCCGGGAGTTCCCTGCCCGGCGAAAAGGAGAGGCCCGATGATCCTGGTCACCGGCGGCGGCGGCTACGTGGGGAGCGTCCTGGTTCCCGACCTCCTCGCGATGGGGTTCGACGTCCGTGTCGTCGACACGTTCTGGTTCCCGAACGCCCTCCCGCGGCACCCCCGGCTCGACCTGGTCGAGGCGGACATCCGGGAGGCCGACGAGGGCTGGCTGGATGACGTCGACGCGATCGTTCACCTGGCGGGGATGTCGAACGATCCGACCGCCGACTTCGCCCCCCGGCTCAACGCGGAGCTGAACGTCCAGGTGACCCGGGAGCTCGGGCGGCTCGCGGTGGACCGCGCCCGGCGGACGGGCCGTCCCCTGAAGTTCGTGTACGCGTCGTCCTGCTCGATCTACTACTCGGACATCCGGGGAGCCTCCCCGGACGTGCAGGTGCTGACCGAGGATGCCCGGGTTGCGCCGACCGCGAACTACTCGAAGACGAAGCGGATGGCGGAGCTGAGCCTCCTCGAGCTCGCCGAGCAGGAGCCCCTCTTCTGCCCGGTGATGCTCAGGAAGGGCACCCTCTTCGGACATGCGCCGCGGATGCGGTTCGACCTGGTGGTCAACGTCTTCACGCTCCACGCCTGGAAGCACCGGAAGCTGACGGTGCACTCGAGCGGAGAGGCCTGGCGTCCGCTGCTGCACGTGCGGGACGCCGCGGATGCCTACCTGTACTGCATGATCTCGCCGGCGGACCTGGTGCGGGGAAAGGTGTACAACGTCCTGCGGAAGAACTACCGGGTGCTCGAGATCGCGCACTGGGTCGCCGAGGTCCTGGAGGAGCACCGGGGCGTCAAGGTACACGTTTCCCGTGACCGGAGCATCTCCTACGGCAACCGCAGCTACTACGTCTCGGGCGAGCGGATCGCCCGGGACCTCGGGTTCCGCGCCGAACGAGGGACGACGAAGGCCGTGCTCGAGATCTGGGACAACCTGGAGAAGGGCGTCTACGGGCAGGGCCCCGACGAGAACCCGGTCTACTTCAACATCCGCTGGTTCGAGCAGCAGGGCATTCGCGACGACAAGGTCCGCCCGATGGAGGCGCTCGCGGGGGTGGGCGCATGAAGGTCGTCGTCATCGGGGCGGCGGGCCAGCTCGGGTCCGACCTGTGCGCGGCCCTCGGCGACCGGGCGGTGCCGCTGACCCACCAGCAGGTGGACGTGAACGATCCGCTGGGGCTGCTCGCGGTGCTGCGGGAGGCTCGGCCGGACTGGGTGGTGAACACGGCGGCCTTCCACCGGGTGGACGACTGCGAGCTCGACCCGGAGCGGGCGTTCCGCCTGAACGCGGTCGCACCGTGGAACGTCGCCCGGGCGGCCGCGGAGGTGGGGGCGCGGACCTGCTTCGTTTCGACCGACTACGTCTTCGGCCGGCGGGTCCCGGAGCCACGACGACCCTGGGTGGAGTCCGATCCGCCCGGGCCGGTGAACGTCTACGGGACGAGCAAGGTCGCCGGGGAGGACCTGGTGCGACAGGTCCAGCCGGGAGCGCTGATCGTGCGCTCCGCCGGGCTCTACGGCGTGCGGGCGAGCGGCAAGGGCTGGACCTTCCCGCAGCTCATGCTGCACCTGGCCGAGACCCGGGGGACGGTGCGGGTCGTCGACGACCAGGTGCTGAGCCCGACCTACACGGCCGACCTCGCCGCGACGATCGTCTCGCTGATGGAGGAAGGGGCGCGGGGACTGTTCCACGTGGTCAACGAGGGGTACTGCTCCTGGTACGAGTTCGCGCGGCAGACGTTCGAGATCGCCGGGGTCGAGGTGGACCTCGCTCCCCAGTCGACCGCCGCGGCGGGGCGGCGCGCGGCGCGGCCCCCGTGGTCGGCCCTGGCCAGCGAGCGGCTTCCGCGGCCGCTGCGGCCGTGGCAGGAAGCCCTCGAGGAATACCTCGAGAAGAGCGGAAAGGTTCCCGCCGGGAGGACCCGATGAGCGCGTTTCCGGAGGATCGCATCCATCCCCGTGGCATCCGCGGGGTCTCCGTCGTCGACTACCAGGTGCACGTGGACACGAGGGGGCTTCTCTGGGAGGCGATCCACGAGTCGGATCCCTTCGTGGAGCGGATTCGCCAGGTCTACCTGGTCGTGGACCCCGCGCCGATGACGATCCGTGCCTTCCACGCGCACCGGCAGCTGCACGACTGGTTCCACATCGCGCACGGCTCGGCCCTCTTCTGCCTCGTCGACGGCCGGGAGGACAGCCCGACGTACCGGGAGGCGGAGAAGGTCGTCCTGACCGCCCGGAAGCCCCAGCTCCTCGTCGTGCCGCCCGGCATCTACCACGGCTGGATGAGCCTCGAGCCGGACACGGTCCTGGTGTCGATGGCGTCCCACGAGTACGACCACCGGCAGCCCGACGAGCACCGGGTTCCGCCGGATCACTTCGACGACCTGTTCGGGGGCAATCCCTGGCAGATCGAGGCGAAGTAGGGGATCAGGAGCCCCGGAAGAAGAGGACGTACTCCGGGGCGGCCTCGCGGACGCGGCGGGCGGTCGCGGCGTCGACGACGACGAACTCCTCGGGGGTCGAGTCGGGCACCTCGCATATCGCGACCTGTCCCTGCTCGAGACGCCGGGCGACCTCCTCGGAGACCTCGAGGAAGGGTACCTTCCGGTCCCGCGTGACGAAATGGAACCGGCGGTTGCCACGGACACCGTCGGTGAGGGCGTGGTCCCGGATGACCCGGGCAAGCTGGAAGAGCCGCTGCCGGCGTTCCTCCTCGGCCTGCCGGGCCGCCTCGCGCTTCCGGTCTTCCTCCCGGCGGGCCCGTTCCCGGGCGAGGCGTTCCTCCTCGCGGCGCCGGCGCTCCTCCTCGGCCCCCTTCTTCCCGAGGCGTTTCCTGCGCGCCTTCTCCTCGTGGGCGATCTTCCGGGCGCGCCTGTCGTCGACGAGCCCGGCCTTCCTGAGGGCGTCCCGGAGATCGGACATCGCGTGCCTCCCGGCCCGTTGCGCGGGTTCGCGGTATGATCCCGGGGACATGATACCGCCCGCCGACAGCAATGCCGCCCCCCGCCGCGACCCGGCCGAGCGCGAGCGCGACCGGGAGATCCTCGCCGCCGTGCAGCGGGGGGATGCCGACGCCTTCGATCGGTTCGTCGAGCGGTTCGGGCCGATGATCTTCTCGTTCGGGCTCCGGATGTGTGGCAACCGGGAGGACGCGGAGGACGTTCTCCAGGAGACGCTGATCAAGGTGTACACGCGTCTCAGGACGCTCCAGGACCCGGATGCTCTCCGGGCCTGGCTCTGGCGGATCGTGGCGAACGAGTGCCGCATGAGCCGGCGTGGTCCGAGGGATCCCGGTCGGCAGGTCAACATCGAGGAACTGCTGGCACCCCGGGAGGAAGGAGGGGCACCGATGGAGCTGCCGGATCCCGACGCGCCGGACCCCGAGGCGAGCACGATCCGGCTCCAGGACCGGGAACGCCTCGAGGAGGCGATCCGTAACCTTCCCCCGGCCTACCGAATCATTCTCCTGTTGAGGGACTTCGAGGGCCTGACCAGCGAGGAGGTCGCCCGGGTCCTCGGGATCAGCGTCCCCAACGCGAAGGTGCGCCTGCACCGGGCGCGCCTCGCCCTGCGCAAGCTGCTGCTCGGAGCCGAACCACCCCGGGCGGCAAAGGGGTCCGGCTGATGGACGACGCGCGGCATCCCGAGTGCGACTGCCTCGAGTGGCTCGAGACCCTCTCCGGGTACCTGGACGGGGACGTCGGCGAGGACCTCTTCCACCGGATCGAGGCGCACATCGCCGAGTGTCCGCGGTGCGCCTGGGCGGTCGCCACGCT
The DNA here is from genome assembly GCA_964420365.1 of uncultured Acidobacteriota bacterium. Classification (GTDB taxonomy): domain Bacteria; phylum Acidobacteriota; class Polarisedimenticolia; order J045; family J045; genus JAMOQA01. The sequence goes on along the minus strand of CAYQTA010000060.1, from coordinate 119,785 downwards.
GCGGGAAACGATCGAGGCCTGTCGCCGCGCGCCCCGCCCGGTGCTCGAGCCGTCCGAGCTGCGTCGCGTGGTCGAACGGGCGCGGGAAGAACTCCACCGGCAGGGAGTCCTCTAGGCGTCCGCCGGCGGTTCCTGCCCGGCCTTCCACTCCTCGAAGGCTTCCAGGTCGCGGAAGATCTGGTCCATCAGCTCCCGCGTGCTCTCGAAGCGCCGCTCCTCCCGGTGTCGCCGGAGGAAGTCGAGGCGCGCCCGCTCGCCGTAGAGGTCGCCGGCGAAGCCGGGAAGGAACGTCTCGACGGTGATCCGCCGGCCCCCGAAGGTCGGACGCGTGCCCAGGTTGGTGAGCCCGAGCACGTCGCCGCCGCGCCAGCGGAGGCGCGTGAAGTAGACTCCCCGCGCCGGCAGGAACTCGTTCTCCGGGGAGAGGTTCGCGGTGGGAACGAGCACGGCCCGACCCCGGCCTTCGCCGTGAACGATCGTGCCCACGAGCTGGAACGGACGCCCGAGAAGACGGCGGGCCTCCTCCACGTTTCCCAGGGAGAGCTCCCGGCGGATCCGCGAGGCGGAGATCCGCTCGCCGCGGTCCATCACCGGGGGGACGCTCTCGGCGACGAACCCGTGTTCCCGGCCGAGGCGTCGCAGGAGACCCACGTCCCCGGCCCGGTCTCGGCCGAAGCGGAAGTCCGCACCGACGTGGATCTCGGCGATGCCCACGCGGTCGACCAGGATCTCCCGGGCGAACGCCTCCGCCGGCATCGCGGCGAAGTCGAGGTCGAAGGGGATCACGAGGACCGCGTCGATCCCCAGCTCCTCGAGGAGGCCGAGCTTCTGGTCCCGGGTGAGGAGCAGGCGGGGGGCGCGGTCGGGAGCGATCACCCGCAGGGGGTGGGGATGAAACGTGATCACCGTGGCGAGCCCCGTCGCCTCGGCCGCCCGCCGGGTGATGCGGCGCATGATCTCCTGGTGCCCGCGATGCAGGCCGTCGAAGTTTCCCATCGTCGCGATGACGGGCCGACCGTCCCCGACCCGGAGCTCGTCGAGCCGTTCCCGGACGATCATCGCGCGAGGGCCTCCCAGGGCAGGAACCGGGCGAACGCCTGCCACGCGAGCCAGGCGTACAGCCCGGCCACCAGGTCGTCCGCCATGATCCCGATCCCGCCGGGAAGGGCCTCGAGCCGGCGGGCCGGCCAGGGCTTGACCACGTCCATCAGCCGGAAGAGGAGAAAGGACCCGGCCAGGGCGGGCAGCGAATGGGGGAGGCCCGCGGTCGCCACCAGGTACCCGGCGGTCTCGTCGATGACGACCTGTCCCGGGTCCTTCCGACCCCACCGCTCCTCCGCGCCCTCCGCCGCCCAGGTGCCGAGCATCGCGATGAAGACGATGGCGCCCAGGTGGAGGGGAAGGGAGCCGATCCACCAGAGGAGCAGCACCAGGGGCACCGTCGCCGCCGTGCCGAACGTGCCCGAGGCGACCGGCGCGTAGCCGGAACCGAACCAGGTGGCGAGGACGACCTTGAGCGGCGACACGGGCGCTTTCCTCCGGCGGATCAGCCTACCACCTCCGCCTCGAGCTCGTGGGGGGCCCGGACACCGGTGATCCGTGCCCGGACGACCGTCCCCGGCGGCGGGGGAGCGGTGGAGGGGGCGAGGAGCACGCGCCCGTCCACCTCCGGGGCCTGGCCTCGCCACCGGGCGGCGACGCGGCCGGGCGCGTCGTCGGCCGGGCCCTCGACCAGCACCTCGAGTTCCCGGCCCACGCGGGCCCGGTTCCGCTCCCAGGCCACCGCCTCGGCAGCCTCCGCGAGGCGCACGGCCCGCTCCCGCTTCAGGTCCGGCGGGACGTCGTCGGGAAGGGCCGCCGCCGCCGTGCCCTCCTCGCGGGAATACTCGAAGACCCCGACGACGTCGAACCAGCCCTCCTCGACGAACTCGAGGAGGGCCTGGAACTCCTCCTCGGTCTCACCGGGGTACCCGACGATGAAGGCGGTCCGCGTCCCGGCCCCGGGGAGAGCCTCGCCGAGGGCCCTCATCTGCCGGCGGAACGAGTCCACGGAGCCCGGGCGGCGCATCCGGCGCAGGACCGCGGGGTGGGCGTGCTGGAGCGGCAGGTCGATGTACTCGACGACCCGGTCCGCCCCGGCCAGGGCCTCCAGCAGGGCGGGCGTGATCCGTCCCGGGTAGAGGTAGTGGATCCGCACCCAGCCGGGCATTCCCTCGGCGGCCCCGATCGCGGCCACCAGGTGGGCGAGCCCGTCCTCGGCGCCCAGGTCCCGGCCCCACCCGGTGGAGTCCTGGGCGACCAGGTTGACCTCGCGGACCCCCTCGCCGGCGAGGCGGCGGAGCTCCTCGAGCACGTCCGGGACCGGCCGGGAGCGCTGGCGCCCGCGGAACGCGGGGATCGCGCAGAAGGCGCAGGCCTGGTCGCATCCCTCGGCGATCTTGACCCAGGCGGTCCACGGCGGTGTTCGGCGCAGCCGGGGGACGCTCCCGCCGAACAGGCGGCGGGCCGGGCCGGGCGGGGGAAGCGCGGGACGGCGCGCCGCGAGCTTCCGGTCGATCTCGAGCAGCTCGTCGAGGCCGACGAAGACATCGACTTCCCCGATCTCCCGGGCCAGTTCCCGTGCGTGGGCCTGGACCATGCATCCCGCGGCGACGAGGCGCCTGCCGGGCCGGGCCTCCTTCCACGCGACCGCGTCGAGGAGTGCCTCCACCGACTCGCGCCGTGCCGGGTCGATGAACGTGCAGGTGTTGACGACGAGGACGTCCGCGTCGTCCGGGTCGTCCACCGGGTTCCAGCCGGCGTCGCGCAGGCGCGCGAGGAGGATCTCGCCGTCGACCAGGTTCTTCGGGCAGCCCAGGTTGACGAGGGCCACCCGGCCGCGCGGGCGGGTCACGGGTAGATGCGGTTGATCGTCCGCGGGTAGGGGATCGTCTCCCGGATGTGGCGGGTGCCGCAGATCCAGGCGACGACCCGCTCGATGCCCATCCCGAAGCCGCCGTGGGGAACGCCGCCGAACCTCCGGACGTCCATGTACCAGCGGAACGCCTCCTCGGGGAGGCCGTGCTCCTCGATTCGGCGCCGGAGGAGCCCGGGGTCGTGGATCCTCTCGCTCCCGCCGATGATCTCGCCGTACCCCTCGGGAGCGATCACGTCGACGCAGAGGGCCCGGTCCGGGTTCTCCGGGTCCGGTTCCATGTAGAAGGCCTTCACCCTTGCCGGGTAACGATGGATCATCACGGGTCGGTCATGGAGCTCCCCGAGGATCGTCTCGTCCATCGCCCCGAGGTCGTTCCCCGGCTCGAACGGCGGCGCCCCGGCCTCCTTCGCCCGGGCGACGTTCTCCGGTCGCAGGAGCACCTCCGCCGCCTCGTCGTAGGACATCCGGGGGAAGGGAGGAGCGACGGCCTCGAGCTTCGACGTGTCCCGCTCCAGGATCTCCAGCTCGGTGCGCCGACGCTCGAGCACCCGCTCGACGACGTAGGAGACGAGCCGCTCCGCCAGTTCCATCACCTCGTCCAGGCCCGCCCAGGCGATCTCGGGCTCGATCATCCAGAACTCGGTCAGGTGCCGGCGGGTCTTCGACTTCTCCGCCCGGAAGGTCGGTCCGAAGCAGTAGACCCGGTCGAAGGCCATCGCCGCCGGTTCCAGGTAGAGCTGGCCCGACTGGGACAGGTACGCCTTTTCGCCGAAGTAGTCGGTCTCGAACAGGGTGCTCGTACCCTCGCAGGCGGCCGGGGTGAGGATCGGCGAGTCCACGAGGACGAACTCGTTGTCGTAGAAGAAGTCCCGGCATGCCTGGACGATCTCGTGCCGGACCCGGAGGATCGCCCACGGCCGACGGTGCCGCAGCCACAGGTGCCGGTGATCGAGGAGAAACTCGATCCCGTGTTCCTTCGGCGAGATCGGGTACTCGTCGGCCGGCCCGACGATCTCCAGCTCGCGGACCAGGACCTCGTATCCTCCCGGGGCGCGCCGGTCCTCTCGCACCGTGCCGCGCACGAGGACGGCGCTTTCCTGGGTGACCTTCTCCATGCGGGCGAAGGTCTCCTCGTCCACGTCCCGGACCGACGCGACGAGCTGGCAGATTCCCGTTCCGTCCCGGATGACGAGGAAGGCGATCTTCCCCTTGGAGCGCCGGTGGGTGACCCAGCCGCCGAGGGTGACCTCCTGCCCGGCATGTTCCGGGAGGTGGGCGATCCTGGTTCGCCCGCGCACGGCTCAGTCCTCGCTCTCGTGGGGTTTCCAGGCTTCCATCAGCTTCTGCTGGATCTCGTGCGGGACCTTCTCGTAGTGGTCGAGTTCCATCGTGTAGGAACCGCGGTCCGACGTCAGGGACTTCAGCGTCGCCGAGTACTCCAGCATCTCCGCCATTGGCACGAGGGCGCGGATCGTCGCGCGGCCACCCTGGCTGTCGGATCCCTGCACCTTGCCCCGCCGCCGGTTCAGGTCGCCGAGGATGTCTCCCATGCACTCGTCGGGGACCGTGACGACGACCTTCATGATCGGCTCCAGCACGACGGGACCCGCTTCCATCACGCACTTCTTGAAGACCTCGCGCCCCGCGATCTGGAAGGCGATGTCCTTCGAGTCGACCGGGTGTTCCTTGCCGTCGAAGATGACCGCCTTGACGTCGACCATCGGGTAGCCGGCGATCACGCCCTGCTCCATCACCTGGCGGATCCCCTTCTCGATCGACGGCCAGAAGTTCCGCGAGATCGCTCCGCCGAAGATCTCCGAGTCGTACTCGAACCCCTGTCCCCTGGGGAGCGGCTCGATCCTCAGATGGACCTCGGCGAACTGCCCGGCTCCGCCGGTCTGCTTCTTGTGGCGGTACATCGCCTTGGCGGGCTTCGTGATCGTCTCGAGGTAGGGGATCTTCGGCTTCTGCAGGTTCCCCTTGACGTTGAACCGGCGGGCCATCTTGTCCATCACCGTGCGGACGTGGTCGATGCCCAGCCCGGCGAGCATCAGCTCGTGGCTGCGCGGGTCCCGCTCGAGCCGGATCGTCGGATCCTCCTCGGCGAGCCGCTGGAGGGCGTTCGCGATCTTCTCGTCGTCCCCCTTGCCCTCGCCGTGGACAGCGTAGGCGATCACCGGCTGCGGGAACGGGATCGGGGGCATCTCGACCACGTGCGACTTGTCACCGACGAGGGTGTCCCCGGTACGGGTGTCCTTCAGCTTGGTCACGAACGCGATGTCACCCGCCCTGGCCTCGGGCACCTTGTCGCCACCCTTCCCCTTCGGCGCGGACAGGCCGGCCATCTTCTCCTGCGTCTCGGAGCGGACGTTCCATGCCGACTGGTCGGCCTTGAGCGTGCCGGAGACCACCCGGAAGAGCGTGATTCGACCGGCGAACGGGTCGATGTAGGTCTTGAAGACCTGCAGCACGAGCGGGCCGGCCGGGTCCGCGGGCAGCTCCTTCTCCTCTCCCTCGGGCGTCTTCGCGATCGCCGGCGGCATGTCCGCGGGGGAGGGGGCATAGCCGGCGAGCCCGTCGAGGAGGGAGTGGATGCCGACCATCGCCGTCGCCGCCGTGGCGAAGACCGGGAAGATGGAGCGGGAGGCGATCGCCGTGCGCAGCCCCTTCTCGAGCTGCTCGGCCGTGAGCTCGCCCGCCTCGAGGTAGGCTTCCATCAGCTCCTCGTCGCTCTCGGCGACCATGTCGACGAGCTGTTCCCGGGCGGAGGAGATCCGGTCGGCCAGGTCCCCCGGCGGGTCGAACTCCTCGACGTCCTTCCCATCGCCCTTCGGCCGGCGGGCCTTCCCCGAGACCAGGTCGACGACGCCGACGAGCTGGCCCCCCTCGATCACGGGGAAGCTGATCGGCATCACCTGCCGCCCGAACCGCTCCTGCAGGATCGAGACGAGCTGGTCGAAGTCCGCCCGGTCCCGGTCGAGCTGGTTGATCGCGAAGAGGACCGGCTTCGACTGCTTCTCCGAGTCCTCCCACATCTTCTCCGTCTGGACGCCGATCCCGTCGAGGGCGTGGACCACGATCAGCGCGCTGTCGGCGGCGCGCAGGGCCGCCGCGGCCTCCCCGATGAAGTTCGTGTAGCCCGGCGCATCGATCAGGTTGAGCTTCCGGTCCTTCCAGTCGGCCCAGGCGACGGCGACCGCCATCGAGACCTTGCGCTCGACCTCCTCGGGATCGAAGTCCGTCGGCGCCGTCCCCTCGGGGACCGAGCCGAGCTTGTCGGTGGCTCCCGCCGCGTAGAGCAGGGCGGACACGAGGGACGTCTTCCCGGAGTCGCCGTGACCGACGAAGGCGACGTTGCGGATGGCTTCGGTGTCGTAGACCTTCATCTTCTGCTCACTCCTGGCGCCGGCGAATGGGGAAGGGGGCGCTCCCGGGCCCGCTGGCGGCAGAGGGACCCGCCGCCCGGGGGTGAGGGCCCCGGGGAACCGGCCCGTGCCGTCCTGGACACACTGGGACCGCCGCCCGGATGGGGTCCGGCGACGATTCCGGAACTCTAGGCGCGAACCGCCCCCCTCGTCAACCCGCCGGAGGTGTGCCGGGAGGGGAGGCTGTCCCGGCAACGGCTTCGAGGGGCGGGAGTTCCGACCGTTCTTTCCGCACGGGATGCCCGCCGCGGCGTGGCGCCCGGCACCCGGCGGCGCCCCCCCACCGCCTCGCATCCCGGTCCTGTCCCCGATCGGGCGCTTCCGGCCCACCCGGACGGGAGGCTGGCGGCGGGGCCCGGCGGGGACCAGATTGAACCCCGGAGGAACGTTCCGGACCGATGACGACCCTGCTCGGTACCCTGCTCGACGCCCTGCGCCGCCGCGCGCCGGCCGAGGAGCGCCTGGCCTGTCCCCGCTGCGGCGCGCGGGGATCCCTGGTCCCGGTGGACGTCCCGCTCCCCGGCGGGCTTCTTGCCTGCCGGTCGTGTGGCCAGGCCGCCGACCGGGAGGGCCGGGGTCTCGATCCGTGTCCCCGCTGTGCCTGGCCCGCACCGTCCGGGGGAGAAGATCACCATCCCTGCCTGCACGAGGAGGACGGCCCGTCGGCTCCCCTGGACGACGGCCTCCTGGAAGACCTGCTGCCGGAGGTCACGGGTCGGCCCGTCGAGACGGAGCGCCTCGAGGACTACGTGGCCGGCGTCCTCGACCGGCTGGCGCCGGGGTCCGAGCCGGCCCGGGTTCACCTCCTCGACGGGGGCGAGCCCCTCGCCTGTCTCCTTCCCGGTGGCCGCCGGCTGGTCTGCTCGCTCGGCATGCTGGCGGTGCTCGAGGACGAGGCCCAGCTCGCCTTCGTCCTCGCGCGGGAGGTCGCCCTCGAAGGCCGGGGCCTCGTCGGGCGGCGGTTCGCGGGGACGGGGCGGGAGCACCGGGGAGGACTGCTCTCCTTCCTGCGCGCCGGGGGGCGGCGGACCGTGCGGGACGCCCTGCTCCTGTCGCTGCTGGTCGGGTGGGGCCCGGAGCTCGAGCGGGAGGCCGACCTGGAGGCCCTCCGGCGGATCGCCCGCGCGGGATGGGATCCCCGCCGGGCGGCAGCGGTTCCGGTCCTTCTGGAGCCGGGAACCCTCGAGGGAGCCGGCAGCCGGTTCGCCGGTGCGGTGGCGCGGGCCCGGGATCTCCGGGAAGAGGCCGCCCTGCTGGTCGCCCGTCCCGCTTCCCTGGTCAACCGGGAAGTCTACCGGCGGGCGGTCGGAGGTTTCGCCGTTTTCGCCGCGCCCTGAACCGGGCGGCCGTTCGTCGTCGTCCCCCGGCCCTCAGTCCTTTTTCCGCGGGCGGACGCGCCTTGCGCCACCACCGTGTCGGCCGCTCGACCGGGAAGAACCGCCGCGCCGGGGAGTTGCCGACCGCGGGGCCCGGCGAGGGGTCGGTGCCTTGCGGGGTGTCGCCCGGGGAGGCCGGGAGGGCGTGGCCCGCGGGCCGCGGGGTGCCCGCCTGCCCGGGGTCGCGACCGGGGGGCGGGCCGGGGCGCGGCGCGGGGATACCGGGGCTGCTCCCCGTTCCGGGCGCGCCGGCCGGACCGGGCGTACGGGGACCGGGGTGCCGGCCTGTCGCTTCCCCGGGCCGCCGGACCCGGGGCGGACCGTGGCCCCGCTGCCGCGTCCCAGGTTCCCGAGGAAGTGCCGTACTCCACGCTCGCCCTCGGGGACGATCCGCGGACGCGCCGGGGCCACCTCCCGCGCGGGCCCGCGAGGTCGGACGGGCCGCGCGGGATGGGCGGGAACGGCCGGCTTCCGCCCCCGGTCCGTCCCCGGTCGGCGGCGATCGGCCTTCGGCGGGGCGGCGGGGGCCCGGTTTCCCGGGCGTCGCCGGTCGACTCCACCGCCGTCCCCTTCCAGCCTGCGGTAGCGGATCACCGGGCGTTCCCTCCGCGGCGAGGGGGACGCTCCCGGCTTCCGCGAACGGCCCGGCCGGCCGGGAACGACCCGTTCCTTCCCACCGGGAGCCGCGGTCCGGCCCCGCCGGTCGTCCCGTGCCCGGCCCGTGACGCCGTGACCCTTTCCGGGCTTCCCGGCGCGCGTCCCTTTCCCCCGGGAGCCGGGACCGACGCGTCCCGCGGCCCTTCCCCCGGGCTCCGCCTTCCCGGACCGGCGTGGACGGACCAGGTCACGTTCCACCTCGCGGAACCCCCGCTTCCGGGCGGGCCGAACGAGGGGATCCGCCTCGGTCACCCGCCGCGCGATGGCCGGCCTGGTCCGCGCGATCCGCTCGGCGCGGGCGAGCACGGTACCCGGCTCGAGCCGGAACCGTCCCGGCCCGGGTCGCACGGGACGCGGGTCCCCGGGCTTCGCCGGGCGGGGCCTCGCGCCGGGCCGGGGCCGGCGATGGCCGGGACGGGGGCCGCGGCCCCGTCGGGGCGGGAGGATCGCTCGGCGGGAGATCACCCCCCGGCGCAGGTCGTCGACGATCACGTGATGGACGTGGACCTGCCAGGCATCGACGTACCAGAAGTCGTGGTAGCCGACGAACACCCACGGATGGTGGTCGAACGGCCCCCAGCCCCAGCCGAACCCGATCGACACGTGCACCGGTGCGTCGTACCAGCCGAGGGGGCACCAGCCGACCCAGCGGGGCCCGTAGTACCAGGTGACCCATGCCGGGGCGAAGGCGGTTCCGGGAATCCAGACCCAGCCCGCGGACGCGTACCACTCCCAGCGGCCGTAGTGGTACACGGCGAAGCCCCAGGGCTCCGCACCGACCCAGACGGGCCCCCAGGGACCGGGAACCCACCGGCCGCGCACGTAGGGGCGCCAGTCCGGGCCCTCGTCCGGGTGCCAGCACCAGCCCCAGCCGTCCACCCAGATCCACTCGCCGTAGCGGGACAACTCTCCGTAGTACGGGCGGACCGGTTCCGGCAGTTCCCGGTACTCGGGTCCCGGCGCCGCGCGGAGACGGTAGACGTCGTCCCGGGCCGCGACCCAGGCATCGAAGCCGTCCCGCACGAGGACGTTGTACGACCAGGGGCGGCGGGGGCCACGACCGGGGACGACCCGCGTGCGCATCCCGCCGACGAGCACGACGGTGCCGTGTTCCCCGGCGACCTCCGCCCGGCCCCGTTCGACGGACACCCGCACGCGGTCGCCCGGTTCCACGTCGACCCGAAAGGCGGTCGGCTCGAGCGGATAGACGGAGGCGGCGGGCGTGTCGACGCGGAACCCCCGGCCACCACGGGGATCCGGTACGTCGACCTGGATGTTCCCCCGGACGAGCCCGAGGAGCGACAGGCCGGGATCGTCGGGCCGCGTCGGGTCCGCGAACCCGAAGAACTCGACCACCGTGTTCCGATCGACGCGCACGAGGGTTCCGTCGGGCAACTGGACCTCGACCCGCTGGCGTGCGCCGGTTTCCAGCCGGTCCCCGGGGTAGAGGGGCGCGTTGAACACCAGGTCCTCCTCGTAACCCTCGTGGCGAATCACGTGGACGCCGTTTTCCTCGAAACGGATCCGGGCGAACGCCGGGCTCGTCTCGGGAGCGAGGGCCGCCTCCGCTTCCCCCGGCGCGGTCGTTCCGTCCAGGGAGACACGGGCGTCCTGGGCGCGGGTGGCGGGAAGAAGCGATCCCGCGACGAGGAGAGCAACGATGGCGAGGCCCGCGGAGTGCGCGGGGTGTCCGGGGCGTCGTCGCTGACGGTCGGTTCTCATGGTGGCCTCCGGGACCCCGGTCGGGTCCACATCTCCAGCAAGCAACAAGCGTGCCGGACGGTCGTGCGGCCTCGCTTGGTCACGCATCTCCCCGGGTTCCCGGCAGATACGCTCGTTGGCCCGGGCCGGGACCGCGGGACGGGACCGTCTCCCCGGGAGGACGGGCGGCTCCCCGGGGGGACGACGGCGCGCGTCTTTGACCGGTCCCGGGCCGGGTGGTAGCGTCCGGGGGTGGCCGGAGACAGGTGCCGCCGCGAGAGGAAACCGCCATGGCCGTTCGTCCCGTCGTCCTCTATCCCGACCCGGTCCTCCTCGAGCCGACCCGCGAGGTCAGCGAGGTGGACGACGAGCTCCGGGCCCTGGTCGCGGACATGGTCGAGACGATGCACGCGGAACCGGGAGTCGGCCTCGCCGCGAACCAGGTGGCGGACCGCAGGCGCGTGATGGTGATCGACCTGACCGCGGGGGAGGAGCCCGACCAGGTGAAGGTCTTCCTGAACCCCCGCATCGTCGAGGAGGAGGGGTCGCAGACCGGCGAGGAAGGGTGCCTGAGTTTCCCCGGGATCTTCGAGGTGATCACCCGGCCGATGCGGGTGCGGTTCACCGCCCTGGACCTGGACATGAACCCGGTGGAGGAGGTCGCCGAGGGATTCTACGCCAGGGCGGTCTGCCACGAGGTGGACCACCTGGACGGGGTCGTCTTTCTCGAACGGATGAGCCCCCTCAAGCGCCGCCTCGCCCTCCGGAAGATCGAGAAGCTCCGCCGGCGGGGAGAGTGGACCGCGTAGGACGCCGGGAGGCACCCGTGGACGACGGGCTCAGGGTGGTGTTCTTCGGCACCCCGGAATGGGCGGTGCCGACGCTCGCCGCCCTCGCCGGATCCCGCCACCGGGTCGCCGGGGTGGTCACGGCGCCGGACCGACCGCGGGGCCGGTCCCGCAGGCCCGAACCGCCGCCGGTGAAGGAGTTCGCCATCGATCGGGGCCTCGGGCCGGTGCTCCAGCCGGAGACCCTGCGAGGCCGGGCGAACCGGGAGCCGATCCTCGCCCTGCGCCCCGACGTCCTGGTCGTCGTCGCCTACGGGAAGATCCTTCCGGGCCGGCTGCTCGACGCGCCACGCCTCGGCGCGGTGAACGTCCACTTCTCCCTGCTTCCGCGCCACCGCGGGGCGAGCCCGGTCCAGCACGCGATCCTCGCCGGCGACCGGGAGACGGGCGTGACCACGATGCGCATGGACCGGGGTCTCGATACCGGGCCGATCCTCCTGGCGGAGCGCGTCGCCGTGGGCCCCCGGGAAGACGCGGCGCGCCTCGGGGCCCGACTGGCGGAACTCGGCGCCGGGCTCCTGCTGCGAACGCTCGACCGGCTGGCAGCGGACGGGCTCGAGCCGCGGCCCCAGCCGGAAGATGGTGTCACGTGGGCCCCGCCGATCACGAAGGAGATGGGGATTGTCCACTGGGACGAGCCCGCGGAAAATATCGATCGGAAGGTGCGGGCCTTCGTCCCCTGGCCACCGGTGGTCGCCCGGGGTCCGAAGGGGATGATCCGGCTCGTCGACGTGGAGCCGCTCGCGGGAGAGCGGACCGGTGCGCGCCCGGGGACCGTGCTGCGGAAGGCGGGAGAGGCGGTCGACGTCGCGGCAGGGGAGGGGACGGTCCTGCGGGTCCACCGGGTGCAGCCGGCCGGTTCCCGGGTGATGCCCGCCGCGGCCGCCGTGGCGGGGAGGCACCTCGAGATCGGTGGACGGCTCGAGGACGGAGGAGAGCGATGAACGACGAGGCGCGGCATCCCGAGGAGGAGCGGCGCGACGCGGAGACGGGCCCGGGCGGGCACGCGGCCTCGGAAAGCGATCCCGGGAAGGCCGGGGACCGTCCGGGAAAGCCGGACCCGGGAGTCCGGGCGGAGGCCATCCGGGTCCTCGCGGAAGTGGAGCGGGGCGCCTGGTCGGATCGACTGCTCCAGTCGCGCTCCCGCCGCTTCGCCGACGCCCGGGAGCGAAGGTTTCTCAACGTGCTCGTCCTGGCGACCCTCAGGTGGCAGGGAGCCCTCGACCGCATCCTCGCCCCGTTCGTCCACGGGGGCCTCGCCCGCCTCCGGCCGGAGGTCCGGGCGGCCCTGCGCCTCGGCGTGGCGCAGGCCACCGTCCTCGGCAAGCAGCCCGCCATCGCGGGGGACACGACGGTGTCGGCGATGCGGGCGCTGGGCGGACCTCGCCCCGCCGGTCTCGTCAACGCGGTCCTCCGCCAGGTCTTCTCCGGCGAGGTTCCGCAGCCGGACCCGGCGGCGACGATCCCCGCCTGGCTGCATCGCCGGTGGGTCCTGCGTTACGGGGCGGAACGAACGGAGCGCCTGGTGCAGGCGGCCCTCCGGCCGGCGCGTCCGTTCCTGGTGGCGCGTCCCGACCGGGGTGGCCGCGAGCGCCTCGCCGAGGCGCTCGCGCGGGAGGGGGTGGAGACCCGCCCGGCGCGCCGGCACCCGTGGGGCCTGGTGGTGCAGAAGGGCGCCCCCCAGCTGACCGAGGCGTTCGCCCGGGGTGACTTCCTCCTGGTCGACGAGGGAGCCGCCCTCGTCGCCGCCCTGGCGATGCCGACCGACGGAGAAGCCGTCGCGGACCTGGCGGCGGCGCCCGGTGGCAAGGCGGCGATCCTCGCCCAGGGAGAGACGGCGGGAATCGTCGCCCTCGAGATCTTCCCCCGGCGCGCCCGCAACCTCGCGGCGCTGCTCGCCCGGCGCGCCCCGGCGGGGAAGGTGGCGCCGATCGTTGCCGACGCGACCCGCCCCCCCCTGCCACGGGAACGCTTCGGGACGGTCCTGCTCGACGCCCCGTGCTCGGGAACGGGCACGTTCCGGCGACGGCCGGAGAAGAGGCACCGGGTCAGGCCGGAGGACATCCCGGACTGCGCGGAACGCCAGGCCCGGATGCTGGACGCCGCCGCACCCCTCGTGGCACCCGGGGGCGTGCTCGTCTACGCGGTCTGCTCGCTCGAGGAGGAGGAGGGGATCGGGCAGGCCCGCGCGTTCCTCGAGAGGCATCCCGGCTTCGTCCCGGTCGACCCGGGCGCGGTCCTCGGATCCGCGGCGGACGGGCTGGTCGCCGAGGAAGGCGGGATCCCGTACCTGGCGACCCGTCCCGAGGACGAGGACACGGACGGCTTCGTCGCCGTGCGTTTCGCGAGGCGGACGGGATGACCGAGGAACCGCGCCGGGAGCGTTCCGCCCGGCCCCGCTGGCGCCGCGTCCCGGGGATCCTCGGCTGGGCCGCGCTCCTGCTCGCGACCACCGGGTTGACCTCCGCCCTCGCGTTCTGGGGGACGCTGCGGGCCACCGTACGGAGCCCGGACGTGACGATCCCCGCGGTCGTGGACCTGGACGAGCAGGTGGCGGAGGCGAGGCTCAGGTCCCTGGGGCTGGTGCCCCGGGTCGCCTCGCGCAGGTACGACGCGACCCGCCCGGAGGGGAAGGTCCTCGAGCAGTTCCCACCCGCGGGGAACCGGACCAAGCCCGGCCGCGAGGTGCGCCTGGTCGTCAGCCTCGGCCCGGAACGGGCGATCGTGCCCGACCTGCGCCGCGGATCCCTGCGGCGGGCGCAGATCGCCCTCGCCGCGGCGGGGCTGCGGGTCGCGACCACGGCGTCCGTGCCCCACGGGACGATTCCCCTCGGCCGGGTGATCGCCCAGGACCCGCCCCCCGGCGCGGTCTGCTTTCCGGGGGACGGTGTCAGCCTGCTGCTCTCGGCGGGGCCGCCGCGGAGAGCTCGGGTGATGCCGACCCTGGAAGGGGACACGTGGGACCGGGCCCGCCGGTTGCTCGAGGGGGCGGGTTTCCGGCGGGTGCGGTACCGTGGCATGGAAGACCGGGCACCGGGCGACGCGGTGGTGATCGCCCAGGATCCGCGCCCGGGGGCCCGGGTCGACCCGGACGACCGGGTCGTGCTGTTGCTCGAGCCCCCGCCACCGGCGGGGGCGGGAGATCGCCGATGATCGAGATCGCACCCTCGATCCTGTCCGCCGACTTCGCGCGTCTCGCCGAGGCGCTCTCCCTGGCAGAGCGGGGCGGGGCGGGCGCGGTGCACGTGGACGTGATGGACGGGCACTTCGTCCCCAACCTGACGATCGGTCCCCCCGTGATCCGGTCGCTGCGGGAGGCGACCGGGCTTCCCCTCGACTGCCACCTGATGATCGAGCGACCGGCCTCGTGGGTCGCGGCCTACGCGGACGCCGGCGCCGACCGGATCACGGTCCACGCGGAGGCGGAACCCCACCTGCAGCGGGCGATCCAGGCGATCCGCGACCGGGGTCTCCGCGCCGGCGTCGCGGTGAACCCCGCCACGTCTCTCGACGTGGTGGACGAGGTCCTGCCGGAGCTCGACCAGGTGCTCGTCATGTCCGTGAACCCGGGGTTCTCGGGCCAGGCCTTCTGGGAGCCGGCGGTCGACAAGGTGGCCCGGCTGGCGGAGCGGATCCGGGATCGCGGCCTGGCGGTCGCGATCCAGGTCGACGGCGGGGTGGGGCCGGCAACGATCGGCCGGCTCGTGGCCGCCGGCGCGACACGCTTCGTCGCGGGAAACGCCGTCTACGGGCAGGAAGACCCGGTGGCGGCGCTGCGGGCGCTCGTGGAACGGGCGGAGGGGGCTTCCCGGTGAACCGGCACGTGGCGAGGGTTCGGGTGCGCTACGCCGAGACCGACCGGATGAACGTGGTCCACCACGCGAGCTACATCGTGTGGTTCGAGGTGGGGCGCTCGGAGCTGATGCGGGCGGCCGGGATTCCGTACCGGGAACTCGAGGATGTCCATGGCCTGCTCTTTCCCGTGATCGAGGTGGGGGCAAGCTACCGGCAGCCCGTCTCGTACGACGAGGAGATCGAGGTCCGGACGACCTGCACGACGGTCTCGCCCGTGCGCGTGCGCTTCGACTACGAGATCGCCCGGCCGGGGGCCGACCGGGTCCTCGCGACGGGTTTCACGGTCCATGCCTGCGTCGGCCGGGAGACCGGTCGGCTGGCCCGGATGCCCGCGTGGCTGACGGAGAGACTCGCACCATGACCGGAAGAGCATCGCACGTCCGCTTCCTGCTCCTGCTGCTCGTCGCGGGGCTCTCGCTGTTCCTTCCGGCCTGTCACCGGGACCGGGAGGTCCTCGAGGACAACGAGGAGATCTACCGCAAGGCCCAGGAGTACCTGGCGCGGCGGAGGTTTCTCGAGGCGATCCAGGTGCTGGGGGATGCCGGCATGGTGACGCCGGTGGGGCGGGACCTGGACCCGGAGATCAAGCTGGCCCTGGCCGACGCCTACTACTACCAGGGCGGCACGGTGAATGTCATCGAGGCCCAGAGCCGGTACGAGCAGTTTCTGAGTTTCTACCCGCTGCACCCGAAGGCCTCGTACGCCCGGTACATGGTCGGGGTCTGTCTCTTCGAGCAGGGAGAGGACCCGGAGAACGACCAGGACTTTTCGCTCAAGGCGTTGCGGCACTTCGAGCGGATGATCCGGGAACTGCCCCCGGACGATCCCTGGGTCGCTCCGGCCCGGGTGATGTACCTCCGCTGCCAGGACCGGATCGCGGAGCACGAGTGGATCATCGCGAGCTTCTACTGGAAGGGGAAGCACTGGATGGGTGCGATCCGGCGCCTGGAGGGCCTGGTCGACAGGTACCCGGCGTCCCGGCGCCGCGAGGAGGCCCTGTACCGGCTGGCCCACGGCTGGGAGAAGGTGGGCAAGCCGGAGAAGGCGCGCGAGGTGGCGCGGAAGCTGGTCGAGGAATACCCCTCCGGCCCGTTCGCCGCCAGGGTCAGGACCGAGGGCCTGCTCCTCGCGCCCGTTCCGGCCGCGGCGGGCGGGGAAGCTCCCTCCACGGGTTCCTCGTCGTCCTGATGCCGGGAGGGCTCGCGGCGATCGCCGACCGGCTCGCCTCGCGGGTCGAGGAACTCCGCTTCGGGAGGCCGGTGGCCTTCGTCTACGACCCGCTCGTCTACGCGCGGAAAACGCACCACGAGTACCTGGACCGGTACGGTGGACTCGGCGCCGGCGTGCTCCTGCTCGGCATGAACCCCGGGCCGTTCGGCATGGCCCAGACCGGGGTGCCGTTCGGCGACGTGGAGATGGTCCGCGACTGGCTGGGGATCCGGGGCGCGGTGGGGCGGCCGCCCCGCGAGCACCCGAGACGGCCGGTGGAAGGGTTCGCCTGCCGGCGGCGGGAGGTCTCGGGCTCGCGGCTGTGGGGCTGGGCCCGGGAACGCTTCGGAAGGCCGGAGGCGTTCTTCCGGCATTTCCTCGTCGTCAACTGGTGCCCGCTCCTGTTTCTCGAGAGATCGGGCCGCAACCTGCCGGTCGACCGGTTGCCGGCCGCCGCCAGGTCGTCGCTCGCGGAGGCGTGCGACGACGCGCTCCGGGAGACCGTCGAGCTCCTGCGGCCCCGCCTCGTCGTCGGCATCGGGCGGTGGGCGGAGGAGCGCGCCCGGCGAGCCCTCGCGGGAGCCCCGGTCGAGATCGGTGGCATCCTCCATCCCAGTCCGGCCAGCCCCCTTGCGAACCGGGGCTGGGCCGGGCAGGCGGAGCGCCAGCTCCGCGCGCTCGGAGTCCTTTCCTGAACAGGGAAGCCGCCGGGTCCCGCGGCGGGACCCGGCGGCCGGTTGGCGCGCGAAGGCGGAAGGCGCGCCTCAGGGGTGCCGCGGCCAGGCCCAGCAGCCGGGGCCGGGCGGCTCGCCGGTCGGCGTGTCGGACTTCTCGTCGACGCACATCGGGGGTGGTCCCTCGATCGGGGCGAGGAGCTGCGCCTCGAGGGGATCCGCGGCGGGCGGAGCGCCCTCGCCGACCTCGCTGCCGCTGCTGCCGGGCCGGACCATCCAGAAGTCGTACGGGCCGCTGCCCGAGTAGGAGTAGATCCTCCAGGTGTAGTAGCCGGAGCTTCCGTCCCAGGAGACGTGCTCGGACGACGTCGCGCTTTCCGACTTCGCCACGGGCCACCAGCCCCACCAGGACGACCACTTCCAGAGGTACAGGTCGAAGTCGGCGCCGGAGGCCGGGCCCTCGAGCCAGCCCTCGTGGTGACCGGAGGAGGCATAGAAGTAGGTGCCGTTGGGCTGGAACTCCTCGTCACCGGTCTCGGAGAGGCTGCCCGTGTAGTGCTCGCAGTCGGTGCAGGGAGCGTTGCCACCTCCCCCGCCTCCACCGGAGTCGTCCTCGGCGGTGACGTCGTGCGTCTCGTCGTCGGTCTGGTCCGCGGTGTCCGTCACGGTCAGCCTGACGGTATAGGTCCCGGCGGAGGAGTACGTGTGGCTGGTCGTCTCGCCGCTTCCCGTCGAGCCGTCACCGAAGTCCCACGCCCAGGAGGTGATCCCGTGGTCGTCCGTGGAGCCGCTGCCGTCGAAGTCGCAGGTCAGTCCGTCACACGTCCAGGTGAAGGAAGCGTGGGGCGGGTTGTCCACCGTGCCACCGAAGATCGTGTAGAGGAGCAGGTTCGGCGAACCGGTGCCGATGCTCGAGAGGCGGCCGGAGGTGGCGTTGTCGACGATGGCATCGAACACCTCGGACGGGGAGGCTCCCGGGTGGTCCTCGAGGTAGAGCGCGGCTGCACCGGCGACGTGCGGGGACGCCATCGACGTGCCGCTCTTCGTCGTCGAGCAGGTGTCGCAGGAGTACGAGGCGGACCGGATGTTGTCTCCCGGGGCGAAGATGTCGACGCAGGTCCCGTAGTTGGAGTAGCTTGCCCC
Organism: uncultured Acidobacteriota bacterium; assembly: GCA_964420365.1. GTDB lineage: Bacteria > Acidobacteriota > Polarisedimenticolia > J045 > J045 > JAMOQA01. The sequence continues at coordinate 101,980 of CAYQTA010000060.1, read as the reverse complement.
GGCATCGGACGAGGTGGTCGCGCCGGTCGTCAGGGCCTCGTCTACCCGTGCGGGGGAATAGTTGCAGGCGTTGGCGCTGTCGTTCCCGGCAGCGACGGCGTACGTCACGCCCGATGCGATCGAGTTGCGAACGGCATCGTCCAGCGAGCTGCTGGCGCTGCCACCGAGGCTCATGTTGGCGACGGCCGGCGAGACGTGGTTGTCGGTCACCCAGTCGACGCCGGCGATCACGCCGGAGAGGGTTCCGCTGCCGTAACAGTCGAGGACCCGCACCGGGTGGAGCGTCACGGACTTGGCCACGCCCCAGGTCGTTCCGCCGATGGTGCCGGCCACGTGGGTACCGTGGCCGTTGCAATCGGACGTCCCCCGCCCGTCGTTGATCGACGTGTACCCGTTGCCGACCCGTCCGCTGAACTCGTCGTGACTCGCGCGGATCCCGCTGTCGATGACGTAGGCGTGGACGCCGCTCCCACTCGCCTCCCAGGTGTAGGTGCCGTCGAGGGGCAGGTCACGCTGGTCGACGCGGTCCAGGCCCCATGTCGCATCCTCCTGGGTCGAGATCGCGTGCAGGATCCTGTCCTGTTCCACCCGCGCGACCCGCGGATCGGCGGCGAGCGCGCGGGCCGCCGCCGGGGACAGGCGGAGGGCAAAACCCTGGAGCGCGTGCCCGTAGACGAACGTCACGCTCCCCCCGTAACGTCCCGCGATGTCCCGGGCCACCTGGACGAGGGGCGGCAGGGTGGCGTCCGGCTCGAGGGCCGAGGCGGCGACGCCGGGCGCGAGGGTGATCACCCAGCTCCCGGGGACCCCCCGGCCGTCCGGGGCGAGAACGAGCTCTCCGGCGAACGCGCTGCCCGTCAGCGCGAGGACGGCGAGCAGGGAGACGACGAGAAACCTCCTCATGGGCATCCTCCTGATGCCCCTTGCCCGTCCCTCCCCGTGACCGCCGGAGCCTTCCGGCGGTGGAGGGAGTGTAGCGCGATCGTCTCACGATGTGAACGGGGAGGTCAGGGGGCGAGCGGGAGAACGGAAAGACGCCCGAGGCCGGGATCGACCTCGAGCAGGGGCGCGGGGACCGGTACCTCGCGCTCCCCGAGCAGGAGGCGCAGGCGTGCCACCGCGGCGAGGGCCTGGGCGCGGAAATGGTTGTTGGCGACGATCGCGACCTGCTCGGCTCCCCCTGCGAGACGACGGATCCTCTCGGCCCATCCGCGAAGGTCGTCGTCGGTATACAGGTAGTCGTAGCGCCGGTCTCGATCGTTCATCCGGGCGAACCAGGTGGCGCGGTTCCGGCCGTGCAGGCGGACGTAGCCGAGGGGCGAAGTGCGGATCGCGGTCGGGGGCAGGGCGCCGGGGAACGCCGGCTGGTCCACGTTGCAGAAGGCGACCCCGTGCCGCTCGCACCAGGCGAGGACCCGGTCCGCGAGCCAGGAGCGGTGCCGGAACTCGACGACGAGGGGGAGCCCCGCGAGCAGTTCCACGAGCCGGGCGACCCGGGCGGCGTTGGACCGCTCGTGGTGAAAGCGGTGGGGGAACTGCAGCAGAACCGCGACCAGGAGGCCGGAATGGACCAGTGGATCCAGGAGGTCACGGAACCGTGCGACGAGTGCCCGGTCGAGCGGTTCGCGCTCCTCGTGGGTCAGCTTCCGGGGGGCCTTGACCGAGAAGCGGATGCCGGCGCTCCGCCCGCGCTCCGCCCACGAGGAGACGGTCCGGTGCCCCGGCAGGGCGTAGAACGTCGCGTTGACCTCGAGCAGGCCGACGAACCGCGCGGTGGCGAGGAGGCGGTCGACCCCACGCCCGGGGGGATAGACGATCCCGGCCCAGTCGGCGTAGTCCCACCCGGCGGTACCGAAGAGCATCTCCCCCGATGGTAGCCCATCACCGGGTGGAAGCGGGGGCGGGGGCCTGGTCGGCCAGGATCTCCTTGAGGGACAGCAGGGTGAAGGGCTTGTGCAGCACGGCCACGCCGGTCTTCTCGAGGAACGCGCGGACGTCCGCCCCGGCGGCGTCCCCGGTGGAGAAGACGAAGCGTGCCGGGGCGATTCCTTCCTCGTGGGCCTTCTTCCAGAGTCCCGGTCCGTCCAGGCCGGGCATTCGGAGGTCGACGATCGCGAGGTCGAACGGTCCTTCCCGGAGCCGCGCCAGTCCCTCCTCGCCGGTGGCCGCCTCCACCACCTCCCAGCCCCAGGCGGAGAGGGCCTCGGCCAGGACCTGTCGAACCCCCTCCTCGTCGTCGACGACCAGGGCGCGCCGTCCACGTCCCTCCGCGGCGCCGGCCCGCAGGACGGCGGCCGGCGCGGGGGAGGCGGTACCCGTCAGGACCTCCTCGCGGGAGGGAGGATTCTCGGGCAGGGGCAGCTCGATCAGGAAGGTCGTGCCCTTTCCCGGCGCCGTCCTGACCCGGATCGAGCCCCCGTGCTCCCGGATGATGCCGTAGCAGATCGAGAGCCCGAGGCCCGTTCCCTTGCCGACAGGCTTCGTCGTGAAGAACGGGTTGAAGATCTTCGCCAGGTTCTCCTCGGGGATTCCCGGGCCGTCGTCCGCGACCTCGATCCGTACCCGCTCTCCGGCGATCCTCGCGCGGATCACCACGTGGCCGGGACGCCCCGTCTCCTCGATGGCGTCGGCGGCGTTGTTGACCAGGTTGAGGAGGACCTGGTGGAGCTGGTAGGGGTCCACCTGCAGGAGGGGCAGTTCCGGGTCGATCGCCGCGGTCAGGTGGATCCCCCGCTTCTCGAGGTCGTAGGCCCGCATCTCGACCAGGTCATGGACGATCGCCTGCAGGTCGTGCCACCCGGTCTCCGGCTTGTGGTGCCGGGAGAACGTCAGCAGGTTGCGCACGATCCGCCCGGCGCGATAGGCCTCGCGCTGGATCCGCTCGACCATCTTGCGCAGGCGGTCCGGGAGCTCGTACGCCGAGAAGAGCTCCGCGGTCCCCATGATCGTGGCGAGCGGGTTGTTCAGCTCGTGGGCGACCCCGGAGACCAGTTCCCCGAGCGCGGACAGTTTCTCCGTCTGGACGAGCTGCTGCTGGACCTGGCGGAGGTCGTCGTAGAGGCGAGCATTGTCCAGCGCGACCTCGATGAAGCGCGCGAGCCCGGCGAGGCGGCGCCCGTCCTCGCCGGTGAAGGCCCCCCGGGCCTCGTCCGCCCACGCGACGAGGAGGCCGCCGGGGCGACCGAGGATGGACAGGGGGTGGATCACCAGGGACGTCGCGTCGAGGGCGGCCAGCCAGGGGTTTCCCAGGTCCGCCGGGCTGGTGACCAGCGGTTCCCCGGAGGCGAGGAACTCGTCGTCCAGCCCGTCCCGCCCGATCGCCTGGCCGGGCGGGCGGACACCCTCCCGCCGGTCGTGGAACCCGAGCAGCTCGAAGCGGCCGCCGTCCTCGGCCAGGAGGGCGACGAGACACCCGGTCGCCCCCTGGTCCTCCGCGACGATCCGCGTGACGACCTCCCCCAGGCGCCGCATGTCGAGCTGGGCGCTGACCTGGAGACCGAGGTCCTGCAGCGACTGGAGCTCCTGCTGCCGTCGCCGCAGGTCCGCCTCCCGTCGCTCGAGCCGTGCCAGGAGGAGGAACAACAGGGTCAGGGGGATCGAGGGGACCGCCAGCATTGCCGGGTGCACGGCCCAGGCGAGGGCGAGGATCGAGCTGAAGCACGAAACCACGACCTCGTTGTGCAGGGCCGCGTAGGAGATCGTCTCGCGGGCGACCGCGGGATCGCGGGACGCGAGGCGGATCACCGTCCACGTCAGGACGAGGCTGATCGCGGAGTACGCGAGGGCGCCGACGAGCGTACCCACCCCGACGCCCAGCAGCCCGCCGAACGGTCGGCCGAAGGCGAGTGCCGCCCGGGAGCCGACCCAGACCCCGAGGAAGCCCTGCGCCATGTTGAAGAGCCCCGGAACCAGTCGGCGGCGGTGGATCGCCCAGTCACTGCCCAGCACGATGGCGGCGGCCGCCAGCGCCACGGGCCCCGGCGAGACTCCCAGGAGGGCCTGGAAGCTGACCGGGGCCAGCGCCACGGCCGCCCGGCTGCGACCCTGCCGGTCGATGTAGAACGTGAGCAGGTTCCAGCCGAGGCCGAGGGACGAGAAGACGGCGAGGGCGAGCAGGTCGCGGGGACGGGGCGCGGGGAACGAGCGGCAGAGATGCACCGCGCCCGCCACGCCGGCGACGGCGACGAGGGCGACGAAGACCCGGGTCTCCCGGTTGTCCCTCCTGGCGGCCACGAGGATCTCCCCGGTGGGGCGCGCCGCGGCGCGCCTTTACGCGGTCCCCGCCCCGGGCGAATATAGGGTCCCGCTCCCGGGCGTGGCATCGGCGCGGCCCGGTTCCGGTACCCGCAGGACGGCTGCGGATCGAGGGGAACACCGATGGTCATCCACGGAACGACCGTGCTGGCGGTACGAAGGAACGGACAGGTCGCCCTTGCGGGAGACGGCCAGGTCACGCTGGACCACTCGATCGTCAAGGTCGGGGCGCGCAAGGTCCGGCGCCTTGCCGGCGGCCGGGTCCTGGCCGGCTTTGCCGGGGGGGCGGCGGACGCGTTCGCCCTCTTTTCCCGCTTCGAGGAGAAGCTCGACGCGGCCGGGGGACGCCTGGAACGGGCGGCCGTGGAGCTGGTCCGCGAGTGGCGCACCGACAAGCTGCTGCGGCGGCTGGAGGCGCTTCTCGTCGTGGCCGACCGGGAGCGGACCCTCCTGCTTTCCGGGACCGGCGACCTGATCGAGCCGGACGACGGGATCCTCGCCGTCGGAAGCGGCCAGGTCGCCGCCCTGGCCGCCGCCCGGGCCCTCCTCGCCCACACGGGCCTCGACGCGGAGGCGATCGCGCGGCGGGCCCTGGAGATCGCGGCAGGCATCGACATCTACACCGGGGGCACGGTCACCTGCGAGGTGCTGGAGCCCTGAGCTCCGGGGAGGCACGCGATGGTGTTCTACATGCCGGACAGGAGCGGAGCGGGACCGCTGGACGCGGGCCGGTTGGGGGAGCGGGTGGAGGACCTGACGCCGCCCCGGGTGGTCGCGGAGCTCGACCGGTTCATCGTCGGGCAGCAGGCGGCCAAGCGCGCGGTGGCGATCGCCCTGCGGAACCGTTGGCGCCGGCGGCAGCTGCCCCCGGAGCTGGCGGAGGAAGTGCTGCCGAAGAACATCCTGATGATCGGTCCGACGGGGGTGGGGAAGACCGAGATCGCCCGGCGTCTCGCGCGCCTGACCGGCAGTCCCTTCCTCAAGGTGGAGGCGACGAAGTACACCGAGGTCGGGTACGTGGGCCGGGACTGCGAGTCGATGGTGCGCGACCTGGTCGAGGTGGCACGGGAGATGGTGCGCCGGGCGAAGCGCCGGGAGGTCGCGGCGGCCGCGGCCCGCTCGGTCGAGGACCGCATCCTCGAGGCGCTGGCGGGGCCCCGGGCGACGAGCTTCTCCCCGGACGAGGCGCGGGCCCGCCTGGAGGCGCGGGAGGCGCTGCGACAGCGGCTGAGGGACGGGGAACTCGAGGACGAGCGGATCGAGGTCGAGGTTTCCGAGGAGGCGCCGCCGGCATTCAGGATCGCGGGGGGGCCCGGGATGGAGGAAATCGACGTCCGCCTCGGCGAGATGATGCCGGGACTCTTCGGTGGGCGCCGGGCGAGGCGGCGGGTGACGGTCCGGGAGGCCCGGGAGATCCTCCAGCGGGAGGAAGAGGACCGTCGCCTGGACCGGGAGGAGATCGCGCGGGAAGCGATCCGGCGGGTGGAGCAGACCGGGATCCTGTTCATCGACGAGCTGGACAAGGTGGCTGCCCCCAACGGCCCGGGATCGGGACCGGACGTCAGTCGCCAGGGCGTGCAACGGGACCTGCTCCCGATCGTCGAGGGCACGATCGTCCAGACGAAGCACGGACCGGTGCGTACCGACCACATCCTGTTCATCGCGGCCGGTGCGTTCCACGTGGCGAAGCCGTCGGACCTGATCCCGGAACTCCAGGGACGGTTCCCGATCCGGGTGGAACTGGAGCCCCTGACCCGGGAGGACTTCGTCCGGATCCTGACCGAGCCGGAGAACGCCCTGGTCCGCCAGTACCAGGCCCTGCTGCGCGTGGACGGGGTGGACCTCGAGATCACGGAGGAGGCGATCGGGGAGATCGCGCGCCTGGCGGAGGAGGTGAACGAGGCTACCGAGGACATCGGCGCGCGCCGGCTGGCGACGATCCTCGAGCGGATCCTGGAACCGGTCCTGTTCGAGGCTCCCGAGGGCCGGACGGGAAAGGTCGTGATCGGGGCGGAGGAGGTCCGGGAGGCGCTGGGGGAGATCACGGGGCGCCACGACCTCGCCCGCTACGTCCTCTGACCCATGGTGGGGCGGAGCTTTCAGCAGGGGGTTCGAGGCGGCCCGGGGGCCGCTCGGGGGGAACTGGCGGCGGACATGGCGGCGAGTGTCGAATGCATGCGAGCGGGATCCGCGGGCCGGCCCGCGCGTGCCGAAAGCCGCGCCACGCGACGTGCGGCGTGCATCACCCGGGCGGCCCTGGCCCTCTGCGCCGCGCTCCTCGCGGTCGGTTGCGGGCACCGGGGGGCTCCGCGGCCGCCGCTCCCTCGCATTCCGGAAGAGCCCCGGGCCGTCTACTGGTGGCAGCGGGGCGACCACCTGGAGGTGGTGGCCGACTACCGGCTCCAGGCCCTCGAGGGAAGGACGCTGAGGCCCCCGGTGCGGCCCGTCGTCCTGTGGGTGCCGGCGCGTTCCCCGGGGGAGGCCGAGTCCTGGCGCGCCCGGCCCCGTGCGGGCGAGTTCCGGCGCAGCGCCGCGGAGGTCCCGCTGGAGCCGTTTCCCGAGACCGTGCTTGGAACGCGGACGAGGGCCAGAAGGAGCGTGTCTCTCGATCCGTTCGGAAGGTCGGTCGTGGTGGTGCTGGCCCTCGCCGTACGGGATCGCCGGGCGCGATCGTTTCCGTCCCCCCGGCGGACCTGGCAGCCGCTGCGCCCCGCCCTGCCGGCCCCCGGGACGGTCCAGGCGATCCCGGAAGAGACCGGCGTTCGCCTGCGGTGGAGCATCCCGGCGGACTCGCGGGCCCGGTTCGTGGACGTCTACCGGGCCGTGGGAGAGGGAAATGCATTTCCTCCCGAGCCGTGGCGTCGCGTGGATGCTTCCTCCGGGGAGCTCCTGGACGAGGATGCCCGGTATGGCCAGCTTCTCCGGTACCAGGTCGCGTACGCGGCGGACGTTCCCGGGATCCCGGTGGAGTCTCTCCCGGTGGTCACGGACCCCGTTCGTTACCTGGACGTCTTCCCGCCGGCGGCTCCCCGCGGGCTGGACGTCGTCCCGGAACCGGGAGGCGTGCGGGTTCTCTGGGCGCCGGGAGGCTCCCGGGACGAGGCGCGGGTGGAGATCTACCGCCAGGTCGAGGGTAGCCGGGAGTGGACGCTCGCCGGAACCGTGGACGTTCCCGGGGCGACCTTCCTGGATACGGGACTGGACCCGGGGCGGCGCTACAGGTACCGGCTCATCGCCGTGGACGTCCGCGGAAACCGTTCGAAACCGGCGGGACCCACCGCGTGGGAACGGCCTCGGGAGGGTCGGCGGTGAGCACGGGAGTCGCGTTCTGGAAGCTGGAAGGGGCGGGAAACGACTTCGTGCTGGTCGATGGCCGCTCGGTGATCCCGCCCGTGGAACCGCCGCTCCTGGCACGGGCCCTGTGCGAGCGGCGGCACGGCGTGGGTGCGGACGGGCTCCTCGTCGTGCTCGACGTCGCGGGAGGTCGCGTTCGCGTGGGCTACTGGAACGCGGACGGTTCCCCGGCCGCGTTTTGCGGAAACGGCGCCCGGTGCGTCGCGCTGCTCGCCGCGCGGGAGGGGTGGGTCGAGGGACCGCTGGAGGTCGCCTTTCCCGGCCTGGTGGCCCGGGCGGAGGTCGTCCTCGCGAAGGGACGGGTGCGCCTCTCGCTGCCGGCCCCGGAGCTGGCCGGGGAGTTCGTGGTTCGCCTCGGGGATCGGCGTCTGCCGGCCAGCAGTTGGACGGTGGGCGTTGCCCACGTCGTCGTCGGCGTCCCCGTGTCGGAACTCGAGACGCTGTCGCTCGAGAGGCTGGCGCGGGCCGTGGAGGAGGCCACCGGCCTCGAGGATCCGAACGTGACCGTCGTGGCGGGGCAGGGGAGGCGGCTGCACGTGAGAACGCGGGAGCGGGGTGCGGGCGAGACGCTGGCCTGCGGGAGTGCGGCCCTGGCTGCCGCCGCGTGGTGGGGTGAGCCCGGCAGCGCCGTGGAAGTGGTTCCCCCGGGGGGAGCGCCGCTCGTCGTGCGGACGACGAGCGGGAGCTCCGCGACGCTCGAGGGACCGGCGAGGATCGTGTTCAGGGGGACGTGGGCTCCGTTCCCGGCCTGATGGCCCAGAGGATTCCCGCCATCACCAGGGTGGCCCCGGCGATCTCGCGCGGGGTCATCGATTCCCCGGCCATCCAGGCGAACATCGCCGCGAAGACCGGTTCCAGCGAGAAGAGCAGTCCGGCGCGCGAGGGGGTTGTCCGCTCCTGGCCCCAGGCCTGGAGACCCAGGAGCAGGGCCGTGGCCACGATGCCGAGGAACCCGATCTCGGCGAGGACGACGGGGGTCGGGTGAAACCGGAAGGGGCCGGAGACGGGGACGAGCAACGCGGACAGCAGGGCGGTTCCGGCAATCTGGACGGTCGCCAGGGGGAGTGGCGGGTGGTGGTCCAGCGCCCGGTGCAGGGTGACCATCTGCCCCGCGAACACGACAGCGCAGGCAAGGGTAAGCAGGTCCCCCGCCAGGCTCGGCGTGGCCAGGCCGGCTCCCGTCATCACGCCGATGCCGGCAAGGGCGATCCCGGTCCCGGCGAAGATGCGGACCGGTGGACGTCGGCGAGTCACCAGCCATTCGAGGGGCGGGGTGAACAGGGCGTAGAACGCCGTCAGGAACGCGGAACGCGCGGCGCCGATCCGCTGGAGACCGAGCACCTGGAGGGCGAATCCCGCGGTGAGGAGGACCGCCAGGACCCCCCCCCAGCGTGCGGCGCCGAGAAGCTGCCGGGGGCGTCGGACGGCGAAAGGGAGCAGGACCGCGGTGGCCAGCGCAAAGCGGAGCGTGTTGAGGAGGAGGGGACTGACGGCCGAGAGTGCGTGGCGTGCGGTGATGAACGTGGCGCCCCAGGCGAGGGCGCAGAACAGCAGCGCGCCATCCCCCCACGGAGTGGCGGACCTCCCGGGGCGCGCATGCCCAGCGATGGGCCGGTCCCGTTCGTGTTCGCGGTTGTTCGTCAACGTGACGGCTCCCGGGCGCCGACGGTACCCTGGACGAACGTAAGGTTCCCTCCCGAGACCTCGCTCGGCTACGCGATGGGCGGGAGCCGCTCGTCAGGCTTCCTGGCTTTCCGGTTGCCCGAGGAGGTCCGGGTCTCCCTCGGCGAGGATCCGGATCATCTCCTCCTCGAACCAGGCCATCCGGCCCGGATGGGTCTCTGGAACGCGCTGCTCGTAGAGTCGCCGCGCGTTGGCGATCGGTTCGGCCAGGCGAGCGAGGATGCTGTGCGTCGCCCTCCCCTGCTCCACGTCATCCCGGTGGTAGAGCATGATCTCCTGCATCAGGAGACGGGCGAAACGGCGGGCGTCCTCCTCCGCCGCATCACCGGTTTCCTCCACCCCGAGCTCTTCCGGGGTCATGATTTCGAAGCCGGCGTCCGTGTCCGTCTCGTTCTTCTCCTCGGTGGACGCTTCCCCCGGGGTAGCGGCCTGTTCCTCCCGCGGCTCCCTCGTGTCGCCCGCGTCCCCGGTCCCTGGCCTCGACGGGGTCGAGGCCGAGGCCTCGGCGTCTCCGGGCGTATCCTCGAGTTCCAGGGCGACCTCGACGGCGGAAAACTCGTCGTCTTCCGGCGTGGTGCCGGAGAGCCCCGCGTCCGACCGCTCGGAAGGCGAGCCCGCGGCCTCTCCTGGCGTGGCCTCCCCGTCAGCCCCCGTCGGGCGGGACGCGGCCCCGTTCCCGTCCTCCTGGGTGCCGGTTTCCCCGGCCACGGCCTCGTCGGTGGTGTCCTGCTCCCTCGTTGTCGTGGCAACGGGCTGGCTCACGGACGGAGCGGACGGAGCCGTGACGCTCGCGCCGGCCCGGACCGCCGCCATGCGTTCCACGACGAGGCCGGCCGCCTCGACCAGGACCGCTATCCCGTGAAGGTCCGGGGTTTCCGTCCCGACCGGATCGACGTAGAGGACGGCGGCCACCCGGTCCATCACGCGAAGCGGATAGAGCCAGGCTTCCCCGCGAAGGGTCTGGCCGAAGTCGGGTACCGGGAGGTCGCCGTCGACGGTGCAGCCGACGGGAACGCCCGTCTCGAGCACGCGGACCACCGCCGGTGCGCTTTCCGGGAGGGCGCGGGTGGAGATGTCCCCGGCCAGCTCGGGCTCGTCGTCGAACCGCGTACCTTCCCACCCGACGAGGCGGCCTTCCCGGAGGACGAACAGGGCGGCACGGGCTCCCTGCTCGGCCACCTCGGCGAGCAGCCTGCGGAGGAGGTCCACCTGGGCCGCCGCCTCGCGAAGGGACCGGAGGGCGCCGACCAGGCGTTCCGGCGTGGCCGGTGATGGAAGCGGCACCTCGACCGCCGAGAGCTGTTGCTCGAGGGCCCGGGGAACCGCTTCGAGGGCCCGGGCGACGGAATCGACGACCTCGCGGATGGTGTCCTGGCTGAGGGACCGACTCGGCATCTCGTCCTCCACCGCTGCGAACCGACCACGCTCCCTGTGCCGGTCGATGGGCGCCGGGGCTGGCCACGGGGCTTCGGCTATTGTCAGGCCTGCCCTCGCGGCCGGTCAACCCATCGTGCAACGGACCGCTCGGCGTGTCGTGCCACGAGTCCCGACGGGCGTGCCGGGAGGGAGCAGGTGCTCGGGTCCCGGCCGGTGGTCGCCCGTGACGAGGGGGCAGCCACCCTCGCCGCCCGCTGCCGGGCGGGGGTTCGGACACCAGGAAGCAGCTTCTCCTGTCGATTCGGTGGTGAAAGCCCTGCTCCACCGTGGGTAGAATCGCGCCATGGAGCTGCAGAAGACCGTCCGCGAGCCGGTTCGGCTGGAAGGCGTCGGTCTCCATCGCGGGGAGCCCGCGCGGCTGACCGTGGAACCGGCTGCCGCGGGGACCGGCCTCGTCTTCGTCCGCGCCGACCTCGGTGGCGCAGAAGTGCCGGCGCTGCAGCAGTTTCGTGCCGGGATGGTCCATGCGAGCAGCCTGTCGCGGAACGGGGTGCGCGTCGAGACGCCCGAGCACCTCCTGGCGGCCCTCTACGCCCTCGGGATCGACAACGCGCGCCTCGTGCTCGAGGGTCCGGAGGTCCCGATCCTGGATGGTTCTGCGCTCCCGTTCGCGCGGGCGCTCCTGGCCGCAGGATGCGTCGAGCAGGGTCGCCCCCGGCGGAAGATGGTCGTGACCCGCCCCGTCGTCGTTGGCGACGACGAGCGACGGATCGAGGTGCATCCCGGTCCCGGCGGGCTCGTTCTCACCGCGGCGATCGACTTCGACGACGAGCACGTGGGGTTCCAGGAGCTGACCGTTCGCCTGGACAGGGAGAGCGACTTCCTCGCGAAGCTGGCCCCGGCGCGCACGTTCGGCCTGGTCCGTGACATCGAGATGCTGCGGCGCGCGGGACTCGCCCGGGGGGGCAGCACGGACAACGCGATCGTCGTCGGAGAAGAGGGCATCCTGGGTGGACCGCTCCGGTTTCCCGACGAGTTCGTCCGTCACAAGCTCCTCGATCTCGTGGGAGACCTCGCCCTTCTCGGGTGCCGGCTGGAGGGTCGCCTGCTGGCCTGGAGGTCCGGGCACGACCTGCACGGGCGGCTGGTGGACGCTCTCCTGGCCCACCAGGATGCCGTCGTCCTGGAGGGGGACTGGGATTCCCCCGCGGCGCGGGCACACCCGGTGTCCCCCGGCCGGCAGCCTTCCTGAGGAGTCGCCGTGCCCACCGGCAGGATCCGCACGGATCGGGTGGTCGTCGCGGTCGTCACGGGGTTGCTCGTGCTCGCGACGCTCCTCTACTACGTGATCGAGCGGGGCAAGCTCGGCGACACGCGGCTGGCCACCGACAAGACGCTGCTCGCGGCGCTGGCGGCGACGATCGTCGTCGTCTCCCTGGGGCTTGCCTGGGTGATGGTTCGAAACCTGGGCCAGGTCCTGGCCGAGAGACGGGGGCCGATCGGCTCCCGCCTCCAGGTGAGGGTCGTCCTCGCGTTCCTGCTCCTGGTGCTCGTTCCGTCGCTCTTCCTGTTCGTCACGGCCATCACGGTCGTGCATCGTACCCTGAAGGACCTGGCCCCCCCCGACGTGAGCCGGGTACTGCGCGAGGCCGCGCGGGCGGCGGATACCGTCCAGGCCCGGGAGCTGCGGCGCGTGCGTCACGTCGCCATGCAGGTGGCCGCCGACCTTGCCCGGGGTCCGGGCTGCGTCCCGCCCCCGGAGGGCGATGGCCGGGCGGTGCTGCGCGAACTGCTTCGGCGGTACGATCTCGCTGCCCTGGGGGTGGTTTCGAGGGAGGGAGCGCCGCTCGTCGTGGCCGTCCCGGTCCGCGACGAGGGCCCGGCCGCCAGGAGCGGCGAGCTCGGCAGGATCCCCGGGGATCTCGTCCGGGAGGTGTTCGGGGAGGCGGCTCCCATCGTGCGCGGCGAGCGACTGCCGTACGGCTGGCGAGCCGTGGCGGTCGTCCCGTGCCGCGAGGCGGGGGAGATCCGGAGCGCCGTGTTCGCGGTCGGGTGGTTGCCCGAGCGTGTGGCCCGTCAGCTCGACGCGGTGGCGCTGAACCGGGACGAGATCGAGTCGATCGCCCGGCGCCGACCCGCCGTGCAGCGCCTCTACATCGCCCTCTTCCTCCTGCTGACCGTCCTCGTCCTGTTCGCCTCCGTCTGGGCGGGCTTCCGGATCGCGCGCCAGGTTACCGGCCCGATCGGGGAGCTGTCCCGCGCGACCGAGGCGCTCGCCGCGGGGGACTTCTCGTGGCGGGTGTCCGAGGGAGGAGACGACGAGATCGGCCGACTGGCCACCTCGTTCAACAGGATGGCCGAGGAGATCCAGCGTGGACGCCAGGCCCTCGACGCGCGCCGGCGGTACATCGAGATGCTCCTCGAGGCGATCCCGGTCGGCGTACTGAGCCTGGACGGTCGGGGGAAGGTCACCCTGGTCAACGCCCGTGCCCTCGAGCTCCTGCGACTGGAGCGGATGGCACCCGGGACACCGCTCGAAGTGGCCCTGGGCGAGCAACGGCGGGAACTGAGGGACGCGCTCGCGCCGCTCCTGGCGGGCGAGGTCGACCGGGTCGTGGAGGAGGTTCCGCTCGACCTGCCGGGAGGTCGGGTCTCTCTCGAGGTGACGGCGGAGAGGTTCGCCCTCGCGGCCGATCACGAGGGGATCCTCGTCGTACTGGAGGACCTGACCTCGCTTCGCCGGGCGGAGCGGACGGCTGCCTGGGCCGAGGTGGCGCGGAAGGTGGCCCACGAGATCAAGAACCCGTTGACCCCGATTCGCCTGTCGGCGGAGCGGTTGCTGCGGAGGTTCCAGAAGGACCCGGCGAGTGCCGGGGAGGTCGTCGAGGAGGTCGTCGCCACGATCGTACGGGAGGTGGAGTCGCTCCGGAACCTGGTGGCCGAGTTCTCCCGCTTCGCGCGCCTGCCCGAGGTCCGCCTGCAGGGGGGTGACGTGCGGGAGGTGATCCGCGAGGCACTGGCCCTCTACCGGGACGCGCACCCGGGAATCACGTTCCGCCCGGACCTGGCGGAGGAACTTCCCGAGCATCGGCTGGACCGGGAGGCGTTTCGTCGCGTGCTGATCAACCTGCTCGACAATGCCGTGCAGGCCGTCGGGCGGTCCGGCGAGATCCGCGTGGTGGCCCGCTCCCACCCGGGCCACCATTCGGTCGTGGTCGAAGTGATCGATGACGGGCCCGGGATCCCGCCGGAGGACCGGCGGAGGTTGTTCCAGGTGAACTTCTCGCGACGACCGGGCGGAACGGGCCTGGGCCTCGCGATCGTGCATCAGCTGGTCACCGAGATGGGGGGCCGGGTCCGGGCGGAGGAGGCGGAGGGGGGCGGGACGCGGATGATCGTGGAACTCCCGGCGGCGCCGGGAGCGCCCGGTGTCTCCGACGAGGCGAGTGGGCGAGGAACGGGAGGAAGGAACGACGATGACTGTCGGTGACGCGACCGGGCTCGTGCTGGTGATCGATGACGAGGAGCCGATCCGGCGCACGCTCGGCGAGATACTCGCGGACGAGGGATACGAGGTGCTCGAGGCGGCGTCGGGGGAGGAGGGCGTGGACCTGGCGGTTCGCCGCGTGCCGGACGTGATCTTCCTTGACGTCTGGCTTCCCGGCATCGACGGCATCGAGGCGCTCCGGCTGCTTCGCGAGCGAGGGGTGCCGGCCCCGGTCGTGATGATCTCGGGTCACGGGACGATCGAGACGGCGGTCCGGGCGACCAAGCTGGGGGCGTACGATTTCGTCGAGAAGCCGCTTTCCCTCGACCGGGTGCTGCTCGTTACGGCGAACGCGCTGCGGCACGCGCGGCTCGAGCGAAGGAATCGTGCCCTGCGGGCGCAACTCCGGCGGGAAGCGGAGTTTCTCGGGCGTTCGCCGGCGGTCGAGCGCCTCCGCGTCGCCCTCGCCGGCGCGACGGACGGGCGCCCGATCCTGCTCTACGGGGAGAAGGGATCGGGCAGGCGCCTCGCCGCCCGGTGGATCTCCCAGCATGGCCTGCGACCGGAGGGCCCGTTCCTGGACGTGCAGGTCTCCGCGCTTCCGCGGGAGCGGCTCCTGCGCGCCCTGTACGGGAACGGAGGACGGGGAGGGGACGATCCCGGGCGGCTGCTCCTGGCCGACGAGGGGACGCTCTACCTCGAGAACGCCGACATGCTGCCCCCGATCGTCCAGGAATCACTCCTGGTCGGGATGGAAACCGGGGAGTTCCCGGAGCCGGGGGGACGTCGCAGGGTTCGCTCCGAGCCCCTGCTGGTCCTGGGCCTGCTGGAGCCACCCGAGCGGCTGGAGGAGCGGGGCCAGCTTTCCGGCCAGTTCCTCGCCGCGTTTCCCCACGTGATCGAGGTGCCGCCGCTGCGGGAGAGGCGTGAAGACATCCCGGAGCTCGTGCAACGGTTCCTGGTCGAACTCTGCCGGGAGTACGCGCGGGAGCCGCTCGAGGTCACGCCGGCGGCGATGAGGGTTCTTCTCTCGTACTCGTGGCCGGGCAACGTGCGCGAGCTCAAGCGCGTGCTCGAGCGGATCGTGCTCCTCGTCCCGGGTCCGCGCGTGACCGCCGGGGACCTGCCGGCACACCTGGGAACGGGAGACGGAGACGACACGATCGTCCAGTCGATCCTCGACGGTTTCGAGCGGGCCTGGCTCGAGCGTCACCTGGCCGAGGTCGGGGGGGATCTCGAGCGCGCCTCCCGGCGGCTCGGGATCCCGCCGGAGGAACTGCGGCGGCGACTGGAGCGGCTCGGCGGGGGCGCCGCCTGAATCCCGGGCGTTGCGCCGCGCTCCGGTGGCGGGGCATGCTGCCGGGTCCGGAAAGGAGGTTCCGGTGCACGAGGCGGTCCTGTACCTGGTCATCGGGCTGTTCTCCGGGCTCGTCATGGGGTTCCTCGGGGTGGGTGGCGGGATCGCGGTGATCCTGGGGCTCCTCCTGGTCGCCGGGATGCCGCAGAAGCTCGCGCAGGGAACGACCCTGCTGGTCGTCGTGGCGCCGGTGTCGATCCTGGCGCTTGTCGAGTACTGGCGACAGGGACACGTCGCGCTCGTGCCCGGCCTGCTCGTGATCGCCGGGTTCGTCGTCGGTGCGTGGGTCGGCGCCCTCCTGGCAGGGCAGGTCCCGTCCCTGCTCCTGCGTCGCGTGTTCGCCCTCGGCCTGGTGGTGATCGGGATCGTGATGTTCCTGCGGACCTGGGGCATTCCCCGCGTCTCCTGACCCTCGTGGCCGAGCGGGGCTTTCGGGTGGCGAGCGCGATGGGGCGGGGGTAGCTTTCTCCCGGCTTCCCCCCGGGGAAGGCCGATCGAGGCCCGATGTTTCGTCCGCGGTCCGGTGCCACGCGAGTGGCGGTCGCCGTCCTCGCCCTGTTCCTCGCGCCGCTCCTCGTGGCGGCGGAGAGCTGGCACACGTGCACCCTGGCCGGCGGGGAGGGTCGCGGGGTGTCCCGCATCGAGCCCCCGGCATCGGTGCGGACGTCTCGCGCCCATTCCTGCCTGGCCTGTTCCCTGACCCGCCAGGTATTCCCCTCGATGCCCGTGCCGGTCCCCGGCGGGCCCGACGGGCGCGGCCGATCGACCGTTCCGGCGGCGAGCGTGTCGTGCACCCGGGCCCCGGTGAGCCTGCTTCCTCCCGGTCGAGCTCCCCCCGCCTGACCCGATCCCCGATCGTCCAGCCACCCGCGGCCGATCCATCCGGCGCACGAGATGCCGCGCGTCGACACTCTCCGGGAGGAGTTCGAGATGAGCTTTCGCTTGGCTTTTGCTATCCGTTCCGCCGGCCCCGGGAGGGCCGCGTACGTGGCGGCTCTTGCCGTGGCGCTCCCGTTCGTGACGTTGCCTGCGGGGGCCGACGCGGCCGCGACGGCCGCCGCGAATGCCTCGGCCTGCGTCCTGTCGGGCCGGGTCGTCGAGGAGATCGGTGACCAGCCCCTGCCGGGGGTGCAGGTGCGCCTCCCCGATCTCGATCGAGGGACCCTGACCGACGCGAACGGCCGCTTCAGGATCGGGGGCCTGCCCTGCTCGAGAGAGGTGGTCGTCGGCTTCCACCTGCCGGGGTACGCGCCCCGACACGAGCGGCTGCGACTTCCTCGTCCGGGGGAACTGCTGGTGCGGCTTTCCCCGGCCCGGGGGTTTCGCGAGGAGGTCACGGTATCCGCGCTGCCGTGGGCGGCGAAGAAGCTCGAGGTGGCGCAGACCGTCGACGTGGTGGACGCGGATACGCTCGAGACGTCGGCAGGACTCTCCGTTGGTGCGGCGGTTGAGCAGGTGCCGGGCGTGCAGAACGTTTCCACCGGGGAACAGGCCGGCAAGCCGATGATCCGCGGCATGACGAACGAGCGGGTCCTGCTCCTGTCGGACGGGTTCGCCCACCATTACCAGGAGTTCTCGCTGCGGCATCCCCCGAACGTGGAGCCGTACGACGCGGAGCGGATCGAGGTGATCCGGGGCCCGGCAAGCGTGCTCTACGGCGCCGGGGCGATGGGAGGGGTCGTCAACCTGGTCTCCCCGCCCCTCCCCGCGGGCGAGCGGGGCGAGGTCTCGCTGCACGGGGAGGTCCTGGCGGGTTCCGGGAGCAACGCACGGTCCCTGACGGACCGCGCCCGGATCGAGGGAGCGATCGGTGCGTTCGGCTGGCGGGCGAGCTGGACGCGTCGCGTGGCGGACGACGCGGAGACGCCGGACCGGGAGCTGGCGAACACGGACTACAGCCAGAGCTCGGGGGAGGTTGCCCTCGGCGTCACCCTGGAGGGGGGCATCCGGATCGAGGGGAAGTGGAACCACTGGGAGAACGACTTCGGGTTCTTTCTACCCCCGTTGCCGCACTTCCGTCTCGGGCTGCGGAACGACATCGGCCACGTCGAGGCGACGTTCCCGGGGTCCAGCGGCGAGTGGAAGGTAGCGGTTCACCGTGCCCAGAACATCCGCAAGGTCTGGCCGCGGGGGAAGCACGGCCCTCTTTCCGTCGATCTCGACCTGGAGACCCGGATCGCACGCGTGGAGTGGAAGCGGGAAGGGAAGGGCGGCAGTCGCTCGTGGGCGCTCCTCGAGCTCCGCAACCAGGACAACATGACGCGGGGCTCGGTCCCGCTGCTGCCGAACTACCACGCGAGCGGCTGGGCGGCCGCGGTCTTCCACGAGGTCCGGCTCCTGCCCCGCGACGGCTTCGAGCGGCTGGTCCTCGACCTCGGTCTCCGGTGGGACGCGCGCCGGGTGGCCGTTCACGATACCGGGGGTCGCGCCGATCTCCGGGGCTTCTCCCGTTCCTTCGGGGCCCTGACGGGGTCGGTGGGGGCGACATTCCGTCTCACCGACAAGGTCTCCCTGGCCGCGAACCTCGGCCGGGGCTGGCGTCCCCCCTCGGAGTACGAGATGTTCGCCCGGGGACAGCACTCCGGCGTCGCGGCCTGGGAGGAAGGGAACCCGGGGCTCGCCGAGGAAACGAACCTGAACGCCGAGCTCGCGCTCCGCTGGCGCACGCCGCGGCTGGAGGGAAGCGTCTCCCTCTACCGGAACGCCTTCGACGGGCACATCTACGCGGCGGAGACCGGGCGGACCGTCACGCTGCCGGACGGCACCACTCTCCCGGTCGTCGAGTACCGGCAGGGAGACGCGATCATCGAGGGCTACGAGGGAAACGTCCGCTGGACCGTCACGCGGCAGATCGCGCTGTCCGCGACGGGTTCCCACGTGCTCACCGAGAACCGGGAGACCGGTCGGCGTCTGCCCGTCACGCCGCCCGACCACGTGCTGCTCGGCGCCCGGTGGCAGCCGCATGTCACCGGGAACTGGCATCACCCGTACGTGGAGCTGCGGGCGGACGTGGTCCGGCCCGGCAGGGCCAGCGGTCCGGACGAGCTGTTCTCCCGCACGGACACGCCCGGCTACACGCTCTGGGGCCTGTCCGCCGGGATCCACCGCCGGACGCCCGGCGGAGACCTGCGGCTCGATCTCGTCGTTCAGAACCTGTTCGACAAGCGGTACGTGGCCTTCCTCGACACCTACAAGCAGTGGGCGGATGTCCTCGGGGGGGCCGTCGGCACCGGCCGGGATGTCAGGTTGACCGCCCGCTGGCTCTTCTGACGGTTTCCCGGCGGGGATGACGGGGCGCATGGAAGGTCGCGAGCCGGCCCGGGTGCGGCCCGGCGGGCCGCGCTGGATCGTCGTCCTCGCCGCCGCGACTCTCCTCCGATCAGGCCGGGACCGCGCCGTCCGCCCCGGGCGCCGCCACCGCCTCGATGTCCTCTTCCGTCGGCCGGCTCCCGTCGTGCCCGAGCCGCTTCGGACGTCCGTCCACGATGGTCTCGAGGTGCACGGGCCGGCGCCAGATCGAGGCGATCGAGCGGAGCACCTCCCGGGCCCAGTCGAGGCGGAGGTCGACCCCGTAGTGCCGGTGAAGGAGGAGAAGTTCCGCCCGGTTCCGGAAGTTCGCGTCGACGATCTCGATCACGGGCGTTCCCCCGTTGCTGAGCTGGAAGAGCAGCGCCTCCTTCACCTTCTCGAACTCCCGGGACTGGATCACCCAGGCGTCCCGCTGCCGGTCCAGCCCGAAGACGAACAGCTTCTGCCGGCGGCAGAAGTCTTCCGTGAGAAACTCGTCGAGAAAGGTGAGGTCGTTGTGGACCCGGCGGACCTCGAAGATCTTCTCGCGCCCGAGGCCCAGCTTCCGGTCCCAGTGGGCCCGCTCCGCCATGTCGTCGCACTCTTCCCACTCGCGCCCGAAACGCCCGGTGTTCCAGCGGAACTCGATGTCGCGGAACAGTTCGATCCCCAGCTTGTACGGGTTCAGCCGCCCGGGAAGCGTGGCGACGGTGCCCGAGTGGTGGTCCGCGAAGTCGATCACCTCGGAATCGTCGAGGAGGTGGTGCTCCAGCAGGTGGGTGTGCCAGGTGCAGGCCCAGCCCTCGTTCATGATCTTCGTCTGTCGCTGGGGCAGGAAGTAGTACGCCTCCTTGCGGACGATGGAAAGGACGTCCCGTTCCCAGCCCTCGAGCGGGGCATGTCGCAGCAGGAAGCCGAGCACGTCCCGGACCGGTCGGCGGGGAAAGCGGCGCTCGAGCCTCCTGCGGGCCGCGAGGCGCTCGCGTTCCTCGGCAAGCCACTCGGGCGGGTTGACGTACGGCTCGAGGTAGTCCTTGGCGGGGAGCTTCCGGACGACGGGGGGCAGGGGCTCGGGTGAGGCGTCGTCCTCCTCGGCCGGGAGGTTCTCCAGGGGACCGAGAAAGACCGCCTGTGGGTCCAGGAGGTCCTCGATCGAGAGACACGCGTCGAGGAAGCGTTCGACGATCTCGACGCCGAGCCGATCGCGGTGGCGGCGGACCCGCGTGGCGTGGTTTGCCATCGTGTCGACCATCTTCCGGTCGGTGTGCGCGAAGTAGACGTTGTTGCGGAAGAAATCGGCGTGGCCGTAGACGTGGGCCATCACCAGCTTCTGGTCGAGCAGCGTGTTCCCCTCCAGCAGGTACGCGTAGGTCGGGTCGTTGTTGATGACCATCTCGTAGATCTTGTGCAGGCCGTAGCGGTAGGAGCGGGAAAGCTGCTCGAACTCCATCCCCCAGCGCCAGTGGGGATAGCGCACCGGGAAGCCGGTGTACGCCGCGAGCTGGTTCATCTGGGCGTAGTCGACGACCTCGAAGACGACCCGGAAGGTGCGGAGACCATGGCGGATCGCCTCGTGCTCCACGCGTTCCTGCAGCTCGGCGAGCTCCCGTGGCAGCGGCATCCCGTCACCTCCCGGTCGAGAGGAATGCCCGGATCGCGTCCGGGATCTCCTCCTTCCCCTCGATCGTGGCGAGGACGACCCGCTCGTCGTCGCCGAAGGCACCCTCGAGGTCGTGCAGGAACTGGCCGGAGCCGTACGGGCTCTCGACCTGCCCGTAGGCGAAGAGGTTCAGTCCGTCCAGCAGTTCCTCGCGGAGGATGCGGAGGCACTCCTCCGTGTCTCCCCGTGACCAGTTGTCACCGTCGGAAAACTGGAAGAGGTAGAGGTTCCAGTCCTCGGGCGGAAAACGCTTCCGGATGACGTCCTGGACCACCCGGTAGGCGGAGGAGATCACGGTTCCGCCGCTCTCCCTGGTGCGGAAGAAGGTTTCCCGGTCGACCTCCTTCGCCTTGGCGTCGTGGATCACGTAGACCGACTCGAGGCCCCGGTACTGGCTGCGGAGCCAGGTGTCGATCCAGAACGAGGCGATCCGGACGATCTCCTTCTGCTCGTCTCCCATCGACCCGGAAACGTCCATCACGTAAAGGATGACGGCGTTCGCCGCCGGCTCCGGGATCCTCCGGAAGGTCCGGTAGCGCTTGTCCTCCCGGATCGGGATGACGACCGGGTTGCCGGGATCGTAGCTTCCCGAGGCGATCTGGCGCTTGAGGGCCTGGCGGAAGGTTCGCTTGAAGTGGCGGAGCGACTCGGGACCCGCGGTCGAGATCCCGGTGTAGCGGCCGTGCCAGGAGTCGACGTTCTTCTTTCCCTTCGGCTGGATCCGCGGGAGGCCGAGCTCCTCGCCCATGATCTCGGCGAGCTCCTCGAGGGTCATCTCGACCTCGAGGGCATGCTCGCCGGGCAGGTTGCCGGCCTCGCCGCCGCCCTGGCCCGGCTGGCCGCCGGCCGGCCCGAGGACCTGTCCGGGTTCTCCCTCGCCCTGGCCGACGTGCTTCCGGCCACCCGGGGAGTGGACGAATCGCGGGATGTCGATCCGGGGCAGGGGGATCGAGACGATGTTCTTCCCCTTGCGGGCGATCATCTGGCCGCGCTTCATGAACTTCCGCAGCTCGTCCCGCACCTTGCCGCGGACGATCTGCCGGAAGCGGCCGACGTCGGTGTCGATCTTGAGGGCCACGGGTCGCCGCCTCTCCTCACGACTCCTTCGCGTCGCCGCGGGCGAAGATGCTGGCGACGAAGTGGAGGACGTCGGTCGCGCACACCTCGCAGTAACCGTAGTCCTTGATCAGGCGGGCCTTGACGACGTCGATCTTCTCCTGGGTCTCCCGGTCGATCACCGAGGTGACGAGGCTGGTCAGCTTGATCGTGTCCTTCTGGTCCTCGAAGAGCTTGAGCTCGAGGGCCTTGTGCAGGCGCTCGTTGGAACGGTAATCGAACTTCTTGCCGTCGACGGCGAGGGCCCCGATGTAGTTCATGATCTCGCGCCGGAAATCGTCCTTGCGGTTCTCGGGGATCCCGATCTTCTCCTCGATGGAGCGCATCAGCCGCTCGTCGGGCGGCTCGTCCTGGCCCGTGTACGGGTTCCGGACCTTCTCCTTCTGGGTGTAAGCCTTGACATTGTCGAGGTAGTTGGCGCAGAGCCGCGAGATCGCGGCCTCGTCGGCGGCGATCGCCCGCTGGACCTCGTTCTTGACGATATCCTCGTACTCGCGCCGGACCTCGGCGAGCAGTTCGCGGTACCGGGTGCGCTCCTCCTCGCTCGTGATCAGGGAGTGGTGCTTGAGGCCGGCCTCGAGCTCGTTGAGCACCATGAAGGGGTTGACGCAGTGCTGGTCCCGGTCCTGGACGAGCGCGTTGGAGATCTTGTCCTGCACGTAGCGCGGCGAGATGCCGTCCATCCCCTCGCGCTTCGCCTCCTTGCGGAGCTCCTTGACGTTGTCCTCCGTGTAGCCGGGCAGCGTCTTCCCGTTGTAGAGCTTGAGTTTCTGCATCAGGGTCAGGTTGTGCTTCTTCGGCTCCTCCAGCCGGGTAAGCACCGCCCACATCGCGGCCATCTCGATCGTGTGCGGGGCGATGTGCTTCCCCTGGATCCGCTTCCCGTTGTAGTCCTTGGTGTAGATCTTGATCTCCTCGTTGAGCTTCGTGATGTACGGGATGTCGACCTTCACCGTGCGGTCGCGAAGCGCCTCCATGTACTCGTTGTTCTGCAGCTTGCGGTACTCCGGCTCGTTGGTGTGGCCGATGATCACCTCGTCGATGTCGGTCTGGGGGAACTTCTTCGGCTTGATCTTGTGCTCCTGCGAGGCGCCGAGGAGGTCGTAGAGGAACGCCACGTCCAGCTTGAGGACCTCGATGAACTCGATGATGCCTCGGTTGGCGATGTTGAACTCGCCGTCGAAGTTGAAGGCACGGGGGTCGGAGTCGGAGCCGTACTCCGCGATCTTGCGATAGTTGATGTCACCGGTGAGCTCGGTGGAGTCCTGGTTCTTCTCGTCCTTGGGCTGGAAGGTGCCGATGCCGACCCGGTCCTTCTCCGAGAGGACGAGCCGGCGGACGCGGACGTGCTGCAGCACCTTGGCGAGATCGCCCTCGTAGCGGAGCATGAGCTCGCGGAACTGCTGGCGGCAGAAGGGGCAGAGGTCGCCCTCGATCACCACCTCGTGGCGGCCCGGGGACGAGGGGGCGTTCAGCTTCTCGAGAAGGGGTTCGCGGAGCTCCTCGGGGACGAGGTGGAGCGGTTCCTCGTGCATCGGGCAGGGCTCGAAGTCGTCCGGCTTCGCGAGGTCGCGGATCCAGCCGAAGGAGTAGAGTGCACCCTCCTCCTTGCGGGAGTACGCCTCGAGGCCGCGCTTGAGGAGGCGGACGATCGTGCTCTTGGACGAACCGACCGGCCCGTGGAGGAGGATGACCCTCTTCTCCGTCCCGTAGCGCCTGGCCGCGCTCTTGAAGATGTTGACGAGCTTCATCAGCGGGATGTCGAGGCCGTAGACGGCGTCGAGTCCGCCGCGGTCGGGGTCGTCGAAGAAGTGGTAGTGGACGACGTGTTTCTTGTTGTCCACGTACTCGGAGGTTCCGTAGGAGAGGATCATGTCGTAGACCCGCTCGAAGGCGGTGCGGGTCACCTCGGGGCGCTCGAGGACGATGGACAGGTAGTCCTCGAAGGTGCCGGTCCAGTTCTCCTGGCGGAAGCGGTCGACGTCCTGCTGGCGGACCAGGGTCTCGAGGATGGCACGGCCGGTCAGGGTGGCGTTCTGCATGGCGGGCTCACCTCCCGGGCGGGGGGAGCCCGGAGGGGCTCGCTCCGCCGCCCTCCATCGGTCAACATGGGTCCCGGCCCCCCCGGGGGGCAAACCGCCCCGAACGATCGCGAACCGGGGCCGGAGAGGAGAGACCGCCGATGCCGGGAACGCCCGCTGGTCCGGTGCTGGTCCTCGAGGGGGCGCTGGCGCCCCCCGGGGCCGCCGTCGTCGTCCGGGGGGAGGTCGTCGCGTTTCGCGAGGCGGTCCGCGGGCGGGGACGGCGAGGGGATCTCTTCGGGGCCGCGAGGACCGCCCTGGCGGCGGCGGGCGTGGAGCCGGGGGATCTCGCCGGGGTCGTCGCGGGGCTCGGGCCGGGGTCGATGACCGGGCTGCGGGTGGCCCTCGGCATGGCCGCGGGGCTCGGGCTCGCCCGGGAAAGCGTTCCCGCGGCGGGCGTCGACGCACCCCGGATCCTGGCCGCGGCGGCCGGCCTGCCGCTGCCGGCGCGGGTGGGGATTCCGTGGGGACGCCTGCGCGTGCTCCTGGCGGAAGCGACCGCCGGGGGCCCGCGGGCGGGCGCGGGGGACCTCGTCCCGGTCTCCGCGCTCGCCGGGCGGCGGGAGCTGGTGGGGCGCGAGATCGCGGTTCCGGCGGATGCCGGGGAACTTCCGTGGCCGGCGGGAACGCGGCCGGTGCCCGCCCGGGTGCCTCCCGTGGTCGCCCTGGCGCGGCTGGTCGCGGAGGGGGCGGTCACGCCCGGGCCCGGGACCCGGCTGGCGCCCCTGTACCTGGTGCCGCCCGACGCCGTGCTCCCGGAACGGCGCGGGCGCCTGCCGGGGGGCTACAGGCTGGTCGAGCTCGGCCCGGCCGATCTCCACGAGGTGGCCACCCTCGAGAAGTCCGTCTTCCGGGATCCCTGGACGCCGGGAATGATCGAGGCCGAGTTGGCGGGGGGAGGGGACCGGGTCCGGCCCGGCGTGCGGGACGCGGAAGGGCGCCTGGTCGCCTGGGGATTCGGACGGCTGGGCGTCGACGCCCTCGAGATCCTGGTGGTCGGCGTCGTCCCGGGGGCCCGGGGCCGAGGCCTCGGCCGGGCGATCGTCCGCGAGATGCTGCGCCGGGCGCGGGCCGCGGGCCTCGCGCGGGCCGACCTGGAGGTCCGGGCCTCCAACCGGCCGGCGATCCTGCTCTACGCGTCGGAGGGGTTCGTGCCGGTCGGGCGGAGGCCGCGCTACTACCGGGACGGGGAGGACGCCCTCCTGATGAGCCTGGTCCTCCGTCGCTGACCGCGCTCCCGGAGAGTGGTACCCTCGATGTCCATGATGACGGGGAGGATCGAGCGGTGAGCGAGCAGGTGACGGGCGCGGCGTCTTCCCCGGCACGGGGATTGCCCTTCCGGATCGCGCGGGAAGGGTGGCCGTTCATCGGTGTGCCCCTCGTCCTGGGCGTCGTGGCGATCGCCCTCGGCTGGCCATTCGTGGCCGTGCCGCTGCTGCTGCTGGCCGCCTTCTCGGCGTGGTTCTTCCGTGATCCCGAGCGCCGCGTCCCGCCGGACCCCTCCGTGGTCGTCGCGCCGGCCGACGGGAAGGTCGTCGAGGTGGAGAGGCTGCCCGGGGGGGAGCTGCGGCTGGCGATCTTTCTCTCGATCCTCGATGTCCACGTCAACCGTTCTCCGGTCGCCGGCCGGGTCGTTCGGGTCGAGCACACTCCGGGCCGGTTTCTCGCCGCGTGGAAGCCGGAAACCAGGGACGTCAACGAGCGCAACGAGGTCGTCCTCGAGACCGAGCGGGGGCCGGTTCGGGTCCTCCAGGTCGCCGGGCTCGTCGCCCGGCGGATCGTCTGCCGGGCCGTTCCCGGTGACGCCCTGGGGAAGGGGGAGCGTTTCGGCATGATTCGCTTCGGGTCCCGGACCGAGCTGGTGCTGCCCCCGGGAGCGAGCCCCGCGGTACGGGTGGGGGACGGCGTCCGCGGCGGGGCGAGCGTCGTCGCCCGCTGGGAGGAGCCGGTGCCTTGAACGCACGCCTGCGCGGTCGGCCCGGCGAGCCCCGCCTGTTCCGCGCGCGACTGCGGGGCATCACGGGGTGGCTGCCCGGTGCGCTCACCCTCGGCAACCTGCTCGCCGGGTACGCCGCGATCCTGCTCGCGGGACAGGGACGCCTGCTGACCGCGACCGTCCTCGTGCTGGTCGCGGGGGTCCTCGACGGCCTGGACGGCCGGGTCGCCCGGCTGGTCGGGGCCACGTCCGACTTCGGGGAGGAGCTCGATTCGCTGGCCGACGCCGTCTCGTTCGCGGTCGCTCCCTCGATGATCGCCTTCCACGCGGGGATCGCCGACCTCGGGCGGATCGGCTGGGCGGCCTGTTTCGTCTTTGCCGCCTGCGGCGTGATCCGGCTGGCCCGCTTCAACGCCGCTCCCCACGACCACCACTGGTTCATCGGGCTTCCGATCCCGTCGGCGGCCGCCGCGGCCAGTTGCCCGGTCCTCCTGACGGGAGGGGAGCCGGTGCCTGGCCGTTTCGTCCCGGCGTACGCGGTCGCCGTCGTCGGCATCGGGCTCCTGATGGTCTCGGCGATCCGGTACCGCACGTTCAAGGACATCCAGTTCGGGCGACGTCCGTACCGGATCCTGGCGATCTGGGCATTGCTGCTCGCCGGCCTGGTGGCGAAGGCCGAGTGGATGATCCCGGGCCTGGTTGCCTTCTACCTGGTTTCGCCCCTGTGGTGGCGCCGCAGGACTCCCGTGCTCGCGGGAGCCCGCATGGCCCGGGCCGGGGGAGATCGCAGGGACGAGCGACCCCCGCGGGCCCCGGACCGGGAGGCCTCCCGCTGAGCCCGGGGTTCGCCGCCCGTCGGCGGAGTCCCGTCTTGCCCGCGATCCACCGGGGAGTTTACGATCCCCCCGGGAACGATCCCGACGAGGAGCCCATGCACCCGACCCGCCGCCGCATCCTTCCGTTCTTCCTGCTCGCGCTCGTCCTGCCCGCGCTGCTCGTCCTGCCGGCCCGGGCCCAGGACGCGGACGCGGATGGCAGCCTCGACCCGGCGAACCCGGTGGCCGCCCGGCGCCTCGAGGCGGCCCTCGCCGGCCTCGAGGAACGGGTGCGGCTGCTCGACCGGATGACGGCCGACGCGGTCCGGGCCTACCGGCGCGCGGCGATCGCCCGGAACGACGCGCTCCAGGAGCTCGTCCAGGCGCGGGACGGGCTGGACCGGGAGGCGACCCGGGTGCGGGATCTCACCCTCGAGCGGCTCGAGGAGCTGCTCAAGGAGACCGGCGAGGCCGAGGCCCGCTACCGGGGCCTCGCGGAGGAGGCGACCCGGCGGCTGGCCGACCTGCGTCGCCTGGTCGTCGAGCGGGAAGCCCTCGTCGAGCGGATCGCGGACCTGCGGGCGCGGATGCCCCAGCGCGAGGACGTCCTGACCGGCGAGTGGGAGGTCACCTGGATGCCCGCGGGCGTGACGGGGACGTTCTACCTGGAGCAGTCCGGGACGCTGGTGACGGGCCAGTACCGCCTGGGCCCCCTCGGGAGCGGCAGCCTGCAGGGGACGTTCGTCGGCGGGAAGCTCCACCTCCAGCGGATCGACGCGGAGCGGGGGAGGGACGCGGAGCTCTCCGGCGTCCTGGACCCGGACGGGAGGCGGATCCGCGGGACCTGGCAGTCCTTCGAGCTCGTGCAGGGCGGGATCCCGCGGGGCCAGTGGGTCGCCCGCCGTGTCCGCTGAGGAACCCGCCCGGGCCCGGTCCGCCTGGCCCCTCTTCGTCGCCCGGCGGTTCGTGCGGGCGCGTCGGCAGGGGTTCGTCTCCCTGATCTCGTTGCTGTCGGCCCTCGGGTTCACGGTGGGCGTGGCCTCCCTCGTCGTCGTCCTCGCGCTGATGACCGGGTTCCAGGACGAGGTGATCGGCCAGGTGCTGGGAGCCAACGCCCACGTGCTGGTCTTCTCCGCCGAGGGAAACGGGGAGATCGACGAGCCGGACGCCCTCGTCGAGCGGATCCTGGCGGTTCCCGGGGTCGTGGCCGCCGGGCCGATCGTCCACGGGTACGCCGGCCTCGTCGCGGGGGGAGACCGGCTGGAATGGACGTCGGTGACCGGCGCGGATCCCTCGACGCTGGCCCGCGTGACGGACCTGGCCGGGAGCATGTCCGCCGGGTCCCTCGAGTCCCTGGGCCGGCCGACCGCCAGCGGCCGGCCGGGGATCGTTCTCGGAGCCGTCCTCGCCCGGAAGCTGGGCACGTTCCCGGGGGACACGATCCGGATGGTCGTCCCCCGGGCCCGGCTCACGCCATGGGGTGCCTCCCTGCGCCGACCCGCGGTGGAGGTCGTCGGAACGTTCGAGACCGGTTTCCGGGAGTACGACGAGACGTGGTCGTTCCTCTCCCTTGCCGATGCCCGCCGGATCTTCGGCGTGCGCGGAGCGCACTGGATCGCGGTCCGCGTCGCCGACGTCCGCCGGCTGGACGAGATCGAGAACCGTCTCGCCGCCGCCCTCGGGCCCGGCTACCTGGTCGATGACGTGATCCGGCACAACCGCTCGTTCTTCTCCGCGCTGCGCCTCGAGAAGCTCCTGATGTTCTGCGCCGTCGGCCTGATCGTCCTCGTTGCCGCCCTCGGG
This sequence comes from uncultured Acidobacteriota bacterium, assembly GCA_964420365.1. Lineage (GTDB taxonomy): Bacteria > Acidobacteriota > Polarisedimenticolia > J045 > J045 > JAMOQA01. Next base: position 73,769 of record CAYQTA010000060.1, on the reverse strand, counting down.
GTCGTGAGCACCCTGGTGCTGACGGTGACCCAGAAGGTCCGCGTGATCGGGGTCCTCACGGCGATGGGAGCGACCCCGCGGGACATCCTCGCGATCTTCGTCGCCCAGGGCCTGGCCATGGGGCTTTCCGGCACGTTCCTCGGGGCGGCCCTCGGAACCGGTCTCTGCGTCGTGCTCGACCGGTTCCGGCTGATCCGCCTGGACCCGACGATCTACTACCTCGATCACCTGCCGTTCACGGTGCGCCCGGCGGACCTCGTCGCCGTCGTCACGGCCTCCTCGGTGGTCGCCTTTCTCGCGACGCTCTGGCCCGCCTGGCGGGCGTCCCGCCTCGAACCGGTGGAGGCCCTGCGCAATGACTGACGCCGTGCCGGTCATCGAGGCCCGGGCCGTTCACAAGGCGTACCGCCGCCGGGCCGGCGGCCGCGTGGTCGAGGTCCCCGTCCTCTCCGGCGTCGACCTGGTCGCCCTGCCGGGGGAACGCCTGGCGATCGTCGGGGAATCGGGCACGGGGAAGACGACGCTGCTCAACCTGCTCGGGGGCCTGGACCGACCGGACAGGGGCGAGATCCTCCACCGGGGCCGCCCGCTCCCGGAGGAGGTTCCGGCCCGGGCCCGCTGGCGCCGGCGGCACGTCGGGTTCGTGTTCCAGTTCCACGGGCTCCTGCCGGAACTGTCCGCCGAGGAGAACGTCGCCCTGGCAGGCCGGATGCAGGGGATGGGTCCGCGGAACGCCCGCGAGGTCGCGGCGCACCTGCTCGGCGCGCTGGGTCTCGGGGAGCGGCGGGACCACCATCCCGACGAACTCTCCGGGGGCGAGCAGCAGCGCGTGGCCATCGCCCGGGCCCTCGTCGGGCGGCCCACCCTGGTCCTGGCGGACGAACCGACCGGGAACCTCGACCCGGCCACGGGAGAACGGGTCTGGAGACATCTCCTCGAGTTGCAGGAGGAGTTGCAGTTCGCCCTGGTGGTGGCGACCCATTCCCGGCGGCTCGCCGCGGCCTGCCACCGGGTCCTTCCCCTCGCGGCCGGACGCCTCGGAACCGACCGGTAGAGGGGGGGTGGCGGGGGGCGGCAAAACGGGCCTTTCCCGCGGGCAGTCGCGGCACTATCTTGGTCGCGTGGACCCCCGCCGCGGCCCCCGGGACCGCGGGGCGAGCGGCGCGCACGAAGCGGGGAATGGTGAGCCGATGATCGAGCAGTTCACCGAGAAGGCGAAGCGAGTTCTCTTCCTGGCCCGGTACGAGGCGACCCAGCGCGGCGCCCCGTTCATCGGGACCGACCACCTGCTGATCGGCCTCCTCCGGGAGGACGATCCCCTGGTCCGGGAGCTGTTCCACCGGAGCAACATCTCGGTGGACCTCCTCCGTTCCGAGCTGGAGAACGGCCAGGGCGGGGTCGGGGACGTCTCCCGGGGGGTCGACATTCCCTACGGGGACGATGCCCGCCGGGTGCTGGAATGTGCCCAGGAGGAGGCCCGTGGCCTCGGGTCGCCCTCCGTGGACGTGGAGCACCTGCTCCTCGGGCTGATCCGGGTCGACGACTCGCCCGCGGGGAGGATGCTCGCCGAGCGGGGCATGCGCCTGTACACGGTGAGGGAGGACATCGTCAACCTCGCGAAGATGAAGGCGGCGGGCGGCCAGGAGGAGAAGAAGAAGGAGACCCCGTTCCTCGACGAGTTCGCCCGGGACATGACGAAGATCGCCCGGGAGGGCGGCTTCGACCCGCTGATCGGACGCGAGATCGAGATGGAGCGGGTGATCCAGGTGCTCTGCCGGCGCCGGAAGAACAACCCGGTGTTGCTCGGGGAACCCGGGGTCGGCAAGACGGCGATCGTCGAGGGGCTGGCCGCGCGGATCGTCGAGGGGGACGTACCGCCCCCGATGCAGGGGAAGCGGATCCTCGCCCTCGACCTTTCCCTGGTCGTCGCCGGCACGAAGTACCGGGGGCAGTTCGAGGAGCGGCTCAAGGGGATCATCCAGGAGCTCGCGCAGGCGAAGGACGTGATCCTCTTCATCGACGAGATCCACTCCCTGATCGGTGCGGGCTCCGCCGAGGGGTCGCTGGACGCGGCGAACATCCTCAAGCCGACGCTCTCGCGGGGCGAGGTGCAGTGCATCGGGGCGACCACTCCGCGGGACTACCACAAGCACATCGAGCGCGACCGTGCCCTGGTCCGGCGGTTCCAGCCGATCAAGGTGAATCCGCCGACCGAGGAGGAGACCGTCGCGGTCCTGATGGGAATCAAGGAACGCTACGAGCGGTTCCACGGGGTGCGGTACAGCGACGAGGCGATCCGCGTCGCCGTGTACCAGTCGAACCGCTACATCAACGACCGTTTCCTCCCGGACAAGGCGATCGACGTCATCGACGAGGCCGGCGCCTGGGTCAAGCTTCGCAAGCGGACGTCCTACCGGGCCCTGCGCGAGGTGGAGAAGGGAATCCAGAAGGCGGTCGAGGGCATGAAGGCCGCCCTGTCCCGCAAGGACTTCGACGAGGCGGTCACCTGGCACGACAAGGAGGTCGCCCTCCGGGAGGAGGCCGAGCGGCTGCGGGCGGAGGCCCGGCGCGAGGCGCAGACGATCCTCGAGGTGACGCGCCAGGACGTGGAAGAGGTGATCGCGAAGTGGACCGGGATCCCGATCACCCGCGTTGCCGAGGAGGAGATGGAGCGCCTGCTGAAGATGGAGGACTATCTCCACCGGCGGGTGGTCGGCCAGCACGAGGCGATCTCGGCCCTCGCCCGGGCGATCCGGCGTTCGCGGGCCGGCCTGAAGAACCCCCACCGGCCGGTCGGCTCGTTCATCTTCCTCGGCCCGACGGGTGTCGGGAAGACCGAGCTGGCGAAGAGCCTGGCGGAGTTCCTCTTCGGCAACGAGCGGGCGATGCTGCGCTTCGACATGTCGGAGTACATGGAGAAGCACGCCGTCGCGAAGATGATCGGCTCGCCCCCGGGTTACGTCGGCCACGAGGAGGGAGGCCAGCTGACCGAGCGGATCAAGCGGCAGCCCTACTCCGTCGTGCTCCTCGACGAGATCGAGAAGGCGCACCCGGACGTCCTGAACATCCTGCTCCAGGTGCTGGACGACGGCCAGATCACCGACGCGTGGGGCGACACCGTCGACTTCAAGAACGCGATCATCATCATGACCTCGAACATCGGTTCCTCGGCGCTGGTCAACAAGGAGCGCCTCGGGTTCACGACCGGTGACGAGGCCACCGCGTCGAAGGATCGCAAGGAGCTGGTCTTCCAGCACATGCGCAAGGTGCTGACGCCGGAGTTCATCAACCGCATCGACGAGGTGATCGTCTTCGAGCCGCTCAAGGACGAGGAGCTGGTCGAGATCGCCAGGCTGATGATCGGCCAGCTCAACCGGACGCTCGAGGAGAAGGGGATCCGGATCGTCCCCCGCGAGGAGGTCTACCGCTGGCTCGTGGAGACCACGTGCAGGGACCGTTCCTACGGGGCCCGGCCCCTGCGGCGGGCGATCCAGCGCCATTTCGAGGACGCGATCTCCGAGAAGGTCCTGGCGGGCGAGCTGGCGCGGGCGGGGGACATCGAGGTCCTGCTCGGCGAGGACGGGAAGCTGGTCTTCCGCAACGCCCGGGAGCAGGCGGGAGACGGGGAGGTGGTCGGCGCCCGGACGGGGGACTGACCCGCCTGCCCCGGAGCCGTCGCCGCGGCCCCGCCCACCGGGCGGGGCCGCGGCTCGTCCCGGGGGTCCTGCGGACGGCAGCGGCGGGGGGTAGAATGCCGCGAACGTGTCCCGGCCCCGGGTCAGCCCCCGGGGCCTTCGCGGAAGGAGTCGTCGATGACTGCCAGGAAGATCGTCGTTCCCGTCCTCGCACTGGCCCTCGCGTGCGGTGTCCTCGCCGGCGCTCCGGCGCGGGCCCAGGCGCTCAAGATCGGCGTGTTCGACGCCCAGCGGATCTCCGAGGAGACCGCGGAGGGGGCGAAGATCAAGGCTCGCCTGCGGAAGATCCAGGAGGACAAGCAGGAAGAGCTCAAGAAGATGCAGGAGGAGCTGCAGAAGCTGCAGCAGGAGTTCGTCGCCACGGCGGCGAGCCTCTCCGAGGAGAAGCGGAAGCAGCTGGGGATCAGGATCCAGCGCAAGCAGATCGAGCTCGAGGCCGCCCAGAAGTCCGCCAACCAGGAGCTCCAGATGGAGGTCGAGCAGGCCCAGGCGGAATGGCAGCAGCGGGTGCTGCGGGCGGTGCAGGAGTACGGGAAGGCGAACGGGTACACCCTGATCCTCCCGGTGGAGGTGATCGGGTACGCGGCGCCCACCGTCGACATCACGGACGAGCTGATCCGCGCCATCGACAACCCCGGCGGGTCGACGCCGCGGGCTGCCGGCGGGCAGTGATCCGGCGCCCGCCCCGTCCCCGGCCGCTCGGCGAGCTGGCCCGTGCCCTGGGGCTCCCCCTGCGTGGCGGGGGAGAGGACCTGGTCGTGCGCGGAGCAGCTCCCCTCGACACCGCGGGCCCGGGGGACCTGGCGGCGCTCTACGACGCGCGTTTCATCGACGCGGCGCGTGCCTCGCGGGCGGGGGCACTCGTCGTGCCCGAAGACGTGGCCGACCGGTTCGCGGGCCGTCCCGTGCTGCCGGCCCGTGCCCCGAAGGCGACCTTCGCCCGGGCGATCGAGCTCCTCTACCCCGAGCCCCCGGCGCCGCCCGGCGTCGATCCCCGGGCGGTTCTCGGGCGGGACGTGCACCTCGGAGAGGGGGTCTCGATCGCGCCCCTCGCCTTCATCGGCGACGGGTGCCGCCTCGGGAACCGGGTGACCGTCGGGCCGGGCGCGATCCTCCTCGAGGGTGTCGTCGTGGGGGATGACACGCGGATCCACGCGGGCGTCGTCGTCTACCCGGGCACCGGGATCGGACGCCGCTGCCGGCTGCTCGGGGGCGCCGTGATCGGCGCGCCCGGGTTCGGCGTGGCGGTCGATGCGGACGGAACGACCGTCCGGTTGCCCCAGCTCGGGCGGGTCGTCATCGAGGACGACGTCGAGATCGGGGCCAACACGACCGTCGACCGCGCGATGTTCGGTGAGACCCGGATCGGGGCGGGCACCCGGCTCGACAACCTGGTCCAGGTCGGACACAACGTGCACCTCGGCAGGAACGTGCTCGTTGCCGCGCAGGCCGGCTTCGCCGGGTCGAGCAGCGTCGGTGACGGCACCCTCGTCGGGGCGCAGGCCGGGGTCGGTGACCACGTCCGGGTGGGAACCCGGGCGGTGCTGGCGACGCGGGCCGGGGTGCTGAAGGACGTCGGGGACGGGGCGGCGGTCGCCGGGTTTCCGGCGATGCCCCTCGCGACCTGGCGCCGCCTCGTCGCCATCCTGCGGCGCCTGCCGGGGGCCTGGCGGCGTCTCGGGGATCGCGGCGTCCGCGCGAAGGAAGAGGGAAGGGAGGAAGCGTGAGCGAGGAGACCGTCTTCGACATCCGGAGGATCCTGGAACTGGTACCCCACCGTTACCCGTTCCTCCTGGTCGACCGGGTGCTGGAGCTGGAACGGCGGAAGCGGATCGTCTGCCGCAAGTGCGTCACGATCAACGAGCCGTTCTTCCAGGGGCACTTCCCGGGAGTGCCGGTGATGCCGGGGGTCCTGATGGTCGAGGCCCTCGCGCAGGCGGCGGCCGTGCTGATCCTGCTGGAAGTTCCCGACCGGGAGCGAAAGCTCGTCTACTTCACGGGAATCGACGAGTGCCGGTTCCGCCGGGCGGTGGTTCCCGGGGACGTCCTGCGCCTGGAGCTCGAGGTATTGCACCTGAAGCCCCACGCGGCGAAGATGCGGGGGGTGGTGACCGTCGACGGCGAGGTCGCCGTCGAGGCTCGCCTCTTCTCCATCATGCGCGACCGCGAGGGCGTCTCGTCGTGATCGAGTGGCTGACCGGGATCGACTCCCGCGCGGTGATCCACCCCGAGGCCCGGATCGCCGAGGGGGTTGCCGTCGGTCCCTTCGCCGTGATCGGGCCGCACGTGACGATCGGCCCGGGATGCCGGATCGGCCCCGGCGTCGTCATCGACGGGCACGTGACGATCGGCCGGGAGAACGTCTTCTATCCCGGGTGCCACGTCGGTTTCCCGCCGCAGGACCTGAAGTACGCCGGCGGCCCGACGCGAGTCGTCATCGGGGATCGCAACGTCTTCCGGGAGAACTGCCAGGTGCACCGCGGCACGGAACACGGCAACGGGGAGACGCGCATCGGGAACGACAACTACTTCATGGTCGCGTCCCACGTCGCCCACGACTGCACCGTCGGCGACCACGTGATCTTCGCCAACAACGGCACCCTTGCCGGCCACGTCGAGGTGGGTGACTGGGCGACGATCGGTGCCTATTCCGGCGTGCACCAGTTCTGCCGGATCGGGAGGTACGCGTTCATCGGCGGGTACTCGGTCGTCACCCGGGACGCGCTCCCGTACTGCCTCACCGTGGGAGACCGGGCCCGGTGCTACGGCATCAACCGCATCGGCCTCCGCCGCGCCGGTTTCTCGCGGGAGACCATCGCCGTCCTCGACGCTGCCGTCCGGAAGATCTTCCTCTCGGGCCTCTCGCGGGACGAGGCCCTCGCGGCGACCCTGGAGAAGTGGGGGGAGCACCCGGAGGTGCAGGAGATGGTCGAGTTCGTTCGCGGGACGCGTCGCGGTGTCATCCCGATCCGCCTCGAGGGCTCCCCGGCATGAACGGGGACCTGCGCGCGGGGGTCGTCGGGGTCGGCCACCTCGGGCAGCACCACGCCCGCCTCTACGCGACGCTGGACGGGGTTCGCCTGGTGGGGGTGGTCGATGCGGACCGGGAACGGGCCGAGGAGATCGCGGCCCGCCACGGGGCCCGGGTCTTCGACTCGGTGGAGGCCCTCGCCCGGGAGGTGGACGTCGCCTCGGTGGCGAGCCCGACGTCGGTCCACCTCGTGACCGCCCGCCCGCTTCTCGAGGCCGGGGTGGCGACCCTGGTCGAGAAGCCGATCACCGACACCGTGGCCGCCGGGAAGGAGCTCGTCGAGCTGGCCCGGGCGCGGGGCGTGCCGCTGATGGTCGGTCACATCGAGCGGTTCCATCCCGCCGTGGCGGCGATCCGCGCGGAGCTCAAGGCTCCGCGGTTCCTCGAGATCCACCGGCTGGCGCCCTTCGTGCCCCGGGCCCTCGACGTGGACGTGGTCCTCGACCTGATGGTCCACGACCTGGACCTGTGCCGGGTGTTCCTCGGGACCCTCGAGGTGGAGCACCTGGAGGCGGCCGGCGCGTCGGCCCTGACGGACACGATCGACCTGGCCTCGGTGCGGATCCGGTTCGCCGGCGGTGCACAGGCGAACCTGACGGCCAGCCGGATCAGTTTCGAGAAGGTCCGCCGGATCCGCGTCTTCGAGCCCGGCAGCTACCTGTGGGCGGACACCGGGACGGGAGACGCGGGGTTGTTCCGGGTACACCGGGACGGGGGCGGGCGCCGGATCGAGCGGCGTCCCCTCGACGTCCCGCGGGAGGAACCCCTCGCCCGCGAGATCGGGGCGTTCCTGGCAGCCGTCCGGGCCGGGGTGCGCCCCCCGTGTCCCGGCGAGGATGGCCTCGCGGCCCTCGAGCTGGCCCTCCGGATCCGGGACCGGATCCGGGAGGATCCGCTGGGCATTCCGGCCCCCTGACTCGCGGAAACCACCGGCATGGTCGATCATGGGACGATGCGCGTTCCCCGCTCGCGACCGGCGGGGGCGACTCGCAGCCCCGCGGTCGGCAAGCTCCTGGCGGACCATGCCCGGGCCGGGCACTGGCCGGGAGCCGTCTACGCCTTCGGTCCCCCGGGCCCGGAACCGCGCTGGATCGACGCGGTCGGTGACCTGGCGCTCGAGCCGCGGCGGGAACCGGCCCGCGTCGACGCCCTCTACGACCTCGCCAGCCTGGCAAAGCCCCTCCTGACGACGGCGGTCCTCCTCGCCCTCGTGGCGCGGGGAGAGATCGACCCGGAGCGTCCCCTCGCCGACCTGCTTCCCGAGATGCGCGGGTACGCGGGGCGGACTCCCTCCTTCCTCGACCTGCTGTCCCACCGCGCGGGCGTCCCCGCCTGGGCGCCGCTGTGGGCCCTGTGTAGGGGCAGGGAGGACGTCGTCGCGACGATCGCCGGGCTGCCGCCCGTCGAAACGGTGACGTACTCCTGCCCGTCGGCGATCCTGGCGGGGATGGCTCTCGAACGGCACGCCGGAACGAGTCTCGGCAAGCTGTTCGACCGGCTCGTGCGGCGGCCGCTGGGACTCGCCCCGGGGGAGGCGGTCGTCGGGCCGGTTTCTCCAGGGCTGCGTCCCCTGGTCGCGCCGACGGAGCGCGGGCGTCGGCGGGAGCGGGAGCTGGCCGAGGCCTGGGCCCGGGAACGGGGCGTGCCCCTGCCGGCGGACGGGCCGGTGCCGGGTCCCGACGAGCCGCTGAGGGGCGAGGTCCACGACGGGAACGCGGCCCACCTCGGGGGCCTCGCGGGCAACGCCGGGCTCTTCGCCACCGCGCGGGCAGTCTTCCGGATCGCCTCCGCCCTCGCCCTGCCCGGTGTCCTCGCCGGGGACGAGGTGCTGCGGCTCTGCCGGGACCCCCTCGCTCGCGGGGACGGTGACGTCCGGACCCTGGGCTTCCGCCACGCGGAGGCGGCGGGCGCGCCGGGGGCCGTCCTGGGGCCCCGGGCGTACGGCCACGAGGGCTTCACCGGCACGGCCGCGTGGATCGATCCGGACCGGCCGCTGGTCGTGGTCCTGCTGACCAACCGGGTTCATCCCCGGTGGACCGAGGGGCCGGTGCAGGCGTGGCGCCGCGAGGTGTTCGCGGCCGCGGCGCGGGTCGCGGACGGGAGGGAGCGGTGAGCCCCCCGCTCCCGCTCCCCTGGGAGAACCGCCGGGACGAGACCCGGGAGACGCTCCGGCACTTCGCCGTGGCGATCCTGCTGTCGGTCCTCCTGCACCTGGTGCTCCTGTTCCTGCTCGCCGGGTGGGCCCGGGCGACGCCGCCCCCGGAGGAGCAGGAGGTGTTCGTACCGCTGGCCCTCGAGCCGCCACCGGAATCGCCGCCCGAGCAGCCCCGGCCGCCGGCCCCTCCCGCGGAACCGGCCCGCGAACGGCAGGAGAAGCGGCAGGAGCCACGGAAGGGGGAGGAACCCCCGGAGGAACGATCGCTGCTCGGGTGGAACTCCCGGGGGGAGATCGAGGGAGCACCCGATCGGCCTCCGGGCCCCGAGGCGGCGATCCATGCCCCGCCGAAACCGGGGGGTGGTCCCTCCGCGGAGGAAGGTCCCGAGGTCGTCCCGGACGAGGGGAAGCAGCGCGAGGACGCCGAGACGGGCGAGCCGCGGGAGGGGCCGGCCCTTCCCGAGCCTCGGTCCCTCCCCCCGGAACAGCCCCCGCTGCCCGCGGAGGAGGCGACACCGGATGCCGAGCCGACCCCCGTCCCGGCGGAAAGCCCCCCGGACGCCGCTTCCGAGGAGCTCCCCGGGGAACCGGCGGAGCCGGGCAGGCAGGAACCGGAGGCGCCGGCCGCGGGGGCCACTCCGCCGACACGGGGCCTGCCGCCCCTGCCGCGCCGCCTCCCCGAGCGGCCGGTCCCGACCCGTCCGAACCGGCCGCCCGGGCCCGGCCGGGCACCGGACTTCGACGCCGAGATCGACGGCGGGATGTTCGGGAGCCTGCGGTTCGACAGCAAGGACTACGACTGGTCGGACTACTCGACCAAGGTCTACTTCGCCATCTACCGGGCGTGGCTACGGGAGCTCTACGGACGGGTCCGGCGGTTCGAGCGGGACCAGAAGCTGCGGAACCTTCCGACGCTCGACGGGGAGGTGAAGATCCACTTCGTGCTGCACCGGGACGGGTCGGTCAGCGACGTGCAGGTGATCTCCCCCTCCGTGCTGCCCGCCCTCGACGACGCCTCGGCGGCGGCGCTGGTCCGGGCCGTGCTGCCACCCCTGCCGGCCGACTTCCCCCGGGACCGGGAGGGGCTGACCTTCCTGTTCGAGATCTCCGGGTTCCCCTCGGCGTACCACCTGGAGCAGCAGCTCCGGTGGCGCCGGATGAACGGGGAATTCTGATGGCGGGCAGGGCGGGCGCCGGGGCCCGTTCGGCGGTAGGATCGCGGGAGCCATGACGTTCGACGACTTTCCACTGCGGGACGAACTGCGCGCCGCCCTCCGGGAGCGGGGCTTCGTCCAGCCGACCCCGATCCAGGAGAAGGCGATTCCCGTTGCCCTCGAGGGGCGCGACGTGATCGGCGTGGCCCAGACCGGGACCGGGAAGACGCTGGCCTTCCTGGTCCCCATTCTCGATCGGCTCCGGCCGAGCGGGAACGTGCAGGCGATCGTCGTCTGTCCGACCCGGGAGCTGGCCCAGCAGGTGGCCGGTGTGGCCGCCGACCTGGGCGGGGCCCTCGGCGTGCGAACGGTGGTGCTGTACGGGGGAACCGCTCTCGGGGACCAGCGGCGACAGCTCGAGGAGGGCCCGGACCTGGTCGTCGGCACCCCGGGACGCCTGATCGACTTCCTCCAGTCCGCCTGGTTGCGCCCGCGCTTCACCCGGTGGCTCGTCCTGGACGAGGCCGACCGGATGCTCGACATGGGATTCATCGACGACATGGTGACGATCTGCTCGCGGGTCCCGCTCTCGCGGCAGACGATGCTGTTCTCGGCGACGATGCCGCCGCCGATCCAGGAACTTGCCGGGCGGTTCCTCTACGAGCCGGTCACTGTCCGGGTCGCGCCGGAGCGGGCGGCGGCGGAAGGGATCGAGCACCGCCTGTTCGTCGTCTCTCCGCGGGACAAGGAACGGGCGCTCCGGAAGCTCCTGCGGGAACACCGGGGCAAGAAGATCCTCGTCTTCACGGCGACGCGGGAGGCGACGTCCGAGATCGCGTCCCTGCTCCGGCGGGACGGCCACGAGGTCGTGAGCCTCTCGTCCCTCCTGAGCCAGGCGAACCGGGAGCGGGCGATGGCGGCCTTCCGCGCCGGCGAGTACCGCATGATGGTGGCCACGGACGTGGCCGGGCGAGGGATCGACGTCACCGACATCGACCTCGTGGTCAACTACGACCTTCCCCAGTCCGCGGACGACTACATCCACCGGGTGGGGCGGACCGGCCGGGCCGAGCGGAGCGGACTTGCCCTCTCCCTGGCAACGCCGGCCGACGGGCGCAAGATCGCCGAGATCGAGCGCCGCCTGGGAGCGCCGATCCCGCGGGGCGAGATCCAGGGGATCGAGCCCGCCCGGCTCGGCGGGTCGGCCCCCGGCCGACGGAACGGCCGCGGCCGGCGTGGCGGGGGCCGGGGCGGTCGCAGGGAGGGGAGCGGTGGTCGCTCCCGCGGGAGGAGGAGGAAGTGAGCACGATGCTGTCGCTCTTCCGGCAGGGCGGGCCGATCATGTGGCCCATCCTCGTCCTCTCGATCGTCGCCGCGGCGGTCGCCCTCGAGCGGGCCTGGGCCCTCACCCGGGCCCGGGTCGTTCCACGGGGAACGGTCACGCAGGTCCTGCGTCTCGTCGCGGAGGGCCGCGTGCGGGAGGCGATCGAGGTCTGCCGCCACGACGGGGGACCGTTCGCCCGGGTGGCGATGGCCGGCCTCGAGTGGTGGGGGCAGGGGCCGGAAGCGGTCCGCGAGGCGATCGAGGATGCCGGGCGGCGGGAGGCGCCCCGGCTGATGCGGTTCCTCGGGGTCGTCGGTACCGTCGCCTCGGTCAGCCCGCTTCTCGGTCTCCTTGGAACCGTCACCGGCATGATCAAGGTCTTCCAGACGATCTCGCTGACCGGGCCGGGACAGGGGGAGGCCCTCTCCGCGGGCATCGCCGAGGCCCTGCTGACGACGGCGTTCGGGCTGGGGGTGGCGATCCCGTCCCTGATCGTCCACAACATCCTGGCCTCCCGGGCCGAGCGGCTCGTGCTCGAGATCGAGGAAGCGTGCCACGCGATTCTCCGCCATGCCGGGGAGCCCGCCGCGGAGCCGGAAGCCGTCGCGGCCGAGCGGGGCCGGGGGGCGTGAGATGCAGTTCCTGCCCCGGCAGCGGCGACGTCCAACCATCGACCTGTCGCCCCTGGTCGACGTCGTCTTCCTGCTGATCATCTTCTTCACCGTCTCGACGACCTTCCGCGAGGGGACCGGGTTGCCGGTGAAGCTCCCGTCCTCGGGGACGGCCGTCGCCCAGCCCACCGGCCCGGTCGAGGTCACGATCGGGGCGGACGGAAGGGTGGCCCTGGGCGGGACTGTCTATCCCTCGGTGGACGCCCTCCGGGAGCCGTTGCGTGCCGCGCTCGAGAAGGCGGATCCCCGCACGGTCCTGGTCCGGGGCGACCGGCAGGCCCAGTACGAGACGATCGTCCGCGTCCTGGACCTCGCTCGCTCCCTGGACGCGAAGGGCGTGACCCTTGCCACCCGGAAAGGGGGCGGGGGCGGCGCCCCCGGTGCGCCCACCGCCGGCGGGGAGAAGGGGAGCGGGCGAAGGTGAGGATCATCGCCGGCCGGTACGGGGGCCGGCGGCTGGCCCCGGTCCCTCGCCGGGGTGTCCGTCCCACCGCCGACCCGGTCCGGGAAGCCCTCTTCTCGATCCTCGGGAGCTCGGTCGCCGGTCGTCCCTTCGTCGACCTCTGCGCGGGGACCGGCGCGGTCGGTCTCGAGGCGTTCTCCCGGGGGGCCGCACCGGTGGTCCTCGTGGAAAGGTCCCGGGAGGCCTTCTCCACGATCCGGAAGAACCTCGCGCTGCTCGGGCTCGAGCCCGGGGGTGACGTGCGGGCCGTCCGTGCGGACGTCGGCGCCTGGCTCACCGGGCCGGGGCCCTCCGCGATCGGACACGCGGCGGTGATCTATCTCGATCCACCCTGGGCGGAGGAACGGCGGCTCGCCCGGTGGCTTGCCGAGCTGGTGGCATCCCCCCTGGTCGGCCCCGACAGCCTCGTCATCGTCGAGCACCGCGCGGGGCGGGCACCGGCACCGCCCGGGAGCTGGGCGGAGGCGTGGGCGAGACGCTACGGGGACACCGGGCTCCTGGCGATGCGTCCCGCAGCGGACCGGTAGCCTGCGAACGGGTACGAAAGCCCGTTGCCCCGGGGGGGCGGGGGGATATACATTCCCCCGAGAGCCCGTGGGTACCCGGGGCCCCGGCGGGGATTCGTCCCCGCGACGGGGTCCGGCCCGGTGTGGAGGCATCGATGACGATCGTCCCCCGGCGGATCGCCGCCCGCTTCGTTTCCGTGGCCCTGGCCCTCGCCCTCGTGGTGCCGGCCGTCCTCGCCCGGGAGGGAACTCCCCTCGAGGACGGCCGGGTCAAGGGGTACGTCCCGCCACCCGCCAACCTGCACCTGGTCGACGGGCACTGGACGCCGTACGATCCGCCGGCGCCGCCGGAAGGCGCCCGGGTCCACGTCGTGGTTCCGGGTGACTGCCTGTGGAACCTGGCGGGGCAGTACTACGGCGACCCGTGGCTCTGGCCGACGATCTGGGATGCCAACCGGTGGGTGACCTACTCTCACTGGATCTATCCGGGTGATCCGCTGGTGATCCCGCCGAAGCCGGGCGAGGTGCCGGAGCAGGCGATCACCGAGTACCCGGAACCGCAACCGGAACCGGAGCCCGTTGCCCCCCTTCCTCCGCCGTCCACGGAAAAACCGGCCGGGGAGGGTGAAGAGGCCGCGGCCGCTCCTGCCGGCCCGGTCCTGATCCCGGCGGTGGAACGGCAGGAGATGATCTGCGTGCCACAGCTCTTCGAGCGGTTCGACCCGTCTCCCCTGAGGATCGCGGGCCGGGAGGAACCGGCGAAGGAAATGCTCGCGACCGGTGACATCGTGTACCTTTCCGCCGGCCGGGACATGGGGATCGAGCCGGGAAGCGAGTACGCGATCCTGCGCCCGGGAGAGGTGCTCCGACACCCGGTCCAGCGGAAGTGGGCCGCCGTCTTCGTGCAGCGGCTGGGTCGGCTCCGGGTCCTGACGGTCCAGGCGTCTTCCGCGACGGCGGAGATCCTGGACTCGTGCGACGCGATCCTGCTCGGCGACTACCTGGTCCCGTGGCGCGAGAAACCGGTGCCGATGGTGGAGCGGATTCCCCTCGCGAAGCTTGCCAACCCGTATCCCGGTCGCCTCAACGGGACGGTCGTCGTCTGCCACGAGCCGGGGGACGAGATAGCCGGGGAGGGCGACGTCGTGGGGATCGACCTCGGGTCCCGGGCCGGGATCACTGCCGGCGATCGGATCCTCTTCTGGCGCCCCGGTGAGAACGGGGGCGCCCGGCGGATCCTCGCCCAGGGCGTGGTCCTCCAGGTGACGGCCGGCGGCTCCACGGTGAAGATCCTCGAGTCCCGGAGCGAGGTCACGATCGGCGACCGGGCCGAGGTCCTGTAGACGCGGCGCCCGGTCGGGGAAGGCCGACTGCGCGGGGGCCGGCACGCCGGCCCCCGTCGTCCTTCGCTGGCCTAGGCCTCCCGGTCGAGGGCCCGGGCGATCGCTCCCCCGGGGTCGTTCTCGGGGATCACGAGGGCGGAGAAGCGGAAGACGTGTGCCCCGCGCCGCCAGCAGCCGGGAGGCAGGCCCGCCTTCCTGCAGGTCGCATCGAGGAAGGCCTCGGCGTCCAGCCCGTGCTCCGTGGCAACCTGGGGCAGGAGAAGGCCGCGGAACGGGCCTTCCTCGACGACCAGTCCGTCCCGGCCCGGGACGATGGCTCCCGGCAGGGCCGCCGGGTCCAGCTCGGCGAGGGGGGTCAGGAGCGAGACCTCCAGGTCGAGACGGGGAAGCTCTTCCGGGGTCACGGGTGGAAACCGGGGATCGGCGGTGGCCGCCTGGGCTCCCGCGTGGGCCACCGCGGACGCGGCGGGCATCGTTCGGCCGAGGGTGCCGATACAGCCACGCAACCGTCCGGCGTCGGTCAGCGTGACGAACGCCCCGTACACGGGCACGGACGGGGCGGACGCGACTTCCGCCGACGGCAGTCGGTTCCCGGCGACGGCCGCCGCCGCGGCCCGCCGGGCGAGGGAGACGAGTGCGCGGGCCCCGGCGGGCCCCAGGGCCCGCGCGATCTCACGGGGATCGGCGCTCATCCGCACCACCTCCGGTCAGCTTGAGGATCTTGCGCCTGAGGAGGATCGTCTCGAGGGCCCAGGATGCGACCCGGCACAGGGTCTCGAGGGCCGTCAGGTCGGGAGGGGTGACCGCGGGTTCCGGGACGTCCCCGTAGAGGCCGAGAACCACCCGGCCTCGCAGGTGGACCGGGCCCACCCAGGCGAACGGCGGAACCAGTCCGCCGAGCCGCTCGTACAGCCGGCGGTTGCCCGGCGTGAGGGCCACCGGTCCCCACGCGGGGCGACTTCCGGGCAGCAGGGGAGCGAGCACCCCGTCCGGCTCGATCGGGAGGTCCCGGGATGCGCCCCGGGGCAGCGGGAGGGAGCGCTCCCCCCAGATGCGGGCGACCCGGTCCCGGACGAGGAGCACGGCGGACCGCGGGAACCGTTCCGCGAGGGCATCGAGAAGGATCGCCAGCACGTCGTCCCGCTCCATGGCGAGGGCGAGCTTCTGGCCGGTCTCCCGGAGCGGCGCGCCCCGGGGGGGGACCGGGATCGCCCCGGTGTCCAGGGGCGAGGAGGGAGAGGGTTCGTCGGCCGGGCCGGCGGCCCGGGCCGGCAGGCCGTGAAAGCGCTCGAGCGCGTCCCGGAGGACCAGGTCCGGCACCACCCGGGGGACGATCCGAAAGCCGGTCAGGAAGGCGGCCTCGTGGAGGGCGAGGGTGTCCGCGGGGTCCGCCATCGCCAGGTGAAGGTCCTCCCCGTCGACGCGCACGGGGAGGACGCGGTGTCGGCGACAGAACTCCGGGGAGAGAAGCGCGGCCACCTCCGGGGCCGCCCCGAGGACCTCGGCCCGGCGGAGCGGGCGGACTCCGAAGACCTCCCCCAGGACCTCCGCCAGGTCGTCCGCGGACAGGTACCCGAGCTGCAGGAGATGGGAGCCGAGCGGGCCTCCGCCCGCGGTGCGCTGGCGGGCGAGGGCCTGCTCGAGCTGGTCCGCGGTGATCTTTCCCGCGGCGACCAGGGCTTCCCCCAGTCGCTGCTGCCGGTCCCGGTCCATCGCGGCGCCCTCCACGCGGCCGACGCGGGCGGAACCGCGGGACGGCCTACTGGCCGGCCTGCTCCCGCATCGCGGCCTTGCGGGACAACCTTACCCGGCCCTGGCCGTCGATGTCGATCACCTTGACGAGGACCTCGTCTCCCTCCTCGATCTCGTCCGTCGTCTGCTTGACGCGGTGCTCGGCGATCTCGGAGATGTGCAGCAGGCCCTCGACGCCGGGGAGGATCTCGACGAAGGCGCCGAAGTTGGTCGTTCGGACCACCCGGCCCAGGTAGATCTTCCCCAGCTCGGCCTCGGCGGTCAGTTCCTTGATGATTTCCGCCGCCTGCCGGGCCCCGTCGAGGTCGACAGAGGCGATGTCCACCCGGCCGTCGTCCTCGATCGAGATCTCGCAGCCCGTCTTTTCCTGGATCGAGCGGATGATCTTGCCGCCCGGGCCGATGATGTCCCGGATCTTGTCCTTGGGGACCCAGATCGTCAGGATGCGCGGAGCGTAGGGCGAGACGTCCTCCCGCGGCTTCGCGAGCACGCCGTCCATCGCGTCCAGCAGGAACATCCGGGCCCGCCGTGCCTGCTCGAGGGCCTCGGCCATGATCTCCCGGGTGATCCCGGCGATCTTGATGTCCATCTGGAGGGCGGTGACACCTTCCCGGGTGCCCGTGACCTTGAAGTCCATGTCCCCGTGGTGGTCCTCGGCGCCGGCGATGTCGGTCAGGATCGCGTACCGGTCGTCCCGCATGACCAGTCCCATGGCGATCCCGGCGACCGCCTTCCTGACGGGGACGCCCGCGTCCATCAGGGCGAGGGAGCCGCCGCAGACCGAGGCCATGGAGGAGGACCCGTTCGATTCCAGGATGTCGGAGACGATCCGGATCGTGTAGGGGAACTCGTCTTCCGAGGGGATGACGGGCCGGAGCGCGCGCTCCGCGAGGGCCCCGTGACCGATCTCGCGCCGTCCGGGCCCTCGCAGGAAGCGGACCTCGCCGACCGAGAAGGGCGGGAAGTTGTAGTGGAGCATGAAGCGCTTCTCGCCCTCGACCTCCAGCCAGTCGATGCGCTGGGTGTCGGCGGACGTCCCGAGGGTCGTCGTGACGAGGGCCTGGGTCTCGCCCCGGGTGAAGAGGGCGGAGCCGTGGGTCCGGGGCAGGAGACCGACCTCGATGGAGAGCGGGCGGATCTCGTCCAGTGCCCGGCCGTCGAGCCGCCTGCGGTTCTCGAGGATGAACTCGTGCAGGATCTCGTCCTGCAGGTCGTGGAAGATCTCCTGGATCCAGGCAGCCTTCTCCGGCTCGTCTTCCGGTACCTCGGCCAGGGTCTCCTCGAGCAGCGCGTCGATGGCGGCGTACGAGGCGAGCTTCTCCCGGACCTGCATCGCCTCGAGGAGCCGCTCCCGGACCTTGCCGCGGATCTCGTCCCGGAACTCCGCGGGAACCTCGGCGGGGACGAACGCGCGCTTTGGCTTGCCGGCCTTCGCCGCGAACTCCTTCTGGGCTTCGACGATCGGGCGGATCGCCTCGTGGCCGGCGAACAACGCCTCGACGATCACGTCCTCGGGAACCTCGCTCGCTCCCGCCTCGACCATCACGATCGCGTCGGCGCTCGCCGCAACGATGATGTCGAGATCGGACCGTTCCATCTCCGAGTGGGTGGGATTGACCCGGAACTCGCCGTCCACGCGGCCGACACGCACGGCCGCGATCTGGTGCTCGAACGGGATGTCCGAGAGCGCCAGGGCGAAGGATGCCCCGGTGAGGGCGAGGACGTCCGGGTTGTTCTCCTTGTCGGCGGAAAGGACGAACGCGATGATCTGCGTCTCGTAGTTCCAGCCCTTCGGGAAGAGCGGTCGCAGCGGGCGGTCGATCAGGCGACTCGAGAGGGTTTCCTTCTCGTTGGGACGTCCTTCCCGCTTGAAGAAGCCGCCCGGCACCTTTCCGGCGGCGTACATCCCCTCCCGGTAGTCGACGGTCAGGGGCAGGAACGGAACGTCCCGGGGGCTCTTCGCCGCGCACGCCGTCACCAGGACGACGGTGTCTCCCTGGCGGACGGTCACCGAGCCACCCGCCTGGCGGGCCATCTTGCCGGTCTCGATGACGAGGGGGCGTCCGCCTACCTCGATCTCGATGCGTTGGTGGGCCATGGTCTCACTCCCTTGCCGCGGGATCGTCCCCGCGGGATCGGGGGCAGGGGAGACCGGGGCCCGGGCGAGTGGGCCGGGTAGCGAACGGCGCCGACGGCGGGGCAGACGACGACCCCGCGCGGGCGTGCCGCGGCGGGAGGCCGGTGCCGTTCGCTACCAAGTCCAATCACCCGGGAACCAGGATCTCCTCCGCCCGGTCGATGACGATGGAACCGCGGGCCGGAGGGGCCGGGCGGGACCCCGGGAGGGGTCCCGCGAAGCTCACTTCCGGAGGCCGAGCCGCTGGATGAGGTCGCGGTAGCGGGCCGGGCTCTTCTTCTTGAGGTAGTTGAGCAGGCGGCGCCGCTGCCCGACCAGCTTGAGCAGGCCGAGCCGGCCGTGGTGGTCCTTCTTGTGGACCTTGAAGTGCTCCGTCAGGTGGCGGATCCGGGCGGTCAGGAGGGCGATCTGCACCTCCGGCGAGCCGGTGTCCGTCGGGTGGAGACGGTAGGCTTCGAGGACCTCGTTCTTCAGCGTCTTCTCGAGAGGCAAGGCCGTTGCTCCCTTGGGGGCCGGCGCGGAGCGCGGCCCGCGGTGCACAAGAACCACGCGGTCGCCCGGAGGCCACCGCGGCGGGCAGGTTACCATCCGGCCGGGACCGCGGCAAACACCTCGCCCGGCTTCCCTCCGCCGTTCCCGGTCATGGCGGCGGGAACACCGTCCGGGGCCGAACACGGTCACCCGGGACCACCAGGCCGATCCCGAGCATCCGGCCGGCCGCGTCGAGCACCCGCACCGGGGTTTCCTCCGGGAGTCCCGGGGGGAGATCCCGGGCTTCCGCGGGGTTCCCCGCGAGGAAGCGCGACGCGCCCCGTGGGCCGAGACGAACGTCCGGGAACGGAAGCGGGAGCTCCTCGACGGGGCGCAGCAGCGAGCGTCCGGCCGGCGGTTCGCGGGGGACGTTCTCCAGGGGGAGAGCGTCCTCGACCCGGAGCGGTCCGATGGCCGTCCGGCGCAGCGTCTCGAGGTAGCCGCCGGTGCCGAGCAGGCGCCCGAGATCCCTGGCGAGCGCGCGGAGGTACGTTCCCGAGGAGACCCGGGCCGCGAAGTGGAGCCGGCCGGGCTGCCGGGCCGGGCACACGCGGAGTCCGTGCACGGTGACCGGCACCGGGGCGAGGTCGGGCGTGAACCCCTGCCGCGCCAAGCGGTGTGCCCGTTCTCCCCCGAGCTTCTTCGCCGAGTAGGCCGGTGGCCGCTGGAGTACCTCTCCCGTGAGGCGGCGGGTGGCCGCGGCGAGGACCGGGGCGGGAGGGAGGGGAACGGGTTCCGGGGGCGGACCCGGCAGCCCCTCGGCGTCATCGGTGGGGCTCTCGGTGCCGAGGACGATCGTGCCGACGTAGGTCTTCGGCCACCGGTGCAGCCAGGGGACGAGACGGGTGGCGTTGCCGACGAGGCAGACGAGGAGCCCGGAGGCGAGGGGATCGAGGGTTCCGGCGTGACCGACGCGCCGCACGCCCAGGGCCCGGCGGACCCGGGCGACGACGTCGTGGGACGTGGGCCCGGAGGGCTTGTCCACGGCGAGCCAGCCGCGGACCGCGGGATCGTCCCGCCGCCGGCTCATCCGATCGTCTCCCGCTCGATCTCCGCGATCCCTCCCGGGACCATGCGCTCGGCCTCCTCGACGATCCGGTCGAACATCTGCTGGAGCGGCTGTTCAGCGTCCGCCACCGAGACGAAAGCGAGTTCCGCGCGCTGGTGCAGCTCCTGGTGTCCCGTCTCGGCCACGGCCACGTTGAAGCGGTGACGCACCCGGTCCTTGATGGACCGGAGCACGCGTCGCTTCTCCTTGAGGGAGGCGGTTCCCGGGAGATAGACCTCGAGGAGCAGCAGGCCGACCCGCACCGTCCCGTCCTCAGCCCGTGGTGGTCGCCTCGCCCGGGTCGAGGGACTCGCGCTGGACGAGCTCGATCTTGAACGCCTCGATCTCGTCCCCGGGCTTGATGTCGTTGTACTTCTCGAGGGAGATCCCGCACTCGAACCCGGCCCGCACCTCGCGCGCGTCGTCCTTGAACCGCTTGAGCGAGGCGATCCTGCCCTCGTGGATCACGACGTGGTCGCGAAGCAGGCGGACGTTCGCGTCCCGCTGGATCACCCCGTCGACGACGTAGCAGCCGGCGACGGTACCGATGCGGGAGATGCGGAAGACCTGCCGCACCTCGGCCCGGCCCAGGTAGACCTCCTTCTCCACCGGCGACAGGGTCGCGAGCATCGCCTGCCTGATCTCGTCGGTTACCTTGTAGATCACGGTGTGCAGGCGAATGTCGACGCCTTCACGCCGCGCGGCTTCCGGCACGCCACGCTGGGGCCGGACGTTGAACCCGACGATGATCGCCCGCGACGCGGCGGCGAGCATCACGTCGGTTTCGGTGATCGCCCCGGTGGCGGCGTGGATCACGTTGACCTTGACCTCGCTCGTCGACAGCTCCTCGAGCTTGTGGCGCAGCGCCTCCACCGATCCCTGCACGTCCGCCTTGAGGACGATCGGCAGTTCCGTCAGCTCCTTCTCGGCGATCTGCTTGTGCAGCAGTTCCAGGGTCGGAAGCTTCGCCCGGCGCGCTTCCATCTCCTCGCGCAGCTTCTGCTGCCGGTAGAGGGCGATCTGGCGCGCCTTGTGCTCGTCGGGGAAGACCTGGAGGGTGTCTCCCGCCTGGGGCACTTCCTCGAGTCCCATCACGACGACCGGCGTCGCGGGGCCGGCTTCCCGGAGGCGCTTCCCGTTCTCGTCCATGAGCGCCCGCACCTTGCCGAAGGAAGCGCCGACGACGAACACGTCGCCGATCCGGAGCGTTCCGTTCTGCACGAGGACGGTTGCCACGGGTCCGCGGGACCGGTCGAGCTTTGCCTCGAGGACCGTTCCGGATGCGGGCCGTTCCGGGTCCGCCTTGAGCTCGAGCATCTCGGCGACCAGCAGGATCATGTCGAGGAGCTGGTCCAGTCCCTCCCGGGTCTTGGCGGAGACGAAGACGGCGACGACGTCACCGCCGAACTGCTCGACGAGGACGTCGTGCTCGGCGAGCTGCTGGAGGACGCGGTCGGGATTGGCGCCGGGCTTGTCGATCTTGTTGACGGCGACCACCAGGGGTACGCCGGCCGCCTTCGCGTGGTCGATCGCCTCGAGCGTCTGGGGCATGACGCCGTCATCGGCGGCGACGACGAGGACGACGATGTCGGTGACCCTGGCGCCGCGGGCACGCATCAGCGTGAACGCTTCGTGGCCGGGCGTGTCGAGGAAGACGATCTCCTTCTCGGTGCCCTCGTGGACCTGCTTCACCTTGTAGGCGCCGATGTGCTGCGTGATCCCGCCCGCCTCGCGCTCGGCGACCCGGGCCTCCCGGATCGCGTCGAGGAGGGACGTCTTCCCGTGGTCGACGTGCCCCATCATCGTCACGACCGGCGGGCGTGGGACGAGACGGGACGGGTCCTGCTGGGCCTCGGCCTCCGGCAGGGCTTCCGCGAGGGCCTCGTCCTCGATGCCGACGATCACGGGCGTACCGCCGAAGGCCTCGACGATCCACCGCGCCGTGTCCTCGTCGAGGGCATGGTTGATCGTCGCCATGATCTTCTTCTCGAGGAAGAGCTTCTTGATGATGTCCTTCGCCTTGCGGTTCATCCGCTCGGCGAGGTCCTTGATCGTCAGCCCCTCGGAGATCTTCACCTCGCCGACGGGCGGCTCGGGAGCCGCCTCGCGGACCGGTCGAGGCGCCTGGCGCTGCTCCTGGGACTTCTGTTTCTTGCGCCGACCTCCCTGGGGCCTGCGCGCCTGTCCGCGCGCGGGGAGGGCCGCGGACGACGGGGTCGCCGGGGCGGCACGCCTGCCCGCGCCGGCCGCGCGGAGCTGGGAAAGCCGCTTGCCCAGCAGCTCGGCCCGTTCCTTGGCCGTCGTCGGCGGGGGCGCGACCACGGCCTTGCCGAGGCGCGGGCCCGCCGGAGCAGTTGGCGGGGTTGGACGGGCCGGCGTCGCGGGAGCCGGCTGCTTCTCCGGCGGGGGAGAGGGCTCCGCTGGCTCGGCGATCCTGGCCGCCGGCTTCGGGGACGGCTTCGCCGCCGGGGCCTCCTTCGGCACCTCCGCCGCTTCCCGGGTCTCGGCCGGTTCCTCCGCCGGTTTCTCTTCCGTGGCGGGGGGTTCCGGGGTCGCGATCGGCGCTGCCGGGGACACCTCGGGCGCCGGGGCGGATGCCGGGGGCTCCGGGGCGGGCGGGGCCTGGGCGGCCGGCTTCGGCTCGACCTCCGCGGCTTCCGCGGCGACGTCCGCCTCGGCCCTGGCCAGCTCCTCGGCAGAGATCGTGCGGCCTTCCGCGCGGGCCTTCTCGAGCGCCCGGAGGCGCGCGGCGCGTTCGAGCGCGGCGCGACGGGCCGCCGCCTTCCGCTCCGCCTCCCTGCGGGCGGCCTCCCGGGCGGCTCGTTCCCGCTCTTCCTTCTCCTTCAGGGCGCGACGGATCGCCTCCTCCCTGGCGGAGACCGCGGTCTTGGGCTTGGGCTTGAACAGTTCCCGGAGCTCCGCGACGACCGCGTCGTCGAGCGCCGCCAGGTTCGACTTCACCGGGATGCCCATGTCATCGAGGGCATCCAGGATCTCCTGGCTGCTGACGTTCAGCTCCTGCGCGAGTTGGAAGATCCGCACCGTTGGTTACTCCTCGTCCTGCTGCCGCTCGTCCTCGTCGGAAGCGTCGTTCCCGGTCCCGGTCACGTCCGCGGCGCCGGTGTCGTTCCCCGATTCTTCTGCCGGGGCGGGCGGCCCTTCCGCGCCGGGGACGGCGGTGTCCCCGGCGGGTTCTCCCCCGGTCAGGGCGTCCAGTGGATCGGTGGACGCCAGGGCGGCCGCCGCCGCGGCCTCTTCCTCGGCGGCGGCCTCCGCCTCGGCGGCGGCCAGCTCCGCCGCGAGACGACGAACCTCTTCCTCCTCGGCCCGTACCTGCTCGGCCACCTCGGCCGCGCGATCGTAGATCTGGAGCGCGAGGTCGACGTCGATCCCCTCGATGCGGGTGAGGTCTTCCAGGTCGGCGGCGACGATCTGGTCCAGGTCACGGAAGCCCGCGTCGATGAGCGACTCGATGATGCGTTCCTCGATCGCCTCGTCGATGCCCAGCCGCGAGAAGAGCTCCCAGGCGCGGCGCCGCGATTCTTCCTCCGCTTCCATCTCGGCGGCCTTCTCGCTCTCGCTCTTGATATCGATCCGCCAGCCGACGAGGCGGCCGGCGAGGCGAACGTTCTGGCCGCGTCTCCCGATGGCCAGGGAGAGCTGGTCGTCCGGGATGATCACCTCGACCTCCCGGTTTTCCGGGTCCTTGAGGTTCACCCGGTTTACCGGGGCCGGCTTGAGCGCCTCGCGCACGAACTCCAGCGGGTTCTCGTGGTACTCGACGATGTCGATCTTCTCGCCGCGCAGCTCCCGGGTGACCGACTGCACGCGGTTCCCCTTCATGCCGACGCACGCGCCGACGGGGTCGACGTCCCGGTCACGGGACTGGACGGCGATCTTGCTGCGCTCGCCCGGGTCACGAGCGACCGAGATGATCCGGACGGTCCCGTCGTAGATCT
>CAYQTA010000060.1:0-45000 GCA_964420365.1 uncultured Acidobacteriota bacterium | reverse complement strand
GTGACAGCTAGGAGGTTGGCTTAGAAGCAGCCATCCTTTAAAGAAAGCGTAACAGCTCACTAGTCGAGCGGCCCTGTGCCGATAATGTAACGGGGCTCAAGCCTGGTACCGAAGCTGCGGACCGGTGCTTCGGCATCGGTGGTAGGGGAGCATTCCGTAGGAGATACAAGCCAGACCGGCAAGGACTGGTGTCGGCCTACGGAAGAGACTCTGCCGGCATAAGTAGCGATAAACGGTGTGAGAATCACCGTCGCCGTAAGTCTAAGGTTTCCTGAGGAAGGTTCGTCCGCTCAGGGTTAGTCGGATCCTAAGGTGAGGCCGAAAGGCGTAGCCGATGGGCAGCAGGTCAACATTCCTGCACCGCTCTGGCGAGCGATGGGGTGACGCAGGAGGCTAGGCGAACCAGGCCGTTGGACGAGCCTGGCCCCGAGTGTAGGGGGCCCTTCCAGGCAAATCCGGGAGGGCATCAACCCTGAGGCGAGGGGGGAAGCGCGGCCATGTGCCAAGCCAACTCGCTGAAGCCACGCTGCCAAGAAAAACCTCTAGCACTATCGTCAGAGTGTCCGTACCGCAAACCGACACAGGTAGACGGGGAGAGAATCCTCAGGCGCGTGAGAGAACTCTCGCTAAGGAACTCGGCAAAATAGCCCCGTAACTTCGGGAGAAGGGGTGCCCCGCCAGGGTGAAGGACCTCGCGTCCGGAGCCCGAGGGGGCCGCAGTGAAAGGGCCCAGGCGACTGTTTACCAAAAACACAGCGCTCTGCTAAGTCAAAAACGACGTATAGGGCGTGACGCCTGCCCGGTGCCGGAAGGTTAAGGGGAGGGGTTAGCCGCAAGGCGAAGCCCTGAACCGAAGCCCCGGTAAACGGCGGCCGTAACTATAACGGTCCTAAGGTAGCGAAATTCCTTGTCGGGTAAGTTCCGACCTGCACGAATGGCGTAACGATCTGGGCACTGTCTCGGCGAGAGACTCAGCGAATTTGTAGCACCTGTGAGGATGCAGGTTACCCGCGGCAAGACGGAAAGACCCTGTGAACCTTTACTGCACCCTGGCAATGGAATTCGGTGCGACATGTGCAGGATAGGTGGGAGGCTGTGAAGCCGGGTCGTCAGGCTCGGTGGAGCCGTCGGTGAGATACCACCCTTGTCGTACTGGGTTTCTAACCTAGGACCCTGAACCGGGTCCAGGGACATTGTCAGGCGGGTAGTTTGACTGGGGCGGTCGCCTCCTAAAATGTAACGGAGGCGTGCGAAGGTCGGCTCAGGCTGATTGGAAACCAGCCGTAGAGTGCAAAGGCATAAGCCGGCCTGACTGTGAGACCTACAAGTCGAGCAGACGCGAAAGCGGGCCTTAGTGATCCGGCGGTCCCGCATGGAAGGGCCGTCGCTCAACGGATAAAAGGTACTCCGGGGATAACAGGCTGATCCCGCCCAAGAGTCCACATCGACGGCGGGGTTTGGCACCTCGATGTCGGCTCATCGCATCCTGGGGCTGAAGCAGGTCCCAAGGGTTCGGCTGTTCGCCGATTAAAGCGGTACGCGAGCTGGGTTCAGAACGTCGCGAGACAGTTCGGTCCCTATCTGCCGTGGGCGCAGGAGACTTGAGGGGATGGTTCCCTAGTACGAGAGGACCGGGAACCACGGACCTCTAGTGTACCGGTTGTCCCGCCAGGGGCAGCGCCGGGTAGCTATGTCCGGAAAGGATAAGCGCTGAAAGCATATAAGCGCGAAGCCCACCCCAAGATGAGGTCTCCCGACCCTTGTGGTCATAAGACCCCTCGGAGACGACGAGGTTGATAGGCCGGAGGTGTAAGCGCGGAGACGCGTTCAGCTTACCGGTACTAATCGGTCGAACGGCTTGACCTTTTCCTTCTCCAGCGATCCTCATGTCGGTGCCGGTCGCGTGACCCGCGATTCTTCTTCGTTTCGATACGAATTCGGTCGAGGCCGGGGCCCTCCGGGGTCCCGGTCCCCGGCATCTTCCCCGGCACCCGGCGCTCCCCCAGGGGAGGCCTCGAGGACGGGTCGAGCACAGGACGATCACCATGCAGGGAGCCCGGCGAGCGGGCCGGCCCGGAACCGGATTGTCGAGGGTCGGCCGGCGGCACGCTGCCGCCCGGCCCCGGGTGCGGGACCGCGGGGCGCATGCCGCGCATGATCTCCGCGCCCGTTTGCTGGCAAGGCTGGCTGGAGTAGGATGCATCCCCCGCTCGCGGGGGCGCCCGGACGGGCCGGGCATGCACGAACCACGAACGAGCGAGGGTAAGGGGTCGTCCATGAAGAGGCAGGGTGCGCGGAACCGGATCCTGGCGCTGGGCGTCATGGCGCTGTTGCTGGTGGCTGCGGTCGCTCCGGCGGTGGCCGAGGAAGTGAAGGGGAAGTGGCGGTTCGAGTTCCACATCGGTGGGACCGATCCGGGTGACTCGATTCCCAGCGACGGAGGCCGGATCCAGGTGGTCGACGCGACCTCCCTGACAGGGGATACGCAGGTGTACGTGCTGCGTGATCCCCGGCCGGGCTGGATGGCGGCGAACGAGGCCAGGATCTCGACGGACACGTACTTCGAGTTCCGCGCCTCCTACGGGCTTGCCTCCTGGAAGAATACCGAGCTCGTGCTCGACATGGGGATCGGGTACTCGACGGGCAGCATCGACAATATCGAGCTCGCCTACTCGTTCGATTTCGACGATCCCAACATGCACAACCCCGCGTTCCAGCCGGTCTTCAGCTGCGAGACGATGGCGGCCTGGGGGCGGGAGGTGATCCCGTACTCGAACTGCATTCCGTTCACCAACAGCGGGTACGTTGGTGAGCACTGGCGCGGCGAGCTGATCAACGGCGGGGACCTGACGCTCTACCCGGTGAGCATCGGGCTCTACGCCCGGTTCCGGCCGACCAAGACGTTCAACCCCTACATCGGGCTCAACGTGGGATACATGTTCGTGGACTTCGACCCATCCCGGCAGTGGCGCGACGTCCAGAACGAGCTCGATGCGAGCGTGGTCACTTACGTGGAGCGGGGCAGCCTGTCCCTGAGCAGCCGGCAGCTCGACGGGAAGCCGCACGACGTGAAGCGGCCGATGATCGAGACGCCGAGTACGCCGTACCTGGAGTTGCGCGGCGGAACCGAGTGGCAGTTCAACCCGAAGGCTTCCGTCTTCGTCGAGATGCGGTACAGTTGGGCGCAGAAGAATATCGACATCACGGCCGACGGAAGGCATCGCTTCGGGACGCCGCTGGCGGAAGGCAGGTTCGACAGCGACCAGGCTGCGGCCGGCCCTCCGGGCGGGAGGCCTGCCTACATCATCACCGGCGGCCGGAAGCGCGAGATCACGCGGCTCGACGGGGTCACGTGGGCGGGGCCGCACCCCGGGGAGTACTTCTTCCACGGCGGAACGTTGGACTACGGAGGCTGGACCTTCACGGCGGGAATCCGGTTCTCGCTGTAGACCCGAACACCAGGTTGGAAGGCCGGCCCCACGGGCGGCTTGACAAGGAGATCGAGAGGAATTTCCCGGTGACCATAGCGAGGGGGCCACACCCGTTCCCATCCCGAACACGGTAGTTAAGCCCCTCTGCGCCGATGGTACTGCGCGGGCAGCCGCGTGGGAGAGTAGGGCGTCGCCGGGAGCTTCTGGCCGGCCCCCGCCTTCGGGCGGGGGCCATTTTTGTGCGGGAACCCGCGTGAATGCGCGCGCGGCGCGGGTTCCCGCGGCCGACGTGCTAAGATTGCCGCCGCAAGGAGGAGAAGCCCCATGGCCGGCCATTCGAAGTGGGCCAACATCAAGCACCGAAAGAGTGCCCAGGACGCGAAGCGCGCCAAGATCTTCACGAAGGTGGCCCGGGAGATCACCGTCGCCGCCCGGGAGGGCGGTGGAGACCCGGAGGCCAATCCGCGCCTGCGGGCGGCCATCGCCGCCGCCCGCCAGGTGAACATGCCCAACGACAAGATCGACAGGGCGATCAAGAAGGGCACGGGGGAGCTGCAGGGCGAGTCCTACGAGGAGGTGGTCTACGAGGGGTACGGGCCGGGTGGGGTTGCCATCCTGATCCAGGCGATGACCGACAACCGGAACCGGACCACGTCCGAGATCCGGCACCTGTTCAACAAGTACGGTGGAGAGCTGGGTTCCCCCGGGTCCGTGGCCTGGATGTTCGAGCGGAAGGGATACATCGAGGTGGCGGCGAACGGGGTGGACGAGGATGCCCTGATGGAGGTGGTCCTCGAGGCCGGCGGCGAGGACCTGCGGGCCGAGGGGGATCACTTCGAGATCTACACCGATGCCTCGGCGTTCCACGGGGTCCGGGACGCCGTGGAGAAGGCTGGCTTCGAGATCCGCGAGGCGGAGATCGCCATGGTGCCCCAGAACACGGTGCCCGTGGCGGCGGCCAAGGCGGAGGGGCTCCTGAAGCTGCTCGAGATGTTGGACGACCAGGACGACGTCCAGAAGGTCTTCGCGAACTGCCAGATCGAGGGGGAACCGGGCGCGTAGCGGTGAGGATTCTCGGCATCGATCCGGGTTCCCGGGTGGCCGGCTGGGCCCTCGTCGAGGTGGAACGGGGGAGCGTGGTCGCGCTGGAACTCGGTGCCTGGCGGGTTCCCGCGGGGAAGGACCGCGCGCGGTCGCTGGCGGAACTCGCGGGGCGGGCGGAGGCCTTCCTCGCGGGACGGGATCCCGAGGTGGCCGCGGTGGAGTCGCTCTTCCAGCACCGGAACGCCCGTGCCGCGCTGGTCCTCGCCGAGGCCCGGGGCGTTCTGCTGGCCGCCCTGGGACGCCGGGGCATCCCGGTGCGGGAGTACGCGCCGGCGGAAATCAAGCAGACGATCTGCGGCAGCGGGAACGCTACCAAGGAGCAGGTGCGGCGGGTCCTGCCGCGGACCTTTCCGGGGCTGCGGCGGTTTCCCCTGGACGACGTGCCCGACGACGCGACCGACGCGCTCGCCGCGGCCCTCTGCCACGCGGTAAGAGCCCGTTTCGAGGAGCGGGTGCCCGGGAGGCGCCGGTGATCGGGTGGATTCGGGGCGTCCTCCGGCGACGCGAACCCGGGCGGGTCATCGTCGACGCCGGGGGAGTGGGCTACGAGCTCGAGGTGCCCGTGGGTGCGCTCGACGCGCTGCCGGGAGAGGGAGAGGAAGTCGTCCTCGAGGTCCTGACCGTTTTCCGGGGGGACAGCCTCCAGCTCTACGGCTTTCCGTCCCGCGAGGAGAAACGTCTCTTCGTCGCGCTGACCGCGATTTCCGGGATCGGTCCGAGGCTCGCCCTCGCGATCCTCTCGACCCTCTCGCCCGGGGAGATCGCCCGGGCGGCGCGGGACGAGGACGCGGGGCCCTTCGAGGTCGTTCCCGGGATCGGCAGGAAGACGGCGCGCAGGATCGTGCTCGACCTGCGGGACCGTCTCGGCGACCTCCTGGTCGACCTGGCGGCTGCGCCGGGGGCTCCGGTCCCCTCCCGGGATGGCCGGGGGCTCTCGCCGGGAGAGGTGGACGCGGTGGCGGCGCTCCTGAACCTCGGATATAAGCGAACCGAGGCGGAGACCGCCGTCCGCGGGGCTGCCGAGGCGGTCGGCGCGGACGATCTCGGCGCCCTCCTGCGGGCGGCGCTCCGGCAGCTCGGGGGACGCGGATGAGCGGGGACGACGGCGGGCGCTTCATCGATCCGCGGCCCGTCGAGGACGACCTGGGGCACGAGGCGAACCTGCGGCCGCGCACGCTCGAGGAGTTCGTCGGCCAGGAGCGCGTCACCCGGAACCTCGCCGTCTACCTGGAAGCCGCCCGGCGTCGGCAGCGTCCCCTCGACCACGTGCTTCTCGCGGGCCCCCCCGGTCTCGGGAAGACGAGCCTTGCCCATCTCATCGCCACGGAGCTCGGGGCGCGCCTGCGAACCACCTCCGGGCCGGCGATCGAGCGGACCGGGGACCTCGCGGCGATCCTCACCCACCTGGAGCCGGGCGACGTCCTGTTCGTCGACGAGATCCATCGCCTGGGCACCGCGGTCGAGGAGATCCTCTACCCGGCGATGGAGGACTTTGCCCTCGACCTGACGATCGGCCAGGGCCCCGGTGCGCGGTCGGTGCGGATCGACCTGCCGCCGTTCACTCTCGTCGGGGCCACGACCAGGGCCGGGCTTCTGTCGGCGCCGCTGCGGGACCGCTTCGGGATCGTCGAGCGCCTGACCTTCTACGGCCCCGGGGACCTCGCGGTCATCCTCCTCCGGGCCGCCGTCCGCCTCGAGCTGCGGCTCGATCCGGAGGCCGCCCGGGAGATCGCTTCTCGGTCCCGGGGAACCCCGCGCGTCGCCCTGCGGCTCCTCCGGAGGATCCGGGACTTCGCGCTCGTCGAGGGGGACGGACGGGTCGACCTCTCCCTGGCCCGGGATGCTCTCGCCCGGCTCGGCGTCGACTCCCTCGGGCTCGACCACCTGGATCGGCGGCTCCTGCGGGTGATCCTCGAGGATCACGGGGGCGGGCCGGTGGGGCTCAACACGATCGCGGCGGCGCTCGGGGAGGAGCCGGACACGATCGAGGACGTGGCGGAGCCGTTCCTGATCCAGATCGGCTTCCTCGAGAGGACCCCCCGGGGACGGTGCGCGACTCCGCGCGCCCGGGAGCACCTGGGCATTGCCGGGGACCCGGGGGAGCTGTTCCGCTGAGCCGGTATCAGAAGTACCGGTCCCGGTACTCCCGGTACCACGCGATGGTCCGCTCCAGCCCGTCCTCGAAGGATACCCGCGGCTTCCAACCGGTCGCTTCCGAGAGCGGTGCCGGGTCGAAGACGAAGTCGCCGGTCTCGATCCGCTTCCGATCGTCGGGCCACGGCCGGGTGACCACGCGGCCTGAGCCGGCGAGGCGCACGATCGTCTCGGCCATCTTCCGGAACGGGATCCCGGCCCCGGAACCGGCCCCGAGGGCACGACCGGCCATCCCCGGCGCCTCGGCGAAGAGGAGCATCGCGGCGACCAGGTCGTCCACGTAGAGGAAATCCCGGAGCTGGCTGCCCTCGCCGAAGACGGGCAGCTCCCGGTCCTCGAGAGCGAGCCGGACGAACCAGTTGAGGATGCCGTACTTCCCGTGCCGGACCTGGTGTCGTGGGCCGTAGGTGTTCGTCGCGCGGAGGGAACGGGCATCGAGGCCGTGGGCCCGGTGGTAGACGAGGCAGAGCTGCTCGGCCGCGTGCTTCGTCGCCCCGTACACGTCCACCGGCCGGAACGGGCCGTCCTCCCCGGGGGGCGCGTCTCCCACCGCCCCGTGCTGGGCCCTCGTGCCCAGGTAGAGCAGGCGCGCCCCCGGCGCGTGCCGGCGGAGGGCCTCGAGGAGAACGAGGGTGCCGCGGGCATTCATGTCCAGGTCGGTGAACGGGTCGACCATCGAGTCCACGTGGCTGGTCTGGGCCGCCACGTGGAAGACCGCGTCCACGCCGGCGACCGCGGCGGCGACCGCTCCCCGGTCGCGCACGTCGGCCAGCAGGATCGAGACCCGCTCCTCCACGCCGGCCAGGTTGAACCAGTTTCCGCCGTAGGGGGGGAGGAGGGGGTCGAGGACGCGAACGCGGGCGCCGGCCCGGGCAAGGGCCTGCACGAGGGTCGACCCGACGAACCCGAGGCCGCCGGTCACCAGCACGGTGCGTCCCTCCCACGGGGCCAGCACCCCGGGAGCGATCCGGGGCGGCGGGGGAGATGGAGTGGCAGGGGGCATCCGGGACCTCCTCTCGGGAAAACGGCATTCTACCGCCCGGGAGCCGCGTTTCCGGGTACATTGAGATCGAGCCATCCGCCCGGCCGGGAGGACCGGGCGCCGATACGGGAGGCCGGATGCCACGGGAGACGGGGGAGGAGGCCCTGCGTCGGGCCGAGGAAGTCCTCTCGGGGGCACAGTTCGTCGCGCGCGCGATCGTCGTCCGGGCCGGCGACCCGCCCGGTCCGTGGGTGGTCGCGTGGCCCGACGACGACGAGCTGCGGGAGCAAGGCTTCGCCAACCTGTACGAGAACCTGCGGTTCCGCCTGGAGAACGCGGCGATGGCCCTGCCGGCCGGGGAGCGCCCGCGAGGCTGGACGGTCGCGCGGGCCCCGCTGCCGACGACCCCCCAGGGACGGCCCGACCGGGAGCGCCTTTCCCGGGAGCTGGGGCGGCACCCGGGCCGGTGCTGGCCGGCCGAGCCGCCCCGCCGCACGCCCCTTTCCCGGGACTGGGCGGCGGTGTTCCGCGCCTGCGACCGGGTTCCGGCCGGGAAGGACCTGTGGCGGGAGACTTCCCTCGAGTTCGACCTGGGCCTCGATTCCCTCGACCGGGCGGCGTTCGTCCTCTCCCTCGGCGAGCACCTGGGAGTCGAGCTGGACGAGGCGGACTTGGCACTGACCCGGACCCTGGGAGACCTGGCCGATCGGCTGGAGGCCCGTGGCATCACGCCTCCCGCGGCCCCGGGGCCATGGAGGGTCCGGCCCGAAGCCCTCCTCGAGGGGCCGGTCAACGGTTCCGCGGGAATGGCCCGACGCCTCCGGCGCCCCCACGGGTTGGGCTGGCCCGTCGTTCTCGGCTGCCTCGCCGCGGGGCGCGCGGCCGCGCGGAGGAAGCTGAACCTGCGGGTGTCCGGCCTCGACCGGGTGGACTGGAACCTCCGTCCGCTGATCGTGGCCCAGAACCACCAGTCGAACGTCGACCCGTTTCTCCTCGGGGGCGTGCTGCCGCTGCCGGTCCTCCGCGACGCCTTCTTCGTCGGGTTCACGGGGTACTTCGGCAAGGGGCCGGGGAGGATCCCGTCGGCGCTCTTCCGGGTCCAGCCGATTTCCGCGGACCCGGGACTGCTGCCCGGGATCCGGTCCGCGCTCGCGGGGCTCCGGGCCGGGCGGGTCCTCTGCATCTACCCGGAGGGCGAGCGGAGCTGGCGCGGGAACCTGCAGCCGTTTCGCCGGGGCGTCGCGTGGCTGGCGCGGGCGGCCGGTGCTCCCGTGGTTCCGTCGGCCATCGTCGGGGCGTACCAGGCCTGGCCCCGGGGCTGGCCGTTCGCCCCCCACCCGGTGCGGATCCTGTTCGGCCCGGCGGTCCCGCCCCCGGCGGAGGGGGAGGACGACGGAGCGTTCCTCGCGCGGTTGCGGGAAGCGATCGCCGCGCTCCTCCGGGAAGGTGGGGCCGATCCCGAGCGGGGGGATCCGGACACCTGGAGCCACGGTCCACCGGCCGCCCGGGATGCCTCCCTTGCCCGGGAGAGAGGGCCGCGCTAGCCTCCGCACGCCCGGGGACCCCCCCCGGGGGGAGGCTGCCTCCTTGAACGATCTCGGCCGCCTGGTCGGTTACCTGGCCCGCTACCGGTTCACGCTGGTCGGGGCGATCCTCGCGTCCATCCTGGCGTCGGTCTTCCTGGGCGGGTCGATCAGCCTGGTCAAGGACCTGGTCGAGGCCCTCACCGTGGGTGACCGTGCCGCGGCGGCGGTGGCGGCACCGGCAGCCCCGGCGACGTCGTCGGCCGCGGAGGACCTGGCCCCCGGCTTCGTACGACGCGCGAAGGACCGGCTCGAGGAGGCGTGGCGTCCCGTGCGCCGGTGGCTCCTCGAGAAGGGATACGTGCGGGTCCCGCTGGCGATCGTGGTCCTCTACGTGCTCAAGGGGCTGTTCGGCTTCCTCTCGGTCTACGGGCTCCGACGGGTCGGCCTCCTGACCGTCGCCGAGCTGCGGGAGGAGCTCTACGCACGGGTTCTCGAGCAGTCGGACGATTTCTTCCGGGTGCACTCGGCGGGGGAGCTCCTCTCCCGCATTCTCGGCGACGTGTCCCGCCTGCAACGGATCCTGTCCACCGACATCGGCCAGGCCCTCCAGTCGATCCCGGTGGTGGTCGTCCTCCTGCTGATCGCGTTCCTCCACGCGTGGCAGGTGACGCTCGTGACCCTCGTGGCGATTCCCCTGTTCGGGTACGCGGCGAGCCGCTTCGGCCGGCGGATCAAGAAGTCCTCCCGCAGGAGCCAGGAGCGGGCGGCCGAGATGGCGTCCGTGATCGAGGAGGCCCTGGTCGCCCGGCGGGTCGTGCAGGCGTTCGGGGCAGTGCGGTACGAGGTCGAGCGGTTCCACCGGGCCCTTTCCCGGATGCTGAGGGAGGATCTCAAGGTGGCCCGGGCGGCGGCGGCGACGCCGCCGGCGATGGAACTGCTCGGGGCGTTCGCCGGGGCGGGCCTGATCATCTACGCCGGGTCCCTGATCCGCTCCGGCGTGGTCGACGGGCGGAGCGTCCTGGTCGCGATCCTCGCCCTCTTCGTCGTCTTCAGTCACATCCGCCGCCTCGGTCAGCTCAACAACGCGGTCCAGCAGGCCCTGGCTGCCGCCCGCCGCGTGTTCGGCCTGCTCGACGAACCGATCCGGGTCCGGGACGCGCCGGGTGCCCGGGAGCTGCCCCCGTTCTCCCGGGAGATCCACCTGGAGCGCGTCGAGTACGACTACGGACGGGGCCCCGTCCTCCGCGGAATCGACCTCCGGGTGCGGGCGGGAGAGGTCCATGCCCTGGTCGGTCCCTCCGGCGCCGGCAAGAGCACCCTCGCGATGCTGATCCCCCGGTTCCTCGACCCGACCCGGGGCCGGGTGACGATCGACGGGCATGATCTCCGGGAGGTGACCCTCGCCTCCCTGCGGCGGCAGATCGCCCTGGTGACGCAGGAGACCCACCTGTTCGACGACACCGTCCGCGCGAACATCGCCTACGGGCGCCCGGACGCCGACCTGGAAGAGATCCGGCGGGCGGCCCGGGCGGCCCATGCCGAGGAGTTCATCCTCGCGCTGCCGGAAGGGTACGACACCCGGATCGGCGAGAAGGGCTCGCGGCTCTCCGCGGGCCAGCGGCAGCGAATCGCCATCGCCCGGGCGTTCCTCAAGGACGCTCCGATCCTCGTGCTCGACGAGGCGACCTCGGCCCTGGACGCGGAGGCCGAGCGGGTCGTCCAGCAGGCCCTCGAGAACCTGCTGGCGGGACGCACCGCCCTCGTGATCGCCCACCGGCTCTCGACGGTGGTGCGGGCGGACCGGATCCACGTGCTGGAAGCCGGCCGGATCGTCGAGTCGGGCACCCATCCGGAGCTGCTCGCCCGGGGCGGGGCCTATGCCCGGCTCGTGCGGCTCCAGGCCGGCGAGGAGGACGTGGAGGCGCCGGACTGACCCGGCCCGCTCAGGTGCGGGAGGGAAGGACGATCCCGTACGCCCGCAGCAGGAAGTACGCGGCCAGGACGGCGAGGGCGAGGGCGGTCAGGAGCTCCCGGTTTCGCTGGAACCGGTCCCATCGCCAACGCCCCCCGTCGTCGGGCCACGGCCTCCGGTGCGGGAACAGGGCGGGGACCGCGGAGAAGTACCTCCGGTAGGCCTCCCCGTGGACCCGCTCGAGGCGCGCCGGCTCGATCCGCTCCTTGCGCGGCATGTAGTAGCCGAAGAAGACCAGCCAGCCGAGGACGAGGACGACCAGGTTGGCATGGGCCCAGGGAAGCCGGGCCATCAGGGCGACCCCGGTGAAGATCAGCAGGCGTCCCAGGTAGAGGGGGTTCCGGGTGTAACGGTAGGGCCCCGAGGTGATCAGCTCCTTCGTCTTGTAGAGGTGGCCCGCCGCCCAGATTCGCACCAGCTCGCCGGCCAGCACCAGGACCGCCCCGGCGGTGGCCGAGAGCGGTTCCGGTTCCGAGAGCCAGGCGAGGAAGCCGACCAGGCCGTAGAGGAGCGCGAGGCGCAGGATCTCCGCCGGGGACCGCTGGGACATGGGCCGTCTCCTTCCGCCGCGCCCGGGGCGGAAACCCGCGGGCGGGTAGAATGGCCGCCGGCCCGCGGGTGCGGGCGCCGGGCCGGCGGCATTATCAGGGAGGCCCCTCCCGGTCGCCACAGCCGGAGGGGAGGAGGCGACAGGTGCACGAAGCGGTCCCGTACCTGGACAGGGCGGCCCTCGAGGCGCGCCGGGACGCATGGCTCGTCCGGGGCCGGTGGTCCAAGGCCGACCTCTGGACCAGCCGTCTCGAGGACGGGACCCCGGTCGTCGTCAAGGACTTCGCGGGCAAGCCTCTCCTCGCCCGTCCCTGGGCACGCGTCCAGGTGGCCCGGGAGGCCCGGTTCCTCCTGCTGCTCGAGAAGACGGGCGTCGTGCCGCGCCTGCTGGGACGGGTCGGGAAGGATGCCCTCGTCCTCGAGCACCTGGGAGGGACGCCCCTTCATCGCCACCGCAAGGGCGATCCGGGTCGGGCCGAGTACCTCCCGCGGATCGCGGAGGCCCTGGCCAGGGTCCACGCACTGGGCGTCGTCCACCTGGACCTGCGGGGACGGGAAAACGTCCACGTGGCGGAGGGGGACCGGGTCGTGATCCTGGACTGGGCGGGGGCGCTCGCCTTCCGGCCGGGGAGTTTCGCGCACCGGGTGGTCTTTCCCTGGCTGCGCCGGGTGGACGAAACGGCCCTCGTCAAGTGGAAGGTCATCCTGGCGCCGGAAACGGTGACGGAAGAGGACCGGAGATTCCTGGCCAGGTACGCGCGCTGGCGGCGCCTGTGGCCGTTCAACCGGAAGGGGCTCGGGCGGAGCTCGGGGGTCACGCGATGAACGACGCGAGGAAGGGTACCCGGGGATTCGTCTCCCTGGTGATCCCGGTCTACGACGAGATCGACTGCCTGCCCGGCCTGGTCGAGGAGATCCACGCCGCCCTCGACCCGGAGGGCATCGACTACGAGGTCGTCCTGGTCGACGACGGGTCCACGGACGGGTCCGGCGAGTGGCTCGACGATGCGGCCGGGCGGGACCCGCGCCTGCGGGTGCTGCACCTGGCGCGGAACACCGGGCAGACCGCGGCCTTCGCGGCCGGGTTCCAGGCCGCCCGGGGGGACGTGATCGTCACCCTCGACGCGGACGGGCAGAACCCGCCGGCGGAGATTCCCCGGCTGCTCGAGGCGATGGAGGAGGGGGTCGACCTGGTGGCCGGCTGGCGGAAGAACCGCCGGGACTCGGCCTGGAGACTCCTCCAGTCCCGCATCGCCAACGCGATCCGGAACTGGATCTCGCGCGAGACGATCCGGGACACCGGCTGTTCGTTGAAGGCGTTCCGGGCCCGGTACCTGCGGGAGATTCCGCTGCGCTTCGACGGGATGCACCGCTTCCTGCCGACCCTCTGCCGGATGGCGGGGGCGCGGACGGTCGTCGAGGTGCCGGTGGACCACCGGCCCCGCCAGGGCGGGCGCTCCAAGTACGGGATGTGGAACCGGGCGTTCCGCGCCTTCGCGGACCTGCTCGCGGTCCGCTGGATGCAGAAGCGCTGGCTCCGGTGGGAGGTGCGGGGATGAGCATGAACCTCGGCGGCTGGACGATCGACGGGTGGACCCTCCTGGGGTTCGCCGGGCAGGCCCTCTTTTCCCTGCGCTTCATCGTGCAGTGGATCAGCTCGGAGCGGGCCAGGAGGAGCACGATTCCCAACGCGTTCTGGTGGTTCAGCATCGGGGGGGGGATGCTCCTGTTCACCTACGCAGCGTTCGGCCGCCACGACATCGTCTTCTCCCTGGGGCAGGGGATGGGGCTCTTCATCTACTTTCGAAACCTGGTGCTCCTGCGGCGCAACGGGCCGACCGAGGTCGCGCCGCTGCGCCGGGGAGACGGCTGAGTCGGCCTCAGCGGGCGTAGTAGCCCTGGCGCGCCCGCACCCGGGCCCGGGGCCGTCCCGGCACCCGGACGACGATCGGCCGCCACTCGCCACGGCGGGCGGGCGGCGCTTCCCAGGCCAGGTCGTAGCGATGGCGGAGGTCGTCGAGGACCCCGCGGAGGAACTTCCCGAAACGCGTGCCCCGGTCCGCCCGTCGCGCCCAGCCGCCGGTGGACCGGGCGACCAGGTCGAGGATCTCCCACGTGGTCCGTCCACCGCCGAGGGCGGTTTCCCGGTCGAGCTTCCGACCGAGCCCGAGGGGAAAGACCACCGCGTCCGCCCCGTGGAGGGCGCGGATCGCCTCCTCGAGGGTGGCGCGCGAGCCGGGACCCAGCCCGTTGGCGGCCTCGTCCCGCCCGTCCGAGAGGAGGACGACGGCGTGACGGGCGAGGGGAGCCTCCCGGGCGAGGAGGCGTGCGGCCGCCACCAGCGCGTCGTACAGCGCGGTCCCGCCACCGGGGACGAGGGTCTCGAGGGCGTCCCGCGCCCGGTCCCTCGCGCCCGTGAGGGGACAGGCGACCCGGACCTCGTCGTCGAACGAGAGAACCGCCACGCGATCCCCCGCACGGAGGCTTCCGAGGGCCTCGATCGCGGCACGCTTCGCGCCGGCGAGCTTCCTTCCCCGCATCGAGTTCGATGCGTCGATCACCAGGGCGAGGGCGAGGGGGACCGGGCCCTCGTCGAACTGGGCGAGGACGACCGGCCGGCCGCCGTCCTCGACGGCGAAATCGGCCGGGGAGAGCCCCGTGACCGGCCGGCCGCGGGGATCGGTCACGGCGACGAGGGTGGCGACAAGCCGGCTCTCCACGAGGGACGCGGCCGGCCTCCGAAAGCTCCAGGTGCGTTCCAGGCTGCTGCCGTCCCGGAGGCGCAGGCGGATCGCCAGCCGGTGGGGGGCCAGGGTGTCGCCACACTCGACCGCGGTGCGCCAGGGCGGAGCGGTCAGCCGCGCCGCCTCGCGTCCGTCGAGGAGGACCACCGCCTCCAGGACCTGGCCGTCGGGGATCCCCACGGCGACGAAGGCGACCTCCACGCGGCCGACCAGGGGCGTACCGCGCCGCGGGGCGAGGAGTCGCAGCGCGTCCGGGCCCGGTTCGCCGAGGGCGGGAAGGGCGAGGAGAAGGAGGAGCGCGAGGGTCGGGAGGCGGCGCATGAGACCATCCTGCCACCGGGAACCCGGCCGCGCCGGGAAACCGGGTCGAGCGGGCCGGGGGGGCGGGCGAGCGGCCGGCGGGAGTATGCTTCGGGGTCCCGGGGCCCGCGCCCCGCGAGGAGCGACGATGCGCGACCACGACCGGATCCCCCCCGCCCCCCTCCCGGTGGAGGAGCTTGCCTGGGCCTGCGAGCCGGACTGGATCGGTTTCGAGACCACGCGCGACGTGCCGGTTCCGTGCCACGAGGCGACTGGCCAGCGGGAGGCGATCGATGCCCTCCGGCTCGGGATCGGCCTCGATGCCCCGGGCTACAACGTCTACGTGGCGGGTCCATCGGGGACCGGCCGGACGAGCACCGTGCGCCGGGTCCTCGCCGAGGCGGCGGCCGGGCGCCCGGCGCCCGACGACCTGTGCTACGTGCCCGGGTTCGACGATCCCCGGTCCCCGCGCCTCCTGCGCCTGCCCCCGGGGAAGGGCCGGGTGCTCCGGGACGCCCTGGCCGAGGCCCAGGAGGCGCTGCGCCAGGGGCTTGCGGCCCTCAAGGCGTCGGGGAGCCACCGGCGTCGCCGGGAGGGGGTCGCGCGGAAGTTCCGGGAGGAGCAGGCCCGGCTGCTGGCCTCGTTCCAGGAGGACGTGCAGCAGGAAGGGTTCGCCCTGGTCGAGGTCGCCCTCGGGCAGGTGAAGCGGCACGAGATCGCCCCCATCGTCGACGGCCAACCGGTCGCCTTCGGCGATCTCGCCGCCCTTGAGGCCGAGGGGAAGATTTCGCCGGAGGACGCGGAGCGCTTCCGCCGCCGACAGCCGGAGCTGGCCGCCCGCCTCGCCGAGACGTCCGGCCAGCTCCGGGATCTCTCGACGCGGCTCCAGGAGGCCCTGGCCGAGGAGGACCGCGCGGCGGCCCGGCCCCTCGTGGACGAGGTGCTCCGGGGGATCCGGCGGCGCGTCGGGATCCCCGAGGGGGAGCGGGAGGCGTTCGACCGGTTCCTCGCCGGGGCACGGAACTTCCTGCTGGCGGTCTTCCCATGGATGTTCGCCACCGGGGAGACGCTGCCCGGGGGCGAGGGGGACGAGGGCCAGGGTCCCGATCCGCTCTCCGCGCTCCGGGTCCACGTTCTCGTCGACCGGACCGGGGCCGAGGGAGCGCCGGTGGTCGAGGAGACCCACCCGACCCCGACCCGCCTCCTCGGCTGGCTCGAGGTCCACGAGGGCCCGGACGGGGCGCCGCGGGCCGACCTCGGGGGGATCCACCCGGGTGCCCTCCATCGGGCCGACGGGGGGTTCCTGCTGATCCACGCCCAGGACCTCCTGGCGGTCGAGGGGGGGTGGGCCGCCCTGCGGCGGGCGATGCGCTCGGGGGTCGTCGAGATCGCCACGGCGGGCGCCGAGGGTCCCCCGCCGCTCGCCCCCGAACCGGCCCCCGTGCGGGTCACGGTGATCCTGGTCGGCACCCCCTCGCTGCGGGCGGCCCTGGCGGAGGGGGACGAGGAGTTCGACAAGCTGTTCAAGGTCGTCGCCCAGTTCGAGGAGCGGGTCGACCTGACCCGGGAGACCGCCCGCTCGTGGGCCTGCTTCCTTGCCCGCGTCGTCGACGAGGAGGGGCTGCGGCCGTTCGATGCGGGGGCCGTCGCGCGGGCGCTCGAGCACATGGTTCGCCTCGCGGGACGCCGGGGGAAGATCTCGACCCGGTTCCGCCTTCTCGTCGACCTGGCCCGGGAAGCCTCGTGGATGGCGGGGGAGGAGGGGGTCGACCTGGTGCGGGCCGAGCACGTGGAGCGGGCGCTCGCGGCCCGGCGGCGCCGTCATGCGCTGGTCTCCCGCCGGGTCCTGGAGTCGATTCGGCAGGGGATCCTCCGGCTCGACCTCTCCGGCCGCCGGCCGGGGCAGGTCAACGCCCTCGCCGTGATCGAGACGGGGCTCGAGCGGTTCGGCTACCCGGTGCGGGTGACCGCCACGGTCGCCACCGGCCGGAGCGGAATCATCGACATCGAGCGGGAAGCGGAGCTCTCCGGGGAGATCCACACGAAGGCCTCCCTCATCCTCGGGGGATTCCTCCGGTCGCGCTTCGCCCGCGAGTTCCCCCTCGCCCTGACCGCCAGCCTCTGCTTCGAGCAGAGCTACGGCGGGATCGAGGGGGATTCGGCCTCGGCCGCCGAGCTGATCGCGCTCCTGTCCGCTCTCTCCGGGATCCCGGTCCGCCAGGACCTGGCGATCACCGGTGCGATCGACCAGGTGGGCCAGGTTCTCGCCGTAGGCGGCGTCAACGAGAAGGTCGAGGGGTTCTGGCGGGTCTGTCGGCAGGCGGGCCTGACCGGGACCCAGGGAGTGGCGGTCCCGGCGAGCTCGGTGGGGGCGCTCCAGCTCGCTCCCGAGCTCCTGGAGGACGTCCGCCGGGGGACCTTCTCCGTGTACGCGATCGACACGGTGGACGACGCCATCCGCCTGCTTCTCGGTGCGCCCCTCGGGGAACCCGGAGAGGAGGGGGAATGGCCCGACGGCACGGTCGGCCAGGCGGCCGCGCGGCGGCTCGCGGAAATGGCCCGGGCGCTCAGGGACTTCGGGCCGGCCGCCCCCTGGTAGCCCGGGATGGTGCCGGGCGGCCCCGGCGAACCCCGGAGGCGTCCTCCCGGGCAGAAAATTTGCTTGCCTGGCCCGTATCCTCCCGATATTCTTTCGGGCATGGCCACTGCAGACAAAAAATCGTTGGCAGACGAGGTGCGCCGGCCGACGTCCTTCCGGCTGGACGCCCTCGACCGGAAGATCCTGGAGATCCTCCAGCAGGATGCCCGCCGCTCCCGGGCCGACATCGGCCGGGACGTGGGGCTCTCGGCCGCGGCGGTTCACGAGCGGATCAAGAAGCTCGAGCGGCTCGGAGTGATCCGGCGTTACACCGCCCTGCTGGACCCGGAGAAGGCGGACTGCGACCTGCTCGCGTTCGTCGAGGTGTTCATCGAGCACCCCCGGGACGAGGAGCGCTTCCTCGCCCAGGTCGTGGAGATGCCGGAGGTCCAGGAATGTCACAGGGTCACCGGCGCCGCGACCTGCCTGATGAAGGTCCGGGTCCGCGACCGGAAGGCCCTCCAGCGGCTGATCCTCGACCGGATCAACGCGATGCCGGGCGTCCGGGGCACCGAGACGGTCGTCGTCCTCTCCACGACCAAGGAGTCGCCGAACATCCACCTCGCCAACGGTAACGGCTACCCGAACGGCAACGGTTCCCACTGATCCCCCGTTCCTCTTCCCCAGGAGGCTCACGTGACCCACCGTCGCATCGCTCCCGCCGACGTGATCCCGACCCTGCGCCGCCGCATGCTGGTCGACGGCTTCGACTTCGTCCTCGACCTCGAGAAGTCCCGGGGCGTTCGCCTGGTCGACGCCCGTGACGGCAAGGAGTACCTGGACTTCTTCAGTTTCTTCGCATCGGCCCCGGTCGGGATGAATCACCCGAAGATGACCGAGCCGGCCTTCCTCGAACGGCTCGCGAGGGTTGCCGTCAACAAGGTCACCAACTCCGACATCTACACCGACGTCTTCGCGGAGTTCGTCGATACCCTCGACCGGGTCGGCCGGCCCGAGCCGATGCAGTGGTTCTTCTTCGTCGACGGCGGTGCCCTCGCGGTGGAGAACGCGCTCAAGATCGCGTTCGACTGGAAGGTTCGTCGCAACTTCAGGAAGGGGCACAAGGAAGAAAAGGGCCACCAGGTTCTGCACCTCGAGTGGGCGTTCCACGGCCGGTCCGGCTACACCCTCTCGCTCACCAACACGGCCGATCCCCGGAAGACGATGTACTTCCCCAAGTTCGACTGGCCGCGCATCCCGAGCCCCTCGGTCCGGTTTCCCCTGGACGACGCGGAGAAGGTTCGCCTCGACCGGGAGGAGGCGGCGGCCCTGGAGCGGGCACGGAAGTTCTTCGTCGAGCGGCCGGATGACATCGCGGCGATCATCGTCGAGCCGATCCAGGGCGAGGGGGGGGATCGGCACTTCCGTCCCGGCTTCCTGCGCGGCCTGCGGGAGCTGGCGGACGAGTTCGAGGCGCTGCTGATCTTCGACGAGGTCCAGACCGGCGTCGGTCTCACCGGGACGTTCTGGGCCTTCGAGCAGCTCGAGGTGGTGCCCGACATCATCACCTTCGCGAAGAAGATGCAGATCGGCGGCGTGATGGCCGGCCCCCGGGTCGAGCTGGAACCGGAGAACGTGTTCCACGTCTCGTCCCGGATCAACAGCACGTTCGGTGGCCACATCGTCGACATGTTCCGCGCCACGCGTCTC
The DNA here is from genome assembly GCA_964420365.1 of uncultured Acidobacteriota bacterium. Classification (GTDB taxonomy): domain Bacteria; phylum Acidobacteriota; class Polarisedimenticolia; order J045; family J045; genus JAMOQA01. The sequence goes on along the minus strand of CAYQTA010000060.1, from coordinate 25,950 downwards.
CTCGAGATCATCGAGGAGGAGAAGCTCGTCGAGAACGCCGCGCGGCAGGGAGAGCGGCTCCTCGCCGGCCTGCGGGAGATCGCGTCCCGGCGCCCGGAGGCGGTCTGCAACGTCCGCGGGCGGGGGCTGATGTGCGCGTTCAGCCTCGCCGACGGCGAGACGCGGGACCGCCTCGTGAAGGCGTGCCACGAGGACGGGCTGCTGGTCCTGCCGTGCGGGACGAACTCCGTCCGGTTCCGCCCGCCGCTCTCGATCACGGCGGAGGAGATCGACGAGGGGCTCCAGCGCCTCGACGAGATCATGGGCCGGGTGGAACTCGCCGGCGCCGGCTGCTGACCCGAGGCGAACGCGACGGGTCCGGGAGGACCCGGACGGGGCGGCCCCGCGGGGCCGCCCCTATACTTTCCCGGTAACGATGGCGGAGAGGAGGAGCGGGGCCTTGGCGAGCCGCGGCAGCATCCTGGGAGTCCTGGTCGGGGCGATGCTGCTCGCGGCGGGCCTGTTCCTGCTCTACCGGGAGCCCGGAACGCGGGCCGTCGCCTGGCGGGACCTCGGGGAAGAGGTGCCCCTCCCGGCGCCGGGCGTGGACGGGGACGGGTCCCCGGGTCGCGCGGGCCCCGTCGACCAGGTCGAGGCGTTGCGCCGGGAGCTGCGGGAGATGCGCCGCCGCCTGCCCGGGGTGCGGTCCCGTGCCCTCGCGTCGCTGCCGATCCCGGCCCGGGCGACGCTCTGCGGCCAGCCGGTGCCCCTCGAGCGTCCCGCGGTCCGGGAGGCGGTCGCCTACGAGCTGCTCCTGACGTGCGGGCGACCCCTGATGCCGATGCTCTGGACCCGTCGTGCTCCCGCGGTCCTCCCGGTCCTCGAGGAGAAGATCCGGGCGGCGGGGTTGCCGCGCGACCTGGTCTACCTGGCGATGGTCGAATCGGACCTCCGACCGACGGTGCGGTCCCCGGCGGGAGCCGTCGGTGTGTGGCAACTGATGCGGGGTACGGCGCGACGGTACGGGCTGCGGGTCGACCGCTACCTGGACGAGCGGATGGACCTGGAGCGATCGACCGACGCGGCCCTTGCCTACCTCTCGGAGCTCCACGACGAGTTCGGCGACTGGTTCCTCGCCCTCGCCGCGTACAACGCCGGAGAGAACAAGGTGCGGGATGCCCTCGCGGACCAGGGGCCCCACGACGTCTTCTCCCTCTACCTGCCCTGGGAGACGAGGCGGTACGTTCCGCGCATCCTCGCGGCGAAGCTCGTGATGGAGCACCCGGAGGACTACGGGATCATCCCGATGAAACCGCTGCACGTTCCACGCTACCGCGTCGTCGAGATCCGGGTCCGGGGGAAACGTGCCGACCTCCGGAAGCTCGCCCGGGAACACGGGCTCGACTACGCCGCCCTGCGCCTCGCCAACCCCCAGCTCCGCGGGCACTGGTTGCCCCGGGGTACCCACCGGCTGCGCGTTCCCGTGGAGGGACGCTGACCGGCGCGGGAAAGGGGCCGGTCAGCCCTCGGTGGGGACCAGGGTCGCCGCCCGGTCCGCGGGAGGCACGGGGGTCGTGTCGCCCCGGAAGCGATGGTAGAGCCGGAGGACGTGCTCCACGTAGCGAAGCGTGACCCGGCCGCGGGCCCGGCCGTGGGGCAGGGTGGCGGCGACCGCGGGGTCCTCGAGCAGCGGAAGCACCTCGGCGATGCCTCCCTCCCAGCGGTCGGGATCGAGGCCCCGGCGCCGGGCGAGTTCCCGGGCGTCCTCGACGTGGCCGAGGCCCATGTTGTAGGCGGCGAGGGCGAACGGGATCCTCTCGGAGGGAGGTACGTCCCGGAAGAGGTTGCACAGCCAGCGCAGGTGCCGCGCCCCGGCGAGGACGTTCTGGACCGGGTCGAACGGGTCCTCGGCGCCGAACGCGCGGGCCGTCGCCGGCATCAGCTGGAGCAGGCCGACCGCGCCCCGGGAGCTGACCTCGAAGGGGTCATAGCCGCTCTCGGCGAAGGCGAGGGCCGCGAGAAGCCGCCAGTCGAAGCCGCTGCCCGCCGCGGCCTCGCGGAAGATGCGGTCCCAGGGGGACAGGCGCGGGCCACGGGCCCGGAAGACCGGGCGGCGACGGCGGCGCAGGCGAACCGGGTCGTCCAGGTAGCGGGCTTCCAGGCGGGCGACCAGTCCACTGCCCCGGGCTTCGGCCAGGATGCCGTCGAGGGCGGCGGCCAGCCGGGGCGTGTTCGGCCGTACCGCCCAGCGCCAGGGAAGGGGTTCCCCGAGGGGGGCGCTGACCCCGAGGGGCGGGAGCACCGCCGCCTCGAGGCGGGCGCGCCGCTCGTCGAGGACGACGAGCGCGATCCGCCCCAGGGCCGCCTCGCGGGCGAGGTCGTCGAGTGACGTGTCCGGGGGCAGCCTGCGGATCCCCAGGCGGCCGTCGAGCTCGTCCCGCCAGCGCTCGGCGGTTGCCTCGAGGGCCGTGTGACGGACGACCGCCACCTCCCGCCCCGCGAGGTTCTCGAGGGAGACGATCCGCGCCGCGTCCCGGCCGAGGACCACGGGAGGGGACAGTTCCACCGGCCGCAGCCAGGCGACGTCGGTCGCCACCGGCCGCGGCCCCGGTGCCGCGATCGCGACCACGTCGACCCGCCCGGCGTCCAGGTCCCGGAGCGCCCGGGCGGGGTTCGCCGGCACGACCACCTCGAGACCGACCCCGAGCCGCCGGGCCGCTTCCCGGGCGAGCTCGAGGGAGAACCCCTCGTCCCGGCCGCGGCGGCGCGCGTAGTCGACGGAATCGGGCCAGAGAGCGACCCGCAGGACGCCGTCCCGCAGGATCTCCGGGAGGTCCCGCGCGACGCGGGGCCGGACGACCGGGACCGGTTCGGGAGCGGGGACCCAGGTGAGGCCGAAACCGAGCAGGGCGAATCCCAACCCCGCCGCCAGCGCCGCCAGGAGCGCCAGGCGGGCGAGCCGCTGGACCCGGTCCGGTGTGCTCATGTCTCGTCCGATCGCGTTCATCGTCCCCGTTCCGGCCCCCGGGATCAAGAGGGCCACCGGCCCTTCCTGCCGTAAGCCCCCGGCGAAGGACCGGGGTGCTGGCTGTCGGGCCGAATCTTTTATTGCACGGAAGCCGACAAAACGCAAGTCGTTCGGGAAAACTAGTGACAGGCCGAATCGATACCCGGAACAAGGACTGCGAGGGCGTCACCGGGGGAGACCCTCGGGCGGACCTGGCCCTCGACGAGGGCCGGGTCGGGGGTCGGAAGCGTCTCCGCCGCCAGGATGCGGGCAAGCGCGGAGGGGTCGCCGGCGGCGGGGATCCCGTCTCCGTCCATGTCCGGGTAGGGGCACGGCGCGGCGCTCCCCCGCCACGCGATCACGGGCCACCCGGCTGCCGCCGCCTCGATGGTGACCGTGTCCCCCTCCGAGATCCAGGCGTCCGCCGCCGCGAGGGCCATCGAGATGTCCGTCGCGGGGGGGAGCAGCCGGGCGGAGACCCCGCGGAGGAGGCGATCGGCTTCCGCGAGGCGAGTGGCCCCGTCGACCCGGAGCAGCCGGGGGTGCGGCTTGACGGCCAGGATCCAGCCGCCCGCGTCCCGGACCGCGCGGGCGATCCCCGCGAGGGCGGCCAGGGGAGAGTCTTCCTCGGCGTGGATGTCGTGGGGAGCGCTGTTCGCCAGCCCGGCGAGGAGCACGCGGCGGCCGGGGGGCAGGCCGAGCCGACGACGGGCCTCGTGGGGATCCCGGGCGCGGACCCGGCGTACCCGCTCCTCGAGGAGCGGATCCCCGATCTCCACGATCCGCCCCGGGGCGATGCCCCGGGCTCGGAACCACCGACTGCCCTCCGGTCCCCAGGAGAGCGCGGCGGTCGGTGGAAGGAGCGCGCCGATGCCGGTCCAGCCGAGGGCGCCGTCCTGCACCGCGACGAACGGGACGCCGAGGGAGAGGGCGGCGAAGGCGAGGGCGCGCAGGTCACCGTGCCACGGGAGGCCGGCGACGATGGCGGGCGGACGGAGGTCCAGGAGCAGGTTCCGCCAGGCCAGTGCCTCCGCGAGGCGCCGGGCCGCCAGCGGGCGGGAGTCCCGCAGCACCGCGGCCAGCACCCGGCGAGGATCGAACCCGCGGGCCCGCGGCATTTCCGCGGGGGGGTCCGGCACCGCCGCGAGGAGGCGTTCCCACGCGTCCCGGTCGAGGGAAACCGGCGCGGGATCCACCGGCAGGTAGCGGTTCTCGTCCACGGGAGCGAGGCGCGCGAGGTGGATCCCGGCCGCCTCGAGCTCGTGGGCAAGGGCACGGGTCCGCGGGTTTTCGAGCAGGAGGACGCGGCCGCGGACCGGCGCGAGACACGCGTTCCGCGGGCGCCGGGCGGCCCGGCCGCCGGGATCGATCAGCCCCGCCAGGCGGGGCAGGGCCGGGAGCAGCAGGTGCCAGCGGGGCTCGCGGCGGGCCGTCACCTGGTCGGCCGGGATCCCGGCCCCGGCGAGGGCCGGTCCGAGCGCCGGCCAGGGGGTTCCGACGATCCACTCCGGCGCCACCGCTCCCTCCCGGAGGCGCGCGAGGAGGAGACCGAGGCGGAGGGCCTCGAGGAGCGCCGGAACCCGCTCGCCGGCGACCAGGTCCACGAGGGAGATCCCGTGCCGCGCGAGGCGGCGGGCCTCCCCGGTCTCCGCGAGGCCGTCGAGCCACCGCGGGACGGCGGCGGCGATGCGGGCCCGCTCCTCGACCGGGAGCAGGGCATACCGATCGACCACCCGGGCGGCCGTCGGAAGCGGGAGGGGCAACTCCCCGGGCCGGAGCAGGACGTCTCCCGGCCGCGCCCCGAGGAGCAGGGCCTCCGGCCTCCGCCGGGGCACGAGCAGCCGGCTCATCGAGCCTCCTCCCGGCGTCCGCGGAGGAACGCGCGGAGGCGCTGCCGGTCCCGGGGTTCGAGGGCGACCCGCGCCAGGACCGCGAGGACGACGAAGCCAGCGATGCTCCCCTGGAAGACGAGGGCGGGGAAGCCGGCGGGGGGCGGCACGACCCGGCGCAGGAGGGCCAGGGTGACGGCAAGGGCCAGGGCCGCCGGGTAGACGGGGAGGATGACCTCCCGGAGGAAACGTCCCGGCCGGATTCCCAGGCGCGGAAACAGGAAGATCGCCTGGAGCGGCAGGGCGAGGCCGTAGGCGACCAGCGTGGCCCCGAGGACCCCGGCCACCCCGTGGCGGGGTGCGAGGACGATCGAGAGCGCCAGGTTGACGACGGCCGTCCCCGCGGCGATGGCGGCCAGCGGGCGCACGTTGGCCGTGCCGACCGCGACCTGGCCCGCGAAGGTGGTCAGGGCCGCCACGCCCCAGTACCCGGCGAACGCGGCCGCCAGGGGACCCCAGCGGGCCCACTCCGGTCCGAGCCACAGGCGCAGGAAGTCCCCGGCGAACAGGACCGCCGGGATCACGACCGGGAGAAGGACGACGAGGTCGTACCGGGTGCCCCGGTAGAGGACCTGTTCCACCGCGGCCTCGTTGCCGCGGCCCGACTCCCGGGCGACCAGGGGAGCGAGGGCCGAGGCCAGGGTGCCCTGGAACTCCCGGACGAGGTTGTGCAGGCGAACCGTCACCTGGCAGGCGGCGACCGCGGGGGCCGAGGCGAGGACGGCGAGGACCAGCGTGTCGACCCGGTGGTGGACCACCCCGGCGACCTCGAGGACCGCCATCTCCGCCCCGATGCGGAACACGGGCCGCAGCGTGCGCAGGGTCTCGCCCGGCGGGACCGGCGGAGGAGGCAGCAGGCGGCGGGCCCGGGCCCGGAGGAGAAGCCCCTCGACGACCCGGGCAAGCGCGTGGATCCCGGGCACCACGGCGAGGGGCAGGCCGCGCCAGGCGGCCAGGGCCACGCCCGCGGAGACCCCGAGGGCGACCGCCGAGCGGACCGCTGCCAGGTACGGGTACTCCTGGAGGCCGGCGAGGGCGTCCCCGAAGGCAGCGAAGGCCCAGCGGGCGGCGAGGACGGCCCCGGCCAGCGCGAGCACCGTGGTGCCCTCCCGGTACGTCCCGGGGGGGAAGCGGAACAGGCGCATCCCGCCCAGGAGCGCGAACGCGGCGAGGGCGCTCCCGAGCAGCAGGCCGCCGAGGAGGTAGAGGCGCCCCGCCGCGCGGACCAGGCGCCCCGCATCCCCGCGAGCTCCCCGGCCGACGGCGGCGGCAACCTCCCGGGTGAGCGCGCCCGGCAGCCCGGGCGCGGCCAGGGACGCGAGACCGGCGAGGTGCAGCCCGAGGACGATGACGGCGAACCGGTCCTCCCCGTAGCCGTGGACCAGCGCCGCGGTAGCCACCAGGGACGCGACGACCGAGGCTCCACGGAGCGCGAGGTTCGCGGCGGTGTTCCTGAGGAAGAGCCGCGTGAGGGTCCCGGGGGCCGGGGACGAGCGCCCGGTCATGGGCGGCCCCCCGGCGCCATGCCGGCGACCGCCCGGTCCCAGGGCTCGAACGGAGCCGCCCCGGCGAGGACGATCTCCCGGGTTCGCGCCGACCCGTGCCGGGCGAGGGGGTCGAGGATCGAGAGATACGGCACGAAGGGCCGGCCCGGGAGCTGGTCGTAGGGAACGGGGTCGTACCGCTGGAACCAGGTCTCGACGTCCGGCAGGGGGAAGACCCGGTCCTCGACCATGTAGCCGAGGGAGCCGCGAGCGGCCAGGTAGCTCCCGGCGCCGACGCGGCGCAGCAGGTCGGCGATCCGTGCCGAGCGGCGCCCCCTGGAGCCGAGGGACGAGCTCTCGACGAAGCGGGGCGAGAACCCGAGCCGGGAGGCGATCTCCCGCACGAGGGCGGCGTTCATGGCGGCGACGCTTTCCCAGTCCCTGCGGATCCAGGGCTCGAGCAGGGCCAGCGCCTCGTCCCGGTGCCCGCACCGGGCCCAGGCGTGGTGGAGCGTCTCGAGGAACCGCCGGCGGAACCCCTCGTCGAGGAGGGGACGGGCCTGCCGCAGGCTCACCCGGCCGCCGTGGGCGACGGGCAGCGTGATCCACGTCACCGTTCCGTCGGGCAGGAGCACGCGGTTCCGGTGGTGGAACGACCGCCGGCAGAACTGGAAGTCGTCGAGGAAAACGAAGACGTCCACCGCCGCGACCAGGGCGAAATACCCGGTCCAGGGCAGGAACGTCGGCTGCATCATCGCGACCCGGGGCGCCCTCACCGGCCGATCCTCCCGAGGCGTTCCCCCGCCCGGAGCGGGGGCGCGGCGCGGTGACGGAGAAGGCGGAGAGCCCCGTCCCCGGTGGCGACCAGGGGCGTGGAGCCCCCCTCGAGCACGGTGCCGGGAGGCGCGGACCCGGGGAACGGTTCGACCCGGACCCCCTCGAGGACCACGTCGGCCCCGTCCGCCCGCGCCGACCGGACCCATCCGCGCCAGCCTTCCGCGAGGACGAGACGCCGGATCTCGCCGGCGGGTCGCGACCAGTCCACGACGCCGTCCCGTCGTCTGCGGACCGGCAGGGGCGGGGGACCCGGAGGCTGGGGCTTCCGGGGCCAGCGCGCGGGGTCCTCGCGGAGCAGCCCCCGGAGGAGCCTCTCCGCCTCCCGGTGGGCCCGCTCGAAGACGGTCTCCCAGTCGTCGTCCGGCCCGATCGGGAACGACCGGGCGGCGACGATCGGCCCGGCGTCGACCTCCTCGACCAGCTCGTGGACCGTCACGCCGCCGGTCCGCTCTCCCCGGAGGATCTGCCACTCGATCGGGTTGTTCCCCCGGAACGCGGGCAGGAGGGAGGGGTGGACGTTGAACGCGCCGCACGCCGGCTCCTCGAGGAGATCCCCGGGCAGGATCCGGCCGAACGCGCCGACGAGGAGCAGGTCGCAGCCGGCGACCCTCCGGGCCAGCCCCTCGTCCACCGCGGGAACGTCGAAGACCGGGATTCCCGCCCGCCGGAGGGCGTCGCGGGCGTCGTTCGTGCGCGACCGGCCCGGCTCGAGCCCCGCTCGCACGTCGTGGCCGGCCTCCCGGGCCGCCCGGGCCACCCGCCAGAGGTAGCCGAGGGTGACGACCCTGAGGGGAGCCGCGCTGCTCATGCCAGGTCGTCCTCCGTCACCGGGCTTTCCGGGGGAAGGTCCCGCGCGGCGCGGGCGACCAGGACCCGGTCGAGCGCCTCGGGGGGCAGCCCCGGCGGCAGCTTTCCCGCCCGGAGAACGGCGACGTTCTCCCGGGTGAAGGGCTCGCCGGCCCCGACGGCCCGGGTCGTGTAGACGTACCGGCGGGAGAAGCGCCGCAGCTCCTCCTCCTCGGGCAGGGCCTCCTTGCGCCCGTGCCCCAGGGCGCGCTCGACGTCGCGGATGCGCCGGACCATCTCCGCCAGCTCGGCCGGCTCCACGGCGAACGCGTGGTCCGGTCCGGGCAGGCGGTTCGAGAGGGTGAAGTGCTTCTCGACGATCGATGCGCCGAGCGCGACGGCGGCCATCGGGCCGACCAGGGGGTCGCGGCTGTGGTCCGACAGGCCCGTCGGCAGTCCGAACCGTTCCCGGAGCGTGACCAGCGCCCGCACGTTGAGCGCTTCGAGGGGCGCGGGATACTTCGCCGTGCACTGGAGGAGGGCGAGCCGGTCGTTGCCGGTGGCGGCGAACGCCTCCACCGCCCGGGCGACCTCGTCCAGGTTCGCCGTCCCGGTCGAGAGGATCACCGGCTTGCCCTTGGCGGCGACGTGCCGCAGCAGCGGGTGGTGGGTCATCTCGTACGAGGCGACCTTGAAGACCGGCACGTGGGGTTCGAGGAGATCCGCCGATTCCTCGTCGAACGGGGCGGCAAAGAAGACGATCCCGCGTTCCCGGGCCCGTTCCGCGAGACGGGGCAGCCACTCCGGGGGCATCTCCATCTCGCGGATGATCTCGTAGATCGGCTTCGCGATCCCCAGGTAGTCGCTCCTGCCGGCGGAACGGGGATACAGCTTCCTCGCGCGGAACAGCTGGAACTTGACGGCGTCGGCCCCCGCGTCGGCGGCGACGTCGACCAGGGCGAGGGCCTGCTCGAGGGAGCCGTCGTGGTTGGAGCCGGCCTCGGCGACGACGAAGCACGGGTGGCCGGGCCCGACCTTCCGTTCGCCGATCTCGATCACCTCTCTCATCGTGTCTTCCTCCCGCCGGCATCGAGCGCCGCGGCGAGGAGTCGGCGCGCCGCGCGCTCCGCTCCCCGGCCGTCGACCAGCGCCGTCGCCCGGGCGGCGAGCCGCTTCCGGAGGTCCGGGCGGTCGAGGAGTTCCCGCAGGAGCATGCCACCCTCCCGGGGATCGAGGTCGTCCCACCGGCCGAGGTCCCGGGCCGCTCCCGCCGCCACGAAGGCGCGGGCGTCTTCCTGCTGGTTGTCGGCAAGGACGCCGAGCAGCATCGGGCACCCGCACCGGGCGGCCTCGAAGCGGGTGCCTCCCGCGGCGAGCACCGCCACGGTCGCCCGGGCGAACTCCTCCACCAGGGAAGGCCGCGGGGGCACGAACTCGACGACCACCGGCCCCGCCGGGGCGTCGCGGCGGGGCGCCTCCTCCCAGGGGTTCCCGACGATCCGGGCGCGGAGGGGTCGCCCGGCGGCGGCGAGGAGCGCGAGCACCCGGTCTCCCAGGCGGCCCGTGGCCGAACCGCCGAGGGTGACCAGGACCCGCGGGGGACCCGGATCGGGGTCGGTTCGCGGAGGCGGGTCCCGGAACTCCTCCCGCAGCAGGGCGTACCGCGGACCGAGGAGGCGGAGACGGACAGACGGGTAGCGGGCCGTGTCGGCGCACAGTTCGTGGTCCACGACCGCGTCCACGCCGGCCGGGGCGTTCCCGTCCGCCAGGGCCGCGACGAAGGGCGCGGCCCGCCGCGCGGCCCGGACGGCCTCGGGCCCCAGGCGGTAGCCGTCGAGGACGACGAGCGCGGCGCCGCCGTTCGCAAGCTCGGCGAGGGGCCCCGGGTCACCGGGCGCGAGGCCGGGGACCGGCGCGTGGACGACCGGCCGCTCCGCGAGGAGCCGCGCCATCCCCGGGGGGAGCTGCGGCGTGACGAGGACCGGTTCGGCGCCGGCCCGGACGAATCCCTCGGCGAGGGCGATCGAGCGCACCAGGTGGCCCGCCCCGGCGTTTCGCCCGGCGTCCGCCCGCAGCAGGACCCGCGGCCGCGCGTCCCACCCGCTCACGGGGGAACCTCCTTCTGGCGGACCCGGGCGTTCACCGCGGCCAGGTCGGGGCGACGCTCGAGCAGCGCCACCACCGCGCGCCACCCGAATCCCGCGCCGTGGGCGGGAAGCAGCTCGCGGTAGATCTCCCGCACCAGGGCCAGGTCCTCGGGCGTGTCCACCGTCCACCGCAGCCGGGAGAGGTCCCGCTCGGCCGGCAGGCCGGCGACCCGGAAGCGGTCGGGCCGGCGGTAGATGCCGAGGGTGACGTGTTCCCGCACGGCCGGGTCGTCCTCGACCCGGTCGAGTTCCGCGAGCGCCGCGAGGGAGACGACCTCCGTGTCGAGTCCCCGCGGCCACCGGCGCGGGACGGTGTTCGCGAGCAGGTCGACCGGGTCCCGGTGCTGCCGGCGATCGAGGAAGGCGGCCAGGGTCGCCCCGACCACCTCCGGGTCGATCAGGGGGCAGTCGGAGGTGATCCGGACGACCGGGTCGATCCCGTGGGCCCGGGCCGCCCCGAGGTACCGTGCCAGCACGTCGCGCTCGGGACCGCGAAAGACCGTGACGCCGAGGGCCCGGCCCAGGTCCGCCAGGGGCTCGTCCCGCTTCCCTTCCGGGATCGCGAGGACGATCTTCTCGATGCCGGGGGCGCGGCCGAGCCGCTCGACGACCCGCCCGAGCATCGGCGTTCCCTCGATCGGCTCCAGGACCTTGCGGGGCAGGCGGGTGGAGCCCAGGCGCGCCTGGACGATGGCACCGGGAACCGGGCCCGGCCGCGTCATCGATCGTCGTCTCCCGTCGCCGCGGCATCGAGCGCGTCGCGGAGCCCGGCCACGACCCGGTCCACGTCGGCGTCGGCCATCGCGGGGAACAGGGGCAGGGTGAGGGTCCGGGCGGAGTGCCGCTCGGCGACGGGGCAGAGACCGGGCCCGTATCCCAGGTCCCGGTAGAAGGGGTGCAGGTGCACGGGGAGGTAGTGGACCTGGCAGCCGATGCCCCGTTCCCGGAGGCCCGCGAAGACCCGGTCGCGGTCGGGCAGCTCGACCGCGAGCAGGTGCCAGGCGGAGCGGCAGCCGGGCGGAATCTCCTGGAACGACACCCGGGGCTCGTCCGCCAGCAGGCGGTGGTACCGGGCGGCCAGTTCCCGGCGCCGCGCCACGAAACCTCCCAGGCGGTCGAGCTGCACCGTGCCGAGGGCGCACTGGATGTCGGTGATCCGGTAGTTGAATCCCAGCTCCTGCATCTCGTGGTAGAAGGCGCCGGGAGAGGGGAACCGGAACCGCGCGGGGTCCCGCTCGATCCCGTGATGGCGGAGGCGGCGCACCCGGTCCGCCACCTCGGCGTGGGGCGTGAGGACCGCGCCGCCCTCGCCGGTCGTGATTCCCTTGACCGGGTGGAAGGAGAGCACCGTGGCGTCCGCCGTCGCGCCGTCGCCGACCCGGTGCGTGCGCCCCGCCTCGTCCTCCCACTCGGCGCCCAGGGAGTGGCAGGCGTCCTCGAGGACGAAGAGACCGTGCTCCCGGGCGATCGCCGCGATCTCCGCCGCGTGGGCCGGGAGGCCGGCGAAGTGGACCGGCACGACGCCCCGGAGGCGGCCCTCCCGGGGGGGAGACCGGAGCAGGTCGTGCAGCCGCTCCGGGTCGAGGCACCAGGTGCCCGGGTGCACGTCGACGAAGGCCGGGCGCGCCCCGGCGTAGAGCGCCGCGTTCGCGGAGGCCGCGAAGGTGAGGGGGGGCACGGCCACCAGGTCACCCGGTCCCGCGCCGAGGGCGAGCATCGCGAGGTGCAGGGCGGCGGTGCCGGACGAGACCGCGACCGCGTGCCGCGCTCCCGTGACCTCGCAGAGCCTCCGTTCGAACCGCTCGACCGCCGGGCCCTGGGTCAGCCAGTCACCGCGCAGGACGGCGACCACCGCCTCGATCTCCTCCTCCCCGAGCCACTGGCGGCCGTACGGCAGGAAACCTCTTCCGGGCGCATCGCTCATGGCAGGTGGTTGGCGACGATCTCGCGCAGCTCCTCGACCGAGAGCCAGCGGTCGTTGGCGTCGGAGCTGTAGCAGAAGCCGTCGGGGCAGGGGCGCCCTCCCCGTTCCCTCCGGAACGCCTCCGCGTCCCACCAGGGGAAGAGCGGCTGGATGACGAAGTGGTCCTCGTACTCGAGGGTGCTCCGGGCATCGTCCACCGGGACCATCACCTCGTGGAGCTTCTCCCCGGGCCGGATCCCGGTGACCTCGAGCCGGCAGTCCGGGCAGATCGCCCGCGCCAGGTCGACGATCCGCATCGACGGGAGCTTCGGGACGAAGATCTCGCCCCCCCGCATCTCGCGGACAGCGTGCAGGACGAACCGCACGCCCTGCTCGAGCGTGATCCAGAAGCGGGTCATCCGCTCGTCGGTGATCGGCAGGACGCCGGTCTCCCGCCGGCTCAGGAAGAAGGGGATCACCGAACCGCGGGACCCGACCACGTTGCCGTAGCGGACGACCGCGAACCGGACGTCGCGGGCGCCGGCGTAGGAGTTCGCCGCGACGAACAGCTTGTCCTGGCAGAGCTTCGTCGCGCCGTACAGGTTGATCGGGTTCGCCGCCTTGTCGGTGGACAGGGCGACGACGCGCCGCACGCCGGTGTCGAGGGCCGCGTCCACGACGTTTGCCGCACCGAAGATGTTCGTCCGGATCGCCTCGAGCGGGTTGTACTCGGCCGCCGGGACCTGCTTGAGCGCGGCCGCGTGGATCACGATGTCCACGCCCTCGAAGGCGCGGCGCAGGCGGTCCCGGTCGCGCACGTCCCCGAGGAAGAACCGGAGGCGCGGATCCCGGAACTCCTGGGCCATCTCGTACTGCTTCAGCTCGTCCCGGCTCAGGATGATCACCTTGGCCGGGTCATGCTCCGCGAGGAGGACGCGGGTGCACGCCTTGCCGAACGAGCCGGTGCCCCCGGTGACCAGGACCGTCGTTCCCTCGAGCTTCATCGGCAGGACCTCCGGGGCACGGCACCCCCTTCGCGGGCCCGGGCCCCGGGGTCAATCCTCTGGTCCGGGACCGGGAAAGGCAAGGTTTTCCGGGGCGGATCGGTGCCCTGCGGACGCCGGCGGACCTATCCTATCCCGGGGGCGGGGAGGGCCCGCCCCGCCCGAGGACCCGGATGCCCCTTCCTCCCGCGCTCGACGCCTGGCTCTCCCGCCTGCGCTGCCCCTGTTGCGGCGGGACGTTCGTCCCGGAGGATCTCCCGGCGGGAGGCGCCCTGGCCTGTCGCCGACGCCGCTGGCCGGTCGTCCACGGGATCGTCGTCCTGCGGGAAGGGCGGGCCACCGACGGCGCCCTCGCCGCCCTCGAGAAGGGGGACGAGGAGACCGCCGCGGCGATCCTGGCCGGGGCGGACCTGCGGAGCCGGGCGGACCGGGTCCTCGAGCGCCTGGGCGCGTGGGCCCTCTCCCGGTCGGCAGGGCCGGGCCGGGCTGCCCGCCGGGTCCGCCGGCGCCTGCGACGGGCATCGGGCGGAGGGTTCCCGGCGGCCGTCCGGGCCCTTTTCGGCCGTCCCCCCTGGCCGGTTCCCGCCTTCGCGGACTACCTGCTGCGGCGGCGGTCCGACCCCACGTTCGTCGCCGCGGAGGCTCTCGCCGTGCTCGCGGGCCCGGGTGCGGGCCCGGTCCTCGACCTCGGATGCGGCGTCGGGCACCTGCTGGTCTCCCTGGCCGCCCTCGGGGCCGGGCCCCTCGCCGGCGTCGACTCGCTCTTCCCGGTCCTGTTCCTCGCCCGGCGTCACCTGGTTCCGGACGCGCTGCTGGTCTGCGCCGGGGCCGCCGACCCGCTGCCGTTCCCGGACGGCACGTTCTCGCGGGTGCACGTCGTCGACGCGCTCTTCGACTTCCCCTCGGTCCCGGGAGCGGCCCGGGAGATCCGCCGGGTCCTCGCCGGGGACGGGACGGCGGTTCTCTCCCACCTTCACAACCGCCTGCGGCCGCACCTCTACGCCGGGCGGGCGCCCCTGGCGCCGGGGGAATGGCTCGACGCCCTGTCCCCGCTGGATCCGCGGCTGATCGACGAGCGGGAGGTCGTCCGCGTGGCGGCGGGGGGAGGGGACCTGGCCCCGGGGACGGACCCGGGGCGGTTCCGGGACTCGCCGGACCTCTCGGCGCTGGGAGGCCGGGTGCCGGGGGTCCTCCGGGCGGACGGTCCCGTGCTGCCGCCCCCGGTCGGGCCCTGGCGCCCGTCCCCGGAGTACGTCGCGGCCCCCGCGGACGGAGCCACCGTCCTGCGCCGGCGGGGAGCCCCGTTCATCTCGGAGGAGGAGGCGGGGCCGTTCGAGGGGATCCTGCCGGAGGAGGCCCGGGTCGACGGGCGAACCCTCGAGGCCCTCGCGGGAGGGACGCTCCCGGGGGAACTCGCGGGCCTGGCGGCGGCGCGGGTCGTCCTGCCGGTGCCGCCCGGCCTCGACCCGGCGATCGGTCCGCCCGGAGCCCCGGCGCCGCCGCCACCCCGGCCGCGACGGGCCGGGCCGGTGCGGCTCGCGCGCGAGCTGCGGTCGGCGGTACGGTCCGGCTTCCTGGTCCGCCGCCTGCGGCGCGAGGCCCGGGCCCGGCTGCCCGGTGGCGGCCTGGTGATCCTGGCGGGTCACCGGGTGACCCGGCGCCGGGGTCCCGATCCGCTCGACCTGGCGGTGCCGGCGCGGCAGCTCGCGGGGATCGTCGCGACCCTGGGCCGGGTGGGGCCCTTCCTTGCCCCGGCCGAGGCGCTCGAGGCCCTCGCGGGCGGCACGCTGCCGCCGGGGCTCTCGTTCGTGCTGACGTTCGACGACGGAACCCTCGACCTGCTCCGGTGGGGCCTCCCGGTGTTGCGGGAGCGGGGGATCGAGGCCGCCGTCTTCCCGTGCGGAGAGGACGCGGCTCCCTGGGGCAGGTTCCGCTGGGACGTCCTGGGGGAGGGGGGGACTCCCGCGCGTCCCGGCGCATGGCGCGATGTCGGCGCCGCGGTCGGCTTTCACGGCGCGGGCCACCGGCGCGTGGAACTCCTCGCGGGCGCGGAACTGGCGCGGGAGGTCGCCCCGCCTCCCTGGATGGACCTGCCGGTCTTCGCCTTCCCGTACGGGGCCGTCGCGGGAGTTCCCGCCCCGGTGGTCGACGCGCTGCGCGCCGCCGGGTACCGGGCGGCGCTCACGATGCGCCCCGGGATCGCCCGTCCGGGGGACGACCCCTACCGGCTGCCCCGGGTCGCCGTGCACGACGGCCCCGTCGATGGTCTCCTGGGACGGCTCCTGGGGCTCGTCCGCGGGAACGGCAAGGCCCGGGAAGTCAGACGGGATCTTCCCCCTCGCCGTTGAGCCGGATCTTCAGGCGGCCCTTGCGAGGTTTCTCCGCGCCCTCGACCACGGGAACGACACGGAACCGTACCTGGAACTTCATCCGGGCCGTCTGCCCGTCACGAGCCACCTTGGCGCGGATCCGGGTCTTCAGGATCTCGACCTCGTGGGTCTCGTGGTCGATGTCGAGTGCCTCCTCGATCACCACCCGGACGAAGTCGGCCACGACGTCCTCGTCCCGGGGCACGCACGTGACCCGGCGCTTCTTCTGGGTCCAGGTGTAGTAGAAGTCGAGCACCCCGGCGCTGGAATAGGCCCGGGACCACGTCGGCCGGAACTTCTCCCTGGCGTAGGCCGTGAAGGCTCCCGCGTCGGGCCCGCCGGAGAAGCGCACCCGCTCCAGCTCGAGGATCCCCTTGCCGACGCCCCGGACCTTCACCTGGAAGGGGGCGGGATGCCAGTCGATCCAGCCGCCGAGGAAGGATGCGTCATCGCCTGCCCGGGCAGGCACGGCGAGACCGAGAAGGGCCAGGGTGGCCAGGGTGGCCATGATGGTCTTCGAACGCATCGATCACCTCCCGAGAAACGGGATCAGTCGCGTCCCGGGAAAACGTTTGTCCGCGCGCTCGCCCCGTGCAAGGAGCGCGTGCCGGGGCGGAAGCTGCCGGGAGGGCCGGTCGCGGGACGCCCGTGCCGGTGGTCCGAAGGCCGACCCTTCCCGCGGTCTCCGGGGCTCCCGGCGGACGGGCGATCCTCCTCCCGGCCGGATCGCTGCCCGGGAGCGGCCCCGGCCTTCCGGGTTTCAGGAGGCTTCCCGCGGCAGGACCACGTCGACCTTCAGCTTTCCCTTCCGGCGTGTTGTTGCCGAGGTCTCTCCCGACGGCGTCGCCGTGAAGCGGATCCTGAGGCGAACCTTCGTCGCCTCGCCGCTCCTCCGGATCCTCGCCTTGAGGCGCACGCTGCCCGGCTGCACCGACCACTGCTCGTGATCGAGGTCGAGGGCCTGTTCCAGCGCGACCCGCACCACCTGCCGCGCGTAGTCCCGGTCCACCGAGCAGGTGACGCGACGTCGCCGCTGGGTCCAGGTCAGCTTCAGGGCGAGGCAGTTGTAACCGCAGGCGGCCGGGTCGGCCCAGTCCTCGACGACCGCCCGCTCGGGATAGAGCATGAGCCAGCCGTTCCTTCCGTCGGCGTGGCCGGCGAGGAACGCGCCGTCGAGCTGGAACGAGCCGCGACCCTCGTGCTTCACCCGGACGCGGAGGGGGATCGACGAGTCCACCAGCCTCCACCGCGTGCCCGCGAAGGACGCGGGCTCACCGGCCCGGCACGGCGGCGCGGCGAGGGATGTCGCGAGGAGCAGGAGACCGACCGCGGAGACGAGACGCCGACACTGCATGGGAACCTCCCGCGGACGGTCGCCGCGGCCGCGGCGGGAACCCGGCCCCTGGCGCGAGAGCGCCCGCCCGGGGGGGACCGCCCATCGTCCCCATCGTACGCCTCCCGCGCCCCGGGGGGAACCGCCCCGGACCGGGACTAGTACGCCCGCGCGAAGACGACCCGGCGCGGAGAGTCCTTGCCGCAGTGGACGCAGGGTCCCGGATCGTCCGGCTCTCCGTCCGGCTGGACCCGGACCGTTGCCTTCGTCTTTTCCTGGATCGCCTCCTCGCAGGCCCGGTCACCGCAGTGTCGCGCCCGGAGGAACCCGCCGTCCTCGATCTCGCGCTCGAAGGCGGCCCAGTCGTCGACGTCCCGCGTTCGCTCGTCCCGGAACCTGCGGGCCCGGTCCAGCATCGCCCCCTGGATTTCGTCGAGCAGCTCGCGGACCCTTGCCGGCAGGTCGGCGAAGGGCACGGACACCTTCTGGCGGTCGAGGCGGGAGACCGCCATCACCGCGTCCTTCTCGAGGTCGCGGGGACCGAGCTCGAGCCGCAGCGGAACGCCGCGGAGCTCCCACTCCGCGTACTTGAACCCGGGGTTCACGTTGTCGCGCTCGTCGAGCGTTGCCCGGAAGCCGGCGTCCCGAAGCCTTGCCAGCAGGTCCCGGCCCGCGGTGATCGTGGCCCGCTGCTGCTCGTCGTTGCGCCAGATGGGAACGATCACGACCTGCACCGGGGCGACCCGGGGCGGGAGGACCAGCCCGTCGTCGTCCCCGTGGGTCATCACGAGGGCGCCGATCAGCCGCGTGGAAACTCCCCAGGATGTGTTCCAGGCGTACTCCCAGTTTCCCTCGCGGGTCTGGTACCTGAGGTCGAACGCCCGGGCGAAGTTCTGTCCCAGGTCGTGGCTCGTACCCGCCTGGAGCGCCTTCCCGTCCTGCATCATTGCCTCGATGCACCAGGTGGTCACCGCTCCCGCGAACTTCTCCTTCTCGGTCTTGGTCCCGGTCAGCACCGGGATCGCGAGCCATTCCTCGGCGAACTCGCGGTAGATGCGCAGGATCGTCAGCGCCTCCTCGATCGCCTCCTCGTGGGTGGCGTGCGCGGTGTGTCCCTCCTGCCAGAGGAACTCCGTGGTCCGGAGGAAGAGCCGCGTCCGCATCTCCCAGCGGACGACGTTGGCCCACTGGTTGATCAGCAGGGGCAGGTCCCGCCAGGACTGGATCCACTTCGCGTACATCGCGTAGATGATCGTCTCGGAGGTCGGCCGGACGATCAGCTCCTCCTCGAGCCTCGACTCCGGGTCCGGGACCACGAATCGCTTCCCGTCCTCCTCGACCCCCTTGAGGCGGGTGTGGGTGACGATCGCGCACTCCTTGGCGAACCCCTCGACGTGCTCGGCCTCCTTCGAGAGGAAGCTCTTCGGGATGAACAGGGGGAAGTAGGCATTGACGTGCCCCGTCGCCTTGAACATCCGGTCGAGGGCGTCCCGCATGTTCTCCCACAGGGCGTAGCCGTGGGGACGGATCACCATGCAACCCTTCACCGGGGAGTAGTCGGCGAGCGTCGAGCGGGTGACGACGTCGGTGTACCAGCGGGCGTAGTCCGTCTCGCGGGGGGTGATCTCCTTGGCCATCGACCTCTTCTCCTCGCGGCCCCGGACCGGGGCGGAAGCCCGGGAAATACCAGAGAACGCGCGCGGGGGCAAACGGCGGCGGCCCGGCCCCCCGGGGCCGGGCCGCCGGTCGCGTTCCCGGGGGAAGGCTCAGCGGGCGCCCCCCGCCTCCTCGAGCAGGGTTGCCGGCGGGACCACCGGGCCGTGCTTCTCGCGCAGGGCCAGGAGCTCCTTCTTCTGGCGGTCGTAGATCTGGAACAGCAGCTCCGGGATGTTCTCGTCCTTCCGGAAGGCCTCGGTCTGCAGGTCGATCCGGGCGACGAGGTTGTCGACGTACAGCGAGAACTGCATGTCGTACAGCTCCCGCGGGTACGGCTTGTCGATCAGCCCGGCGAACAGCTCCCGGAGGTCCTCGTACAGGGGCAGGAAGCCGATCGGGGTCTCGATCGCGCGGACCTCGCCGTGGGCGAACCGCTCGAGCCAGGAGAGCCACACCCGCACGTCGCGCTTCTCGCCGAGGAGGCCCGTGCCGGATCCACCGCGCGCCTCGTGGGTGAGGAAGTAGTTGAGACCTGCCAGGATCGGCCGACCCTCGTCCGAGAACTTCTTCGAGCCGAAGAACTTGAACTGGGCGTTCATGTAGTCGCCGAGGGGCCCCGGGATGAACGGCGCGTTCGCCCAGGGCTGGCGACGCACGCCGGTGACACCGACCTCGGTGGCGGTCGCCTGGGAGACGATCGAGGCGCCGATCACGACGCCTTCCTCCGGCGTCTTGGCGACGACGATCGGGGGCATCGTGTCGGCGTCACGCCCGGAGTAGGTGATCACCTTGACCGGGACACCGGCCGGGTCCTCGGCGAGCTGCTCGTTGTAGTTGCCGATGCTGGTGCAGGGGACGGTGACCCGGGCGTTCGGATGGGATGGCGGGATCGGCTTGCCGTTCTCGTCGGTCTTGCCCTTCCACCACTCGCCCTGGAAGTTGATCCCCCGCTCGGGGAGTTCCTCGCCGGAGCCCTCCCAGTAGGGAACGCCGTCCGCGACGAGGACGTTCGACCAGATCACCTCGCTGCCGGGCTCCCGGATCGCCTTCATGAGGTAGGGATCGGACTCCCGGTTGACGTCCTTGATGATCCCGAAGATTCCCTGCTCGGGGTTGATGGCCCGCAGGGTGCCGTCGGCGGCGATCCAGAGCTGGGCCAGGTCGTCACCGATGAAGTCCGAACCGACCATCGCGGTGGTCGTCTTGCCGCAGCCCGAGGGGGCGGCGCCGGCGAAGAAGGTCTTCCGCCCGCCGGGACCGGTCATCCCGGTGATGAACATGTGCTCCGACAGCTCTTCCTCCACCTTGAGATAGGTGGCGAGGTCGACGGCGAAGCGGTGGTTCCCCTTCTTGAGGAGCAGCGTGTTGCCCGCGTAGGTGCAGTAGGTGCTGAAGGTGGTCAGCCAGCTCCGGT
Source organism: uncultured Acidobacteriota bacterium (assembly GCA_964420365.1). Classification (GTDB taxonomy): domain Bacteria; phylum Acidobacteriota; class Polarisedimenticolia; order J045; family J045; genus JAMOQA01. The sequence goes on along the minus strand of CAYQTA010000060.1, from coordinate 6,142 downwards.
CCATGAACACCCGGGCGTTGGGCAGGTCCTCGGGCCGGTTCGGCCCCTGGGAGTGGACGTTCGTGAAGAAGAGGCCCGCCCGGTCGACCTCCTCGTCGAACTTCGCGTAGACGTTCCGGTAGAGAATGTCGGCGGAATGGGTCACGTAGGCCGAGGTCGTGATCTCGAGCGCGGGAATCGCCGCCTTGGCGCCGATCGGGCCCCGGGAGTAGAAACCGACGAAGAGCGGCATGCCCTTGCCGATTCCCTTCATGTAGTCCCGCACGTAGGCGAGGGCATCGTCCCGCAGGATCTTCTTCGCCAGGACGGAGACCTTCTCGCCCGGGTTCACGATGTAGAAGGTGCGGTCCACGATCCGGGCCTGCTCCTGGGCGAGGTCGAAGTGGATCGTGTGGTCCGGCATCTTGAGCCGTTCCTCTTCCTTCCGCTCGAGGGCGACGCGCCGGACATGGGCCCGGGCCTCGGGGGACCCGTCGTGGACGAACACGGTCTCGGGATCGACGAGGGCGATCGCGCCGGCGATGGCGATCCGCGCCTCCTCGTTGCGGATCCGGTCGAGCTTCGCCCGGTTGGCCTCGTCGAGGCGCTCGGCAAAGACCCGCTCGGCCTCCTCCGCGGTCCGGATCCCGCTGACCTCCTGCAGGATGTTCACTCCCTTCTTGAGCTCGAGCACGGTTCTGCTCCTCCGGGGGATCGCGCCGGTCCCCCACGGTTTGGACGCTCCAGGAACACTTCCCCCGCCCGGCGACGGGTGCCGGGAAGGGACGAAAGATACCACCGCCAGCGGCGGATGGCTAACGGATTAGTTTTTTGCCGTACCCCCGCGGGCAGCCTCGCCCGTCATCGGCACGAACCGCACCCCGCCCGCCGTAAACTGCCGCAGGGAACCGTCTTGCAGCTTCTCGATGACGACGAGCTCCTGGTGCACGTTGCCCACCGGGATGACCAGGCGCCCCCCCGGGGCGAGCTGCTCGACCAGCGGCTCCGGCACGCGGGCCGGGGCCGCCGCGACGACGATCACGTCGAACGGGGCCTCCTCCGGCCATCCCGCGTAACCGTCCCCGCAGCGGACGTGGACGTTGCGGTAGCCGAGGCCCGCGAGGCGTTTCCGGGCCGCCTCGGCCAGGTCGCAGAGGATCTCGATGGAGAACACCTCGTCGCAGGTCTCCGCCAGGATCGCCGCCTGGTAACCCGAGCCGGTCCCGACGTCGAGCGCCTTCTTTCCGGGGGCGGCCCGGGCGAGCTGGGTCATCAAGGCGACGATGTAGGGCTGGCTGATGGTCTGGCCGTGCCCGATCGGCAGCGGAGAGTCCCGGTAGGCCTGGTCCCGGAGCGCGGGGGGGACGAACAGGTGACGCGGGACCTTCCCCATCGCCTCCAGGACCAGGGGGTCGGTGATGTCCCGGGCCAGGAGCTGGGTCTCCACCATCGCCGCCCTGCGGCGCGCCATCTCGGTTTCGTCCACCGGGCCGGGGCCGCCCCCCGCGGCGCAACCGGCGAGCAGCAGCGCCAGCAGGATTCCCCCCGCGAGCAGGCCGTGCTCGATCATCGGGCTGGTCCTCCCATGCCGGGTGCTCACGGGGACGATGATACCCGGGCGCGGCGCATCCGGGTGACCTCCCGGTGGGCGGCCCGCAGGGGTTCCGGGAGCCGGAACGGTCGCGCCCAGGAGAGGACGATCCGCCGGGCGGAGGGGAGGGAGACCCGGTGGCCCACCGAGACGTAGACAGGACGCACGCCGTCCCGCGTCCGCAGCGCGAGACCGACCACCTCGCCCCGGTGCAGCAGCCGGGTCGCCGCTCCTCGCCGGGGGGAGGGTTCCCGGTGCTGCCCGACCAGGAGCGACTTGGCGACCCCGATCGTCGGCAGGTCGAGGGCGATCCCGAGGTGGCAGGCGAGGCCCAGGCGCCGCGGATGCGCCCGCCCCTGGCCGTCACAGAGCAGCAGGTCCGGCTCGAGCCCGAGATCCGCGAGGGCGGCGATCACGGCCGGCCCTTCGCGGAACGACAGGAACCCGGGCACGTAGGGGACGGTCACCGGTCCGACGTAGCGCCCGGTGGCGACCCGTTCGCGCGTCCGGGCGTCGAAGGCGACGACGGCCGCGAAGAGCAGTCGTTCCCCCCGGTCGTAGGAGAGATCGGCCCCGGCGACGATTCGCAGCGGGCCGAGGGCGTCCTCCTCGACGACCCGTCCCGCGAGCATCCGCTGCAGCTCCGCCGCCCGGGAGAGGTCCGGGGGAAACCACTGGTCGACGTCCCGGGGGATCCGCACGGATCGGCTCCTTCCCTGCGCGTGAACGGGCGCGATCTTACAACCCTCGACCCGGGATAGACTGGATGCCCGGCGGGGGGCGGGACGGGAGGGTACGACGATGGCAGGCGGAGCGCGGTCACGGCGTATCGGCACCGGTGGGCTCCTCGTCCTGGCGGCCACCCTGCTGCTGCCGTGCACGGGGTGCGGGGTCCCCGTTCAGCGGCTGGAGAGGAACGCGGGGGTCTTTTTTGCCGCCCTCCACCAGGCGACCGACCCCGAGGCCCCGGTCGAGCGGGCCGACGATGCCTGGTGGCGGCTCGCGTCGGTGGACGCGGCGGCGCCGGGGGAGCGGGAGGGAAGGGCCTGGGAGAACTGGAAGCAGCAGGTCCTCGCGGCCGTCCGCCGGTACGAGCGGGAGCGGGACGAGGGAAGGATGACCCTCGACCCGCACGGGTACACGATCGTCCGGGCCACGATGGTCGGGCGGGGAACCTACTGGGAGACGGTCGGCCGCGAGGGCACGAAGGAAGCGCCGGTGCTGCGGGTCCGTCTCTCCTTCGGGTACGGGGAGATCTGGTACGGCTCGCTGCCGCCGCTCACCCACGTCTACCTGCTCGGCTGGCCCCTCGGCACCGTCCACCACATCCAGATCGGGCTCGGCAGGACGTACACGATGGACGTCCTCGATCACCTGGACCTGCTGGTCCACTTCCGCCGGGTCGAACCGCGCCGGCCCGACGAGGCGACCTGGAAGGTGGAGCGGGTGACCTGGGACCCGGAGAGCGCGGTTCACCGGCGGGTGGAGTGGACGTTCTGAGGCCTGCCGGGCGGCCGGCGGGGGGACGGGAGGAACGATGGCGGACTGGTTCCGGCCGCGGCTCGGGCTCGCCCTGGGAGGCGGGGCCGCCCGGGGCCTCGCCCACCTGGGGGTCCTCGCGGTCCTCGAGGACGCGGGGATCCGGGTCGACGGTGTCGCCGGGACCAGCATCGGCGCCCTCGTCGGCGGCGTCTGGGCCGCCACCGGGTCGGCGCGGGCGGCGACGGAGCGGATCATCGGGTTCATCGAGTCGGACGAGTACCGGAAGGACGAGATCGAGTTCCTCGCGGGAGACACCGGGGACGTCGGCTGGACCGAGCGGGCCTCCGCGCTGATCCGGAAGGGGATCGTCTACGGATGGGGGCTCTTCAAGGAGGCGTTCGTCTCCGAGGAGGCCTGGCGGCACAACCTGGCCCACCTGGTGCCCGACGTGGCGATCGAGGAACTCCGGGTGCCGTACGTGGCCGTCGCCTCGGACCTCCGGGCCGGTGTGCCGGCCTGGTTCGTGCGGGGGTCGCTGCGGGAGGCGGTCGCCGCGTCGAGCGCGGTCCCCGGCCTGGCGCCGCCGGTCCCCGGGAAGGGGGTGTTCCTGGTGGACGGCGGCGCGGTCGAGAAGGTCCCCGCCCGGGCCGCGTGTTCGCTCCCGGTGGACGTGGTCCTGGCCGTCGACGTCGCCGAGGACTTCTCCCCGGGGCCGATGCTGCGCCGCGGGACCGAGATCCTCTCCCGGGCCCAGGAGGTCGCCGAGCGGGTCCAGCGTGCGTTCCTCGTGGCCCTCGCCGACGTGGCCATCCGCCCGGAGGTGACCGACGTCCACTGGCTCGACTTCACCGGGGCCCGGCCGGCGATCGAGCGGGGGGCGGCCGCGATGCGGGACGCCCTGCCCGAACTGCGGGCGGCCCTCGCGCGGGCCCGCTGGCGGCGGCTCTTCGGGTCGACGCGGGCGGCGCTCGTGCGGCGCCTCGAGCGACGGGGCATGCTGGGCGTGGCTCCCCTGCGCATGGCGGCGCCGCCTCCGCGCGGGAACGGAAACGGAAAGGAGTGACAGGATGGGCCGCTGGCCGGCGGACTGGCCCCGCTCGATCCACTTCCTCGGGATCTGCGGCTCGGCGATGTCGGGCCTCGCGATCCTCGCCGCCCGGCGGGGGGTCGCGGTCCGCGGGTCCGACGGCGCCGCCTGGCCGCCGGCCTCGGAGGCGCTCGCGGAGGCCGGGATCGAGGTTCGATCCCCGTGGGACCCGGCGAACCTGGACCCGGCCCCGGACCTCGTCGTCGTCGGCAACGCGCTCTCGCGGGGAAACGTCGAGCTGGAGCGAGTCCTCGACGAGGGGTGGCCGCTCTGCTCCATGCCGGAGTTCGTCGAGCGGCTGCTCCTGCCGGGACGGCGGGGGATCGCGGTCGCCGGCACCCACGGGAAGACGACGACGGCATCGCTGGTGGCGGCGCTGCTCGACCTCCTCGGCCGGGATCCCTCCTTCGTGATCGGCGGTCGGCCGGGGAACTTCGGTGCCGGGGCGCGCCTCGGGGCGGGGCCCGACCTGGTGCTCGAGGCGGACGAGTACGACTCGGCGTTCTTCGACAAGGGACCGAAGTTCCTCCACTACTGGCCCCGGATCGCCGTCCTCGGACCGGTCGAGTTCGACCACGCGGACATCTACCGGGACCTGGCCGACGTGGAGCGGGCGTTCTCCCTGTTCCTGCGGCTCGTCCCGCCTTCGGGGACGCTGGTCGTCCACGGGGACGACCCGGGAGCGCGCAGGATCGCGGGGTCCGCCCGCTGCCGGGTCGTGCTCGCCGGGGAGGGAGAGACGAGCGCCTTCCGCGTCGTCGACCGGGAGGACGACGGCACCGGCCAGGAGTTCACCCTGGTCGTCGAGGGCCGGGACGTCGGCCGCGCCCGGCTGCCCCTCCCCGGTGCCCACAACGCGCGGAACGCCGCCGCGGCCCTGGCCGCGGTCGCCGCGGCGGGAGTCGATCCCGCGGAGGCGGTGCCCCTGCTCGCCCGGTTCGTTCCCCCGGGACGCCGGCTCGAGCTCCTCGGGGAGCGCGATGCCGTGGTCGCCCTCGACGACTTCGCCCACCACCCGACCGCGGTGGCCGCGACCCTCGCGACCCTGCGGGGGCGCGTGCCGGCGGGGGGGCGCCTCGTCGCCTGCCTCGAGCCCCGCTCGAACACGATGGTGCGCCGCCTCGTGCAGGATTCCCTGGCCGACGCCCTCGCCGGGGCGGACGTCGTCCTGCTCGGGCCGGTCGATCGCCCCGAGCGGTTCGCGCCGGGCGAACGGCTGGACGTGGCCGCGCTGGCCGCCGCGCTGCGCGGGCGGGGACTCGTGGCGGAGGGGCCGCTCCCGCCGGGGGAGCTGTTCCGTCGCCTCCGGGAGATCGCCCGCCCGGGGGACGTGATCGTGACGATGAGCAACGGTGCCTTCGGCGGGCTGCCCGGGAGGATCCGGGCCTGGCTCGCCGGGGAGGCTGCGCGATGACGGCGCGGCGCGGGCGGCGGCCACCCCTCGTCGCGGTGGACGGGGCCCTCCTCGGGGAACTGGTCGGGGTGCTCGGGCGGGCCCTCGTCGAGGGGAAGCGGCGCCCCCTGGGCCGGCTCGCCGCCCGGGAAGGGCTCGCCGCCGACGAGGCGCTCGCCGAGCTGGCCGCGTTCCCCGCCGGCGCCTGCCCGGCGGCCGACCCGGCCGTGGGCCTCGCCCTTGCGCGATGCCGTGCCGGGGCCGGTTGCCCGGTCGAGGACGAGTGCGCCCTCGTGGCCGGGGGCCGCGGCCCCGCCGGGTCCCGGACGGCGGCCCTGGTGCGGGGGATGGTGGAGGGATGGATCCTGGAGCTTCCCGCGGCCCCCGTGGCCGTCCTGGCGGACCTGCTGGACCCGCTCCGGGCGCTCCTCGAGCGGAGCGGACGGGTCGGCCCGGACGCCCCGCCGCGGGCCCGGACGTCGATCGCGCTCGTGGAGATGGCGGTCTCGCGGGGCGGCATCGCCGCGGCGACCGGGCCGTTCCTGCTGGCGACCGAGGCCGAGCAGGTCGCCGCCCACGTGCCCCCGGGCGCCGGGCGGGGCGATCGCGA
>CAYQTA010000059.1:0-4535 GCA_964420365.1 uncultured Acidobacteriota bacterium | reverse complement strand
ATCCGATCCCGCAGCTCCTTCTCCTTTGAAGTGTTGCCCGTGGCACAGCCCGCCTCGCCGGCCAGGAAGCACGCCTTCATGCCCAGGTGGCCCGCCAGGGATTCCGCCGTGGAGCGCAGGACACCCTTGAGCGAACTGCCGGGGATGACCGGCCTGCCGTCCGGGTCCAGGAGTACCCCGTGGTCGCTCGCCGCGCGGCCGGGCCTCCCGGTGCCGACATGCAGGGCGCTCTCGAGGACGATCGTCCCGGTAACCCTCGTCACCCTCCGCATCGTCATCATGACTCGTCACCTCCGGCGGGAACCGCGGCGCCTTGCCCACCGCTCGGCTAGCTGCTAGCCCTCCTGTAGAGGATCTCAACCACGAGAAACTCCAGGAGTTCGTGGAACTCGTCGTCCTCGAAGCTTCCACGGTCTCCCAGGTACTCCCTGGCCAGTTGGTGCTTCTTGTAGGCCAAGTCCTTCAACAGTTGCCAGAATTCCCTGAACGGCGACTTGATCGTGCTGCGCGAGACCTGGTGGCTGGCCAGCTTCGCGACCTTCGCCCGCCCGTGCTCCTCCTGGGCCAGGAGGACGGCCCGGTAGAGCTGGCTGGCCCCGAGCTTGGGGTTTGCGCACATCGCCTGCAGGCCGCCCTCCCCGGCAAGGTTCCTGGCCAGCTGCCCGAGTCTTTCCCGGCGCTGGAGTCGCTCGACTGCCCTCACCGTCCGGGCCCTCCCGTTCCCTCCACCAGCCGGTAGAGGTACTCGCTGTGAAGCCAGCGACAGGCCGTGCCGTAGAGCTTTTCCGGCACCCGGTCTTCCAGGAGCGCAACCATCGCGGCGTCTTCGTTCCCGCTCCTGCTCTTGGCGATCTCCATCGCCTTCTCGCGGAGTTCCTCGAGGAATTCCAGGAGCCGGGGACCGAACTTCTTCCACGGCTTCCGCTGGGACTGGTCCGACAGGCCGACCTGGCGCTTGATGAACGCCTCGACCTCGGCGAACGTCTCCGCGTGGAGGGCCGCCTGCTCCAGGTTCGAGAGCTGCGTCTTCCCCCTGTCCTTGAAGGCATGGGCCGCTTGCCGGCCGAGCTCCGCGATCTCGGCCGCCTTCTCCTCGAGGAGTTCCTCGATCCAGCGATCGTCCCTGCTCATCGCACGTCTCCCAGCAGGACGGGATCCCACGCGAGGACCCGTCCGAAGCCCTCTTGCGTCCGCGCGCCGAAGCCGTCCAGCTCCAGCTCCCGGGCCCGTTCCAGCAGCGTCTCCCGGTCCAGCGACGAGCGGCCCAGGACGACGCTGCCCGCCGCGACGGCGGCCGCCGGCGGCTTGGGGCTCGCCGTCGCCATGTTCCAGCCGAAGACCAGCACTTCCTGGACCAGCGACCGGTACTCGACGAGGCCCAGGCGATCGGCCAGGACCTCTCCCGGGTCGAAGTGGTACCGACCACCCTTCTCGAGGATGGCCGGAGAGACGAGGGTCAGGGCCACCGGGAGCCCTTCCTTCCCCGGCCCCGTCGTCACCCCGTCGGTCCAGGCCTTCATGCGCGTCTCGAGGTCATCCCCGCCGCCCAGTTCCTCGAGAGTCACCTTCATCTCCCCGAGCCCGGAGGACCGCGAACGACCGACCAGGATCGTGCCGCCTTCCCGGTCGCCGCCGAGGAGTTCCCGGAGGGCTGCGAGGTCCTCCTCTTCGAAGGCTCCCGTTCCCTCGAGGACGAGCGGCCTCTCGTCGCGGCCTTCCGCCTCGCGGCCGAGCGGCAGGACGACCGTGGTGCCGTAGAGAACTCCCTGCCGGACGGTCCCGGTATCGCGGCGGATGCCGGCGTGCATCCGCGTCTCCCGGAGGGGCCGGAGGACGGTTCCCCCCTCCTCCCGGGCCACCAGGCCGCCGTACCGGACCAGGCGCTCGGAGCAGTCCCGGGCAGAGCACGTGTCGGAGGGGCCCGTGTCCTTCCACCCCAGCAGCTCGAGGGCCCCGTCCCGGATTCCATGCCCCCCGGCGCTCCGGGGCCCCGGGTGGGCCTTGCAGGTGCGCGCGGTGACCGGTGCCGGCGCCGGGAAGCCGGTGCCGGGGTAGCAGAACGGGAACCGGTTGCGGCCCGATTGGAAGACGCGATCGAAGACCGGGTCGGCGTCGGGCATGCCCCGCTCGCGGATCCACGTGGCCGCCAGGGCCCCGCGCAGCGTCGAGCCCGGCACGTGGTCCAGCGTCTCCGAGATGTGACGCTCCCGGTGGCGGGAGATCGCGAAGGGTGTCCGCGGTTCGAGGGTAATCCGCACCCGTTTCTTCATCGATCCGCCCTCCCGCCCAGCTCCTCGAGAAGGGCCTCGCAGTCCACCTCCTCCCCGTCGATGAGCACCTTGTCGATGTCGACCCTGCAGGCACCGAGCCCGGCAGAGCGGTTCGCCCCGAGGGCATCGACCAGGCGCAGGCCCCCGACCAGCAGGGCCAGGTCGAAGCGCGCCGTGTCCTCGTTCTCGAGCCAGGCGTCGACGCGGCCCGCCAGCCTGCCCGCGGGATGCCACGTCTCGTGGTCGAAGAGGCGCTGGCCCCGCTGGGTACCCGTCCTCCGGTCGATGCTGACGCGGGCGCGGACCGCGACCTTGCCGAGGGCGTCGCCGCTGTCACCGCCGGACTCTCGATCGTTCCGGGACGGCAGGAGATCCCGGAACACGACCAGGCCCTGGCGCCCCCCGGAGACGAACAGCCGGGCCACCGGGTCGTCCAGGTCCGGCCGCATCGCCTGGTCCTCGACATGGGCGATCGTCTTCACCGCGTCGTCTCCGAGGACGAGGCGCGCCAGGTGCTCGACCTTCTCCCGGACGACACCCCGGAGGTGGGATCCCGGGATGTACGGCACGCGGAGTCCGGGCCCCGCCATGGTCCGTGCGGCCGCCCGGTCAACGCCGGCCACGCCGTGGCCGCTCCCCGGCAGGACCGGCGCCTGGAACTTCACGGAGTACTCGACGGTGGCGCGGATCACGTCGTCACCTCCTTGCCCCTCCGCGCGTAGGGGAAGAGCTGTGCGGCGTCGGCCAGGGGAGATGTCCACGCCCGCTGGCCCTCCGGGTCCGTGGTCTCCCTCCAGCCGAGCGGGTCCTTCCCCTTTCCCGCGACGCCCAGCTTCACGAGGAACTCGAGCAGCGTCCGGTCCGGGTGCTCGCCTTCCATGGCACGGCCCAGGAGTCGGCGGAGCTCGAACGAGCCGGCCACCGGGCCCGCGAGGCCGAGGCTCAGCACGTTGTTCACCCGGGTCCGCCCGACCTGGCCCGCCCCGGCAAGCATCTCCGTGGCGGCGAGGACCTTCTCGGCATCCCCGAGGAAGAACGGCCGCTCGCCGTGGAGGATCTTCCGCCCGGTCGCGGTCCTGCGGCGGGCCGCCCTCAGGTCCGCGATGGACAGGCCGTGTCCCTGGGAAACGTCCTCGAAGTCGATCGCCGGCCGCCCGGGCTCACGCTTCCTCTTGGCGGAGCGCAGCAGTTCCTCCGCCCGGTCGACCAGCTCGCGGAACGGCTGGTCGGCGTGGGCGATCGCAACGCCGGCCGAGAGGCCCACCGGGAAATCCCGGAACGGCTCCTTGTCCGCCAGGCCCTTCTCGCGCAGCTTCGTTTCCACCAGGCCCCGGAACCGCTTCGCGACCTCGAGGGCGAACGGCACGCCGTAGTCGGCCCGGATCACGGCCACCAGGTCGTCACCGCCCACCAGCAGAACGTCGAGCCCCAGCGTGTTGCCCACGTCGAGCTCCCGCCCGAAGAGCTCGCGGATCGCCCCGCCGGCGGCCTCGAAGATCGCGTCGTCGACGATCTTCGCGAACTTCCGGTAGGCGTCCTCGGCCGCGATCCGCTGGACGATCTTCCCTATGCCGTCGCCGTCCGCGTAGACGACGGCGACGTAGCCCCGGCGCGCCTCGCAGGCATCACCGATCGACTGGAAGTCCTCGGGGCGCAGGTCCTCGCCTCCCTTTCGTACCCCGGCCTTCTCAAGGACCCTCGCCCAGGGAGAACTCCCGGACCGGTGCCTGCGCCATTCATCTTCCCGGGCCCGGCACGCAGGCCCCACGGGTCGCACCTTCTCGCTGATCTTCAGTTCCCCGGTAGCCGGCTCGTCCCCGCACTCCCGGCACCTGGCGCGGCCCGCCCAGTCGTCCATCGACCGGGGAGGTGGCGGCAGGTACCGGGCAAGGGTCCGGTCCCGGATGGCGGCAGCCAGGGCCGCCCCGAAATTCCCATCCTCGTAGCGGGCCTTTCCGACGACGAGCCGCAGACCGCCCCCGCTCTCCTGCTGGACGAGCTTCCGGGCCTCTTCCGCTACCCGGTCCACGGCCCCGTCATCCTCGGCCTCGACCAGGACGATTCCGTTGCCGCCGTTGGCGTAGACGATATCCCGTTCCGGCTTACTCAAGACACCAGGAACGAGCTCGCGGTTCAGCCGGTCGACCAGCCCGCTGCCCCCGCGGACCAGCCGAGCCATGTCGACACCGAAGACGTACCGGTGGATTCCCGGAAAGTCGAACGAGACCAGGTAACGGGCCATTTCGCGGCCTCCCTACCGCCCCG
>CAYQTA010000058.1:0-2567 GCA_964420365.1 uncultured Acidobacteriota bacterium | reverse complement strand
CACCCGGCGGGACTTGACCTCGACCTGGGGCTTCACGTTCTCCACGGCCCGCTTGAAGATCTTCAGCGGATCGTCGCCGGTCCGCTCGGCGATCAGGTCGAGCGCCCCGTAGAAGATCCGCTCGGCCGTGGTCTTCTTCCCCTGCCGCATGACCGAGTTGATGAACTTGGTCACGAGCTGCGAGTTGTAGACGGGATCCGGGAGGATCTCGCGACGAACGACGACTCCACGACGCGGCATGACGCTTCTCCCTAGTTCTTCTTCGGCCGCTTGGCGCCGTACTTCGACCGCTGCTGCCGCCGGCCCTCGACGCCCTGGCAGTCCATCGTCCCGCGGATGATGTGGTACCGCACGCCCGGAAGGTCCTTGACACGGCCGCCGCGGATCATCACCTGGGAGTGCTCCTGCAGGTTGTGACCCTCGCCCGGGATGTAGGCGGTGACCTCGATCCCGTTCGTCAGGCGGACACGGGCCACCTTCCGGAGCGCCGAGTTCGGCTTCTTCGGCGTCGTAGTGAACACCCGCGTGCAGACCCCACGGCGCTGCGGGCACCCCTGCAACGCCGGGCTCTTGGTCTTCTCGACCACCTTCTTGCGTCCCCTCCGGACCAACTGTGCGATCGTCGGCATACGCTCTCCCCACGCTTCGAGCCGGCGAGAGGAGACGATCCCCCCTTTCCGGCTTCGCTTCCTGGATGAAGCCCCGCTGACGCAAGGGCCGCGGAAGAATACCCGCTCCCCCCCTCTGTGTCAACACCCGATTCCCTGGACCTTCTCAAAAAATTTTTCGATCAGGTCTCAAAAAGGGGGTTGAGCTGATCGAGGCGGTTTGAGGGGGCGAGGCGCCCTGGGATAGCGGGAGAAGACGGTGGCGATGCCACGTGAGAGGGCGTAGAGGGGCATCCGGGCATCCCGAAGAGGGGTTTGCTCACATCGATGAGACGGATGACGCCGAGCCAGAGTCTATGGCGGCCGGTGACGAGCATCGCCCCCGGGGAGACCGGGGAGAGCGATGCGTCGGGCGGGGTCGAGGGGTGACCTCTCCGGGCCGCGTCCCGGGATGGCCCGGGCGGCACCCCTCCCGGCCGGCCTCCTCGCGCTCTCGAGAGGTTCATCCACGAGCGAGGATTTCCGCCGAGACTGCGCGCCAGCCCCCCGACCTCCGGGGATCCTCCGAAAGGACCGGGGGTGCCGGTCAACCCGTCCGGGGCGGTCCGTCCTCCGGCCCGCCGTCACCGGGGGGCGCCGGGATCCGCCGGCTCCACGGCGCGCCCCCCTCCAGGCCGCGCCGGAGGTGGTCGTGGGCCGCGACGACCAGGGCGTGGGTGATCTCGCCCCGGCCGATCAGCGCGTCGAGCTCGTCGAACGGGACGAGCCGCACGGTGATCGCCTCGGCGGGGTCGGGCCGCTGCGGGCCCGCGGGCCGGCAGCCGAGGGCGAGGACGGTCCAGCACCGGTTGTCCAGGATCGCGGGGTTCGGCTCGACGACCCCGATCGTCACGAGCTCCCCGGCCCTGTACCCGGTCTCCTCCTCGAGCTCCCTGGCGGCGGCCTCTTCCGGCGTCTCTCCGGGATCGATGGCGCCGCCAGGGATCTCCAGGGTCGTCCGGGCCGTCCCGTGCCGGAACTGCTCGACGAGAACCGCCCGCCGGTCCAGCGTGACGGCGACGACGTTGACCCAGTCGGGAGCCCGGAGGACGAGGAACTCGTGGGACCGGCCGGTCCGCGGCGAACGCCGGCGGACCCGCTCGAGCCGGAAGACGCGTTCGTCGGTCACGGTCTCCACCGATTCGGTCGGCCACGGTGCGGGTCGATCGCGATCCATTGAGGCAGGGTACCCCACCGGCCGGTCCGGAGGCGCCGATCCGGTAGAATCGCGGACGGACCGGACGGAGGTGGAGTGTGGAGTACCGTCTGACGCTGGGAGCGCACCTGTTGCTCTGGGTGTTTCCCCTCGTGCTCTCGGTGGCCGCCATCGCCGCCCACGTGCTCGAGGGCCGCCGGAGGGCCGAGCGGTGACCGTCCACGACCCCACGACCCTCGCCTGGGTCGGCGCCGTGATGGTCGCCTACCTCGCGGCGCTCGTCACCATCGGCTGGTTCGCCGCGCGGCGCACCCACGGCGGCGAGGACTTTCACCTCGCCGGCCGGTCTCTCGGCGCCTGGGCGGCCGGAATCTCCTCGACGGCGAGCTCCGAGTCCGGCTGGGTCACGCTCGGGGCCGTCGGAATGGTGTTCGAGCACGGTATCTCCGGCCTCTGGTTCGCACCCGGCTGCCTCCTCGGCTACCTCGTCAACGTCTACGTCGTCGCGCCGAGGCTCCGCGCGCTCTCGGAACGGCAGGGATCGGTCACCCTGATCGACGTCCTGACGCGGCGGTGGCGCGACCCGAACCACGTCGTCCGGGTCGTCGGCGTCGTCATCGTCCTCCTCTGCATGATGGGGTACGTCGGCGCCCAGATGACGGCGGCGGGCAAGGCGTTCCAGAGCACGCTGGGGCTCGGCGGCGAGCGCGGCTACCAGCTCGGCGTGCTCGTCGGCGCCCTCGTCATCACCGCCGTCACCTCCC
>CAYQTA010000057.1:0-9822 GCA_964420365.1 uncultured Acidobacteriota bacterium | reverse complement strand
GACCGGCGAGGAGGACGGCCCGTGCGGACACGGCGAGATGCGGCGTCCCCCGTGGGACGCGCGGACGCAGCGCTCCGGGACTTCCCGGTGCTTCCGGTCAACCGGGCTCCGCTCGCCCGCCGTCACCCCGGGCTGATCCGTCAACTCCTTGACGCCACGCCCGGTCCAACGCCTCACGCCCCCCCGGGGGTCGACCCCGGCCCCGGTCCCGCGGTTCCCCCTCCCCCCCTGCCGGCCGACCTGCACGAGGCGCGGGAGATCCTGGTCTTCGGCTTCGGGGACGGCACGCTCCCCGAGGCGGTCCTCCGGGAGGCAGCCCCGACCGCCCGGGTAACCGTCGCCGTCCTCGACCCGGACCGGTGCCTTTCCGCCCTCGCCGCCCGCGACCTCGCGGTCCTGCTCGACGACCCGCGCCTCCGGCTCGCCGCCGGGGGCCTCCGGGAGATCGCCGGGGCCCTGCCGCGGGACCCCGGGGAGGGGTTCCGGGTCGTCACCGATCCCCTGGCCCTGGCCGCCGCGCCCCCGGGGCTGGCCCCCCTCGCCGAGATGGCCCGGGAGCTGGCCGCTGCCCAGCGGTCCCTGCTCGGCCAGCGCCGCGCCGTCCTGGAGAACGTCGCGGCGAACCTCCCCGCGATCGCCCGGGCGGAGCCGGCGGCAGCGCTGCTGCCGGCGGTGGCCGGGCGGGCGGCGCTCGTCGTCGCCCCCGGCCCGAGCCTCGCGGACGACCTCGATCTGCTCCGGGCGCGGCGCGAGGGCCTCCCTCTCCTCGTCGCCCTGGACGCCGCCCTCCGGCCGCTGCTGGAGGCGGGGGTCCGTCCCGACCTCGTCGTCACCCTGGACCCGGGCCCCCGGAACCTCGGCAAGTTCCTGCCGCGGGGGGTGGACCCCGCGACGGCGGTCGGCGCCGGGCCGGGAGAGGCCCCGTGGATCCACGGGGATGTCCCGCTGGTGTTCTTCGAGGGAGCCCGGCCCGAGGCGGTCGCCGCCGCGGGGCGCCCCTTCTTCTGCTGCGAGCGGGGCGGTCTCCTCGAACGGGCCCATCCCGCGTTCGGCCGGGCGGGCACGTACCGGAGCGGCGGGACCGTGCTGCTCGCCGCCCTCGACCTGCTGCTCCGGCTCGGGGCCGGGCCGGTCGGCCTGCTCGGGGCCGACCTGGCCCTGGGCGCCGGCGGCGCCTACGGCCCGGGGGGCGAGGCGGCGGGGGCCGCCCGGGGGCGGACCCTCGAGGTGCCCGCCCGGGGCGGAGGGACGGTCCGGACGACCGAGAGCCTCTGGCGGCACCGGCGGCGCCTCCTCCGGCGCATCGGGGAGGAGCCGCCGGGAAGGATCGTCGACCTGACGCGTCGCGGGGCGGAACTTCCCGGTGTTCCGCGGGCAACCCTCGCCGCCTGGGTGGCGGACCTACGGGGCGCCGGGACGCGGTGCGTCCCGCGGATCTCCCCCCATCCTCCGCCCGCCGCGGTCCCGGTCGTGCCCCCGGGAGAGCGGGAGAGCGTCCTCGCCGCCGCCCGGGAGGCCCTCGCGGCGGCCGCCGGCGGGGACCGGCAAACCACCGGGGCGCGGTGAGTTCCCGTTGACAGGCGAGGGGTTCCGGCGAACAAGGTAGGGGGATACCCGGGAGCCGGGCGATCGTGCGCCCCGGGGGATCGTCGTCGCTCGCCGCGGGATCCCGGAGGGAGGATCCGATGACCCGCGTGCCGTCCGTTGCCGTCCCGCTCGCCGTTCTCCTGGTGGCCTTCCTGGCCGTGCCCGCGGTCCTCGCGGCAGGCCCTGCCGCCGCGCCGCCTCCCGGGGCGTCCCGCGGAGCGACGGCCGAGCCGCCCCCGTCGATGCCGGTCGTCGCCGACGACCACGAGCGGACCCGGGTGATCCCGCGCCTCGAGGACCTGCTCGACGAGCCGGCGCCGCCGTACTCGCCGGCGCGCGGCCGCACCGAGGACCCGGCCTGGGACCTGGTCGACTCGGTCTCGCGGAAGCAGCTCCTGCTCGAGGGGGAACACCTGGCGGTGAAGTTCGACCACGCGGCGGAGGACCTGGTCACCCTCGCCCCCTCCCGCTCGCTGACGGAAAAGGCCCGGCAGGCGATCGACAAGGCGCCCACCTGGCTCGCCGAGGAGCTGGAGGACACCTTCCACCGCCTCGATGCCTCGATGCAGGACACGCTCGCCGATCTCATCCTGGACGCCGTCGACCCGTACGTCGACGAGATCGCCTGGTCGGTGGCCCACGTCTCGACAACCGACCTGACCCACCCGGACTTCAAGCCGCAACTGATCGTCGACAACGCGGAGCTGCTCTACAGGGTCGACCGCGACGTCGACTACGCGGAGATCGTCGACCACGGTGACTCGTCCACCGGCGGCGACTACTGGTCGACGATCCGCTACAAGGTGAAGGAGGGGGAGGAGATCAACGAGTACGAGGTGCCCCGGGACATCTACTACTGGTACGTCGTCCACCCGCGGGGCTCGGACGAGCTGCCGACCTACGTCGATCCGACGGCGGACAACAACATCTGCTGGATCCTCTGCGACCGGGACGGGGTCCCGGCCGACCCGCCGAACGGTCGCTTCTGGCGGGAGTACTTCTACGGCTGCGACACCGACGACGACGGCACGATCGACAGCGCGTGCCCCACCTACTACAACGAGCAGTGCGACAACGACCACGACGGCACGAAGGACGGCCCCTGCCCGGTGCTGCGGGACATGCTCCGGGAGGTCCACGTCCTGTGGGAGATGAAGAAGGACGTCGTCGGCCCGGAGAACGGGGCGATCGGCCAGGTCAGCGACTGGGTCCACCGGATGCTCGGGCGCTGGGGCGACAAGGACTGGTGCCGGCCGATCCAGCCGATCGTCATCTACTACTGCCAGGACGGGAACTGCGGCGAGTTCCAGGACATGCAGACCGCCGCCGGGCGGACCGCCCTGATCCCGACGATCGGCGTCGACGCGGCCCCGGCCTGCGACCACGTCTGGAACGAGTTCTGGGAGCGGCGCTGGATCGAGTGGCAGGCGGAGGACCGGCAGATCGACCATCCCGAGGGTCACGACGGCTGGAAGGGGGGTGGCGCCGGCGTGCACGCCTGGCGCGGGGACGGCCTGACCTGGTCCGACTCGACGAAGCACTACACGGACTGGTGCACCCTCGAGGTGACGATCACCGACGCGAACGGGTACCCGGTCGACGGGGCGCTCGTCCAAGTAGGCAGCGAGAAGTCGTCCGACCTGTGCGACAAGCATGACAGTCCCGTCGAGGTGGTCCGCGGGCTGACCGGCGCCGACGGCAAGGTCAGCTTCGTGCTCGCCGACAGCAACGAGCCGAACTGCCGGCGTTTCTACGTGCACGTCCACACCGACTGGGAGGACTACCCGGCCTCCGGCTGGACCGAGGTGATCCACGAGCCGGAGGGCGGGATGAGCTACGCCTGGGATCACCAGTTCACCGGCTTCACGATTCCGCACCTCGAGGTCTCGCCGGCCAGCGGCCCCGGGGACCCGGACCACGACTGGCTGATGGAGATCTCCTGGTCGGTGCCGACCTCCCACGGGCACGGCAGCGGCTACCACGCCGGGATGCACTACCGCGAGCTGTTCGAGCCGGGGGACGTCGACTTCTTCGTCGCCGACTCGGCGAACTACGACGACTTCACGGCGGGGAACGCGTTCGAGGCGTTCGAGATCGCGGAGGACAGCGGGTCGGGGGACGTCTCGTTCGAGCCTCCCCGGAGCGACGACGACTGGTATGCCGTGTGGTCCAACAAGGCCGTGATGAACTTCTCCCAGGTCGTCGACGCGACGGTGCGGCTCTACCACAACAACGGGTACATCCCGCCGGTGGAGGACCTGGTCGTCGACAAGGGGGATTCCGGCGAGTCGCTCCTCGACTGGGGGGACGTCACCGGGCCGAACGTCGCCGGCTACAACGTCTACCGCTCGACGAACCCTGCCGACGTGGGCCGGGGTCGCACCGGCGACGAGCTGGCGCCGTACCTGCTCGCCCAGGTGGACGACTCGGAGTACACCGACCCGGAGGCCGCGGCCGCGGGGACCTGCTTCTTCTACTCGGTCCGCACCCGCGCCCCGGACGGCCGCGTCTCGGAGTAGGCGCCCGGCACCGCCCGGGTCGCCTTCCGGCGACCCCTACGAACCCCGCGGCGCGTTCCGTGGGGTCCTGTAGGGGCGGCCGGGAGGCCGCCCGAGGGTGCCCGAGGCGCAGGGTGCCGAGGAACGCGTCGCTCGATGATGCGCGGCGCTGCGCGCCGCCCGGGTCGCCTGCCGGCGGCCCCTACGAACCCCGCGGCGCGTTCCGTGGGGTCCTGTAGGGGCGGCCGGAAGGCCGCCCGAGGGTGCCCGAGGCGCAGGGTGCCGAGGAACGCGTCGCTCGATGATGCGCGGCGCTTCGCGCCGCCCGGGTCGCCTTCCGGCGACCCCTACGGGCGGCCCGGGTCGCCTTCCGGCGACCCCTACGGGCGGCCCGGGTCGCCTGCCGGTGATCCCTGCCCGCCGGCGGGCTCGGCCGCCGCGGGTGCCGCCGGGACTGCGACGTGGGGCGGCGGCGCGGTCTTCGACCAGTCGATCTGGCTGCCGCGCACCGAGTGGGGCACCAGGTAGACGGCGATCATCATCGCGAAGGCGAAGAGCACCCCGATCCGCTCCATCCGCGGCGCGAACCTGGCGAGGATGCCGGCGAGGATCCAGGCGAGGAGCGCGAAGAGCGTCTTGTTGTCGGTCCAGTCGGTCCCGTAGGGCCAGCCGGTCCAGAGGGCTCCGAAGGCCGCCTTCTGCACCAGCGGCCCGAGAATGAAGCCGCCCGGGACGAAGAACAGCAGGACCCACTTGACGAAACGACCGACGTTCGACTCGCCGGCGATCGCACCGAGGCCCGCGCGCACCGAGATCACCAGCGCGATGAACATGCACAGGATGTGCGGCACCAGGATGAACGGGGAGACTTCCCCCTTGTAGCGGATCACCGCGGTCTCGCCGGACTCCGGCAGGACGAGCTCCTCGCCGTCGACCCGGATGCGCACCGAGTACTCCAGCTTCCCGGCCGGCGGCAGGTGGGGCAGCTCCGCGAGCAGGTCCTCCCCCTGGCGGACCATCTCGATCTTCCGCCATGGGTCGTCGGTCGGGTAGAGCCGCCAGAGGATCTCCCCGGTTGCCCGGGGATCCGGCACGTGGAGGCGGACGATCGCCCCTCCTTCACCGCCGTGGGACCGGACCAGCTTGCCGGACACCTCGACGCCGGCGACCTGGTCCCGGACCGTGACCGGGTAGGTGGGCCCGGTCCGGCGCTGGTAGCCGGCGAGCACCACGGTGACGACGAACGCGAGCACGCACAGCAGGATGCGTACGCTCCGCCGGTCGGCCGGCCGGGGCCGGTCGGCGGCGGCGTCCTGGAGACGAGTCCGGTTCATGGCACCTTCTCCGGTGGGTGGGGGTCCCGGGACGTCCGGCGTCCCGGGCCCGGGTTCGATGCCGCGTGGAGGGCCCGTCCGGGGTCAGATGCCCCGCGGCCCCTGGATCAGCGGGCGGGTCAGGTCCCGCGGACCTTCCTCGGTGCAGACCACGTCGTCCTCGATCCGGATTCCGCCGAAGGGCACGAGGCGCCGGACGACCTTCCAGTCGACCAGCCTCCCCTCGGGCTTCCCCTCGAGCTCGTCGAGGAGGAGCGGGATGAAGTAGATGCCCGGCTCGATGGTCACGACGTGGCCGACCTCGAGGGTGCGGGTCGTCCGCAGGAAAGGGTGCTCCGGCGGCGGGTCGACCGTGCCGCCGTCCGGCCCGGCCTGGCGGCCGCCGACGTCGTGGACCTGGAGGCCCAGGTGATGGCCGACCCCGTGGGGGAGGAACGTCCGCGTGATCCCCTTCTCGAGGGCCTCGTCCACCGATCCCTTCACGATCCCGGTCTCGGCGAGGAGCAGGGCGATCCGGCGGTGGGCCTCGGCGTGGATCTCCGGGTAGGGGCGACCGGGGGTGACCATCGTCACCAGGTCCCGCTCGAGGGCATCGAGGGCCTCGAGGAGGGTCCGGAAGAGGTCGTCGGCCGTCTCGAGGGCCCACGTCCGGGTGACGTCCGAGGCGTAACCCTCGAACGACGCGCCGGAATCGAGCATGAAGACCTTGCCCGGGGCGGCCTCGCGCCCGCGCTTGTTCTGGTAGTGCAGGGTCGCGGTCTTCTCGTCGAGGGCGACGATCGTCTCGAACGGGCACTCCCGCTCGAGCTGGCCGGACGCCTCGAGGAACGCCCAGTGGATCTCCCGCTCGGAGGCGCCCGACTCGAACGCCTTGCGAGCGACCCGGTGCCCCTCGGCCACCTTCTGCGCGGCGACCTCGATGCGGGAGATCTCCCAGTCGGTCTTCTGCGCCCGGTACCAGTCGAGGGGGGCCATCAGGGCTTCCGGTTCGACCCGGTCGGCCGGGATGCCGAGCTCCTCCGCCGCCTCGGGGGCGTTCCCCACGTAGGCGAACGTCCCGCTCCCCTTCACCTGGTTCGCGGCGTCCGCGAACGTGTCGACCTCGCGCAGTTCCACCTCGTCGACCCAGTAGTCGGGCCGGAGAGGGGCGCTCTCGTACCAGAAGTCCTTCGGGACCACCCGGTAGACGAGAGGTTTCTTCCCCGGGCGGGCGACCACCAGGTGCTCGGGCCCGTCGAGGGGTACGAACCGCCGGAAGTGGGGCACCGAGCGGAACGGGATCTCCTGGTCGTCGGCGTGGTAGTAGCGGGACCGCCCGGCGTGGAGGACGACGCCGTCGAGGGCGAGCCCCTTCCTTCCGGCCCGCTCGATCGCGTCGGCGAGCCAGCGGTCGAGGGCCTCGAGGTGTCGGCGGTAGAGGTCGCGGTCGCTCATCTCCTGCTCCTTCCCCGGAACACCGGGACCGATCAGGATACCACCGCTCCCCGTTCCGGCCGGCCTGCGCGGATGTGCGCGGCGCCGCGCGCCGCCCGGGTCGCCTTCCGGCGACCCCTACGAACCCCGCGGCGCGTTCCGTGGGGTCTTGTAGGGGCGGCCGGGAGGCCGCCCGAGGGTGCCCGAGGCACAGGGTGCCGAGGAACGCGTCGCCCGATGATGCGCGGCGCGGTGCGCCGCCCGGGTCGCCTACCGGCGACCCCTACCAAACCCACGTCGCGCGTTTCGGGGGTTCGTGTAGGGGCGCCCGGCAGGGCGCCCGCCGGTGCCGGACGCGCACGGTGCCGTGGTCCACGCGCGGCGCCGGGGATTCAGGTGCCGAGCAGCAGGAGCAGGAAACCACCGGCGAGGCCGAGGACCAGGGTCGCGGCCTTCACCCGCAGCACGTCGGGCCGGGAGACGGACAGCAGCGGCAGCACCCCGTGACCGTTCTGGGAGATGGAACTCGCGACCAGCACCGAGAGCGGCACCAGTCCCTTGGCGTACATCGTGACGAACACCAGGTGCGGCCCGGAAGCCGGGACCAGCCCGACCAGGGCCGCGAGCCCGATCATCAACGGGCCGCCCAGGTGTTCTCCCTCGCCGGGCAGCCAGTGCTCGATCCCGGCGACCAGGACGAGGGCCGCGAACGTCCAGGCGAAGATCCGGGGAACATGGTGGAGCAGCGCATGCTGGAGCACGTGCTCCTTCAGGAAGTGGCGCAGCCCTTCCTCGCCGGGGTGGTAGTGGGGCACCGCGCACTCCCGCGCCTCCGGGAAGCGGAGCGTGCCGGCGAAGCGGTCGGCGATCCAGCCCACCGCGACGCCGAGGAGAAACAGCGCCCCGAAGAGGGCGAGGGCGGTTCCGCGGAACCGGGCGAGCATGACGAACGCCTCGTCCCCGGTCGTCGCGACCATCGCGGCGAGGAGGGCCCCGAAGCTGAGGGCCCCGTGGGCATAGAGGCTGACGGCGAGGAAGGCACCGGCGCATCCCGGCGTCGCCCCGAGGAACGCGGCGACCAGGTAACCGGCCCACCGGCCCCGGCCGAGCAGGGATGCCAGCCGGCCCTCGAGCAGCATGTTGGCGAGGTCGACGGCGACCATCATCGCGAAGACGATCGCCGCGATCTTCAGCGCCTCGAGGGCGGGATCGAGGAGAAACTCGTGCACGGCGCGCCTCCGCGGGAGCGGCGTGCCCCCGGGTACCCGGGATGACGTTAGCACGCCCCGGGATACACCGAGCCGGTCGGAAGGGGTCGCGGGTGTCCGGGTCGTGCCGGCGGCGTTCCCGCCGGAGGCGAACTCGGTGCGGGAAAACGGTTTGTCCGAGCGGCGGGTCGGCGTACATTCCACGCGACCCGGGCGAACCCGCCCGGCCGGAGGATTCGCATGCCCCCCGTCCGTTCCGCCCTCGCGTCGGTCACCCTCGCTCTCTGTGCACTGCTGGTCGCCGCCACGCCGCTCGCCGCGGTGGCCGGCGACGCGCTCCCCCGTCCCGCGCTCTCCGTCGAGCGGGTGGACGGGATCTCCCGCGTCTTCGTCGAGACCGTCCTTCCCGACGGCTCCCGGGACCGGTCGCTCCTCCGGGTGACCGCCTCCCCGGTCGAGCCGGGGGCGACCGGGCGGGACCCGGCCGGCCGAGCGGCCTTCGCCACCTGGCTCGAGACCGCCACCGGCGAGACGTTCGCGGCCTGGAGCCGGGACGCGGGCAGGACCTGGACGGAGGGCCGCCCGGTCGCCCTCGACGTCCGCCTGCGGGACGGGGCTGCTCGGCCGGACGAGCCGCTCCCGCCGGCCCCGGCGGACTGGTCCCCGGCCCCGGGCGGCCGGGTCTTCCTCGTCCAGCTCCGGACGACCAGCCTGCCGGAATGGCGGGAGGCCCTCGAGGCGGCCGGCGCGGAGATCGTCGGGTTCGTCCCCCACGCGACGCACCTGGTGCGGATCGACCCGGCCCGGGTGGCGGAACTCTCCCGCCTCGACTTCGTCGCGCGGGTGGCGCCGTACCAGCCCTGGTATCGCGTCGAGCGGGAGCTGCGCGACTGGGCCACGAGCGCGCCCGCCGACGCGCCACCGCGGCGCGTGCGGGTCGTCGCCTTCGAGTGGGGCCCGGCGGCCAAGCAGCGGATCGCCGCCGCCGCCGCCGCCCTCGGGGCGGAGGTCGCCGCGTTCTGGCCGAGCGGGCACGTGCTCGAGCTGTGGGCCGGCCCCGCCCAGTTGAAGCGGATCGCCGCCCTCGACGACGTCGAGTGGATCGACTCCTGGTCGCCGCCGGAGACCGACATGGACCTGGTCCGCGAGGACGCCGGCGACAACTGGGTCGAGGACACCTGGGGCTACTGCGGGCAGGGGGTCCGCGGCGAGGTGATGGACGCCGGGATCGAGCAGGACCACATGGACTTCGACGGGATCCTGATGCACACGGCGGCCAACGTCGCCAGCCACGGGACCAGCACTTACGGGATCGTCTTCGGCAACGGCGACCGGGACGGGGACGGCGAGGCGAAGGGAACCGGTCACATGCCGTGCCCGGAGGCCCAGGGGATCTTCGCCGACTACGACGAGGTGTCCGATCGGTACGCGCACACCGAGGAGCTGAAGCATGATCCCTACTTCGCCAGCTTCCAGACGAACTCCTGGGGGAACGCGCGGACGCGGCACTACAACAGCTACTCCGAGGAGATGGACGACATCATCTGGCGGCTGGACATCGCGATCCTCCAGTCCCAGTCGAACGCGGGCAACCAGGACTCGCGCCCCCAGGCGTGGGCGAAGAACATCATCTCGGTCGGCGGCGTCAAGCACTACGACACGCTCGACACGTCGGACGACTGCTGGTGCTCGGGCGCGTCGATCGGCCCGGCCGAGGACGGGCGGATCAAGCCGGACGTCAGCTACTGGTACGACGACATCTACACGACGACGACCGGCAAC
>CAYQTA010000056.1:0-57991 GCA_964420365.1 uncultured Acidobacteriota bacterium | reverse complement strand
CCCGCGGGAATGACCCGGTCCCGTCGCATCCCGCCTGCTCCCCCGGGACACGTTTCCCCCGGGGAGGGTAGACTCTTCGCGCCATGGGCCGGATCGCTGCGTTCCTGGGAGTCGCGCGGGTTCCCTTCCTCGCCCTGCCGGTCGTCCTCGTCGCCCTGGGCACGGCGGCGGCGGTCGCCGACGGGGCGCCGCTCCGGTGGGGTCGGGCACTGCTCGCGCTGGTCGGCCTGGTCGCCCTGCACGTGGCCGTCAACGTCCTCAACGAGGTCTCCGACGCCCGGACCGGGATCGACGACCTCACCCGGCCGACCCCGTTCAGCGGGGGAAGCAAGACGATCCCCGGGGGGAGGCTCTCTCCCCGGGCGGCGCTGCTGTTCGGCCTGGCGATGATCGCGGCCGGGTGCGGGGTGGGCGGGTGGTTCCTCGTGACGATCGGTTGGCCCCTGCTGCCGTTCCTCGCCGTCGGGGCGGTGCTCGTGCTCGGCTACACCGACGTGCTCGCCCGCGTCGGTCTCGGCGAGGTCGGGGCAGGGCTCGGCCTCGGGGCCCTGCCGGTCCTCGGGTCGGCCCTGGTACAGGACGGTTGGATCGGCCCCGCCGCGATCGCGGCGGCGGCGCCGTCGTTCTTCCTCACCTTCGACCTGCTCCTCCTGAACGAGTTCCCCGACATCGAGGCCGACCGGTCCGGAGGCCGCCGCAACCTGGTTCTCGCCCTCGGACCGGCCCTCGCGGCGATGGTCTGGGCGGTGGCAGCCCTGCTGGTCCCGGCGACGATCCTGGTCGCGGTCGTCCTCGGGCTCTTTCCCGCCTGGGCGCTCCTCGGGCTGCTGCCGAGCCTCCTGCTCGCCCGGCCCCTCGCCTGGGCCATCCGCGGCGCACCCGGAGAGATCCCCGTCCCCGCGTTGGCGGCCAACGTCGCGTGGAACCTCGCCACTCATGCCCTCCTCGCCCTCGGGCTCGTCCTCCCGGCCATCCTGCCCTGAGCCCGGCCCCGCCACGGCCGGGGTGCCGCGCCCCGGCGGTCGCGACGCGCGTCCGCCCCCGGTGGAAGGAGGACCGGAACGCGAGGGAGGCCCGCGGACGCGCGGGTGGAAAGGTGAAGGGCCCGCCGGGCAGACCCGGCGGACCCTTCTATCGTCACGCGGACCGGGCCGGAGGGAGGGAGTCCAGGGTGCGGAGCGCCCGGTCCGCGTCTCGACGGGAAGGAGCGCTCAGCGGCGTCCCCGACCCCCTCCACCGCCGTGGCGGAAGGCGTGGTGCGCACCGCCACCGGTGCAACTGCCCGGGGTGCGGGTGCGGTTCATCGTTCCCTGGCCGGATCCGCCGCCCGCACCGTAGCGGCCGCCGCGACCCTGCATCGTTCCGGCCCCCTGGCCGTACTGGTGCTGGCCACCGGCGGCCGAGCCGTCACGAAGCTGCTGGCGCGCCATCGTCTCGCTGCCGGAACCTCGCACGACCAGCTCCTGCCCGGTGCGCTCGTTTCGCATCGCCCGGACCCGGAACGCCTCGCCGGTCCCGTCCTGGACCCGGGTACGCGCCCGCGACTGCACCTGCGCGCGCACCGCGTCGCCCTCCTCGAGCCCGAGGCGGGCCGCCTCGCCGGCCTGGCCGAGCTGCAGGCGAACCTGCCGCCCCTCCCGGGTCCGGACGATGACCTCGTCGACGGCCTGGCCGGACCGGGTGCGCACCTGCTGCCGAACCTGGACGACCTGCCCCTCGATCACCCGGGTGCCGTCGTCGGCAGTCGCGGCGGGCGGATCGTCCGCCAGGACCGCGCCGGTCAGTGCCAGCACCGCGACCAGCGCGGCCGCCAGCGCCGGGAACGTCCTCTTCGTGCCCGTGATCCTCCTCGTGTTCGTCTTCATCGCGGTCTCCTTTCTCCAGCCGGGGACGCTTCCCCGGCGGTCTCTTCGTGCCTCGCCCCGGAAAAGAGCACGAACCGTGCCAGCGGACGCCCCGGCCAATACCGCGTTGCTCTTCAACCAGTTGGGCCCCCGGGCCATGGACCCGGGGCTCGACGGGACCTGCCGGACGCTCCCCGCCGTTCGACGATCCCGTCGAGCCCCCTTGCCCCCGCACGGGGTGCTCCGGGAAGCTGTCCGGGAGGGAGAACGCCCGGAGGAAGGAGCGACGCATGCGCAGGATCATCGAGGTGACGACGCGGGAGCGGGAGGAACTCGTGGACATCACGGCCGAGGTCCGCGCGATCGTCTCGGAGAGCGGCGTCCGCGACGGGCTCGTCCACGTCTACGTCCAGGGGGCGACCGCGGCAATCATGGTCCAGGAGAACTGGGACGACTCGGTCCAGCGGGACGTCGTCACCCTGCTGCGGAAGCTGGTCCCCCGCGGCGCCTGGGAGCACGACCGCCAGGACGGCAACGGGGACGCCCACCTGAAATCCGGCCTCGTCGGTCCTGCCGAGACGATCCCGGTGATCGACGGGAAGCCCGGCCTCTCGACCTGGCAGAACGTCTTTCTCTGCGAGTTCGACGGCCCTCGCCGGCGCCGCCGCGTCGTCGTCACCGTCCTCCCCGATCCCGCCCCCTGATCGAGGACGCGCGCGGCAACGGGCCGCGCCGCTCCGCGTCACCGGGGGTCCTGTAGGGGCGGCCGGAAGGGCGCCCGAAGGTGGAGGGCGCGCACGTTGCCGTCGTGCGCGTTTGCGGCGTGACGCGCGGCGCTCCGCGCCGCCCGGGCCGCCGCCCGGCGGCCCCTGCGCGACCCGCGCGAGGAGGGATCCTGTAGATTCTCTCTGGGGGGTCAAGGGGCGGCCGGAAGGCCCCCCGCCGGTGCCCGACGCGCACGGCACCACGGACGCGCGCGATGCCGCCCCGGGCCGGCCGTCACCAGGGGCCCTGCTGGCCGTCCCGGACGCCCACGACGGACCAGCAGCGGAATCCCGGCCCGTTCGCCGCACCGGCGTCGGTCCAGCTCGTCCCGGACGTCTCGCCGGCGAGGTCCCAGTTCTCGTACCCGAGGCTGGGATCGTTCGCCCGGTAGACCCGGTAGCCGTCGGCGTCCGGGTGGGACTCCCAGGTGAGCACGACGTCGTCTCCCTGCCGGTGAACCCGCAGCGACCGGACGGCCGGGACGTTCTCCCACTCGGCGGTCACCTCGGCCCGGATCGGGTTCTCCTGCATCTCGCCGATCACGTCCCCGAGGCTCGCGTTTCCCTCGCCGTCGCACAGCGGGTAGACCCGCATCCGCATCGCGATCCCCTCGACGTTGCATTCCTTGATGCCGACCAGCTTGACCCCGTGGGCCCCGTAGAGGGAGTCGTCGTCGTCCCCGTAGTGCGGGTTCATCGGGGTCTGGTCGTTGACGCTGGCGTCGTCGAGGATCCAGGCCTCCTTGCGGTCGTAGTGACCGGGCGGGGGCACGTGCCAGGCGACGGCCATCCCGCCGCCGTCCCCGGCCACCACGTTCCACGTGACGTACTCCTGGCTCGCCTCGGGATCCGGATGCCCGTCGATCACGAGCCCGTCCCGGTTCCGGGGCGTGTACAGCGTCGCGTGACCCCGGGGCAGCCAGTCGAAGTAGAGCTTGCAACTGACCAGCGGGTGGACCCGGAGCGTCAACTGGCGCTCCCAGAACGTCCCGTAAACGAGATCGACGTGGATCGTGTTCGCGCCGGAAGCGGCCCCCCGCACGGCCCGGATCGCCCGCACCGGGCCGAGCAGCCCCCCGAGGAACCAGGAGCTCCCGTTCCACCCCTCCTCGTCCTCGGTGTTCCCTTCCACCGGCACGGCCCGTCCCTTGAACCGGTCGATCAGGTCGTTCCCCGACCCGCAGGGGGGCAGCACCCGGTACTCGGTGAGCAGCCACCGGTCTTCCCAGGTCAGCTCGAAGCGGGAGGTCTGCACGGAGCCGGCCGGGAGGAGGTTCCAGTCGACGTAGCGGTCCGGCGAGGTCGCGAGCCCCGTCCCGGTGAACAGGTAGACCCAGCGCGGCGGGTTGTGGGCGCCGGGACGCGGATCGACGACCCGGATCTCGTAGCGGAGGTTCCCCGCGCCGCGGGGCCACGGCGCCTCGTCGGGTGCCCGCTGCCCCGCGTCCCGGTACATGAACGCCAGCTCGTCGTCGGCGTCGATCCTGCCGTCCTCCTCGTGGTCGAAGTCGTAGAGGAGCTGGTGAAACTCGAAGGCCGTCCCCTCGTTGAAGACCTTGTCGACCCGCTCGTCCCACTGGAACGGGATCGGGCGGTAGGTCCGGCTCGAGGGGTCATAGACGAACATCCCGGTCTCGGCGATGAGCGTGCCGTCAAGCTCCGGGAACCGGGCCCCGGCCAGGATGACCGGCTCGTCGTCCCGGGGGTTGGTGCCGCCGGTGTCGGTTCCGCCTCCCGGGATCCCGGGAGCACTCGCGCCCGCCGGGAAGCCCCGGACGGGCGCCAGGAGAACGATGGTGAGGACGACGACACCACGGAGGAAGTGACGGCGACATCGGGCGTGCGAACGGTGGTCCTGACTCGACATGCCTGCGGCCTCCCGCGGCCCCACCGTCCCCGGCGTTGCGTACGGATCCTCCCTGCGGTCCTCCCCCGCGACGTGGAAGCCCCCGGCTGACCGGGGCCCCCTTCGACCATAACTGGTACGCGGTTCCGCCCGGCCTGCCAAGGAGACTTCCCGGGAACGGGCGACGGGGAACCCGGGCGAACGGCGGGGAACGGGGGGATCCCGGGCCCCTACCACTCCGTGTCGAGCGCGACCACCAGGGTACGGCCCGGGGCCGGGGGCGTGCGCTTCCTGGGCGACGGGACGAACTCCCGGTCGGTCACGTTCCGCAGCGCGAGCCGGAGTGCGAGGCCACGGAGGAGGGGAACCGCGGCCGCCAGGTCGAGGCGAGTGTAGCCGGGCACCTCCACCTCCCCGTGGCCGGGATCGTCCTTCCGCGCCACGGCCCAGGCATCCAGGCGAACGAACGCGCCCCCGGTCCAGCGATGAACCAGCCCGACGGCGACCGTGTCGGGCGGGATCGCGGAAAGGGGATCTCCCGTTCCGTCCTCCCCGCGGACCCGGTGCGCGGCCACGTGCACCGACCACCCGCCCCCGAGAACCGCCTGGACCCACGCCTCGAGGCCGGAGATCCGTCCCTTCCCGGCGTTGACGAAGCGGTAGACGTCCCCTTCGTCCCACGGCGCCGGGGGAGCACCGGGCACGCCGAAGTCCCGCACGATGACGTCGTCGACCCGCTCGAGGAACCAGGTGAGGGCCACGTCGGCCGGACCGACGCGCCCGTCCCACGAGACCTCCGTCCCCCAGCCGTGCTCCGGCCCGAGCCCGGGCGACGGAACCATCCATCCCTTTCCGGTCACCCCCTCGTAGAACCGCTCGGTCAGCGTCGGCAGGCGCTCGGAGCGGTGCAACGCAACGAACCACCTTCCCCGGTGCGCCTTCCGCACCAGGCCCGCGCTGGCCGCCCAGGGGGTCTCCGAGCGGTGAACCGGCCCCGAGGGGACCACCGCGCGGCTGCCCCGGTAGCCCGCGCGCAGGCCGCCGGCAAGCCGCCAGCGCTCCCCGAGCCGAAGGTGTCCCGCGAGGGCGGTCGCCAGGGACGATTCCACCCCGTCCGCGAGGGGAATCGCGTCCAGCTCCACGACGCCCGGAGCTCCCCCGGCGAGGCGGGTCCGAACCCCCTGCCGACGCGTCGCCTCCACCGCCCCGCGGACGGTCCAGGTCGTTCCCCGCCAGGTGCGGATCGCGCGGCCACCCCACTCGTACGCCCGGGTCCGGGCGACCAGGCCGCCGGGCGTCTCCGCCGATCCGAACCTCTCCTGGCGGGAGAGCTCCCGCTCGTTCGAACCCCACCAGGCGACCACGTCCAGCCCTTCCCCGGCACCCAGGTCCCGGCTGCCGCGGACCGTCGCGCGCAGCGCCGCCTCGTGGGGAAGGCGCACCAGGTGGCCCTCTTCCCGGAGGGCGGGCCGATCGGCGCCGCCGAGCCGGTCGGCGCGCACCCCGGCGCTCCAGAGCGTCGTGCCGGCGAGCCACGTGCGCCCGAGGAAGGCACTCCGCGCCCGGGCCTCGCGCTCGACGGGAGCCCCGCCCGGGGTCTTCGCGTCCTGGAGGGAGCGCTCGGCGAGGGCGAGAGACCACCCGTCCTCCCGCCAGGCGATCCGACCCGCGTACGCCGGCCCATCGCCCGTCCGTACTTCCGCGCCGGCCCGGGCGTGGCACGCTTCCCCGGGGGTCCCCCAGGGACTCTCCACCAGCAGGACACCGCCAGCGATCGCGGTGCCGTAGAGGAGGGATTCGGGCCCGCGCAGGAACTCGACCGCCCCCAGGGTCTCCGGGCGGTAGAGCCCCCCGGAGACACCGGCCCTGCGCTCCGTCGTCACCGGCGCCCCGTCCAGCAGGAAGACCGCCCGCGGCCCGCCCAGCCCGCGGGGAGAGGGGACGGTGTCCGGGTCCTCGGTGGGCGGAGCCTGCCCGGGCAACCGGGAGAGCGCCTGCTGGAGCGCCAGGTCTCCCCCCTCGTCGAGCTCCCGCGCATCGAGCCGCCAGGTCCGGCTCGCCGGGCCGGTCGCGAGGGAGACCGGGCCCCGGGCCTCCGTCCAGACCGTCTCGACCAGGCCCGCGGGTCCTTCTTCCGCCGGTTGCGGCGCGGGGGGGCCGCCCCCCGCCGGGCCGGCCAGGGCCAGGGCGAGGTACCACGAGAGCGGCAGCGGCAGGGCCGGAAGCACGGCGGGTCTCCTTCCTCGAACCCCGCGATCACCGGGACGCGCGGCGCAGCAGCACGAGCAGGAAGGGTACGCCGGCCAGGGCGGTGACGACCCCGACCGGCAGGTCGAAGGTCGGGGAGACGATCCGGGCGGCAAGGTCCGCGAGGGCGAGGAAGGCTCCCCCGGCCAGGGCCGACGCCGGCAGGAGCACCCGGGCTCCCGCCCCGGAGAACGGTCGGACCGCGTGGGGCACCATCAGGCCGACGAACCCGATCGGGCCGGTGACGGCGACGACGCTCCCGGCGGCGAGGGCGACGAGGCCGAACACCAGGGCCCGAGCCCGCGCGAGGTCGACCCCGAGCCCCGCCGCGTGCTCGTCGCCGAGGGCGAGCGCGTCGAGGAGCCGCGCCGAGGCGACGAGGCCGGCGATCCCGCAGAGGGCGGGCGCGAGGGCGAGGCGCAGGTGGGACCAGCCCCGCCCCTCGGCGGAGCCGAGCAGCCAGGCGAAGATCTCGTGGACGCGGTGTTCCCCCGTGGCGAGGAGGAGCACGGAGACGATCGCGGACGCGAAGCTGGCCACGGCCACCCCCGCGAGGATCACCGTGGAGGCCCCGGGCCGGGCCGCCGCGTGGGCCACGAGGAACACGACGAGGAGGGCGAGGACCGCCCCGGCGAAGGCCGCCGCGGGAAGCGTCCAGGGCGCGCGGAGGGACAGGCGCGCGCCGTGAACGAGCACGGCCCCCAGGGCCGCGCCCCCGGCGAGACCGAGGAGGCCCGGGTCGGCGAGGGGGTTCTGGAGGGTCGCCTGCAGGGCCGCGCCGGCGGTGGCCAGGGCGGCGCCCGCCAGCAGGAGGAGCAGCACCCGCGGCAGGCGCACCTCGAGCACGATCGTCCGCGCAAGGGCCGGCGCCTCGCCGGGCGCCGCCAGGGCCCGGACCGCGTCGAGGGGGGAGACCGCCGCCGTCCCCCCGAGCACCGTGGCGAGGAGCGCCGCCGCGACGAGCACGGCGAGCCCCGCGAGCAGCGGGGCGAGGGATCCTCTCACCGGGAGCCTCCCTTCTCCCGGGACCCGTCCCGGCCGAACACCCCCGGATGCAGGCAGCGGGCGACCGCCTCGGCGCCCCGGGCCAGTTCCGGCCCGACGGTGGTCAGCAGCCTGCCGGGAACCTCGCAGGTGCGCCCCTCCCGCACGGCGCGGAGGCTCCGGAGGGCGGGCCACTCCGCCAGCGTCGCCTCGAGAGACTCGCCCCCCCCCTTCCCCAGCAGGAGCACGTCCGGGTCCAGGGCGAGGATCGTCTCGAGGGGCACGCGCCGGTGTCCCTCGATGCCGAGCTCCCGGGCGGCGTTCCGGCCACCGGCCCGGTCGATCACCTCGTCGATGGTCGTCCCGGCCCCGGCCACGACCAGGTGGGAGAAGAAGAGCACGCGGGGCCGCTCCCGGACGCCCGCGAGACGGTGCGCGAGGGCCGCGAGTTGCGCGTCCATCTCCCGGACCACCCGGCGCGCCTTCCCCGGCTCCCCGACCGCCCGCCCGAGGTCGAGGAGGGCCCGCCGCACGTCCTCGAAGCCCCGCACGTCGGGCAGGACGAAGACCGGGACGTCCACGTGCCGCAGCACCCGGAGGAAATCGGCGCGGTTCCACGGTGCGGCGACGACCAGGTCCGGGCGCCGGGCCAGGACCGCCTCGAGGTTGGCCGCGAGACGGGGGATGGTGGCGGGCCAGCGGCCGGCGCAGGCCGCGAGCCCGGGGTCGTCCGCGTACCGGGAAACGCAGACGACCCGGTCCGGCGTGACGAGCAGCGCGAGGAGCTCGTCTCCCGCGAGGCTGACCGAGCAGATCCGGCCCGGCGCGGGTGGGGCGGCCCGGGCGACGACGAGGGCGGACACGAGGGCGACGGCGAGCGCGGCGGCAAGGCCGGCACGAACGGGAAGGCGGGGGGCCCGGCGGTTCCGAACCATCGGCGGCGGCTCAGGCCTCGGTGTCCCAGGCGATGTCCCCGGCGCCCTTCGCCCGGTTCTCCCACCGGGCCAGGACGAAGAGCAGGTCGGAAAGGCGATTGAGGTACCGCACCAGGGTGGGGGGCATCGCGCGCTCCCGGCCCAGGGCGACGACGCGGCGCTCCGCCCGCCGGCAGACCGTGCGGGCCAGGTGCAGGAAGGCTGCGGTCTCCGTCCCGGCGGGCAGGACGAACGTCTCGAGCGGCTCGAGGTCCGCGTTGAACCGCTCGACCTCCCGCGTGAGCCGGTTGACATGACGGTTCTTCACCAGGTTCGGGGCCTTCTTCTTCCCCTCCGGGTCGAGCATCGCGAGCACGCCGCCCACGTGGAGCAGTTCGCTCTGCACCCGGTGGAGGACCGCCGCGACCTCCGGCTCCGGGTCACGGGCGAGGACAACGCCGAGGACGGAGTTGAGCTCGTCGACGTCGCCGTACGCCTCGACCTGGGGGTCGTCCTTGGGGACCCTGCGGCCGGAGCCGAGCATCGTCCGGCCATCGTCCCCCGTGCGCGTGGTGATCCTGGTCAGGCGCGCCATCGGCTCCTCCCGCGACGATCCGCCCGGGGGGCGGGCGGCGGTTTCCGAGTCTACTCCCCGCGGTGGACCGGGGCATTCGGACCCCGGTCGGCGCCGCGCCGGCGACAGGCAAGGGGGAAAAACGCGAGGATTCCGACGGAGAGGAGGTCTTTCTGCAATGTCACCAACAGAGATCGCGGGTTCCCGCAATTCCAGGCTCCCTGGAAGCCCGGGAAGGCGAAAGTTGGGAACGGAAACGACAAAACCAGGACGAACAGTCTCCCGAGTCCTTTGCAGGAACCTGGGTTCTCTGTTCCGGCCGTTGCAGTTCGGCCCGTTCCCTGTCGCCCGGCCCGGGGCTGGACGGGGTCCCCGGATCGGCGCGCTGTGCGCCGCGCTGTGCGCCGCCTCGGGCCGCCGCCACCTCCGCGGCGGGGTACCCTGTCAACCGATTCGCCGGGATCCCGTCCTGTGGAGTGGAGGCCGAAGATGAGCGCGAGCGAACGCCCCCCCCACGATCCCCCCGACGAGGCCCTGGTGCTCCGGGCCTGCCGGGGTGACGAGGAGGCGTTCGCCGAGCTGGTCCGGCGCTGGCAGCGACCGCTCATGGCCCGGGCCCTCGCCGCGGTGGGCCGGGTGGAGGACGCGGACGACCTGGTCCAGGAAACCCTCCTCCGCGCCTTCCGCCACCTGGGCCGGCTCCGGGACCCGGGCAGCTTCGGGTCGTGGTGCCTCGCCACCCTCCGCCGCCTCGCCATCGACCGGGCCCGGCGCGGGGAGCTCCCCGTGGACGAGGCGGCCCTGGCGGAGAGCGCCCCGGACCCGGCACCGGGCCCGGAAGAGGACCTGCTCGCCACCGAGCTGCGGCGGGCGGTCCGGGAACAGCTCGCGGCGCTCCCCCCCGGAAGGCAGCGGGAGGTTTTCCGGCTGCGGTTCGCGGAGGGACTGCCGGTGCGGGAAATCGCCGCTCGCCTCGGCCTCCATGCCGGCACCGTGAAGGTGCACCTGTTCCGTGGCACCCGCCTGCTCCGCTCCCGGCTCGCCGGGTTCGGAGCGGCCCCGGGGGCCGCCGGGAGGACGTGACGATGCGCGGGACCCACGACGACCAGGCATGGGCCGACCGGTTCTTCGCCCGCCAGCGGGAGGAGATCCTCGCGGCGGTGCGGGCCGAGCGCGGCCGGGCTCGTGCGCGTCGCCGGGCCGGGATCGCCCTCTCCGCGGCCGCGGCCCTCCTCGTCCTCGCGCTCTGGCCGCTTCTCCCCGGGGGGCGGCCCGGCACCGCCACGCCCCCGACCCCGGAACGGGTCGCCTTCACCTCGTTCGAGGACCCGCTCGCCGTCTACGACGCCTGGGACGACACGGCGACGGCCCTCGAGTTCCCCGACGTGCCGGGAGCCGGTCTCGCCCGCTTCCTCGCCGGCGAGGATCCCGCCCCGGCCACCGACGATCGAGAGGCCCCGCCCCCCGCGGGCGGCGCCCGGAAAGGATGATCCCGATGAGCAGGAACCGTGCCGTGTTGCGAGCGATCCCGGCGATCGCCCTCGTCTTCCTCCTCCTCGCCGTCGCGGCGCCCGCGACCCTCGCCCAGGCCCCCGGCCCCGGCGCGCCTCCGCCGCCTCCCGGTCCGTGCATCGGTCCCTGCCCCGGGATGGGTCCCGGGATGGGCCCGGGCCCGGGCGGTCCCCCCCCGGCCGGACCCGCCCGCAGGTGGTGGAGGAACCCGCAGGTCCGGTCGGCCCTGGGCCTCACCGACGAGCAGGTGAAGCAGATCGAGGAGACCTGGTTCTCCTCCGCCCGCGACGAGGTGGACCTCCGCGCTGCCGCGGAAAAGGCCCATCTCGACCTCGCGCGCCTGCTCCACCAGGAACGCCTCGACACGGAGGCGCTCGAGAAGGCGATCGATGCCGTCGTCGAGGCGGACG
Organism: uncultured Acidobacteriota bacterium; assembly: GCA_964420365.1. GTDB lineage: Bacteria > Acidobacteriota > Polarisedimenticolia > J045 > J045 > JAMOQA01. The sequence continues at coordinate 46,896 of CAYQTA010000056.1, read as the reverse complement.
CGGCGATCTCGCGGCACCGCCTGCAGGGCCGCGTCGCGATCGCGAAGCTGCTCACGCCGGAACAGCGCCAGAAACTGGAGCAGTTGATGAGGCAACACCGTGGGCCGCGGCCCGGCAGGAAGGGCATGCACCCCCACCGTGGCCGCCGGGGCCGTGCCCGCAGGAACTGACCCGACTCCCTCTCTCCAGCGACGACCCGCCGGGCCCCGCGACCGCGGGGCCCTTCCCTCGTCCGCGGGTGCCGGGGAGCCCTGCCGCGGCGCTGCGCGCCGCCCGGGCCGCCTCCCGGCGGCCCCTACGGGAGGCCCGCATTGCCTCCCGGCGGCCCCTGCGAGAGGCCCGTACACGGGGCCCGGGTCGTGGGTCGCCGGGATTCTCGTAGGGGCGGCCGGAAGGCCGCCCGAGCGTCGTGAACGCGGATGGCGCCGTCGTTCGCGTCCGTCGCTGGGAGCTCCGCCTCAGTCCTTCTTCGGCAGGAGGTCCGAGAAATCCGGCGTCGGCTCCGGTGCGAGGGCCGCGATCTCCCGGAGGGGAAGCGCCTCGAGGAACGCCCGCAGTTCCACCGGCCGGACGTTCGCCGAGCTCACGGTGAGCCGGACCCGGGGGCCGACGACGATCTCGATCTTCCCGCCCCGCTCCCCGAGCTGGTACTCGGCGACGCCCGGGCAGTCCGCGATCGTGATCCCCTCGCGAATGGTCCCCGCGACCTTCTCCCGCTCGCCGGGGGCCGGGAAGGGCCGGTAGCGCGGGCTCATCTCCGGCGGCAACCCGCCCGGGTCGACCAGGTCGAGGCGGATCGTGTTCCCCTGCTCGTCCGCCCAGGTGGCGTGGACCTCGCTCGTCCCGGCCGGCCCGAACCAGCGGGTCCGCCCGGTCATCTCCTTGCGCACGAACCCGGCCACGCGCTCGGGCAGCTTTCGCTCGTAGGACTCGGGCGGACGGGGTGGCACCTCCGCCGCCCTCTGGAAGAGGGGGCTCTCCGACAGGTTGGGCATGGCAAGCCCGAAGCCCTTTCCCTCGGGGCGCTTCGGGTGCTCCTGGTCCGGGCTGTTCTTCCGCGGGACGCGGCCGGCCCGGGCGGGGAGCGCCGGAACGGCCAACAGCAACCCGAGGGCGGCGACGATCGCGGTCATCGTGGTTCGCATCGGTGGTCTCCTTGGGCCCGCGTCAGCGCAGGCGGCTGGTCCGCGGCACGCGGCGCGCGCGCCGGCGCGCCTCCTCCAGCAGCCGGCGCGCCCGGGGATCCTCCCGGCGGGCCAGCCCCTTCTCGAGGTAGGCGATGGCCTCCTCCGGGCGCCCGGCGAGGAGGAGATTCCGACCGAGGTTGAAGAGCGTGGAGACGTGGTCCGGGCGAACCGCCAGGATCTCCCGGAACGCTTCCGCGGCCTCGGCGTGCTTCCCCTGCCGGTCCAGCTCGACCGCGACCTCGTGCTTCTTCCGCAGGAGGTCCGGGTCGGCCGCCAGGGCTTCCTGGAACAGTTCCTTCGCTTCTTCCTCGTAGCCGGCCCGGTGCAGCACCTGGCCCGCGAGGAAGAGCCCCGGGGCCGGCAGGGATCCGAGCTGCACCGCCCGGCGGGCGAGTTCCCGGGCCTCGCCCGCCCGGGCCTCCCGCAGGCGCTGCTGCGCGAGCCGGAGGAGCGCCTGCTGGTAGATCACCCGCAGCTCGTCCGCCTCCCGCTCGAGGACGGCCTTCACCCGCGGATCCTGCTGGCGTTCCGCGTCCCGCCGACGCAGCTGGTACGCCCGCCCGAGGGCACGGACGGCCCGGTCCGGGTGACCGGCCAGCAACTCGGCCTTCCCCAGGCCGCGCCAGAGCGGGGCGAGGTCGGGGGGGCTCATCTCGAGGCAGCGTCGCCAGGCCGCCACCGATTCCTCGTAGCGGCCGAGGCGCATCAGGGCGACCGCGTAGTTCTTCCACGTGAACGGGCTCTGTGGACACTCCTCGAGGCTCTTCTCGAACGCCTCCGCGGCCTCCGCGTCCTCCCCCCGGGCAGCGAGCGCGAGCCCGAGCTCCAGCCACGCTCCGCTCGCCCGGGGGTAGGCCCGGACACCCGCCCGGGCGATGCTCTCCGGGGAACTCCAGTCCTGCACCCGCAGGGCGGTCATGCCGGCGAAGACCACGGACACGACGCCGAGGGCGACGAGTGCCGCCCGCCGGCCACCGTTCGTTCGCACCAGCCGCGCCAGTTCCCCGGTGACCAGGAGGGCGAACCCCGCGACCGGCAGGTAGAAGAATCGCTCCGCGAACAGGACGCCGGCGATGCTGACCGTGTTGAGGCTCGGCCCGAGCGGAAGCAGGAAGAGCAGGGACGCGATCGCCGGGACCGGGTCCCTCCGCCGCGCGGCCGCGTGGATCGAGACGGCGACGAGGACGGCGACCAGCGCGACACCGCCGAGCGCCCGTGGGTCGAGGAAGCTCTCCGCGATCGGGATCGTGCCGTAGCTGTAGAAATAGGTCAGGCGCACCGGCAGGACGAGCAGCCGGGCGCCGAGGAGGAGCAGCCAGGCCGCCGTCGCCCACCGCACCGAGAGCGGCTTCCCGTAGAGAGGATTGTCGCCGACGCCCAGCATCGGTACGCCCCCGAGGGCGCCGAACAGGGCGAGCCTGAGCCCGAGGTAGGCGGCGAGCAGGGCGAACGCGATGCCGAGGACGGCGAGCTTGCGCCGCCGCACCGCGCCCTCCGGCCAGCCGCGGGCCAGCCCGAGGGCGATCTCCACGCCGAGCAGCAGGAACGGGAACGCGACCGCGTACTCCTTGCACAGGAACGTGGCCGCCAGCAGGAGCATGGCTCCGCCCTCGAGGACCCACGGGCGGCGCGAGCGATCCGCCCGGAGGTGCAGCACGAGGGCCCCGAGGAACCCGACCGAGGCCATCAGGTCGGCCCGGCCGACCGTGCAACTGACCGCCTCGCTCAGCAGGGGATGGACCGCGAAGAAGACTCCTCCCGGCACCGCCCAGCGCGGGTCGGGCAGGAGCTCGAGCAGCAGCAGGACGAACAGGAGGGCCCCCAGGGCGTGCAGGCCCATGTCCTCCAGGTGGAGCCAGGTCGCCAGCGCCCGGTTCCGCGGCGTCTCCGGGTCGATGCTGGTCGTCTCGTCGGTGCCGTAGAGACGGTGCTGAAGCCACCAGGTCAGGTTGACGAGTGGCCGGTACGAGCGGGTGCCCCACTTGGCCTCGGTGGGGGCGCCCCAGAAGTCATGCGAGAAGAGGTCCCCGACCTTCCCGTCCCGCAGGACCGGGTTCTGGAGCACCGCGAGGGGGGCATCGATCAGCAGCGGCTTCGTCGGAAGGGCGAGGTAGGGAAGCAGCGCCGCCAGCAGGACGATCCAGGTTCCCCGGGGAAGGGCGCCGGGGCTGCCGTTCCCCGGCGAACCGGTTCTCTTTCCGCTCGTTCCAGCCATGGGAGCGGGATCCATGCTACCGCGCGCCCCCCGGGAAGCAAGGAAGGATCCGCCGGAGACGGCGCGGCGGACCCGCGCGGGTCCGCCGCCGTTCGGGTCGCGCGGCCGGCGGGTCAGAACACCCGCGCCTTGCGAGCCGGGGCGGCCTCCGTGACGAACCCGCCCCGGCCGTCGTCCCACCGGAGGAACTCGGGCTCGTTCTCCGGGTCGACGACCAGGTAGGGACGACCCGAGAGGCGCACGAGGGCGAGCCGCGCACCGAGCCCCGCGTCGAGCCAGCGGAACGCCGTGGCGTGGAGCCGCCGCTCCAGCACCTGCCGGAAGGTGCCCCCGACCTCCTTCCAGCCGGTGATCACGACGTAGCGGTTCCCCGAGTTCGCGCCGGAGTCGAACTCGAGGAACACCTCGTCCTGTCCGTCGTCGTCCACGTCGTGGAAGGCGACCCCGTGGAGGCTTCCCCCGGAGCCGCTCGCGATCCGCGCGAGGAGACGCCCCTCCCGGTCGAGGACCAGCAGGCCGTCCCCGGCCTCGATCCAGGCCTCGTACCCCGGCGTGTGCCAGATGTCGCGGACGCCGATCCGCGGACCGATCCGTCCCTGCCGGCGCTGGCGTTCGTCCGCGGGATGCAGCCACTCCTCCAGCCAGGCGCGGGCGGCCCGGGCGCCGGGGTCCTCGGTGCCGCGCGGGGTCGGCAGGTCTTCCTGGAGGGCGAGCAGCTCCCGTGCGCGGGCCAGGCGCTCCTCGCGATCCCGCGCGAAGATCATCGCCACGACGAGCTCCGCCGCCCGCGCCCCCGGGGCCTCGCTCGGCTCCTCCTGCACGGGCGCAACCGGGGCCGGATCGGCCAGGATCGCCGTTTCCCGCGCGGTTTCCGCGCCGGTCACGGGAGGCGCTCCATCGCGGTGGAAGAGCCCGCAACCGGTCCCGGCGACGGCCAGGACCACCAGGAGTGCAGCGACGGCGATTCCCCGCCGCGTTCGCACCGGATGCTGCATGCCGAGTGTCCTCCCCTCCCCGCCCCCCGCGGCGAGGAAGTCCTGCCGAGGAAACGTTCGTACCCGTGCCGGCGACCGGCAAGGGGAACGTCATGCCACCCCGGGACCCCGACGGACCCCGGCGAACGTCCCCGGCCGCGGGTGGCAGAATGCGCCGAAATCGCCCCGGGAACGCAAAAAAACGCCGATTTCCGCTTGATCGCGGTCGGTGGCGGTGCTAGGAATGTCGCGGATTCCACGCTCAAACGTACCGCGGCGCCGGGAACATCCCGTCGCCCCAGGGAGGACGGAGAACATGGCGAAGAAGAAGGCCACCAGGAAGAAGGCTGCGAAGAAGACGAAGAAGGCCGCGAGGAAGAAGACCGCGAAGACGGCCGAGATGCTGCTCGTCGGCAGCAAGGTGAAGGCCGCCCTCCGGGCCTACAACGTCAACGTGGCCTCCGACGCCCCCGAGGCGCTGAACAACGTGGTCCACTGGTACATCGAGCAGGCCGTCAAGCGCGCCCAGGCCAACGGCCGCAAGACCGTTCGCCCGCACGACTTCCTCGTCTGAGGAACGGCCGAGGGGCGGTCCCTCCCGGGGCCGCCCCGGCTCGCCTCCCTCCCGCGCGCGTGATCGACCGTCTCCGGGGGATCCTCCTCTTCCTGCCCGTCCCGCTCGTCCTCTGGCTGTTCCTCGCCCACCCTCTCGGCGTCCCCCGGTCCCTGGCGCTCGGCGTGGTGCTGATGGCGACGCACCGACTCTACGCCCGGCCCTTCGCCCTCTCCCGGGCGACGCGGCGCTGCCTGTGGTGCGGCCGCCCGGTCGGCGAGGGACCGATCCTCGTCCTCGAGGAACCCGGCGGCACGACGACGTGGCGCTGCTGCGGCGCCACCCACGAGACCGCCCTCCGGCGGCTGCTGGGACGGGCGGCACGCTGGCGGCTCTTTCTCCGCGCCGGGATCCTCGGAACCCTCGCCGCCTTCCTGGTGCTGGCGATCCCGGCCGAGCGGGGGCTGCTCGGCCCGTTCACGTTCGACGACGCGGCGGCGCTCTTCCGGCTCGGGATCGCGCTGACCGTGCTTCCTCTCGGGTGGCTCGGGGTTCTCCTCGGCCCCCGGGAGGCCGGTCGGCTCCGGCCGCCGTTCCCGGTCCACGTGCAGGCCCTGGTCGGCACGTGGGCGGTGCTCTGGCTCTTCCGGCTGGTCGGTCTCTGGTGGTTGCTGCTCGGGACGACCCACGTGCTGCGCCGGGCCGGCGTCGACCTACCCGCGTTCCTCCCCTGAGCGGTCCACGCCGACCTGTTCCCGGAAGTCCTCCTCCGCGGCGAGCACGGCGGCCTCGTCCGTTCCCTCGAACGTGACCTCCACCTCTCCCGCCTTCGGGTAGGACCCGATCGCCACTTCCGGGTGCCGCCGCACCAGCCCGTCCAGGAGGTCGGCCAGGTCGTTCTCCCGGGCGCCGGGCAGGTGGACGACCCGCCGGTGAAACCCGGGACCCGGCGGGATCGCGGCAAGGACGCCGGGCAGCTTCCGGCGCAGGACCTCCGGGATCCCGGGAAGGACGAAGACGTTCCGGAAGCGGACCGTGGGCCAGCGGCCCGGTTCCCCGTGCACCAGCCCCGCTCCCTCGGGTGCGAGGGCCATCCGCAGGTGGACCTCGGTCGTGTCCCCCCCGAACGTGCGGCGGATCGCCCGCTCCATGCCGGGCAGGCGGGCCAGCGGAACTCCGAACGCCCGCGCGATGCCCGCCATCGTGACGTCGTCGTGGGTGGGACCGATCCCGCCGGTCGTGATCACCCAGTCGTGGCTCGCGGCGCAGGTGGAGACCTCCCGGGCGATCTCGTCCACCTCGTCCGGGAGGAAGACGGCCCGCCGCACGGCGACGCCCCGCCTCCACAGCTCCGCCGCCAGGTGGGCCAGGTTCTCGTCCCGCACCCGCCCGGAGAGCAGCTCGTTGCCGACGATCACGATCGCGGCCGACGGATGGTCCCTCACGGGATCCATGTCTATACCCTCCCGGCCACGGATGCACGACCGCGCCCGGAACGGTTCGCGCGGGTCCGGCATCCCGCCCGCCGATTGCCGGGGTCCGCGCCGGGCACCAGATTCGACGGTGCCATGTGGACCCAGCGAACCGGAACCAGCACCCTGCCCGAGGCCCCGCTCTCGCCGGCGGAACGGTGGTTTCGCCGGGGCATGGAGCTGGCGCGGATCGGCCGCTACCACGAGGCCCTCGAGCCCCTCGAGCAGGCCCTGGCCCTGTCGGTCGAGGAACCGAACGCCCGCTACCTGCGGGCCCTCCGTTCCTGGTACGGCCTCGTGGTCGCCCTCGCTCGCGGCGACTTCGCCCGCGGGCGCCGCCTGTGCGAGGAGGCGATCGCCGACGGCCCCCTCGACCCGGACCTCTACGTCAACCTGGCCCGGGTCTACCTCCGCGGAAACCGCAGGCAGCTCGCCGTCGAGGCCCTCGACACGGCGCTCGCCATCGACCCTCGCCACCGCCAGGCGAACCGGCTCCGCGATCAACTGGGACGCCGCCGGGAGCCGGTGTTCGGCTTCCTCGACCGGAGCCATCCGCTGAACCGCTACGCCGGCCTCGTGCGCAGCCGCCTCGAGAGCGCCCTCCGCCGGCAGGACTAGGGGATCGTCGGCTCCTCGTTCCCGCAGCCGTCGACGGCGGTCACCCGGTAGAAGACCGTCCCGGGCGCCGTGTCCGACCAGCTCGTCACCGCCGTCTCCATCACCGGGCTCGCCCCGTCCACGTCTGCGGCGCGGGCGGCCCGGCGAATCCTGTAGGTCGCGGCCCCGGCGGCGGGGTCCCACGAGAGCGTCGTGCCGTCCTCCGTCAGTGTGATCCGCAGGGTGGGTCCCACGGGGGTGGCCGGCTCGCTGACGTCCACCGCGATCGTGCGGACGCCGGACCGGTTCCCCCGCGAGTCGACACCCCGGACCTCGATCACGTGGCGGCCGGACGGAAGGGCCAGCTCGATGCCCCAGCCTTCCCGCGGCCCGTCGAAGGCGCCGTCGTCGGCCAGGGCGACACCGGGCGCCCACTCGCCGCCGTCCACCCGGACCTCGACGTCGACCGCGTGCAGGATCGAGATCGCGTTCCGGGGCGTGACGTTCCAGGGGTTGTTGTTCGGCACGAGGCCGACCTCGACGGTGCCGCCGACCTTGGCGATCCCCTGGCAGGCGAGGTCGCCGGAACGGTCCTCGATCGTCACCGCCGGGAGCGCCTGCAGCAGGTCCGGCGTCCCGTCCCCGTCCCGGTCGACGGTGCCGACCTGGACGCGGGTCTCCTCGCACGCGGCAAGGGCGTTGTCCCGCATCACGCAGGGGTCGTCGCCGCCGCACCCGTTCTCGCAGTTGTCGTTGGTTCCCCCCAGGTAGCCCGAGGTGTCCCCGCAGGCGCACCCGGAAGAGGCGTACTCGTCGAGGGCGAAGAAGCTGTGGTGCAGCTCGTGGCGCAGGACCCGGTCGAAACGGTCGATCCCCCACCCGTCGTTGTCGGTGGTGACGACCACGTGGGGACCACCGATCCAGGCGTAGGCGAAGTAGCCGTCCGCGAACCTCCCGTCGGCATCGTTCTCCGAGTTCACGACGAAGACGTTCACGGCCCAGTCGGTCCCGTCGGCGACCCGGGTGTCGTCCGCCCAGAGCCGCGAACGCGAGAGACGGCTGCCCTCGGCGTAGCCCAGGTGGGAGAGGATCTCCTTCGTCCAGAGATCCTCGCCGGTGGTCCCGGACGGATCGGCCTTGCGGGCGATCGGCTCGTACGAGGTGCGGTACGCGGCGTCGGTCCGGCCGGAGCGCAGGTGCAGGGTGAACGACAGCCCCGCGCCCGGATGCAGGTCGGCGAGACCGGTCACCGCCTCCAGCGCCTCCGCCGCGACCTTCGTCTCGAGGGCCTCGGTCCAGTCCTCCCGGTTCGGATCGATCGATCCATCGGATTCGACGAGCACGACGTTCAGCGAAACGCTCCCCGCCAGGTACTCGCTGGTGTTCTCCCAGGAGGCGCCGTACGGGCGACCGGTGCCCGACGACGACAGGGCACCCCGCCGCGTGGGGACCTCCAGGTCCCACCAGTCCGGACCGACGAGGGCGTCCCGGTCGAGCGGCGCTCCCTCCGGGCGCCGGGAGAGCGGCCTGCGCCGGGCGCCGACCATCTCGTTCCAGGCCCGGGCCGCCGGGAGGACCCCCTCCGGCAGGCGAGCGAGGGCCTCGTCCTCCAGGAGACCGGCCGTTCGCAGGTCGATGCCGGGTACCCCGGCGAGGGCCTCGACGCTGCCCTCGACCACGGCGGACTCCGCCTCGGGCAGGAAGACCAGGAGCCGGACACCGGTCCCGGCGAGGGCCCGCTCCAGGGCCCCGCGCTCCATGCCGGGCACGTGGACGAACACGCGGGACCCGGCGGTCACCGGCAGGGCCACGAGAACGGACAGGAAAGCAGCGACGAGGACACCCCCGGCACCGCGTCGGGTGCGGATCACCATGCCCCTCCCGGACCTCCCCTGTCGGCAATATCGGTCCCGGCGGGCCCCGGGGCACGTCACGGGGCCGACGGGCCGGGAAGACGAGAAGGGGCGGCTCCCGGGCCCCGCCCCGGGAACCGCCCGTTCTCCTGGTAGGGGTTGGGGCAGTTCGTGGTACTGAGGAAAGGCGTGGGGACGAGGATCGGGGTCACGTCCCCTGTTGCCCTCTCCGGTAGCAATGTGCGTGCCGGAAACGCCCAGGGAGCGTCGAACACCGGCAACTGCCGAACGCGCTGGGCGTTCCGGACGCCGCGCCCCCCCGCTCCACGGGGATACCTGTTCACGATCGAGGACACCTTCGGCGGGATCGGCGAACGATCCGTCCACTCCCGGGAACACCCCGTCCATGGGGCCGGCACCGGGACGTCGTCCCCGCGCCCTCCCCGCCGGCACGGCCCGGTCCCGTCCCCGCGAGGAGTGGTATCCTTCCTGCAACACGGTCGCAGGCCGTGGCCGTCCGAGGAGGTCCGGCATGACGTTCCGCACGACCGAGGAGATCCTTCGCTTCGCCATCGACCAGGAGGAGAAGGCCCGGGACTTCTACCTCGCCCTGGCCGAGCGGGTCACGTCTCCCCAGGTCCGCAAGGCGATGCTCGACTTCGCGGAGGAGGAGGCGGGGCACAAGCGCAAGCTCGAGGAAGTGCTGGCCGGGCGAATGGACGCCCTCCCGGCCGAGGCCCCCGAGGACCTGCGCCTGTCCGACGCGATGCCCGAGCTGGTCGCCACGCCGGACATGGACTACCAGGCAGCCCTGGCGCTCGCGATGAAGGCCGAGGACCGGATGCGGCAGCTCTACGAGGGCCTCGCCGCCTCCGCCCGGGACGCGGCGATGCGCGAGCTGTTCATCGCCCTCGCCCGGGAGGAAGGCGAGCACAAGCTCCTCTTCGAGCGCGCCTACGACGACGACATCAACCGCGAGAACTGACGGACACCCGCTCCCCGCCGCCGCGCGCGCGGAACGCGCGGCGCGCGTCCGGCACCGGCGGGCCCCCTCCCGGGTGCCCTTACGAACCCCTCGGTACGCGGATCGCGCGGGGGTCGCCGGAAGGCGACGGGCCTCCCGTAGGGGTCGCCGGAAGGCGACCCGGGCGGCGCGCAGCGCCGCGTCGTTCACTCCCCGCGCAGGATGTTCCCGAGGATCGAGCCGCCGAGGTCGCGGCCGCCGCTCCCCGTCCGGGCGGTCGGCAAGCGCGGCAGGAGCCAGTCGAGGAACGCCTGGGTCGAGCGGGTCTGGAGCCACAGTTCCCCGTGCCCGGAGAACTCGCAGACCAGCCCCTCGCCCGAGACCAGCGAGGTGATCAGGCCCGCGGCCTTCCGCACCCGCCACTGCAGCGACGGCTGGAAGGCGACGACGTGGCCGGTATCGACCACGTAGCTGGCTCCCTCGAGGCGCACCCTGTGGATCGCGCCGTAGGAGCTCAGCAGCACCTGCCCACTTCCCGCGAGCTTGAGCAGGAAGAGGCCCTCCGCGGCGAAGAACGACCGGGCGCCGCCCCACTTGATGTCGACGTCCACCGTGGCCTCCCCCGCCAGGTACGAGCCGGACTGGACGTACAGCTCGTCCCCCGCGAGGATCACCTGCTCGATGTCCCCGGGCAGGCTCGGCGCGAACGTCACCTCGCCGGGCCCGCCCTGTGCCGTGAACGTGTTCACGAAGAAGGACTCCCCGCCGAGGATCTTCCGGATGGCCGACTTGAACAGCCCTCCCTGGAGGCCCGACTGGACCTCGACGTTCCCCGACATCGAGACCATCGCGCCGGTCTCCGCCTTCACCGACTCCCCGGCCGCGAGCTGCACGATCCCGAGGGCATAGGACGGGCGGTGCTCGATCTTCATCTCCATGGCGACGACACCTCCTCGCGGGGGGCCCGGCCCCCGAACGTGGGCGGCCCCCCGGTCAGCCGAGACGCCGGAAGACGCTGCCCAGCTTCTCGAGGGCCCAGTCCACTTCCCGCTCCGTGATCACCAGCGGCGGGGCGATCCGGATGGTGTGGGTATGGGTCTCCTTGGCGAGGACCCCCTCGTCCTGGAGCGCCTCGCAGTAGCGCCGCGCGCCGCCGGCGGACGGGTCGAGCTCGATCCCGATCCAGAGCCCGACCTGGCGGATCTCCCGGATCGAGCCGGCCCGCAGGTCGGCGAGCCCCCGCGCGAACCGCTCCCCCATCCGGGCGGCGTTCTCGACCAGGTTCTCCTCGACCAGCACCCGCAGCGCCTCCCGGGCCACCGCCGCGCCCAGCGGGTTCCCGCCGTAGGTCGACCCGTGGCTGCCCGGCCGGAAGACCTCCATCACCTCGTCGGTGGTGACGAACGCCGAGACCGGGTAGAGGCCGCCCGAGAGGGCCTTTCCCAGGGTCATCGCGTCCGGCTTCACCCCCTCGTGCTCGGCGGCGAACATCTTCCCGGTGCGCCCGAGGCCGGACTGGATCTCGTCGAGGATCAGCAGGACCCGCTCCCGCGTGCAGATCTCCCGGATCTTCGCGAGCGTCCCGGTCGGCGGCACGATGATGCCGCCCTCGCCCTGGATCGGCTCCATCAGGACGGCGACGGTGTTCGGAGTGATGGCGGCCTCGACCGCGTCCGCGTCCCCGTAGGGGATCACCTTGAATCCCGGGGTCAGGGGACCGAACCCCTTCCGGTAGTCCTCCTCGGACGAGAACGAGATGATCGTGATCGTCCGGCCGTGGAAGTTGTTCTCGAAGGCGATGATCTCGGCCCGGTCCTCGGGCACGCCCTTGACCTCGTAGCCCCAGCGGCGCGCCGCCTTGAGGGCGGTCTCCACCGCCTCGGCACCGGTGTTCATCGGGAGGACCCGCGGGAACCCGGTCAGCTCGGAGAGCTCCCGGCAGAACGGCCCGAGCTGGTCGTTGCGGAAGGCACGGCTGGTCAGGGCGAGCTTCCGGGCCTGCTCGACGAGCGCGTTGACGATCCGCGGGTGGTTGTGCCCCTGGTTGACCGCGCTGTAGGCGGCGAGGCAGTCAAGGTACTTCCTCCCCTCGACGTCCCACACCCAGCAGCCCTCGCCGCGGGTGAGGACGACGTCCAGGGGCTTGTAGTTCGGGGCACCGTAGGTGTTCTCCAGCTCGATGAACGTCCGGGCGTCCTGCTCGGCCATCGCGTACCTCCCTGCGGGATCCTGGACGGGGCGGCCGCGGGGCAGCCCCCGCCCCCGGGTGGGCCGCCAAGGATAGCCCGCCTCGCCCCGGGGGTCAGCGCCCGGGTCCACGACACCAGCCGAGCGGGGTATCCTGCGGGCCGAGCGGCGAGCTGCCGGCCGCCGGGAGGTGGGCGTGAAGCGGGACGAGCTGGTCGCCTGGCTGGACGAGACCCTGGCGCCGGGAGAGGTGCGGGACTACGGTCCGAACGGTCTCCAGGTCGAGGGCCGGGAAGAGATCCGCAAGGTTGTCACCGGGGTGACCGCCTGCCTCGAGCTCCTCGAGCGGGCGGCCTCCGTCGGCGCGGACGCGGTCCTCGTGCACCACGGCATCTTCTGGAAGGGGGCCGGGGAAGTGCGGGTCGAGCGGTCCCTCCGGCGGCGGCTCGCGCTCCTGCTCCGGGAGGAGATCAACCTGCTCGCCTACCACCTGCCCCTCGACCGGCACCCGGTGGTCGGCAACAACGCCGTCCTGGCCCGGGAACTGGGCGTCACGGACCTGGTCCCGGCATTCCCCCTCGACGGGGTCCCGATCGGGCTCGCCGGGCGGTTCCCCGCGCCGCTGCCCGTGGAGGACGTGGTCCGGAGGGTCGCCGAGGTCACCGGAAGGGAGCCGCTCCACGTCCCGGGGGGCCCCGACCCGGTGCGCACGGTCGGACTGGTCAGCGGGGATGCCCCGGGCTCCATCGCCGAGGCGGCCCGGATGGGACTGGACCTGTTCCTCACCGGGGAACCGTCGGAACCGGCGGTCCACCTGGCCCGGGAGGAGGGGATCCACCTGGTCGCCGCCGGCCACCACGCGACGGAGCGGTTCGGCGTGCGGGCCCTCGGCGAGCTGATCGCCCGGGAGCACGGCCTCGAGGTCGTCTTCCTCGACGTCCCGAACCCGGTCTGAGGGCCGACGGCGGGGCCGGGCGTCAGGCCCGGCGGATGAAGCGCTTCTCCGCCGGGTCGACCTCGATCGTCTCCCCCGCCTCGAGGTAGAGCGGCACCATGATCTCGACCCCGCCGGCGACCCGGGCCTTCTTCATCACCTTGCCGGCGGCCGTGTTCCCCCGGACGGCCGGCTCGGTCTCGAGGACCTCGACCGTGAGGGTCTTCGGCAGCTCGACCGTCGCCACGCGACCCTCGAAGTGGATCGCCCGGACGACCATCCCGTCGGTCAGCCACGGGGCCACGTCGGGGACCCGGTCCTCCGGCAGGGAGAACTGCTCGTAGCTCTCCTCGTCCATGAAGTGCAGGTCCTCCCCGTCCCGGTAGAGGAACTGGGCGGGCCGGTAGACCAGGTCCGGCGAGGGGAAGCTCTCCCCGGCCTTGAAGGTTTTCTCGAGGAGCTGGCCCGTCAGGAGGTTGCGCAGCTTCGTCCGGACCAGCGTCGCCGAGCCCCGGGCGGAGGGGGCCTGGACGGTGTGCTCGACGATGGCGCACGGGGCCCCGTCGACCAGGATCCGGAGGTTCTTCTTGAAGTCGGCGGTCGTCGGCATCGGTCGTCCTCCCGCGGTGCGGCCGGAAGGATACCCTCCCGGCGAGGCCCTTGCAGGGTGGCGGTCGGCCGTGCGACCGTTACGCGCGCGCAACATCGCTCGCAGAGGAGGCACGTCGTGAGCTGGTACCTGCTGGTCGTCCTCGGCTACCTGGTCGCCCTCGGGATCTTCAACTTCGTCCGGGCGAAGCAGATCAAGTCCCACGACGACTTCATGGTCGCGGGGCGCAGCCTGCCGCTCACCGTGATGGTCTTCACGCTCGTCTGCACCTGGATCGGGTCGGGGACCTTCATCGCGGGCGCCGAGTACGCCGCGAAGGCCGGGTGGTCGTCGCTCTGGATGCCGGCCGGCGCCTGGGTGGGGATCGCGATCATCTACTTCCTCGCGGGAAAGATCCGGACGTTCGGACAGTACACGGTCGGCGACATCCTCGAGGTCCGCTACGGGCGCTTCGCGCGGCTCTTCGGAGCGATCGCCCTGATCATCGCCTTCACCACGATCGTCTCCTACCAGTTCCGCGCCGGCGGCTACATCCTGAACGTCGTCACGAAGGGCGCGATCTCCGTGGCGACCGGGCAGGCGATCACCGCCTTCTTCGTCATCTCCTTCACCGCGATCGGCGGGATGGTCGCCGTCGCCCACACGGACCTGCCGAACGGGATCATCATCCTCCTCGCGTGCTGCATCGCGCTTCCCCTGGTCGTCGCCTTCGCCGGTGGACCCTCCGCCCCGGCGGAAGTCCTCCCGGCGGAACACATGGCGGTCTTCAGCCGGGACTTCGGGCAGTACCCGGTTCTCAAGGCCGGCGGGTACTTCCTGGCAACGCTGCTGCTCCTGCTCGGGATCCAGTCGATGTACCAGAAGTTCTACTCCGCCCGCAGCCCGAAGGAAGCGCGGACCGCCGTGGCCCTCTGGATCGTCGGGACGATCGTCGTCGAGACCGTGGTCGTCGCGATCGCGATCTACGCCGCCGCGGCCCACTGGCCGGAGATCGAGGCGTTCCAGCTCGCCGGGCAGGTCAAGCAGGAGGTGGCCGCCGGGGAGCTCGCACCGGACCGGGCCGCGGAGCGGGCGGCGGCCCTCGTCGAGGAGGCGGCCGCGGGCGGCCGGCTGACGGCGACCCAGGCGGAGGCGGCTCGCCGGATCCTCGAGGCGGCGTTCGCCCCGGCGAAGACCCGCGAGGACGTGGCGAAGGCCGAGCCCGGGGTGGACCCGGCGTCGATCGTGCTCCGGGCCGCCGAGGACATCGCCTCCCGGGGCGGGATCGGGCTGGTCTCGGGGCTGCTGCTGCTCGGGGCGGCCTGCGCGGTCGTGATCTCCACCGGGATGAACTACCTGCTCTCGCCGACGACGAACATCATGCGCGACATCTGGCAGAAGTTCCTCGACCCGGAGATCCCGGACGAGAAGATGGTCGCCCTCCAGAAGGTGTTCGTCGTGGCGCTCGGCGTGGTGGCGTTTCTCGCGATCTTCGTGCCGACCTTCTTCGGGCTGCCGATCTCGGTCCTGCGGTACTCGTACTTCGCCTACACGATGTACGGCGTCGCGATCACGCCTGCGCTGCTCGCCGCCCTCGCCTGGAAGCGGGCGACCCGCCAGGGAGGGCTCGCGTCGATCGTCGCCGGGGCATTCATGGCGCTGCTCTTCGAGCTGGTGATCCCCAATGCCTTCCCCCAGGTGCTCCAGGGGGGCGACCCGTGGGGGATCCCCAGCATCTATCCCTCGGCGCTCGTCTCGATCGGCGCGCTGGTGATCGTCAGCTACCTGACGCCGCCGCCCACCGAGGAGGAACTTGCTCCCCTCTTCAACAGGTAGGAGAGAGCTGGAGGCCCGGCACTCTGCGCCGTCCTGCCTGGCCCCAGGCGCAGCGGACGCCCGGGCCCGTTGACCGGGAACTCCCGCATCCTATATGCTGATAGGTCCCTTCCCGTGGACCGGCGGCCGCCTGCCGGGAGCCGGGACCGGCAGCCCGGTTGCCGGGTCGGCGGGAAGTGGCGCCACGAACGTTGCCGCATCGCGAGAGTCCAAGGAAGGAGGAATACCCATGAAGTTCATCGTCGAGCCTCAGCAGGAGGAGCAGCAGGATCGCCGCTGGTGCCGGGAGAACATCACGATGTGCGTTCTCTGCTCCGAGGATCCGCGCTGGTGCGACGACTGGGACAAGTAACGGGTCCCCGCGGATCTCACGGTTCCAAGTCTGCCTGAGCAGGCCGGGCGTCCGGAGGTGAGCTCCCCGGCGGTTCACCCCGGTGCCCGGTCGTTCTTCGTCCGTCTCCCCGTTCCCCGGACCCCGCGCTGAGGGTACGTTTTCGACATGCGCCGCCGTTCCCTGCCGCTCCTCCGCACCGTGCTCGGTCTCGGGATCGCTCTCCTGGCGATCGCGGTGGCCGGGCTCGTGCTCGTCCGGATCGACCGGGTCGTCGTCGCCCGGGGCCGGCTTCGCGGAGGGTCCGTCCCGGTGACCGCTCCCCGGGAAGGGCTCGTGGCCGAGGTCCTCGTCGACGACGGCGAGGTGGTCGCCACCGGGGCCCCCCTGCTCCGGCTCGACGACGACAGGCTCGCCGCCCTCGTGCGCGAGCTCGAGGCCAGGATCGATGGGCTGCGGTCGCGCGAGACCGAGCTTCGGGAGCGAATCTCCCGGCAGCGGCGGGAGCTCTTCCCCGCCGAGCGGGAGGAAGCCGTGCAGGCGCTCCGTCGGGCCGAGGTGGAGCTGCGCGAAGTCGAGGTGCGCGCCGAGGCGACCGAACGGCTCGGGCGCGAGGGCCTTGCCTCTGGCCTTGACGTGGAACGGGCCCGGCTCGCGCGGGAGCGAGCACGCGTGGCGCTCGAGGAAGCGAGGAAGGCGCTCGAGCTCCTGCCACGGCGCCAGCGGGCGCGGGAGGACGAGCTGCGTTCCCGGCTCGTCGCCCTCGTCGCGGAGCGGGCCGAGGCCGAAGCGCGTCTCGCCGGCGCCCGGCGGGATCTCGCCCGGTCGATCGTCACCGCGCCCGCCGCGGGCGAGGTCGCCTGCCCCGCCTGCGACGAGCTCCCCGGCCGCCGGGTCGAGGCGGGCGAGGAGCTGCTTCGCCTGGTCTCCCGGGAGGTCCGGGTGTTCGAGGCGGCGCTCGCCGACCGCGCGCGTTCGAGGATCCGGCCGGGCCAGCCGGTGAAGATCCGCCTCGACGGCTACCCCTGGATGCTCCATGGCGTGCTCCGCGGCCGGGTCGAGCGCGTCGCCCCGGTCCGGGCCGGGAACGGCTACCCGGTGCGCATCGAGCTCGACCCGGCAACCGCCCCCGGGACGCTCTACGAGGGGATGACCGGCGAGGCCCGGATCGTCGTCGGGGAGCGGGTGAGCCTCGGGCGCCTCCTCCTGGAGCGGCTCGCCGGGACGCCGTCGCCGTGAGGCACGTCGATCCCCACCGTCGTGGTCTCCTCTCCCGGTTCTTCCGGGAGTTCGTTCGTCCCTACCTCGGGCTCCAGCTTGAAATCGGTTTCTGCCTGCTCGCGGAGGTTGTCCTTCGCCTCGTCGATCCCCTGGTACTCCGGGCGATCGTCGACCGGGCGCTCGGGGACGGGGATGCCCGTCTCCTCGTTCTCCTGGTCGGGATCCTCGCGATCGTCCTGCTCTTCCGCGTTGCCTTTCATCTCGTCACGGTGTGGCTCTACAGCTATTCCGGGCTGCGCATCCTGTTCGACCTCCGGCAGCGGCTCTACGAGCACGTCCAGCGCCTGTCCCCCTATTTCTTCCGCGGGGAGCGGGGCGGGGACCTGCTCGCGCGCCTGACTGCCGACGTGGACGTGCTGCACCGAACGGCCGCGCAGACGATCGTGAACGCCGCCCAGGACGTGCTGACCATCGCCGGGATCCTCGCGGTGCTCACCTGGCTGGACCCGCTGCTGACGCTCGTTCTCGTGCTCGCCTACCCGTTCCTGCTGCTCCTCCTGGCGCGCGTCAACCGGCGTCTCCGCGACGAGGGAATCCGGGCGCGCGAGGCGATCGGGGAACTCTACTCCTTCGCCGACGAGCGAGTCTCGTCGATCCGGTTGATCCAGGAGTTCCTCCGGGAAAAGGCCGAGGCGCGCCGCCACGTCTCGGTTTCCCGTCCCTGGATCCTGTCAAACCTGCGCCTGTCCCTCGCCGGCGCACTGCAGTACTCCCTGGCCGACATCGTCGCCACGGGATCCTTCATCGTCGTCTTCCTGCTCGGGGGGGCGCGGGTACTATCGGGACACCTGTCCCTCGGGAGCCTGGTCGCCTACTACACGCTCGCCACCCGGCTCTTCCGGCCGATCTCCGGCCTCGTCGGGATCAACGTGGATCTCCAGGTCGCCCGTGCTTCCCTGGCGCGGCTCTTCGAGCTGCTCGACACCGAGCCGGAGGTGCGGGAGGAACCCCGGGCACGGGTCCCGGAGAAGATCCGCGGCCGGGTGTCCCTCGAGGCGGTGCACGTCACCTGGCCGGACGGCACCCGTGGCCTCGCCGGTGTCGACCTGCACGTCCCGGAGGGAAGCGTGGTCGCGCTGGTCGGCCCCTCCGGCTCGGGAAAGTCCACCCTCGCCTCGCTGCTTGGCCGATACCGTGACCCCGACCGGGGCCGGGTCGTGATCGACGGGCTCGACGCCCGGTACTGGAAGCTGCGCGCCCTCCGGCGCGCGGTCGGCATCGTCCCGCAGGAGACGCGCCTCTTCCACGACACGCTGCGCGCAAACCTGCTCCTCGCGCGGCCGGGCGCGTCCGACGCGGAGCTGCTCGATGCCCTCGAGGCATGTGGATTGACGGCGTTTCTCTCCCGGCTCCCGGACGGTCTCGACACCGTCGTCGGCGAGGAGGGGATGCGCCTGTCCGGCGGCGAGCGGCAGCGGCTCGCGCTCGCCCGGGCTCTCCTCAAGGACCCGGCGATCCACGTGCTCGACGAGGCGACCTCCGCCCTCGACCCGCGGACCGAGCGGGACGTGCTCGCGCGCTTCTTCGAGCGCGTCCGCGGACGGACCGTCGTGCTCGTCGCCCACCGGTTGACGACGGTCACCGGCGTCGACCGGATCTTCGTCCTCCACGAGGGACGGATCGTCGAGGCGGGAACCCACGGAGAGCTTCTCGCCGCGGGCGGCCTCTACCGGACGCTCTGGGACGACCAGCTCCGTGGCGCCGGCACCCCTGGCCAGGACTGAGGCGGGCGGCGAGCCGTCACGACCCCCCGGCCCCCTCGCCAAGCACCGCTTCGCGGTAGCAGGCAAGGGCCCAGGCGCCGCGCCCGAGCCGGCGCCAGGCCGCGGGTCCCTCGACGCCGCGCCGTTCGAGCCGGGAGGCCGTCTCCTCGACCTCGCGGAGCCCGGCGAGCGAGGCGGCATCGTAGAGCAGCTTGTAGACCGGGACCCGCTCCATCCCCGCGACGACCTCCCCGAATCCACCATGACCGCACGTCGACTCGAGCCACGAGACCGGGTCGAACCGCGGCTCGCGCCGGGCGCGCAGCGCGGCGACATCCAGCAGCACGGCGGTGGCATGGTGCACCGGCGTCAGGCGTACCACCTGCTCGACGAAACCCACCGCCCCCGGCGCGAGGCCCACCGCGTCCCCTGCTTCCCGCGCGAAGGAGAGCGCGAGCCGCCCGGCGTAGCCGGCAAACCCCTCGGATACCGGCAGGGACGCGAACCGGAGCCGGGCCCGGTCGTCCGGCCGGAGCGGCGCCGGCAGGTCCCGCGAAAGCGCTGCATGGACCGCGTGCCCGGCGAGCTCGTGGGCGAGGGAGTGGAGCGCGATCGCCGGGTTGACGCGAGGACACGCCTCCTCCCCGAAGACCAGGAACTCGGCCCCACCGAGGACGACCACCCGGCGCGCGGGCCGGTAGGACGACGTCGCCCGCCCGGAAGGATCGAGAGTCACCTCGACATCGAGCCCGGGCAGGTCCCATCCCCGTTCCCGGAGCCAGGCGCGGAAGGCTCCCACGAGCCGGTCGGCCGCCTCCTGGACGGCGCGCCGTGCGGCGGGGGACCCGGGTGGGAGCCTTCCCTCGCTCTGCCCCTGGCGGGCCTCGAGGTAGGCCCAGAGCTCCTCCTCCCCGGCGTCCCGCAGCACCGTGGTCGCGTACCCGACGATGCCGTCCCCGGCGACGGGAGCGAGCAGTTCCCTCTCGTCGACCCGGGGCCACTCCCAGCGGTAGCGGATGACGGCCTCGAGCGCATCCCAGCCGGCGCGCAGGTGCCGGAGGACCAGCGGGGCGGCCGCGCCCCGGGCCTCCTCCTCGCCGGCGGCGCGCCGGGCGGCCGCCAGCGCCTCGCGGAACCGGCGGTGTCCGACCGGCGAGGGCCATTCTCCGAGCGTGTCGAGCAGGCGCGTCGCGGCGGCGAGGCAGGCCTCGTCCACCTCGAGAAGCGCGCCGGGTACGTGGACCGCCGTCATGCCGGTCCTCCCTCGTCCCGGCCCCGCCCACAGAGAAAGTCCGCGAGCGGCCCGGAGACGTCCCGCCCCGCCCGCCGCTCGAAGGCGACGAAGAACGGGGCCGAGTTGCACTCGAGGAGCACGTAGCGTCCGGTGCCCTCCTCGCGCACGAAATCGACCGCGCAGAACGGCATCCCCCACAGTGCCGCGGCCTCGCGGGCGATCCGCGCTGCCTCCTCCGGAACGTCGATCCCGCGCACGCGGGTCGTCCCCCGCCGCGAATCGACCGCGTCGCTGGCGGTGATCTCCGCGGCGGCGACGACCCGGCCCCCGACGACGAAAGCACGGACGTCGGTGCCCCGGACCCGCTCCTGGACCATCCGGGGCCCCGCCGCGAGCCTCCCGCGGGCGGAGCCGGCGCCGGCGGGCGGCACGAAGCGCTCGGTATAGCCATACCCGCCGACCATGCCCTTGGTGATCCACTCGCCGGGCCGGCCGGCAAGGGAGGCGAGGGCCTCCGGATCGGACGTGGCGAGCGTCCATGGCACCGGGATGCCGCGCCGCGAGCAGGCGTCGATCTCGAACGGCTTGAGGGCGTGGAGGTCGTGGGCCCGGGGAGGGTTGACGACCCGCGTGCCCCGCCGCTGGAGCAGGAGCAGGATCGTGTTCCAGGCCGCCAGGTGGCGCCGGGAGGCGGCGAGGGCCCGTCTCGAAGCCGGCAGGTCGACCCCTCCACCCGGTGCCCGCCGCCAGGGGGAGCGAATGCCGAGGTCCGCCACGTAGAGCCCGGCGAGGTCCCCGAGATCGTGCCCGAGCGCCTGGATCCTGTCTCCGTCCACCCGGGGGCGCGGGTCCTCCGCGGGATCGAGAACGACCGGCTCCACGCCCCGCTCCTCGAGGCGGATCGCGAGGCGGACGA
This sequence comes from uncultured Acidobacteriota bacterium, assembly GCA_964420365.1. GTDB lineage: Bacteria > Acidobacteriota > Polarisedimenticolia > J045 > J045 > JAMOQA01. The sequence continues at coordinate 26,070 of CAYQTA010000056.1, read as the reverse complement.
TCTCGGCCCTCCCGGGCGGCCCGAGGAGACCGACCCTCATCCGAGAATCCCGGGGGCGCCCCCCCGGGAGTGGCGCCCGGGGCACCCCCGGCCCCGCGCGAGCCGCCGAACCTCGAGGATCCCGTCGAGATTGTAGCGGTAGCGCTCGCAGGAACCCCGGTCCCGTTCCGGGTGCTCGAGCGCCTCGAGGGGGCAACCACCGTGACAGATCGGCAGGATATCGCAGGACCTGCACCCCGGTTTCTCGAGGGGGTCCCAGGCAAGCCACCGGTCCTCGATCACCTTCTGCCAGGGCTCCTGGCCGTCGACCACGCTGCCGACCGACCGCGACGGTTCGAGCGTCACCTCGTGCCAGCACTTGAAGAGCAGGCCGGTCGGGCCGACCACGAAGGCGTTGACACGGTCGGCCGTGCAGAACGCCCCCGGAATCCGCACCGGGTACCGCCCGAGCGGCAAGCGCCTCCGCGCCGCCTCCCGGTAGACCTCCACCTCCGTGCGGGCGAACTCCGCGCTCGAATAGCAGGCCTCCTGGATGTTCCCGCAGGCAGCCCCGTCGAACGTGACCTGCGCGATGTAGGGCCGGACCTTCCGAATCATCTCGCGCTCGACCAGCAGCTCGACGACGTCGAGACAGGACATCGCGTTCCGCCGGTCGACATTGATCCGGAGCTGGATCTCGGCGAGATCCATCACCTCTTCGAGGTTGGCCACGATCCGGTCGAAGGTCCCGTTGCCATCCGCCAGCACCCGACGCCGGTCGTGGATCTCCCGCGGGCCGTCCAGGGTAACCTGCACCCGCTGGACACCGAGTCGCAGCATTTCCTCCATCGTCGGTCGGTCGAGCAGGTACCCGTTCGTCACCAGTTCCGCGCCGTACTCGAGGCCGTGCTCGTCGGCGATCTCCCGGAAGCCTGCAGTGAGTTCCCGGATCGCATCCAGCGATCCCGGCAACAGAGGTTCTCCGCCGTACCAGGTGACCCAGAGCGCGGTGAGCCCGGCCGCCTGGTCCTCCACCCAGCGGATCAACTCCGCGCGGACGGGTCGGGACATCGTCACGCGCAGATGCTCCTCGTAGCAGTAGTCGCACCGGAAATTGCAGTCGAGCGTCGGGGCGATCGTCAACATCAGCCGATCGGTGCGGAACCGGTCGCGGAACATCGCCACCTTGATGCGAGCCAGCTCGTCGATCTCGTCCTCGACGAGAAACCCGCCGCGCTCGAGACCTTCGAGCAGCTCGCGCCGATGGTCGTCCGCGGCAGCCGCTGCGCCCGGGTCCTCGAGGCAGGCCCGGACGAACTCGACGTCAACCGGGTCGATCTCGGCGAGTGCCGTCGTGTAGGCGTTGAAGAGCAGGAAGGCGCCGTCCCGCGCCTCCACCAGACGGTTGAATCGTGACGCCTTCATCGATTGTCCTCCGGGGGATTGTCCGCGAGCGAGACCAGCATCCGCGCGAGACCCTCGGCGACTCCCTCGCCCGCCGCGGCATGCCAGGCGGCCAGGTCCGGCCCCGTCTCGATGAACAGGACACGGGAATCCTCCCCGGCGATGACGGTCAGGGCGCAGACCGGGGCGCGAACCGTCGCGGCGGCGCGAACGGCAAGCTCCGCGAGTCGCCCGGGAAGCTCCTCCGCCGGAACGGGATCCCCGTTGCCGGGGTCCGCCGGCAGCGGCCCGGCCGGGATCCGCCGGGCCGCGACGACGGCATTCCCCGCGACCAGCACCACGATCGCGGCGTCGGCGGCGGCATCGAACAGGAGGGCCGGTTCTCCCGCCGCGGGCGGACGGGCCGGTTGGTGCCAGGCATCCCTCCCGGCGGCGTCCGCGACCCACCCGGCCGTACCGGGAGCTGCGGCGTCCATGCGCCAGGGGGTCACCGGCAGCCCGTGCCGGGCAAGGTCGTCCAGGACGGCGGCGGGAGCCACGGCGCCGTGGGCGGCCCCCGGCGGGTTCACGACCGGGCGCTCCCCCGCGAGGACGTGCAGGGCCGAGGCGACCAGTGAGCGCCCCTCCCGGTCCCGGCGGACCCGGTCGCGCGCGGGCACGCCGTCCTCGAGCACCCCCTCGAGCGAGCCGGGCTGGGGCCACGGGAAGACCGGGGCCTCGGCCAGGACCGCGCCGGCCGCAGAGAGCTCGCAGCCCTCCCACGTGACCCGCCCGCTAGCGATGGTCACGGGTTTCCCGGCCAGGGGGGCGAACAGGTCGAGCCGGACCGCCCCCCTCCCCCCCGCTTCCAGCGCCGCGGCGACGGCGGCGGTCACCGGGGAGCCCGGCAGTCCGAGCAGTGCGATCTTCCCGCGCATGGACCGATGATACGGGATCCGGCAGCCGACCTCAGTCCGGGGGCGGCAGGCCCAGGTGGCGGGCGACCAGCGGGACCAGGTCGCGACGGATCGCGTCACGGACCCCGCGGTAGGCCGCGAGTCGTTCCTCCCCGGTGCCGACCACGGCCCAGGGATCGGGGAAGCCCGCGTGGATCGAGCGCGCGGCCCCGGGGAAGGCCGGGCAGGCCTCCCGGGCGTCGTCGCAGACGGTGACGACCAGGTCCCAGTGCTCGTCCTCGTACAGCGAGACGTGCTCCGGCACCTGGCCCGAGATGTCGACGCCCGCCTCGGCCATCACCCGGATCGCCAGCGGGCTGACCTCCCGCGCCGGGTGCGTGCCCGCCGAGGCGACCTCGAGCCGGTCCCCCAGGAGGTGGCGGAGCCATCCCTCCGCCATCTGGGAGCGGCACGAGTTCCCGGTGCAGATCACGAGGACGCGGCGCGGGCGAGCGGCTTCCATGCCGTGGATCGTACACGGTTCCGCGTGGCGCCGGGGAGCGCACCCGGGCCCGGCGCGGGTGTTGCCGCCGTGCGCGGCCGCCGCGTGGTGCGCGGCGCTTCGCGCCGCCCGGGCCGCCTCCCGGCGGCCCCTACAGGACACCCGCATCACCTCCCGGCGGCCCCTGCAGGACACCCGCATCGCCTTCCCGCGGGATCCGCGCGACGAGGGATTCCGTGGGGGTTCGCAGGGGCGGCCGGAAGGCCGCCCGCCGGGGTCAGCGGCTGAGATCGTCCCGGGGCTCGTACTTCGGGAGCCAGTGGGGCGGGCCGCCCTCGTCCCGCACGTGGCGGCCGGGCAGCTCCTTCCCCTCCCGGCCGAGCAGCCACCGCTCGATGCCGGCCACCGCCCGCAGCCCGTCGGCGATCGCGGAGATCGCGTCGGCCGTCGAGTTGACCAGGTCGCCGCCGGCGAAGATCCCTTCCCAGGCGGTCATCCCGTTCTCGTCGACGGTGATCCAGCCCTTCTTGTCGGCGATCTTCTCGGCGACCTCCTCCGGCATCCAGGAATGCTCCGCCCCCTGGCCGATGGCGACGATCACCCGGTCGACGATCATCTCGTGCTCGACGCCCTCGATCAGCTTCGGGCGCGGGCGACCGCCGCGCTCGGAGGGGACCATCTCGGCCGGCCCCCAGACGAACCGCAGCCGGCCGTCGTCGGCCTGCTCGACCCGCAGCGGGATCGCCTGGGTGACGATCTCCACCCCCTCGGCCTCGGCGTCCTCGATCTCCTCGTCGTCGGCAGGCATGTCGACGAGCCGCCGCCGGTAGGCGATCGTCACCTCGGCACCGAGCCGGCGCGAGACCCGCGCCGCGTCGATCGCCACGTTCCCGCCGCCGACGACGACCACCTTCCGGCCGACGTCGACCGGCCGGCCGACGTGCCTGTCGATCAGCAGGTCGAGCGCGTAGATCACGCCGGGCAGGTCCTCGCCGGGGGCGCCCAGCCGGTAGGGCTTCATCAGCCCGGTGCCGATGAAGACCGCGTCGTTCTCCTCGAGAAGCCGCCGGAACTCGTCCTTCTCGACGCGGTGGTTCGTGACGATCTTCACCCCGGCGTCGGTGAGCAGCTTGACCTGCTTCTCCAGGGACGGCATCGGGAACCGGTACTTCGGGATCCCGAAGAACGTCGCCCCGCCGACCTGCGGGAGCGCCTCGTAGACCGTCACCTCGAAGCCGCGGATCGCCAGGTAGTAGGCGACCGTGAGGCCCGAGGGTCCGCCGCCGACGACCGCGACCTTCTTTCCCTCGCCGATCCGCGTCACCCGGGGCTTCACGACCTCGGCCAGGTCGTCGAACCGCTCGATCGCGTACCGCTTCAGCCAGCGGATCGCCAGCGGATCTCCGTTCACGCCGATCGAGCAGACGAACTCGCAGCGTCGCGTGCAGACCTTGCCGCACATCTCGGGCAGCGGGTTGTTGTCGTAGATGATCTCGGCGGCGAGGCGGTCCTGCCCGTCGCGGATCGCCGCGATGTAGTCGGGGATGTGCATGTGGGCCGGGCAGGCCGCGATGCACAGTCCGCACATCACGCAGCGGGACGCCTCGGCACGGGCCTGCTCCTCGGTGTACCCGAGGACGACCTCCGCCCAGGTGTGGATCCGCTCCTCCGGGTCCAGCATCGGCATCGGCACCCGCTCGTGGTCGAGCAGGTCGAACCCCTCGTCCTTGCGCCACCCGAGCTCGCAGTTGTTCCAGGGCATCGGGTCGACCCCGGCGGTGAACAGGAAGCCGTCCCCGTCGGGCGAGGCCCAGAAGTACTCGTTCGACATCCCGAGGGAACCGGTCGGGCAGGCGTCGACGCACAGCGCGCACCAGCAGCACCGCCCGTAGTCGAACCGCGGCCGGAGCCCCGAGTCGCCCTTCGTCGGCTCGTCCACCGGGACCATGTCGATCGCCACGTTCTGGCAGATGTCGGCGCAGGTTCCGCAGCCGATGCACTTCTCCACGTCGTTGACGTGCCACCCGCGGTAGCGCGGCGCCGCCTCGCGGAGGGTGTTCTCCTGCGGGATCGTGAACGGCTTCCGCAGGACGCGGGCCCAGGCGCTGAACGGGGCGAGGACGTGCTTCATGCTCATCGGCTCACCTCTCGATCTCGGGCGGGCAGACCTGCAGCGACACCATCAGCGCCGAGAGATCCGCGATGTTCGTCCCGGGCAGCATCCGCTCGAGCAGCGACACGCCGTGGATGTACGAGGGCCCGCGCACGTGGACGCGCCGGATCCTGTCCGAACCGTCGGTCACCACGAAGTAGCCCATCTCGCCCCGGGTCGCCTCCGCCCGGACGTAGGTCTGCCCCGGCGGAACCTTCCAGGTCATCATGTTCGGCAGCTTCGCGCAGTAGGGACCGTCCTGCGGCATCTTCGCGAGGATCTGCCGGATCAGGTCGATCGACTGCTGGATCTCCTTCCGGCGGACCAGCGCCCGCGCGTAGATGTCCGAGCCCTCCGCCAGCGCGACGTCGAAGTCGAGCTCCGGGTAGGCGAGGTACGGCCAGTCCTTCCGGGTGTCGCGGGGAATCCCCATCGCCCGGACGATCGGGCCGGAGAGCCCCATCTCGTCGACCCACTCCTCGGGCACGACGCCGACGCCGATCGTCCGCTTCCGGAAGACCGCGTTGTCGAAGATGACGTCGTCGACGTAGGGGAGGTACTCCTCGATCCTGCGGAGGTTCTCCTCCATCCGCTCCGCGAAGCCGGGCGGCAGGTCCCGGCGGACGCCCCCGTAGACGATGTACATGTGGTAGACGCGCCCGCCGGTCAGTTCCTCGAACCGGTCGAGGATGTAGTCACGGAGGGCGATCATCCACTGGGGGGGAACGCCGTTCCCCATCGTGCCGGCCTGGCCGCCGAGGACCATCAGCATCGAGGCGAGGCGCGACATCTCGAGGACCAGGGTCCGGATCCACTTCGCCTTCTCCGGGATCTCGATCCCCGCGATCTCCTCGACCGCGGCCGCGAGCAGGTACTCGTTGGTGTCCGGCTCGGGCACGCAGATCCGGCAGACGATCGGGAACGACTGGATGAACGTCCGCCGCTCCATCAGCTTCTCGAAGGCCCGGTGCAGGTAGCCGACGTGGGTCTTCCCGCGGGTGATCGTGTCCCCCTCGAGGAAGACCTGCATCGCCATGTTCCCCGTGATGCCGGGATGCTGCGGGCCGAACCAGAGCTGGACCTCGCGGGACTCCGTGATCCGCCTAGTCATGGAGGTACCCCTTCTCGCCGAACCGCTCCCCGACGTACGTCCGCGGATCGTGGTGCTTCCGGCCGGGCCGGTGCGGGTGATGCTCGGCGACGTACTTCACCGTGTCGAAGTCGCGCCGCATCGGGGGCATGTCCTTCCAGCCCTCGAGGATGAACGGCACGCCCATCCGGGGGCTTCCCGGGAAGTCGATGCCGAACATCTCGTTGATCTCCTGCTCGTAGGTCACCGCCTGGGGCCACAGGTCCGCCACCGAGTCGCAGGTGGCCCGCTCCCGGTCGATTCGCGTGTTGACCATGATCGAGCGGCACCCGCGCGGGTCCGTTACCAACCAGGTCACCTGGAACTGCCCGTCCTCGATCCAGTCGACGACCGACATGTGGTTGAGCTGGACGAAGGGGGTGTGCTCCTTCAGCCAGGTGACGGCCGGCACCGCGCGGTCGGCCGGCAGGTCGATCGACGCGAGGTCGTCCCGCTGGAAGCGGGCGCCCGTCGCCCCGAACCTGGTCTCGAGTTCCGCGAGGATCGTCTTCATCGGCGCCTCACCAGTTGTAGTCCGGCATGTCCCCGTCATCGAACAGCTTGCGCTGGTTCGCCTTGTACCAGTCGAGGTTCTCGAGGTAGTGGTGCCACCCGTTCGCCTCGCCCCGGTCGATCAGCTTCATCAGCCGGTCGAACCCGCCGAGCAGCGCCTCGGGGCGCGGCATGCACCCGGCGATGTAGATGTCGACCGGCAGGTAGAGGTCGAGCCGGTTGATCGTGTTGTAGGAGTCCCAGTACATGCCGCCGTTGATCGTGCAGCTCCCGAGCCCGACCAGCCATTTCGGGGAGGGCATCTGCTCGTAGGAGCGCACCACCCGCTTGAGGGACTTCACCGCCAGGTAGCCGGAGACGATCAGCACGTTCGACTGCCGGGGGGTCGGCCGCATCACGATGCCGAACCGCTCCATGTCGTAGCGGGCCGTCGCCAGCGGGCGCAGCTCGATGGAACCGCAGCCGGTGCCGTAGGCCATCACCCACAGCGAGCGCGCCCGGATCCAGTTCTTGATCCGCTGCACCGCCTCCGGCAGCCCGATCGGGGTCGGCATCTTCCGCGCGCCGAGGAAGCAGGTGTCGTCGATCGGCGCGTGGGCCGGGATGTCCTCGATGCGCGCCGGCAGCCGCGGGGGCCTCGGCCCCCCGTCGTCCGCCACCGGGGGAAGCGCCTCCTCGAGGCGCGGGTCGTTCCAGTCACGGTCGCTCATCGCGTCACCTCACCGGGCGAAGAGCACGAGCGCCACGCCCGCGGCGCCGAACACCGTCGGCCAGCCGAGGAAGAAGCGCACCGACTGCTCGGTCCGGAAGCGCGGGAAGACCGCGCCGACGAAGACCGACCAGAAGTAGACGAGGAAGGTCTTGACGATCGCCTCGAGCAGCGACGTCGCGCCGCCGAGGAAGAGGTCCATGTAGAGGACCATCTTGGCCACGGCGAAGATCGAGCGGCCCGCGGCCATCATCGAGAGGAACGACGAGTGGTACTCGGTCGGCGGCCCCACCGGGATCTCCTGGGGCGCTCCCACGATGTTGAACGGGGAGTACATGTTCATCCCGAGGAAGGCGAGGAAGGCGGCCGCGGAGGCGAAGGGGTTGGCGAACAGGTTCCAGTCCCAGACGCTCCCCTGCTGGGCCCGCACGATCTCGATGATGGAGAAGCTCCCGGTCCGGGCGACCAGGGCGACGACCGCCAGCGAGAACGGCAGCTCGAACGCCGTCATCTGGACGAGGCCGCGGCTGATCCCGATCGGCGAGTGCGGATGGCCCGCCTCGGCGGCGCCGAGCGCCATCCCGAGGGACCCGAAGAAGAGGAAGTACATCGCCATCAGCAGGTCGCCGGTGAACGAGAAGTTCTCCAGCCACGGGTTGCCGACGACGACCGGGATCAGCAGGAAGAGCCCGATGCCGCCCGCGGCGCGGAAGACCGGCCCGAGCCAGAACATCACGCCGTGCCAGATCGCGGTGCGCAGGAAGAGCAGCTTGAACAGGTCGTAGACCGGCTGCCAGACGGGGGGCCCGATCCGTCCCTGGATCCGCGCCATCACCTTGCGAATGACGCCCTGGACGAGGAGCCCGTACAGGATGGCGCCGAGGACGACGACGACGGCCACGGCGGCCCGCACCAGGATGTCCATCGGGTCCTCCTTCCTACTCGGCGGCCCGCGCGCCGACGGGGCAGAGGGTGGCCGCGGCCGGGAACTCCCCGCCGGCGGCCGGTTCGCGCTCGATCGGCGCGGGGGCGGCGGCCGGTGCCATCGCCGGCCCGCAGGCGTCCGCCGCGATCGCGCGCTCCTCCGGGCCGGCCGACGCCGCGCCCGCCGGGGCCGCGCTCACCCAGGCGAGCCCGAGGATCGCGAGGAAGATCAGCGTGTAGAGCAGGTAGGTCTGGCCGTTGCCCGTGTAGAACTTCCGGCCGGTCTCGGCGATCCCGTCCGCCGTCTCGCCGACGAAGTTCCAGAACCGCACGACCCACGACCGCAGCGCCGGCTCCCAGGCCCGCTTGTAGTGCCGGAACATGTCGTACGCGACGTGCACCTGCTCCGGCGGCGGCGGCACCTCGCCGGCGTAGACGATGTCGAGCTGCTTCACCCGCACGGGACGCGGTCCGGCGAAGAAGAGGAAGAGGAACAGCACGACGAAGAGAACCATCACCAGGGCCATGATCCCCGGCCCGGAGAGGTAGCCGAGGGGCCCCGCGACCACCCAGCGCTCGTAGTCGAGGCCGCCCCCGCCGAACGCGGCGCGGACGATCCCGTCGGCGCGCTCGAGGAAGGCGCCGGGGAAGACCGAGAGCCCCATGATCAGCCCGAGCAGGACGAGCTGGGCGGTGAGCAGGGGCCACGGCGCCTCGCGGGTCTCGCGCAGGTCGTCCCGCAACTGCCCGAGGAAGATCGAGTGGATCAGGCGGAAGAGGTAGGGGAACGCCACGACCGAGGCGAACATCATCACCGCGGTGAGGAAGAACCACCCCTTCTCCATCAGCGCCTGGTAGAGCAGCCACTTGGCCGCGAACCCGGAGAGCGGCGGCACGCCCGAGACCGCGATGATGCCGACCAGCACGAAGACGAAGGACACCGGCATCCGGGTGATCAGCCCGCCGAGCTGGCTGAACCGCCGGGCGCCGGTGCGGTAGATCACGCCGGCGACGGCGAGGAAGAGCATCGTCTTGAACAGGAAGTGGTTGACCACCTGGTAGAGCGCCGCGCTCCACCCGAGCGGCGAGAGGATCGCGAAGCCGACGATGGCGTACGCGACCTGCCCGACCGAGGAGTAGGCGAGGAGCCGCTTCATGTCCTCCTGGAAGACCGCGAGCAGGGTCATCCCGAGGGCGGTCAGCCCGCCGATCCAGGCGACGGCGTGCAGCGGCTCGACGCGCGTCACCCCGACACGCAGCGCTTCCCCGCCGGCCCGTACCGCCACGGTCATCAGGGCGAAGACCGGCAGCTTGGAGACGACGCCGGAGAGGAACGGCGTGAACGTGTCGGGCGACTCGGCGTACGCCCCCGGCGCCCAGACGTGCAGCCCCCAGGCGGCCGCCTTGGCCAGGAAGCCGGTGACCAGCAGCGAGAACGCCGCGAGGGCGACCGGGCCGGAAAGGCGGGCGAGGCCGTGGACCGTCTCGACCCCCGCCCCGAGCGCCAGGGCGAACCCTCCGAGCACGGCGAGCCCGCCGCCCGCGCCGAACAGGATGTAGAGCCACGCGGCCCGGGAGGCCCGCCGCCCCTGGCGCACCAGGAGCCAGCTCGACCAGGTCATGATCTCCCAGGCCGCGAAGAAGGCGAGCAGCGTCTCGGCCCGCAGGATCCACAGCGACGAGGCGACGAGAACGAGCAGCAGGCCCCAGTGGCCCTGGCGCTCGTTCCCGGTGCCGAGCCCCGCGAGCGCGACCAGGATCCCGCCGAGCAGGACGATCGCCCCGAAGAGCCCCTCGAAGGTGCCGAGCAGGAACTCGGACCTCGGCGGCAGTGCCAGCCAGGCGGTGACCGCCATCCCCGCGAGGGCCAGGCCGGCCCGGGCGCGGGGCACCCTCCCCGGCACGATCAGCAGCACCACCCCGAGCAGCCCGAGACCGAGCAGCGCCGCGGCGTCCGGCGGCAGCAGGAAGGCGGTCCACCACAGGCCGTACGCGAGGAGCGCGCCGGCCATCAGCAGGGGCGCCACCGCCTCGACGAGGGAGAACGGCGCGCCGGAAACGACCGGGGTCGCGTCCTCCTCCTCGTCGGGCCGCATCGCCCGGACCCAGCCGAAGTAGTAGACGAACTCGAACAGCGAGCCGAGCAGCAGCGGGACGATCCACCAGGCGAACGGCGACCGGGCAAGGTGCGCCACCACCTCCCACTTCCCCCAGAAGCCGGGGAACGGGGGCAGGCCGGTGATCGCGACGACCGACGCCAGCAGCGTCACCCCGAGGGCGACCCGCCCGCGAAAGGCGCCCGCCCAGTCCTCCATGTCCTCGCCGCCGTGGAGGCCGGCGAGCCAGAGGAGGGCCGCCTTGGCGAGGGTGTGGTTCACCAGCAGCAGGCCCGCGGCGAGGAGCGGCACGTGGCCGTCCCGGACCAGCGGCAGCAGGAAGACGAGCAGGCCGAGCTGCGCGGAGCTGGAGTACCCGAGCATGCGCCGGACGCGGCCCTGCCGGATCGCCAGGAAGTTCGAGACGACGAAGGTGACCATCCCGACGGTCATCACGACCGTGGAGATCCAGGCGTCCCCCGCGAGGAGCATCACCTTCCAGAAGGTCCACAGGACCGCGTTGACGACCGTCCCGACGACGAGGGCCATCACGCCGGGCTCGACCCCGTCGTAGAGGTCGATCGCCGGCCCGTTGAACGGCCACATCTTCGTCTCGACGAGGAACCCGGTGACCAGCAGCAGGAGCACGCCGCCGAGCAGCGGCGCGACCGCCGGGGGCACCTCGTGGACCCGGTTCAGCATGTCGTCGAGGTTGAGGGTGCCGGTCGCCTTGTAGAGGAGCGCGATTCCCAGCAGGACGAAGATCGAGGCGGCGGACCCGACGACCATGTACTTGAAGCCGGCCTCCAGCCCCTCGCGCTCCCGCCCGAAGGCGACGATGGCGTACGTGGCGATCGAGCTGATCTCGAGGAAGACGAAGACGTTGAACAGGTCCCGCGTCATGATCAGCCCGAAGGAGCCGGTGACCAGCAGGAGCTGGATCACCAGCCCGCGCACGTCGGACGCCTGCTCCCGCCGGGCCAGGTGGAGCGCCGCGACGAACGCCACGGCCGCCGCCAGCAGGACGAGCACCGCCTCCTCGACGCCGAAGCGGAGCGAGATGCCGATCGGCGGCGGCCAGCCGCCGGTGGTCACCAGCTCCGCCGGCGCACCCGCCTGGAAGGCCGCCAGCCAGCGCAGGGCGAGGCCGCCCGCGAAGAGGAGGGTCAGCAGGTGGAGCCCCCGGGCCACCGGCCGCCCGAGCCGGTCGGCCATCGGCAGCAGGAACGCGGCCCCGAGGGGAACGGCGACGAGGAGGATCGGGCTCACCACTTCAGCCTCCCGAAGTCCCGGATGTCGAGGGACTTCCCCTGCGCGTAGAGGCGCACGACGAAGGCGAGCATCAGGGCGGTGACGCCGACGCCGATGACGATCGCGGTGAGAACCAGCGCCTGGGGCAGCGGGTCGACCACCTTCGTCGAGTCGACGACCAGCGAGCCGGCGTCCTTCAGCAGCCCGGGCTGGTCGATGATCGGCGCGGTCCGACCCGGGATGTGCCCCAGGGTGACGATCAGGAGGTTGACCCCGGCGTCGGCGATCGAGAAGCCGAGGACGATCTTCAGCAGGTTGCGCCGGACGAGGGCCCCGGCGAGACCGACGAGGACCAGGACGATCGCCGTCCCCACCGCGAGGGCGTGCAGGCTCAGGATCTCCATCAGTGGCCCTCCCTCGCCTGGTCGGCGTGCATCATCGTGTCGAGCAGTGTGGCCAGCTCGGACCCGACCTTGAGGCCGATCAGGACGTAGATCACCGGGATCACGCCCGCCGAGAAGAGCCGGTTCCAGGTGCCGAGCTCGATCACCCCCCGGTTGGCGAGGAACGACCCGGTGGCGGCGAGGCCGACGAGCCCGACCAGGACGTACCCGAACCCGGAGAACGACTCGATCACGGAGAGGAACCCGTGCGGGAGCAGCCGGTCCCGGTCCGCCAGCAGCAGGAGCAGGACGGCCGAGGCGATCACGGCGCCCCCCTGGAACCCTCCGCCCGGCGTCAGGTGGCCGTGGACGAAGATGTAGGCGCCGAACAGCACGATCGGCGCGAACAGCACGCGGGAGGCGGTCTGGACCAGCTCCGAGGCGCGCCGCTGGGGCTCCGGGACCAGCCCATCCCGCCGGCGCAGCACGAAGCCGGCGCCGCTGACCGAGAGGAACAGCACCGTCACCTCGCCCAGCGTGTCGAATCCCCGGTAGTTGACGACGATCGAGGTGACCAGGTTGGCGCCCCGGTTCTCGACCAGTCCCTGCTCGACGTAGTGCCTCGTCACCGGCCCGAGCTCCGTCGGCGCCATCAGGGGAACGAGGGCGACGAAGAGGGCGGCGATGGCGAGCACCGCGAGGAGACCGACGAGCTGCTTGATCATCGCTTCTCCTCCTCCTCGGTGCGTCGAACGGCGATGAGGAAGATCACCGTCGAGAGCCCCGCCCCGATCGCGGCCTCGGTCATCGCGACGTCGGGGGCGGCGAGGCGCAGGAACAGGTACGAGACCGCCAGGCTGACGACCCCGGCCAGGACGACGGCCGAGACCAGGTTCCGCGCGAGGATGGCCCAGGCGGCCGACACGATCGCCAGCAGGCAGACGACCAGGTCGATGAGGATCATGACCGAGCCTCCTTGGCCGGCTCGCCGGCCTCGCCGTACGCGTCCGCGAGGGCGTCCTCCACCGAGATGTCGGAGAGCGGCACCCGGCCCCGGTGCGCCGCCCGGGCGAGGGCGTGGGAGGACACCGGGTTCGTCATCAGGACGAACAGGACGACCAGCAGCAGCTTGGGCAGCCACGCCGGCTCGTAGATGGCGAGGCCGACCAGGGTGAGGATGTTCCCCAGGGTCGTCGCCTTCGTTCCCGCCTGCATCCGGTTGTAGAGATCGGGCATCCGGACGATGCCGAGCGCCCCCAGGAACAGGAAGGCGGCACCACCGAGGGTGACGAGGGCCCCGACGAGCTCGCGGATCTCCATGTCACACCCCCCGGTCGCAGTAGCGCGCGATCGACAGCACGCCGAGGAAGGACAGCACGCCGTAGACGAGGGCGACGTCCACGTAGATCCCCCTCCCCGTCCAGACGGCGAGCCCGACCATCAGCGGCATCGTGATCAGGGTCAGCGTGTCCAGGGCGACCGCCCGGGTGGCCGGGCAGGGACCACGGACCAGCCGCCACAGGGAGAGCAGGATCCCCGCCCCCGCGAGGACCAGGGCGACCTCGAGAATCAGCCTGCTAGCCAAAGATCACCTCCAGGTACTTCTCGAACCCCGCGACGATCTCCTCCGTGGCTGCCTGGACGTCCTTCGCGCGGACGTCGATCCAGTGGATGAACAGGTCATTGCCACGGATGTCGACGGTCAGGGTTCCGGGGGTCAGCGTGATCGAGTTGGCGAGGACCAGCCGCCCGATCGGGTTCCGGAGCCTGGTCCTCACGCGGACGATGCCCGGCCGAATCGGCAGGCTCGGCGCGACGACCCGGCGGGCCACGTCCAGGTTCGCCTTGACGATCTCCTTGAACAGGTACGGCAGGTAGGCGAGCGCGTAGAGGAACCGCCTCGGCTGCAGGATCCCGAGGGTCTCCGCCCGGAACGGCATCCCGCCCGAGAGGATCGCCACGAGCACCGCGAGGACGGCGCCCGCCGCCAGCTCCTGCGGGTCGAGGCTCTGGGTCCAGGCCACCCACGTCGCGAAGAGGGCGAGGGTGGCGACGACGATCGGCACGAGGGTCTTCATCCCTGTTCCTCCCCGGGGCCGCGCCCGGTCTCCCCGTGGAACCGCCGCGCCAGCTCGACCAGGAACTCCATCGTCTCGAGGGCCAGGGGATCCTCGACCTGGTAGTAGACCCGGTTCCCCTCGCGCTCCCGGCTGACGAGCCCCGCCAGCAGGAGGTGCTTGAGGTGGGCGGAGACCGTCGGCTGCCGCTCTCCTGTCGCCTCGGCCAGCTCGCCCACGCAGGCCCGGCCGGCGAGGAGGCGACAGAGGATCCGCAGCCGGACCGGGTTCGCAAAGTGGCCGAGCCAGTCGCAGAGCGCGCCGCAGGCGCGGGACTCCGGGGCGAGGAGCCGGTCGATCTCTCCGGGCTGGATCGGGCGGTTCATGGACGGACCGGTATATGCGTATGATCCGTATATTGCAAGACTCTAAATAAACTTTTTTCCGGTTTATGTGGCAAAATGACGAACGTGAACCAATGAGATCCCCTGTACGACTGAACGATCTCGGAAGCCCGGCCCGCCGGGTCCAAGGAGACGCTCCATGAAGGTCACCCGTTTCGTCCCCGTTCTCGCCACCTTCTCCCTGCTCGTGGCCGTCCTCGCCCTCCCGGCCCGGGCCCAGGACGCGCCGGTCGACCTCCAGAAGGCCCTCGCCCAGCTCCAGCAGATGCAGCAGGGCGCCCCCAAGGCCGACCCGGTCGACTTCCGGGAGCTCAAGAAGCTGCTCCCCGAGGAGCTCCTGGGGCTCCCCCGGACGTCGGTCTCGGGCAGCAAGTCCGGCATGATGGGCATGAAGGTCTCCATGGCCGAGGCGGACTACGGCAAGGGACCGAGGACGATCCACGTGACGATCATGGACGCCGCCGGCACCCCCCTCGGGGCCGCCGCCGGCTGGTCGATGCTCGGCGAGGGCTACGAGCAGGAGACGGACGACGGCTGGGAGCGGGTCCGGACCGTCGGCGGCCACCTGCTCCACGAGAGCTGGTCGAAGGACGACCGGGTCTCCACCGCCGACATGGTCATCGGCAACCGGTTCATCGTCAGCATCGAGCTGACGGGCGGCCAGCCGGGGGATGCCCTCAAGGCGCTCCAGCAGGTCGACGTCAACGCCCTCGCCGAGATGGCCACCAGGGACAAGAAGTAGCCGCGGCCCGCCGCCGGGATCCCGCCCCTCGCCGGGGCCCGGGCGACGATTCCTTGACGTTTCCGGCCGCCGGGAGGCCCCTCCCGGCGGCATCGCTCTTGCAGCGTGTCTCCTCCTCCCTGCGCGGGAGGGGGAGGCAGCTTGTCGATGTCCCACGTCGCCCAGGCGGTCCCGGGAATCGCTTCCTGGCTCGGGGACGAGCCCTTCCTGGACGGTCGCGCCGAGGCCCTCCTCGGCCCCGCCGTCGCCCGCCGCGAACACCTCGGCCGGGCCCAGGAAGTGGCACACCGGCTCCTCGAGCGGTTCTTCTGGGGGACCGATCCGTCGGGCCGGATCCTGCTGCCCGGCAGCCGGGGGGAGACGTTCTGGCTCGAGACCCCGCCCGAGCTGGACGCCCTCGCGCGCCTGGCGTCGGCCGGGCCCGCGGCCCGGTACCTCGCGGGGACGCGGGCCGCCCTCGAGGCCCCCGGGCCGCCCCCCGGGCCCGGGCGGATCGCGGCCGTCCTCGCGGCCTTCCACCGCGACCTCGCGGAAGCGGCGCCGGGCCTGCCGGGCCTGGTCCCGGAGAACCTGGCACCCGCGGGCCCGGTCGACGAGGCGGCCTGCGAGGCGCCCCACCGCCGCCCGGTCCTCGAGGCGGGACGCCTTCTCGGGAGCCGCCCGGACCTCTTCCGCCTGGTCCTGGTCCACGGGTCCCTCGCCACCCTGGACGAGCGCCCGGGCGTCTCGGACCTGGACCTGCTGGTGGTCCTCGCGCGGGATGCCGCGGAGGACGCCGGGCGCCTGCTCGAGGCCCGGGAGATCGCCCTCGGGCTCTGGCCCCTGCTCCAGCGGGTCGACCCGCTCCAGCACCACGGCACGTTCGTGCTGACCCCGGCGGACCTCGCGTTCTACCCCCAGGTGTTCCTGCCCCTCGCCGTGCTCCGGGAGGCCCGGGTGCTCGCGGGGCCGGTCGACGGCCTGCCCGCGGTGCTCCGCCCCAGCGGCCTGCCCCGCCGACTGACCCTGCTCCGCGCCGCCGAGATGCTGCGACGTCCCCTGCCCGACAGCCTCTTCCTGGCCAAGCTTCACCTGCAGGTCGTCCTGCTCGCCCCCTGCTTCCTGCTCCAGGCGCGCGGCCGGTTCGTCTACAAGCGGGACGCCTTCGGCCCCTTCGAGGAGCTCGCCGGCCCGGCGGCTTCCCGGGCGGTGGCGGCGGCGTCCCGGGCCCGGTCGGAAAACCTCTACGCGGAAGGGCTCGCCGACCTCCCGGCGATCCGGGAACGGCTGGCCGAGGAGGGCCCGCCCCCGCTGCTCGAGGCCGCGCTGGTGCAACGCCACCTGCTGCGGCCGCTGCCCCCGGCGCTCCGCGATCTCCTCGGGCCCGGGGCGACGGCCGACCGGGCCGCCCTCGCCGACCTGCTGGAATCCGCCGTCCCCCCCCTCGGGGGAGACCTCGCCGACGAGGAGTTCCCCCGGGCGCCGGCCGTCGCGGCGAGGTCGGACCGGGAGCCCGGGGCGGACGGCCACCTGGCGCGCTGGAGGGAGACGGCCCGGCGCTACGTCGAGGCGCTCGGCGCCCGGGAAGCGGTCGTCGCGGCCTGGGGGATCGGGACGCCGGACCCGGGATCCGACCTGGACCTCGTCCTGGTGGTCGACCGGGAACGCGCCCGCGGGGTGGACTGGACGCGCTGCCTCGAGGTCCTCGAGGGGATGGACCCGGCGGACCGGGAGGTGCTCGAGCATCCCCCGAGCGCGGTGCTGCCGCGGGAGCTGGCACCGCGGGCCGGCCTCCTCTCGCCGCTGTTCCGGTGCACGCCCTTGTGGGGGGAGCCACCCCGCGAGACGTGGTGGCGGGTCCGCGGGCCGGAGCACGCCCTCTCCCTGGCCGCCGACTACGCGCTGGCGATGTACCCGGGAGAGATGCTGCTCTTCGAGCGGCGGCTCCGGGAAGGCGGGGACGACTCCCCGCCCCCGGTCACCGTGGCCCGCCGGGTCGCCGCCATCCGGCACACCCTCGCCCTCGTGCGGCAGGCGGGACTGGAGCCCCCGCCCGTCCTCGACAAACTGGTGGATCGCGCGCGCGCCCTGCGCCGGGCCCTCCCGGCCGGGGCGGCACGGGACGAGATCGCCCGGCTGCCGGGCGAGGCGGCGCCGTCCCTCGTGGAACTGCTCGACCTCCTCTCGGCGGAGCTGGTCCGACGGGGCTTCCCCGCGGCCGACCCGGGGCTCGCGAGCCTCCGGGGAGTCGTCGGGGAGCGGGTCGTCCTGGTCGACGGGGCAGGGCCCCGGGACCTCCTGCTGCTCGCCCGCGCCCTCGAGGAGACGTCCCCCGCCCGCTTCCTCGGGAACGTGGCGCCGCTCCCCCTCGCCTGGGGGTTCCTCGACGCCCTGCGGCGGCGACGGGAGCTGCAGCGCCTGCACGGCGAGGAGGCGCTCCGCCTCGTCCCGGCCCGGCTGCCGGCGCCGCCACCCGCGTTCCGCGAGCGCTGGGACGCGGTCGCGGACCACTTCGGCTTCCTGGCCGACATCCGGTGTCCCTTCGCCTGGTTCTATCCCAATCACCTGCAGGCGGACCCGTGGCCGGCCTTCGCGGGAGAAAGCCCGGCATGACCGTCCGTGCCTCGA
The DNA here is from genome assembly GCA_964420365.1 of uncultured Acidobacteriota bacterium. Classification (GTDB taxonomy): domain Bacteria; phylum Acidobacteriota; class Polarisedimenticolia; order J045; family J045; genus JAMOQA01. Next base: position 8,343 of record CAYQTA010000056.1, on the reverse strand, counting down.
CCGACCCGGCGGCCGGGATCCGGGTGCGCACCCGGGACCTCGACCTCGTCGTCGACGCCGGGCTCTCCCGGGAAGACGGCTCCTCGCCCCCCGACGCCCCCCGGCGCGGGCGGATCGCGTTCCTCGAGGGCCATCCGCCCCCGTGGATCGCGGGCGACGACCGGGAGAACCTCCTCGCGTTCACCGGGGGCCTCTACCCTCCCGACCCGGGCGGCGCGACGTGGATGGGTCGCACCGCGGCCTTCCTGCTCGGCCCCGTACCGGGCGCCGCGCGGCTCGAGATCCACGCGCTGGTTCCCGGCACGCTCCTCCGCCACGGGCCGGCCAGGCTGCGGGTGCGCGTGGCGTCGTTCGACCCCGGGCCCGTGGAGATCCGCCGGGAAGGTCCGGTCCGGCTGGAGGTCCTCCTCCCGCCGCGGCTCACGACCGGGGCTTCCCCGGCCCCCGTGCCCGTCCTCGTCGAGTGGGAGCGCGGTTTCCGTCCCGCCGACGAGGGAACCGGCGGGGACGTTCGCCTGTTGACCGCGGTCTTCCGCGGGTGCGGGTTCGTCGACGCCATCGGCCTGCCCTGGCGGTCTTCCCGGCCACCCGCCCCGGCCGGACCGCTCCCCCGCCATCTCCCGGCCCTCCACGGCCGCTGCACCGTGTGCGGGTCCCCGGAGACGTTCCTCGTGACCCCGGGCAGCGGGCTCGAGGAAAACCTGCGCTGCTCCTCGTGCGGGTCCTTCGCCCGCTGGCGGATGCTGGCGCGCAGCCTCCTGCTCTTCCTGCTGCAACGCGGCTGGAACGCCGACTCGATCGCGGAGCTGCGCGGGGCGCGCCCCGGGAACCCGGTCCGGGTGCTCGACACCTGCTCCTCCTGGCCTCCCGCCCGTCTCCTGCGGGGCGTGCCGGGAATCGATCTCTTCGTCTCCGAGTACGACCCGGAAGCCGCGCCCGGCTCCGAGCTCGCGCCCGGCGTGCGCTGCGAGAACCTCGAGAACCTGGCCTTTCCCGAAGCCTCGCTCGACCTCGTGCTGACGAGCGACGTCCTCGAGCACGTGCGCCTCTACCGGCGTGCGCTCTCCGAGGTGTTCCGCGTGCTCCGGCCCGGGGGCGAGTTCCTCTTCACGGTTCCGCACCTGCGGGAAGCCGACGGGCACGAGGTGTACCGGGAGGTGATCGACCCTGGCGACCCGTCCCGGGACCGGGACCTGTCCGGCCCGGTCTACCACGACGACACCAGGGGCGGAGGCTCCCTGGTCTACCGGGTCTACGCCCTGGACCGCCTGCTCGAGGAGCTGCGCGGGCTGGGATTCCTCGTCGCCTACGAGCGGCGCACCATTCCCGGCCTGGCCCTGCCGGACCAGGCCCTCTTCCGCGCGGTGAAGCCGGTCTACCCCGTTCGCCCGGAGGTGGCTCCATGACTCGGCCCCGTCCCGTCGTCGTCTCGATCCTGACGATCAACCAGGCCCGGCTCCTCGAGGACTGCCTCGAGAGCCTCTTCGCCCATCCACCGCGCGTGCCGTTCCGGGTGCACGTCTTCGACCAGGCGTCGACCGACGGGACGCCGGAGGTCCTCGAGCGGTTCCGGCGCCGGTACCCGGGGCAGCTCGACGTGCATCGCCATCCCGAGAACATCGGCTTCGTCCGGGCGAACAACATCGTCTTCGCGAAGTACCCGGGCCACGACGTCGTCGTCCTCAACGACGACACGGTCCTGCTGCCGGGATGGCTCGACGCCCTGCGGGAGCGCGCGGACTCCGACCCGGCGATCGGGATCGTCGGGGCCCGGCTCGTCTACCCGAACGGCGTCCTCCAGGAGGCCGGGGGCGAGGTCTTCCGCGACGCCACCGGCCAGAACATCGGCAAGTGGGACGACCCGGCCCGCCCGGTCTACCTCCGCGCGACGGACGTCGACTACTGCTCCGGGGCGTGCCTGTACATCCGGCGGGAGGTGCTCGACGCCACCGGCGGCTTCGACGAGCGGTTCGCCCCGGCCTACTACGAGGACTCCGATCTCTGCTTCCAGGCCCGGAAGCTCGGCTACCGCGTCGTCTACGAGCCGGCGTCGGTGGTCATCCACCGCGAGGGGGCGACGAACGGGGTCGACCTGCGGCAGGGGGTCAAGCGCTGGCAGGCGATCAACCGGGAGCGGTTCCTCGAGAAGTGGGGCGAGGAGCTCGCCCACCACCGCCGCGGCGCCTGGCACAACCCGCCGCCCCCCGGGAAGAAGTCGATCCTCTTCATCCACGAGATGCCGCCCCTCGTCGACCAGGCCGCGGGAGACGTGCGGCTGTTCGAGCTGCTGCGGGGCCTCGCGCGCCGGGGACACGCCGCGACCCTGCTCGCCGTCGACGGCCGGGGGGACAAGGCCCGGTACGCGGACATGCTCCGCGCGGAGGGGGTCATGGTGGCGGCCAACGACTGGCCTCGCTGGCCGGTCTTCGGCCTCGGCGGTGACCCGCCGCCCCGCTCCTGCACCCTCGAGCAGCTCTTCGAGGAGAACGACTTCGACCTGGTGGTGATCGAGTTCTACCGGGTCGCGCGGGTCTACCTGCCCCTCGTGCGACGCCTGGCGCCGGGCGTCCCGGTCGTCACCGACTCGGTCGACGTCCACTTCCTGCGCGAGCGCCGGGAGGCGGAGGTCCTCGGGGACCCGTGGCTGGCCCTGCGGGCCGAGCGGACGCGGGAGGTGGAGCTCGCCCTCTACGAGATGTCGGACGCGGTCCTGACCGTGACCGACGACGACACCCGCACCCTCGAGCGGGAGGGGCTCGCGACCCCCGTCCGGCGGATCAGTCACCCGGTCCGCGTTCCCGGGCGGACGCCCCCCCGCGAGGAACGGGACGGCCTCTTCTTCATCGGGAACTTCCGCCATCCCCCCAACGCGGACGGCATCTCGTGGTTCGTTCGCGAGGCCTGGCCCCTCGTGCGGGAGCGCGTGCCGGACGCGGTGCTCCGGGTCGGCGGCAGCGCGATGCCCCCGGAGGTGCGCGCCCTCGCGGGGAACGGGGTCGAGATCCTCGGCTTCGTTCCCGACGTGGACGAGCTGCGGGACCGGAGCCTGGTCGCCGTCGCGCCGCTGCGGTTCGGCGCCGGCGTCAAGGGGAAGAACCTGGAGTCGATGGTCCGCGGGCTGCCGACGGTGACGACGTCCATCGGCGCCGAGGGAATGGGGGCCACCCCCGGCGAGCACCTCCTCGTCGCGGACGACCCGCGGGAGTTCGCCGACGCGGTCGTCCGGCTGCTCCGGGACCCGGACCTGTGGCACCGGGTCGCCGCCGCGGGGAAGGAGTTCGTCGCGCGCCACTGGGGCCTCGAGACGATCCTCGACCTGGCCGAGGACCTGCTCGTCTCGCCCCCCCCGCGCCGGGCGTACCCGGCCCGGACGGCCCTCGAGGTGGACCTCGGGGCACCGGCGGCCCCCCGCCCCACCGTGCCCGGGGTCCTGGGCGTCGTGCTGTCGGCGCCGGACGGCCCTGCCGCGGCCCTCGCCCTCGAGCGGGTGCGCGGGGTCCACGGAGGGGACGTGGACGCCATCGTCCTGTACGACGGCGAGGACCGGCCCGCCTGGCACGAGCACGCGCTCCTCGGGCGGTACCGCCTGGCGATCCCCCGGGAGCGGGATCTCGCGGCGGTCCTCCGGGCCGCGGCGGCCCACCTGGCCGGCGAGAGGATCCTCTACCTGGACGCCCGCTACGCCCTCTTCGGCCACGTCCTCGAGCGCCTCGAACGGGCCCTCGACGGCGCGCCCGGGACGGCCGTCCACGCGATGGCCCTCCCCGCGGCCCCCCTGCCCGACGGCCGCGAGCCCTGGGAGCTCGCCGCGGCGCGCGCGCGCCGGGAGACGGGCGACGAACCCGCCGAGGTGATCCTCTGCCGACGGGAGGACCTGCTGGCGGGGGTCCAGGTCGCCCGGGGGGTCCCGGGCGCGACCGTGGTCGACGCGGGGCGCATCCCCGAGATCCGGCCGACCCGGCAGCGCGACCCGGCCCGGCTGCTCGTCGCCGTGCTCGGCGAGGGCCCGGGCGAGCGCGCGGCGTGGCGGGACGTTGCCGGCGAACCGGGCGTCGATGTCGTGCACGTGCCGCCGGACGGGGGACTCGGAGATCGCCTGCGGGAACTCGTCGCCGGAAGCGCGGCGGGGAACCTGCTCGTCGTCGACGGCTCCTCGCGACCGGTGCTCCCGTTCTGGCCGGCCGTCGCGGGGGCGCTGGGGAACGGCGAACACGGCGCGGCTCTCCTCTACGCGGCCCCGGCCACCGACCAGCTCCCCTGGCCCGGCGACTACCACCTGGGGACGCACCTCTCCTTCGACGTGCGCGGGCTCCCGGGACTCCTCTACATGACGATGCCCGCCCTGCTCCTGCGTCGGCCGGAGCCCTGGATGTTCGAGGAGGGCACCGGCGGACCGGCGGCCCTCTGGCGGGCCTGGCAGCGGGGCGGCTACCACGACCCCCTCGCCCTGGTCCACGGCGACCGGCGGTTCTTCCTCGAGCGCCCGGCGTGGCCGGACGGCGACCGGATCCTCGAGGAGGCCCGGCGGGCGGCCGCCGGGCTGCGGGAGGCGCTCGCGCGGACCGACCTGTTCCCCGCCTGGCAGGTGCTTCCCGCCGGCGTCGCCTGGTCGTCCTGCCCGGCGCGGGTGCGGGAGCTGGTCGACGAGATGATCGAGATCCGGCGAACCCGCGGGGCCTCCGCCCCGGTGACGTGGGAGCGGGGACCGATCGACCCGCTGCTCCTCTGGTTCCGCGTCCAGCTCGACCTCGCGCCCGCCTTCCGCGACCTGGCGCTCTCGAGGCTCGAACCGTCGGCGGTCGAGCGGTGGCGGCGGGAGAACCCGGTGGCCTCGGAGGCCTGGCAGGCCGGCGTCCTCGCGGAGACGCTGGCGGCCTCCTGCCACGTGCTCGCCGCCGCCGGCCTGCGCGACGTCGCCCGCGAGCGGATCGCGGAGGCGCTCCGGCTCGCGCCCCGCAACCCGGTGGTGCTCGCGGTCGCGGCCGAGGAGGCCCTCGCGACGGGCCGGGTCGAGGACGCCCTCGGGGCGTTGGCGGCGCTGCGCCGGTCGCTGGTGCGCGAGACGCTGCCCGGGCTCTGGCCCCGCGGCCAGGTGGTCACCCGGTCCCTCCTCCTCGAGGCGATCCTTCTCTCCCGGGCCCGTCGCGACGAGGAGGTCCTCCGGGTCCTCGACGAGCTCGAGGAGTGGCGCCTGCGGCCGGGAGGGATGGCCGGTCGGCGACTGCTCGAGGTCCGGGCGGAGGCGCTGGAACGGCTCGGGCGGCGCGAGGAGGCGCGGCTCGCCCGGGTCTCCGCGATCGCCCTCGCGCCGGGCGTCAGCGACCGTCCCGCCCGGGACGACGCCGCCCGGCCCGCCCCGGCCGGCAGCGTCCCGCGCCCGGCGGCGCCGGCACCGGCCTAGCCCGGCCCGGGAACGCGAACGGCGGGCCGCCCGGCCCGCCGTCCGTCGCCCGGGGTCGGCCCGCGCTCAGGCGGGGGCGAGTTCCTCGACGGTCCCGGTCTCCTCCCGCGCCACCGGGAACGGTTCGCACGACAGGGGCTCCTTGAACCGCCAGGCCCGGAGCCCGTTCGGCTCGAAGGAGACCGCGGAAACCTCGCCCCCCATCGCCCGGAGCCGGTCGGCGATCGCCTGTTTCCGCGTCCACGGGCAGAGCAGGAACATGTATCCGCCACCCCCGGCGCCGCTGATCTTTCCCCCGATCGCGCCGAGGCGGCGAGCCTCGTGGTAGGCCTCCTCCACGAACGGCGTGGTCACCGTCTCCGCCGTGCGCTTCTTCGCCAGCCAGGCCTCGTGGAGGATCTCCCCGAACTCCTGGAGCCGGCCCCGGAGCAGGGCCCGCTTGGCGGCGACGGTCAGCTCGCGGATCCGGTCGAGGGCCTCGCGAACGCCTTCTCGACCCTCCCGGTACCCTCGCACCTGGTCCTCGATCACGCTGCCGGCCCGGCGGCGCCCCACGTAGACGAGCAGCAGGTTGTACTGGAGCTCGTCGATCACCTGCGGGTCGATCCGCAGCGGGTTCACGACGACCTGGCCCGGTCCGTAGAACTCGACCAGGTTGAACCCGCCGAAGACCGCCGCGTACTGGTCCTGCATCCCGCCGGGGATGCCCACGTCGATCCGCTCGACCTCCCACGCCATGTGCGCGAACTCGTACTTGTCGTACCGGCGGCGGCGCCACTCGGCGAGCGCACCGAGGAGCGCGGCGACCAGGGCCGACGACCCGCCGAGCCCGGAACCGGCCGGCGCCTCGGTCTCCAGGTAGACCTCGAGACCCGGCAGGTCCTCGGCCCGGGCGCCGGGAAGCATCCGGTTGAGCGCGGCCTTGACCAGGTCCAGGTGGCCGTCCAGCTCGAGCCGGTCCCCGAGCCCGTACTGGCCGCCGGTGTGGAGGTCGACCGAGTGGATCCGCAGCACCTGTTCCGGCAGGAAGCGGAGCGTCGCCCAGGCGTAGCGGGCGATCGTCGCCGAGAGGACCAGGCCGCCCCGTTCCTCCGGGTAGGGGGGCAGGTCCGTGCCTCCCCCGCAGAAGCTGAGCCGGAGCGGTGCCCGCGCGCGGATGATCATCGTGTCGGCGCCTCCCTCGTCGTCCATTCCGTCACCCCCCCGCCTGATCGGCACGAACCGGTGGAACCTGAACACCGGCGGCCTCGGCGGCCAGTTCCGGGAGGAGCGTTTCCGCCTCCCGGAAGGAGTCCGGCGTCCCGATGTCGAGCAGCCTGCCGGCGACGGGCAGGGCGACCAGCTCTCCCCGGGCCGCCAGCCCCGGGAGGATCTCCCTCTCGAGCGAGACCGCGCGCCCGGCCGGGATCTCCTCGACCAGCCGGCGGGCGAGGAGGTAGACGCCACCGCTCACGAGGCCCGGCCCTCCCGCCGGATCCTTCTCGCGGAACTCCCGCACCCGGCCCCCGGCATCGAGCGCGAGGGTTCCGAAGCGACCGGCATCCGGGACCCGGACGGCGAGCAGGGTCGCCGTCGCTCCCGCGGCCCGGTGCCGCTCCGCCAGGGCCGCGAGGGGCAGCGGGCAGAGGGAATCCCCGTTGAGCACGAGGAGCGGGTCGCCGGCAAGGGCGTCGAGGGCGAGCCGGAGCGCGCCCCCGGTCCCCAGCGGCCGGGGCTCGACCGTGACGGAGAGGGCGAGGCCGAGGCGTTCTCCGACCTCCTCGGCCCAGGCCGCGAGCCGCGCTCCCTGGTGCCCCCCGAGCAGGTGTGCCCGGCGGACGCCCCGCGCCCGGAGGGCAAGGAGCAGCCACTCGAGGAACGGCCGGCCGGCGACCTCCGCCAGCGGCTTGGGCCGATCGTCGACGACGCCGGCGAGGCGGGTGCCCTTTCCCCCGGCGAGGATCGCGGCGGCCCGGGGCGCCGTCATGCCGGGACCTCCCCGGGGGCGTCCGGGCCGATCGACGGGAGCGCCGCCGACGCGGAGGCCCGGTCCCACGCGAGGGCGAGCTCCGCCGCCTCCCGCAGGTCGTCGGCCACCAGGTGGGGCCGGCACGTTCCGGCGGCTTCCTCCCGCGCGCCGTAGCCGGTCCGGACCAGGATCGTGGTCGCGCCGATCGCCCGGCCGAGCCCCACGTCGCACGCCTTGTCGCCGATCACGACGGCGCGGGCCGGGTCGAACCCGAGGCGGGCGGCCGCCCGGAGGGCCAGCCCGGGGCGGGGCTTCCGGCACTCGCACCCCTCGTCCGGGCGGTGGGGGCAGACCTCGATCGCGGCGAGCTCGACCCCCTCGGCCGCCAGCCGCCGGCGCATCTCCGCGTGGATCGCGTCGAGGGCGGCCCGGTCGAAGTATCCCCGGGCCAGGCCCGACTGGTTGGTCACGACGACCAGGGGCCCGAGGGTCGCGAGGCGGCGCAGCCCCTCCGCGGCCCCCGGCAACAGTTCCACCCCCGCCGGGTCGGCCAGGTAGTGTCGCTCGACGAGGATCGTGCCGTCCCGGTCGAGGAGGATCGCCCGCTCCACCGCGCTCCCTCCGCGGGACGCGGGCCCGGCCGTTCCCCTTCCGCGGAGCGAACGAGCCCCGCCAACCTTCCCCGGGCAATATCGGTCCCGCGCGAACCCGGGGCAATCCGCGCGTTCAGCCTCGAAACGCGCGCCGCGGGGATTGTAGGGGTCGCCGGAAGGCGACCCGGGCGGCGCGAAGCGCCGCGCACCACGTGCCGAACGCGGACCATCCCCCACGGAAACCCCCGTCGCGCGCATCGCGCAGGGGTCGCCGGGGACGCGGGCGACCGGGTAGAGCAGGTACCGGTCGTCGTACCAGGGCGTCCTCCGGTAGAACCACTCGAGCCGCGCCCGCGGGTCGCCCCGGAACGCCGGGTCCTTCCGCAGCTTCTCGAGGAACT
>CAYQTA010000055.1:0-11265 GCA_964420365.1 uncultured Acidobacteriota bacterium | reverse complement strand
GTCTACGCGCGGGTCCTCGGCGAGGGTCTTTCCCTCGCCTCGATCGCCGGGGCGATGGTGGCGCAGCTCTTTCGGGCCCTGCCGATGATCAGCCTCGCCGGCGTCGTCGGTCTCGTCGCGGTCGTCGCGCGGCGCCGGCGCGCGGCCCCGTTCCTCGCGGGATGGTTCCTCCTAGCCTCTGCCGCCGTCGTCCTCGAGCGGCAGCTCGCCGGGTACCACTTCCTGCTCGTGGTGCCGCCCCTCGCCCTGCTCGCCGCCCACGGTCTCGCGATGGTCGGCCGCACCCTGGGGGAGCCCGGCCGGGCAAGGGGCGCCGCGGTGCTGGCGGCCCTCGCCCTCGCGGCCGCGGCGGCCTGGGGCGGGTCCGCGTGGTTCCGCGCCTACCGCGCCGACGCGCTCTATCGGCTCGGCGTGCTGGACGACCGGGCGTACCTGCGCGGGTTCTACACGAGCCAGTTCACCGCCCTGGAGCAGCGCGCCCTGGTCGACGCCGTGCGTCGGCGCAGCCGGCCCGGGGAGGGGATCCTCGTCTGGGGACTGGAACCCGGCGTCTACTTCCTCGCCGATCGGCATCCGACCACGCGCTACCCGTTCCACCACCTGCTGCTGACCGAGGCGCCCCTCTCCCGGGCGTTCCCCGGGCTCGGGGAGCGGCGCCGGAGGTTCCTCGAGCGGCTGCGCCGGGACCCGCCCGCCCTCGTCCTGGTCGGCCGGGACGACGTCTCGTTCTTCGAGCCGTTCGACTCGATGACGCAGCTCCTCCGGTTCGAGGAACTGCGGACCTGGCTCTTCTCCGGGTACCGGCAGGTGGGCCGGGTCGGTCACTTCGTGCTGTTCGAGAGAAACCAGGAAGGAGGGTCCCGGTGATCCACGTCCCCGGCCGCGCCGTCCTCGTCGTCCTTCTCGTCCTTGCCGGGTTCCTCGCCGGTTGCGCCGGCGAGGCGCCCGCGCCCGCCCGGGACCGGCAGCCCCTCGAGCGGGGTGTCGTCGCCGCCCCGGAACGGCACGCCGCCCGGGTGGGGGCCGAGATCCTCGCCGCCGGGGGCAACGCGGTGGACGCGGCGGTGGCCGTTCACTTCGCCCTCGCCGTGACCTTTCCGTCCGCCGGGAACCTCGGCGGCGGGGGGTTCGCCCTCGTGCGCGACGCGATGGGACCGGTCTACGCCCTGGACTTCCGGGAGACCGCTCCCGCCGAGGCCCACCCGGACCTGTTCCTCGACCGGAAGGGAAACGTGGTCCCGGGAAAGAGCCTGTGGTCCGGGGCCGCGGTCGGCGTGCCCGGCTCGGTGCGCGGGATGTGGGAGCTGCACCGCAGGTTCGGGTCGCTTCCCTGGAAGGACCTGCTCGCCCCGGCGATCCGGCTCGCCGAGGAAGGGTTCGAGCTGGATCCCTGGACGGCCGATTCCTTCGAGCGGGCGGCACGGCGGTACCGGGAAGTCGGCGGTCCCTGGGCGGAGGGGATCGAGTTTTCCCGCTGGTTCCACGGGGCGGCGGGCGAGACGTTCCGGCAGCCCCAGCTCGGCGACACGCTGCGGAAGATCGCCGCCGAGGGTCCCGGCGGGTTCTACGAGGGGGACGTCGCCCGGCGCATCGTGGAGACGGTCACCCGCGCGGGCGGCATCATGACCCGGGTGGACCTGGCGGAGTACCGGGCGGTGTGGCGGGTGCCCCTCGAGGGGAGCTACCGGGGCCACCGCGTCGTGGCGATGCCGCCGCCGTCGTCGGGTGGCGTCGCCCTGCTCCAGCTCCTCGGGATGCTCGAGCGGTTCGACGTGCCCCCCTTCGGGTCGGCGGAGCGAGTGCACCTCTTCGCCGAGCTGGAAAAGCGGGTCTTCGCCGACCGCTCCGAGTACCTGGGCGACCCGGACCAGGTCGACGTCCCCGTGGCCGCTCTCCTCGACCCGGCCTACCTGGCGCGCCGGGCGGCCGAGGTGCGCCTCGGCGGGCGGACGGACCCGGGGGCGATCCGGCCCGGCCTTCCCGGCACCGGCGACCCGGGGGGGCTCCGCGAGGGGACGGAGACCACTCACTTCTCCATCGTGGACCGGCACGGGATGGCGGTCGCCGAGACGACGACCCTGAACACGTCGTACGGGACCGGCCTCGTCGTCGAGGGGGCCGGGTTCCTGCTGAACAACGAGATGGACGACTTCGCCGCGAAGCCGGGCGTGCCCAACGTCTACGGGGTCACCGGGAGCGCGGCCAACGAGGTCCGTCCCGGTCGCCGGATGCTCTCCTCGATGTGCCCGACGTTCGTCTACGCCGACGGTGGGCTCGAGCGCCTGTGGCTGGTCCTCGGCAGTCCCGGCGGGCCGACCATCTTCACGACCGTCTTCCAGCTCGTCGTCGACACGGTGGACGACCGGGTGTCCCTCGCCGAGGCGGTCGGCCGGGTGCGCTTCCATCACCAGTGGCCGCCCCCGGCCCCGGGCCGGGACGAGATCCTGGTGGAGGACGGCCCGGAGCGCCGCCTGCCGCCGGCCACCCTGGAGCGGCTCGCGGCGATGGGCTACGCGCTGCGGAAGGTGCGGAGCATCGGGGCCGTGCAGGGGATCGAGATCCGGGACGGCCGCGTCACGGGAGTCGCCGACCCGCGCCTCGTCGGCGCGGTTGCCCCGGAGGGTCGCTGACCTACGGGTTCGGACCCCAGGTTCGGGCGACGGCCATGTCGAGCTCGCGGGCGAGGGCGAGGGCGCGTTCCCGGTCCAGGCCCTCGCCGGTCACCCGCCCGAGGAAGCGGCCGCGGCAGAAGAGGACGCCCCCGGGAACCTCCCGCGCCTCGTCCCCGGGGCCACCGGGAAGGGGTTGCCCCTCGAGCTTCCCCCGGGCCATTTCCGGGTAGAGGAACATCCAGCCGACGACGCGCACGGGCGGATCCCCGACTTCCCAGGTCGCCTGCCACTTGCAGCCCTTCAGCAGGCGGGCACCGGGCTGGCGGGCACAGGTGAACTCCACCGGGGCCGGGTAGTTCCTCAGCTCCGGCGGGCAGCGGAACATCGGGTACATCTCCTGGTCCAGGGGCCGCCGCGGGTCCATCTGCCGGTGGACGATGCCGGCGACCGCGCCGAACAGCAGCAGCACGACCGCCGCCGCGAGGATGAACCACCCGACCCGGGCCCCGGCCGAGGGTCCCTCGGGTTCCTGCTTGCGCCGCGCGGGCTTCTTCGCCATCCGTTCCTCCCGGCGCGTGGCCAGCCGCCGCGCCGCCGGCCATCATACCCGCCCCGGGCCGGCCCGCTGTTGCGGCGCCCCCCCCGGGGGCCCGATGATTGTCCCCGGCAGGCGCGCCGCCGGCCCGGAACGGCCCCGGCGTCCGCCATCCCTGGAGGAGCCGATGAGCGAGACGAAGGTCGAGGTCTTTCGCAACCGACGCGAGGAGTTCTGGAAGGCGATCTGCCACGTGGTCGAGGGCGGCGCGGCCGGCGCCGAGTGGGACGGCAATCCCGTCCGGGTCCAGCACGGTCCGTTCGGAATCACGCTGGACGTCCACGCGGAGGTCGCGGGGTACTCCTCGGGCGTCGTGACCCGCTTCCGGGCCGCCTACATCAACCGGGACGGGTTCCGCTTCCGGGTCTACCGCCACGACCTGCTGAGCACGATCGGGGCGATGCTCGGGCTCGAGGACGTGAAGATCGGCGACGACGAGTTCGACCGGGCGTTCGTCGTCCAGGCGAACAGCACCCACGAGGTCCGGCTGCTCCTCCAGGACGAGACGATCCGGCGGCGGCTGCTCGATCTCGACGTCCACCGGGTGGAGGTCCGGGACGACGAGGGCTGGTTCGGGCCGGAGTTCCCGGAGGAAGTGGACGAGCTCTACATGGAGGTCCCGGGCCGGGTCACGACCTGCGCGAAGCTGGAAGCGCTCTACGGCCTCTTCGCCGACATCCTGAACCGGCTCTGCCACCTCGGGTCCGCCTACGAGCAGGACCCGCACATCCGGCTGGACTGAGGACCCCCGGGGAGGGGAACCGATGGCCGATCCCGTGTGTCCCGCGGGCGGGGAGGTCCCCGCCCGCCGGGGCCCGAAGCCGAAGTGGCTGCGCGTGCCCCTGGCCACCGGCCCGGTCTACAACCGGGTCCGGGGCCTGCTGCGCCGCCTGGAGCTGCACACGGTGTGCGAGGAGGCCCGCTGCCCCAACGTCCACGAGTGCTGGTCGGCGGGGACGGCCACGGTGATGATCCTCGGCGACACCTGCACCCGGGCCTGCCGCTTCTGCGCCGTGAAGACCGGCCGGCCGGCGCCCCCGGACCCGGACGAGCCCCGCCGGGTCGCCGAGGCGGTGGCGGAACTGGGCCTGCGCCACGTCGTCGTCACGTCGGTCGACCGGGACGACCTGCCGGACGGCGGCGCCGACCACTTCAGGCGGGTGATCGAGGCGATCCACGAGCGGGTCCCCGGGTGTGCCGTCGAGGTGCTGACGCCGGACTTCCGGCAGGATCCCCGCGGGGCCCTCGAGGTCGTCCTCTCCGCCCGCCCCGAGGTGTTCTCCCACAACGTCGAGACGGTGCCGGAGCTCTACCGACGGGTGCGCCCCGGGTCGGACTTCGAGGAATCCCTCGACCTGCTGCGCCGCGCCGCGGCCCGCGGGGACGAGTTCGGCGGGTACGTCAAGACCGCGATGATGCTCGGCCTCGGCGAGACGGACGACCAGGTCGCTTCGACGATCCGGCGCATCGCCGACGCGGGAGTCGAGGTGCTGGCCCTCGGGCAGTACCTCCAGCCGACGCCCCGCCAGGCACCCGTCGCCCGCTACGTGCCGCCGGAGGAGTTCGATCGCTGGAGGGAGTTCGGTCTCGCCGCGGGGATCCGGTACGTGGAGGCGGGCCCCCTGGTCCGCTCGTCGTACCACGCCGAGCGCCAGGCCCGCTGAGGACGTCGCGGGTCGCCGGGCGGGCGTGACGGCGCATCACCGCGCCGGGGAACGCCCCGCGAGGCGGAGGCCGGGATCGTCACGGCTCGTCGCCTTCGGTTTCCCCCTCCTTCCCCGTCGCCGGGTCCGCTTCGCCGGCAACGAGGCGGGCGAGCAGGCGGTCGAGGTGCCAGCTCGAGAGCATGCCGGCCCCCACGTGATGGTGGACCAGCTTCCCGTCGACGAGGACCAGCGTCTGGGGGATTCCCGCCACGCCGAGAAGTTCCCAGGGATCGAGTCTCCCGGAGGGCTGGAGGAAGACGAGGCCCTCGTACCGCGGGTCGTCCGCGAACCGGCGCACCGAGGCCGGCGGCGAGCCGAGTTCAAGGGCGACGAAGTGGACGCCCCGGGGTTGCCAGCGGCGCGCCACCCGGGCGAGACCGGGGAGCGCCTTCACGCACGGCCCGCACCCGGTTCCCCAGACGTCGACGACCCACGTTCCCTCCCGCTCCCACGCCGGGACCGGTTCCCCGTCCAGGGTCCGGGCGGGCAGGGGCTCCAGGACCTCTCCGAGCCGCGCCCCGGGCGGGGGAGGGAGCTCCTGGAAGAGGCCCACGGCGACGAGCCCGACGGCGGCGATCCCGACGAGACCGAGGGCGGCCACCACGAGGCCGAGGCGCCGAGCCCACGCCGGGTCTCCCGTCCTCGCGGCGCGCCGCAGGAAGACCGCCCACGCGAGGAGCACGCCGAAGACGAGGGCCAGCCCGGCCCCGGCGAGCGGTGGCCCCGCGCCGGCGGCGAGGCTCCACAGGGCCCAGGCGACCCCCGCGACCGAGGCGACGGCGATGGCCCCGGGATGTCCCAGCAGGATCGCCGGGCCGGCCACGGCGGCGGCGGCGAATCCGAGCAGGGGACGAACGTCCATCAAGAGGAAGGACCGGTCGCCGACCGCGAGGAGAAACAGGAAAAGGCCGAGGATCGCCACCCACGGCAGGGCGGCGAGGACGCGAACGAGCACCGGGGGACGGTAGGCCGATCTCGACATGGACTCCCTCCTGCCGCCCACGATGATCGCACGACTCGACGATGTTCGAGGGAGAGCTTCCCGGGCCGAACCGCGAGCCCTTCGCTCGCGAGCGCCTGCCGGGCATGTCCGGCCCGGTCCTTGTCGAGACGTATCGGCCGGGCTCAGCGGGTTGCCGCGGCGGCCGCCCCGGGGCCGCCTGCACCCGCGGCGCCCTGCCGGGTCAGCTCGGCGAGGCGGCGGCGGATGGCGGCAGGGAGACCGGGGGAGTAGCCGGTGAAGTGCTCGACGATCTTTCCGTCGTGGACGATCAGGGTCTGGGGGATGCTGTCTCGCCCGAGGCCGCGGAAGATCTCGTCCAGGTCGCGCCCGATCGCGAACTCGAGCCCGGCGTAGCGCGGATTCCGGGCAAAGGCGGCGACCTGGGCGGGGGTGGACCCGCCGACCTCCACCGCGAGGAACCGCACGCCCCGGGGACGCCATTCCCGGGCGAGGGCCGCGACCTCCGGCAGTTCCCGGAGGCAGGGCGGGCACCAGGTGCCCCAGAAGTCGACGACCCAGGTTCCCTCGTCGCTCCACGTGCGGACGACGCTGCCGTCCAGGCGCGTCGCCTCCCACGGGCCGACGCCCGGCCGGGCGGTGGCCGGCTCCTCGCGCCCGAGGAAGAGGATCGTCGCGACGACGGCGACGACGAGAACGAGGAGGAGAACGGACGGCTTGACACCGCCCCGGGAGGTCGGCTGCTTCCGGTCCAGGGTCATCGATCGTCCTCGCGGTCGGGGCGGCACCGGGCCCCGGTGGGGTAGAGTTCTCCCTGTCCCCCCGGATGCGGGGAATCGGCGGGAGGTTTCACCATGCGGAACACGGCGAGGAGCGTGGCGGGAGCCCTGGTCGTCCTGCTGGCGCTCCGGGGAGGAATCGCGATGGACCGTGGGAAGGAGGCGACGGCCCCCTCCGAACGGGCCCGGACGGCCTGCGTCGAGGCGCTGGTCGCGCGCCACGGGGAGGAGCTCCGGCCCCGGATCGAGCGGGGTGTCGCCCAGCTCGCCGCCCTCTGGCGGCCGGCGGACGGGGACGAGCGGGCGTTCGAGGAGTTCTGCCGGGAGCGGTTCCTGGCCGACGAGCGGGACCTCCACGCCACCTTCGCCCGGCTCGAGGCCGCCCTCGAGCAGGTGTGGGGCCACCTCCACGAGATCGACCGGGAGCTCCGCACGCCCCTGGACCTGGACACCGGCCCGGTCCTCGAGGTCGACCGGATGCTCGTCCGCATCGATCCGTGGTCCCCGCTCTTCGAGGACTTCTTCCGCACCGGCGTCGCCCACCTCTGCCGGCTGAACTTCCCGGTCCACACCCTCGCGGAGCGCCTCGCCGAGGGGCCGGCGTGGGACCGGGAGACGTGGGCCCGTTCGCGGATGATGGACCTGTTCGCCGAGCGCGTGCCGCCGGAGATCGGCCAGCGGATCACCGACGCCCTCGCCCGCGCGTCCGAGTACGTGGACGGCTACTGGATCCGGGCGGACAGGCTCCTCGGCCCCGGGGGAGAGCCGCTCTTTCCCGAGGGGAAGCGGCTGATCTCCCACTGGGGTCTCCGGGACGAGATCAAGGCGAACTACGCCCTCGGCAGGGAAGGCCTCGAGCGCCAGCGGCTCCTCGAGACCGTGATGGAGCGGATCGTTCGCCAGGAGATCCCGGCGGCGGTCATCGACGACGCGGACCCGTGGTGGGACCCGGTCGCCAACCGGGTCTTCACCGCGCCCGGGAGGGTGGCTCCCGCCGAGCTCCAGGCCCGGGAGCCGGACCGGCGCTACGCGATCATCCTCGACGTCTTTCACGCGGAGCGGGCCGTCGATCCGTACACCCCGTCGACCCCGAGCTACCTGGCCCGTACCTTCGAGCGGGACATCCAGGTGCCGGTCGAGGAGGTCGAGGCCCTCTTCGAGCGCGTGCTCCAGTCGGAGGAGGTGCGGAGGACCGCCCGGGTGATCGAGCGCCGGCTCGGACGTCCCCTCGAGCCGTTCGACCTCTGGTACGCCGGTTTCCGGCCGCAGGCCCGGTACGACGAGCGGGAGCTCGACCGGAGGGTCCGGGAACGCTGGCCGGACGTGGCCGCGTTCCAGCGCGACCTGCCGCGCATCCTCGAGGCGCTCGGGTTCGCCCCGGACCGGGCACGGTGGCTCGCGGAGCGGATCGTCGTCGACCCGGCGCGGGGCGCAGGCCACGCGATGGCGGCCGAGATGCGCGGTCAGCGGGCCCACCTGAGAACCCATGCCGGGCCGGACGGGTTCGACTACAAGGGGTTCAACATCGCGATGCACGAGCTCGGCCACAACGTCGAGCAGGTCTTCTCCCTCGACGGGATCGATCACTGGTTCCTGCACGGGGTGCCGGACAGCGCCTGCACGGAAGCGTTCGCGTTCCTCTTCCAGGAGCGGGACCTCGAGGTACTCGGGCTGGGGGAGCCGGACGAGGCGACCCGGCGGGAGGCGGCGCTCCAGAAGCTCTGGTCGGCCTACGAGATCATGGGAGTGGGGCTGGTCGACATCCGCACCTGGCGCTGGCTCTACCAGCACCCGGAGGCGACGCCCGCCGAGCTGCGCGAGGCCGTGCTCTCGATCGCGCGGGACACCTGGAACCGGTACTACGCCCCGGTCTTCGGGAGAAAGGACGTCGAGCTCCTCGCCGTCTACTCCCACATGATCAGCTATCCCCTCTACCTGCCGAACTACCCCCTCGGCGAGCTGATCGCCTTCCAGCTCAAGGAGAAGGTCCACGGGGAAGCGTTCGGCCGGGAGTTCGAGCGGATCGCGCGGCAGGGGAAGCTGACGCCGGACCTCTGGATGAAGCGGGCGGTCGGCTCGGGCATCTCCGCCGAGCCGCTGCTGCGGGCGGCGCGGGCCGCGCTCGCCGCCTACGACGGGGAGGCCAGCCGGTAGAGCAGGCTGGCCCCGGAGGGCGCGAGGGCGACCCGGGCTCCCTCGCCGAGTTCCGCCCGCAGGATCTCGGCCGCCTCCGCGAGGGAAGAGACCCTCGTCATCCCGGCGAGGCGGACGATCTCGTCGTCCAGGTCCGTCAGGGCGAGCACGCGGAGCCGGCGGGTCTTCTGGAGCAGTGCGAGCGCCGAGTGGATCCCGACGCGGAAGTCCCGGCGCAGCTCCGCGTCGATCGCCTCCACCGACCCGAGGCGGAACCCCTCGAGCAGCTCCGGGTTGCCGACGCCGTCAGCGCAGCGGGCGACCCACAGGACGATCCCGCCGTCCCGAACGACGCCGGCCACCGCCTCGAGGGCCTTGTGGGCCTGGACCAGGTCCCGGTCCGTCGGGTGCCCACCGGCGGAGACGATCACCCCGTCGAGGGGCGCGGGAACCTCCACCGCCCGGGCGTCGCCGTACCGCCGGGCGGCCCGGGCATGGTCCTCGAAGGGGTCGCCGACCTCGATGTCCGCGAGCGAGCCGTCGAGGGCGGTCAGCACGTGCCAGCACACGGTCGGCGGGTAGCGCCGCGCCGCCTCGACCGCCGCCGCGTGGACCGGGTTTCCGTCGAGGAGGCCGGTGCGGGCGCGCGGATGCCGGCCGTGGCCGGGGCGCGGGTCGAGGCACCGGGCGTGCATCGCGAGGATCGTGCGCCGCGAGGACACGCCCGGGACCAGCATCTTGCGCCCGCCCCCGAAGCCGGCGAGGTAGTGGAAGACGATCCGGCCGAGCGCCAGCACGGCGCCGGCGGTCGCCACGGCCGGGTGGCCCGAGACCGGGATCCCGGTGGGGGTCCGACCGAGGAACAGGGCCGGGCGGTCCGCGTCGTGGGGAGCGAGGAGGGCGCCCGAGACCGCCGCGTCCGGCCCGATCCAGGCGGAGAGCTCCGCGCGGGACATCGGCCGGTGGATCCCGGAGGCGGGGACGAGGGTGATCCGCGCCGGGGGGATTCCTTCCGCGTCGAGGGCCCCGAGGAGTGGCGGGAGGATCTCCGGCAGGGGGAGGGGGCGGGTCCGGTCCGGGACGACCAGGGCGAGGCGGGCGCGGCTCCCCGCTTCCCGGAGCAGGGTCCGGGTGTGCCTTGCCGCCTCGTCCGCCGCGCGCCGGACCAGTCGTTCCGGCTCCGGGTGCGGCGGGAGCCCCGCGGCGGCGAGGACCGGGAGGTCGCGCAGCGAGGGGGGCAGGGGGAGCGCGCCGTCTCCGTAGCGGATCGTCTCCATGGGGACAGGGTACCCCGCCCGTGGCATCCTTGTGGACCCCGAAACCCACCCGGGAGGCCTCACCGATGAGCGATCGCGAGCGGATCGAGCGGGAGCGGGAACGCTGGGAGCGGGAGACCGTCGCGCGGGTCCTCGAGAAGGCGCCGGAGCGCCGGGAGGCGTTCGCGACGACCTCCGGGATCCCGGTGAAACGGGTCTACACCCCGGCCGACGTGCGGGAGGACCGCTACCTCGAGGACGTCGGTTTCCCCGGCGAGTACCCGTACACGCGCGGCGTCCAGCCGACGATGTACCGGAGCCGCTTCTGGACGATGCGCCAGTATGCCGGCTTCGGGACCGCCGAGGAGTCGAACGCCCGCTACCGCTACCTGCTCGAGCAGGGGCAGACAGGGCTCTCGGTCGCCTTCGATCTCCCGACCCAGATGGGCTACGACTCGGACGACCCGATGTCCGAGGGAGAGGTGGGCAAGGTCGGGGTCGCGATCGACTCCCTCGCCGACATGGAGATCCTGTTCGACGGGATTCCCCTCGACCGGGTCAGCACCTCGATGACGATCAACGCCCCGGCGGCGGTCCTGCTGGCAATGTACGTGGCCGTCGCCCGCAAGCAGGGGATCGACCCGTCGGTCCTGCGGGGGACGATCCAGAACGACGTGCTCAAGGAGTACATCGCCCGCGGGACCTACATCTTCCCGCCCCGCCCGTCCCTGCGGCTCGTCACCGACATCTTCGCCTGGTGCGCGGAGAACGTTCCCCGCTGGAACACGATCTCGATTTCCGGCTACCACGTCCGGGAGGCCGGGGCGACGGCCGCCCAGGAGATCGCGTTCACGCTGGCGAACGGGATCGCCTACGTCGAGGCGGCCCTCGCCGCCGGGCTGCCCCTCGCCAGGTTCGCCCCGCGACTGTCGTTCTTCTTCAACGCGCACCTCGACCTGCTCGAGGAGGTGGCGAAGTTCCGGGCGGCCCGGCGCATGTGGGCGAGGATCCTGGTCGAGCGGTTCGGGGCGGAGGATCCATCCTGGGGCCGCCTGCGGTTCCACACCCAGACCGCGGGGTCATCGCTCACCGCCCAGCAACCGGAGAACAACATCATCCGCACCGCCTACGAGGCCCTGGCGGCCGTCCTCGGCGGTTGCCAGTCGCTGCACACGAACTCGATGGACGAGGCCCTCGGTCTGCCGACCGAGAAGTCGGCGAAG
>CAYQTA010000054.1:0-2733 GCA_964420365.1 uncultured Acidobacteriota bacterium | reverse complement strand
CCGGGCCGCTACATAGGCGGCGAGCTGAACGTGGTGGAGAAGGATCCGGCACGGGTACGACTTTCCTTTGCCCTGGTCTTTCCGGACCTGTACGAGATCGGCATGTCGCACCAGGGACTGCAGATCCTCTACCACATCCTCAACCGACGGCCGGAACTGGCAGCGGAGCGCTGTTACGCCCCGGACGTGGACCTGGAAGCCCTGCTGCGCGAGAGAGGCATGCCCCTGTTTTCCATTGAGTCCCGTACCTCGCTCGCCGCATTCGATGTCATCGGTTTTACCCTGCCCTACGAGCTCTGTTACACCAATATTCTCACCGTGCTCGACCTGGCCGGGGTTCCGCTCTGGGCCAGGGAGCGCAGCCAGGACGACCCGCTGGTGATCGGCGGCGGTTCCTGTTCCATGAACCCGGAGCCGGTAGCCGATTTCGAGCCCCCACAGGTCGCCCTCGTACCCGAGGTCATCCGCCTCGATCCTGCCCCCGAGAACGGGCCGGAAGTAGATCTCCGAGCGGTCCCCGGCCTGCTCGACGGCCGCCCGGCGGAAGTCCCCGACCCGCGGCTGGAGGGACGCCACCCGGACGGGCCGATTCGCGCGGGCGAGTTGACGCCGCCAGCTCGCGTGCATCGCCTGGTAGGCGAGCATCCCGTCGGTCACGTTGGCCACGGCGCGCGCACCCGCCCGCATCGTCACCGGGGCCCCGGCCCGCTCCGAGGGCCGGTATCGGAACCGGACTGCCGTCTCCGCACCCGTCCCGGTCAGCTCCGCCGTGAACTCCGGGTTGTCCCAGGTGGGCACCAGCTCGGAGAACGAGCCGTCGACCACGCCCCCCTCGTCGACCTCGACCAGGTAGTAGGGGGCCTCGAAGTTCGTCGTCGGCGACAGGTAGGCGTAGAGAAGCGCCGAGTTGAGATCCAGCGAGCTGCTTCCGCCGACATGGATCGGGCGCGCGATCTCGCCGGGATCGCCGGCGAAGACCCAACCGAAGGCACCGGTCTCCCCTTCCGGGGTCCCGAGCGTCACCCGCGATCCGCCGCTGACGTCGAGGGCCCGGACCCGGTTCCCCGTGTAGAGGGCTCCCGGGCTGTCGAGGAACCCGTCGCCGGTCACCCCGTCGAAGCAGATCGCGCAGCCGGGCAGGTCGCCCGGCACGGCGATCGTCCCGGTGTTCCGCAGGAACACCTCGTCACCCGACAGCCGGATCCCGTAGAGGTCCAGGTCCGCCGCCCCGGAAGCGCTCGAGGCCAGCACGGAGATCGTCCCCGCGTTCTCCGCCCGGATCGTGTCCGCCTCGAGGAACACGCCCCCGATCTCGAACGACCCCCTCGCCGTCGCCCCCACCTCGGCCGCCACGGTGATCGTTCCCCCGTTCGCGAACTCGAGAGTTCCGGGCTCCGCGGGATCGTCCGCGACCCGGGCGTCGACGCCGACCGCGCGCCACGTACCCCCGTCACAGGCCTCGAAGCTCCCGCTGACCCCGACCAGCCCCCGCGTGGAGATCCGGCCGGAGGCCGCCGTCCCGTCCGCACTCCCGTCGACCCTCATCTCGATGCCGGCGATGAGCGCTTCCCCGACGAGATCCTCCCAGGAAAGGTCGGAGATGCCGAACCCGACGCGCACCCCTCCCGCCGCATCGACCACCGCGTCCTCCGTCGCGCCGATCTTGAGTCCGGCCGCCCCGAGCGGATCGAGCGTGCCGTCGCCGTCCAGGTCCCCCACCGTCGCGGTCGCCAGCGCCAGGTTGACCTCGACCTGGCCCGGATTGGACAGGCGGCTGCTCCCGGCCGCCACCTCGAGCCCGGTCGCCTGCGCCCCCTCGACCACGAACCGCTCCCCGGCGGAACCGCCGTCCCCCTCGCCACCGGCCGATCCCGGGAGACCCCGCAGGGAGAGGGAGGTTGCCACGCGGCCCTCGTTGAGCAGGTCCCCGGAGAAGGAATCCCCCGCCTCGACCGCGATGCCGTGCGCCCGGCAGGTGGCGCCCAGGGTCGAGTCATCCCCTCCATCCTCCTCTCCGGCCGGTCCGCCGGACTCGGAGAGGAACGCATCGAGGCTGACCGCGACCCTCCCGCCGTTCCGGACCTGCGCCGTTCCCCCCTCGCCCGTTCCCCTGGCGACGATCCCGTCCGCCCGGAACGACGCGACGGCCGTGTGGACGTTCTCCAGCGTCACCCGGGTCGCGACGACGCCGTCGTTCGAGATCCCGGCCTCGGCTCCGCCCTCGACGAGCACGCCGGTCGTGCGGATCTGGTCGTTGGGCTGCCCCCACCCCGCGTGTTGCCACCAGGTGTTCACCCGGGACAGGGAGAGCTCGGCGACCACGGAACTCCGCTCCCCGAGGAGCGCCTCGGCGGTCCCGCTCGCGGAAGCCCTGACCCCGTTCACCGAGAGCGACGAGCAGGAACCAAACTCGGCGTCCCGGGCGGACGCGGAGGCCCGGACGACCCCCTGGGAGGCCCGGGCGGCGGTGCCGTCCCCGCCGAACCCGTAGAGCACCCGGTCGCCGCCGATCGACACGCCCTCGACCCGAAGATCGGCGATCCGGGAATCGACGAGCTCGGCGCTCGCTTCGACGGCTCCGTCGTTGCCGACGGTGACGGCGGCCGTCCCCCGGACGGGCGGGCGGGCGTAGATCCCCTCGACGTCCAGCCCGGGCGGCCCCCAGGGCCAGGAACTGCCGCCCCGGAACCCGGCGTTCTCGAGCCGGGCCGAGGCGGTCACGAGGCCGGTGTT
>CAYQTA010000053.1:0-3626 GCA_964420365.1 uncultured Acidobacteriota bacterium | reverse complement strand
CGGCCCGGGCGGCCTTCCCCGCGCAGGGGGCGAGGCACTGGTCGAGGTGCCACAGGAGACAGGGACGCTGCTTCCCGTCGAACCGCAGGTGGCAGTTCGCGACGCCGAAGAACCGCGGGACCATGCGGAGCGTCCGCCAGGCGTGGCTCGCCGGGAGGAACGGCCCGAAGTAGAGGCTGCCGTCGGGCCGGGGGCGGCGGACCAGCACGACGCGGGGAAACTCGTCCGCAACGGTCAGCTTCAGCCAGGGGTACTCCTTGTCGTCCCGGAGGAGGACGTTGTAGCGGGGCCGGTGCTCCTTGATCAGGTTGTTCTCGAGGACGAGGGCCTCGAGCTCGCTGCGGGTGACGACGACGTCGATATCCCGCACTTCCGCCACCAGCGCGGCGATCCGCGGGGGATGCTGCGCCGACGGCTGGAAGTACGAGCGCACCCTCTGGCGCAGGGAGCGGGCCTTCCCGACGTAGAGGACGCGCCCCTCCCCGTCGAGGAACCGGTAGCACCCCGGCTCCGCCGGCAGCCGCGCCAGCGCCTCGCGCACCCGTTCCGGCAGGTCGTCCCGCATCGCTCGTCCCGCCGGCCATGATAGCGGCGGCCCCCGGGCCCGCACGGTCCCGGGGGCCGCGTCCCTTCCCGAGCTCGTCAGGGACAGCCGCCGGGCGCCTCCAGGAGCTGCCCGTCCCGGTCCCGTCCCTGGCCGGGACCACCGACGTTGAACGTCCCCGGGCCGCCGCAGTTGACGCCGCGAACGAGGTACCATCGGCCCTCTCCCGCGGCGACCGGCTCGGCGTCCGACACCGACGTCTCGACCGTGTCGTCCGCGAGGCAGCCGCCGACGCTGTCGAACAGGCTCCCCGTCGCGAGCAGCACCCCGAGATCGCCCCGGTCGGCGTCGTAGGCATCGGCCCCCGCGAGGGGATCCCACGAAAGCCGGGCCCCTTCCGTCCCCTCGTGCGCGACCGACAGCCGCACCCACCCGGGCGGCGGGAGCACGTCCCCGTCCACCGTCCCGTCGCAGTCATCGTCGATGCCGTTGCACGCCTCGGGCCGCCCCGGGTACCGCAGCGGGTCGGCGTCGTCGCAGTCGTCCCCGAACGCCACGTACCCGGCCGGTGCCTCGCAGGCATCGACCCGGTCGGCGGGATCCCCGTGACCGTCCCCGTCGGCGTCCCGGTACCACGGAAACTCGCCGCAGGGGGCGCAGTAGGCCCCGCCCGAACTCGTTGCGGGACGCCCCCCCCAGGCAACCAGCCGCGACCCGGTCCAGGCCCAGCCGAGACGTTCCGTTCCCCGCGGCGCCCCCGCGGTCGGCAGCGGTTCCCACCGGTCCTCGACCGGGTCGTAGCTTCCCCCGGACCGGAGGGGCACGGCGCCGTCGTAGCCGCCCCAGACCAGGAGGAACTTCCCGGACCACGCCTGCGCGTGGAACTCCCGCTTCCGCGGCGCGCCGTCCGTCGTCATCGGCTCCCAGGAATCTCCGTACGGGTCGTACCGTCCCCCGGTGTTCAGAACGTCGCTGGTTGCCTCCGTCCGTCCCCAGCCGCCCCAGAAGATGACTTCCTCTCCCGTCCAGGTGGCCCCGGGGTGAGCCCGCAGCGTCGGCTGCCCCTCGGTCGTCATCGGCTCCCACCGGTCCTCTTCCGGGTCGTATCGACCGCCCTGCTCGATCCAGCGGTCGGTGAATCCCTGCGGGTCCCAGTACCTCCCTCCCCAGACGATCATCCAGCGGTCGGCCCACGCTGCCGCGTGGACCTTGATACCGAGGGGCCACGCCGGGTTCCTCGCCATGGGCCTCCAGGAATCGGTGCGAGGGTCGTAGCGTCCCCCGTCATCCAGCGAACCGTCGAGGTTGTCCCCACCCCACACGATCATCTCGGTCCCGCTCCACACGGCGGTGAAGTCGACACGGGGCGAGGGGGCTCCCCGTACGGCCATCGGTTTCCAGGTCCAGGCGACGGGATCCCACCGGGCACCGTCGCCCCGCAGGTCCTCCTGCCTCGCGAGCACGCCGCTCCATCCACCCCAGTAGAGGACCTCGCGTCCGGTCCATATACCCGCGTGCTCGTGGCGGGCCGAGGGCGTGTATGGTCCGACGGGGAGCACGCGCCACGACGCGGTCGCCGGATCCCAGGCGGCCCCGTCTCCCAGGAGCTCGTCCTGGTTGCGTCCTCCCCAGACCACGAACTCCTCGCCGGTCCAGACCCCCGGAAAGCTCGCCCGGGGCCCGGGGCCCTCGGGTGTCGAGCGGACGGGGACCCAGGTTCCCGTATCCGGGTCGTAGCGTCCCCCGCTGTTCACGGCCTGCCCGTACCGGTCCTTTCCACCCCAGGCGATCACCTCCTCTCCCGTCCAGACCATGACATGGTGTCGTCGTGGCGACGGGGCTCCCTCCGACGAGATCGGCGCCCAGCGATTCTCCTCGGCGATCCAGGCGGCGCCGTCACCGAGAGCGTGTCCCCCGGGGTCCTCGCCACCCCACACGACCAGGCGGTCCCCCGTCCACGCGGCGGCATGGTAGCGGCGTGGTGTCGGCGCTCCCTCGTCGGCAATGCGCTCCCACCGGTCGGCCACCGGGTCGTAGCATCCGCCGTCCCCGTAGAAGTGATCCCCGTCCCCGAACGGGTACGAGCCTCCCCAGACCGCGAGGCAGGTTCCCGTCCACGCCCCCACCGCGTACTTGCGGGTCTTCGGGGCACCATCACTCGTTCCACTGCGCCAGGCGTCCCGGACCGGGTCGTACAGGTAAGGGCTGCTCCCGGGTCCGCCTCCCCAGACGATCATCTCGGAACCCGTCCAGGCCGCGACGTGATCCGAGCGCGGCCCGGGGGTGTTCTCCCGGGACGTCTCACGCCACGTGTCGGTCACCGGATCGTACCGTCCTCCGCTTCTCGAGGAACCGACCCCCTCCTCGAGCCCTCCCCAGACGATCATCTCCGTGCCCGTCCAGACGGCCGTGTGGCGGTACCGGGCCCCCGGGGCACCTTCCATCGTGACCGGCGTCCAGCGATCCGCGAGGGGATCGTACCTGGCCCCGTCGCCCTTCTCGCCCCAGCCGGGGCCTCCCTTTCCTCCCCAGACGATCATCTCCGTGCCCGTCCAGACGGCCGTGTGCCAGTAGCGTGGCGACGGTGCCCCGTCGAGGGGAAGGAAACGCCAGGTGTCGGTTGCCGGGTCGTAGCGCCAGCCCGCCTGGGAATCGTGATCGCTGTTCCCACCCCAGACGATCATCTCCGTGCCCGTCCAGACGGCCGTCGCCATCTCCTCGGGATCGGGAACAGCGGAGTCGATCGGGGACCAGGAACCCTCCTGGCAACCCCCGTCGTTCACGATCGGCAGGCGCAGCCCATCCCCCGGGCCGGAGACGTGGACGAGCCCCGGGTCGGCCTCGATCTCCGCCACCAGGGCCGGCCGCTTTCCCGCCCACCAGGCGTCGAACGGCAGCGTCTCGCCGTCCTGCCCAATGGCATCCTCCGGCGGCTCCCCCGCGTACCAGCCGCGCAGCAGGCGCTCGGCCAGCACCGGGCGCGCGATCACCTCGGCCGCGAGCACGGCATCGTTGCCCACCGCGGCGAACAGCTCCCGGAGCCGGTCCGGCGCCTGCGTCTCGCGCGCCATCCGGTCCAGCT
>CAYQTA010000052.1:0-2703 GCA_964420365.1 uncultured Acidobacteriota bacterium | reverse complement strand
CACCCTCCGCATGACGGAGGGCGAGCTCCTGGCCGACGAGGTCCGCGGCCGGATCGACATCGACGAGACGACGTACATGGACATCACGCGGCGCAAGACGGCCGAGCTGTTCGCGGCGGCGTGCTCGCTGCCCGCGCTGTTCCAGCCGTCCACGCTGCACCTGACCGGCTCGCTGGCCCGGTTCGGGACCAACCTCGGACTGTGTTTCCAGCTGATCGACGATCTGCTCGACTACACGGGCTCGGCCGACGAACTCGGCAAGCCGGCGATGGCCGACCTCCTCGAGGGCCGGGTGACCCTGCCGCTGCTCCTGCTGCTCCCCCGTCTGTCGCCGGCGCAGCGGGAGCGGATCGGGCGCGTGGCCCGCGAGGGCGCGTTCGAGGCCATGCCGGCCGGCGAGATCATGGACCTTCTCAGGACATCGGGCGTCCTCGAGGAGGTCCGGGAACGGGCCCAGCGGTTCGCCGCGGAGGCCGTG
The DNA here is from genome assembly GCA_964420365.1 of uncultured Acidobacteriota bacterium. Classification (GTDB taxonomy): domain Bacteria; phylum Acidobacteriota; class Polarisedimenticolia; order J045; family J045; genus JAMOQA01. The sequence continues at coordinate 2,225 of CAYQTA010000052.1, read as the reverse complement.
GCGGAACTCGAGCCGTTCGACGACCGGCCCGAGGCCGTGGCGCTCCGCCGCGCGGCCGAGCTGCTTCTCGACCGGACACGGTGAACGATGGCGTACCGATCGGGAGCGTCCGACCCCAGTGACGCGGCCCGGGCACTCCGCCGCCGGTACCGCCTTCGCCTGTTCGCCGTCCTCGCCGCCGCCGTGCTTCTTGTCCTCCTCCTCAGGGGCCGCTACCGCCGGGAGCTGTACCACCTGACGGGTTCCGCGTCGTGGATGTGGGTCGGCGACGACGTCTCCCGGCCCCGGCCGACCGCCGGCCTGTTCGTCCGCACGTTCACGCTGGCCGACCGCCCGCGGCGGGCCGTCGCCAAGGTGTGCGGCGACCGGCAGTACGCGCTCTGGATCAACACCTACCTCGTCGCCACCGGGCACAACCGTCCGGGGTTCGCCCTCGACGTCGTCCCGGTGACCGACCTGCTCCGCCCCGGCCGGAACGTCGTGGCGATCGAGGCCGCGAGCCCGACGTCGGTGGGCGCCGTGCTGTTCTCCATGGATATCGATCCCGGGCCTGTCGGGTTCTCCGCGGGAGACCCCCGCGGCCGCAACGCCATCGTCTCCGGACCGGACTGGACGGTGACGGCCCGGTGGTCGAGCCGCCTCCTCGAGGGCCGGTCCGGGGACGGCCACCGGCCATGGATCTGGGGCGCGCCCCCGGACCATCCGTGGTCGTACCCCGAACCCCGGCTTCACCCGCGGCCGCTCGTTCAGGCGATGGCGGGCGATCCCGTCACCGTGCCCGGCCGCTCGGCCCGGGCGGCCGGCGGCCGCTCGTGGCGGTACGAACTCGGGGACCGGTTCCGCGGCCTCGTCTGGATCCGGCTCGGCGGCGCCGCCGGGCGGAGCTGGCGCGTCCGGGCCACGCTGTCGGACTCCGGGCCGGAGGAACGCACCCTCGCCGTCGTTCCCCTCGCCGGTTCGCCGCGGTGGCTCGTGCCCGGGATCGTCCAGGGCCCCACGCTGATCCTCGACGGCGCCGTCCGTCCCCCGGACCTCGAGACCGTGGCCGTCCTCGAGCCCGGAGAGCGGTGAGGCGCCGGGCGCGGTCCCGGCGGCTCACGGGGCCGTGACGGCCCGCTCCAGCGCCCCGGCCTCGAGGTCGGCGATCTCGAGGACCGGGAACCCCATCTGCCCGGCCCGGCGGTGTTCCCGCGGGCCGTTGTACCCCCAGCCCGCCAGGGCGCACCGGACGCCCATCCCGGCGACGGACTCGAGGTGGTTGACCTTGTCGTCCACGAAGAGGAGCGACTCCGGCCGGGCCGCCGTCAGCTCCAGAAGCCGGCCGATGTGGGCCCGCTTCGACCGGCCGGTCTCCTTGTCCAGCAGGCGGTCCCCGGGGATGAGATCGCCGATGCCGTACGCCTCCAGGAGCCGGCGCACCGACGTCCCGTCCCGCGCAGTGGCCACGGCGGGCTGGACGGTCCCCGCCAGCCGCCGGAGCCTCTCCGGCACGCCGGGGTAGGCCGGGACGAGGGCGAGCCACCCCTCCGGATCCGCCTGGGAGAACGTGCGGCGGACCTCGTAGAACCGCCGGTGGAACGTCCGGAGCCAGTCGGGATCGATCCCCGCCTTGAACCGGTCGTAGGCGGCCTGGTCGGGAAGCGGCGCCCCGGCCTCGATCGCCCGGAGGACCACCGCGAAGTCCTCCGCGCGGTTGCCCAGCGGCAGCGCGTCGAGGAACCGAACGTACACCGGATCCTCCGGGTCCGGCGGCCGGAGTGCGCCGGGAACGGGGCGGGGGAGGCGCGCGAGGAGCGGCGAACCGGGCGCGGTCCGGGCGAACGTCCCGGCCGCCACGAGGAACGTCTCGGGCGCGGAGGCCGCCACCACCCCGTCGAAATCCAGCGCGAGCACCTCGATCACACCGCCGATTCTAAACCCGGCGCTGGACCTTCCAAGAAACGTGGTGAGTTCTCCGTAAGTGACTGACACGCCGGGGGGTGGACGGGAAAGTGTAACGGTCGAAAAATGGGGAACGTCTGTGGAGGAAGGGCCTCCCCCTGGAGTACCCTGACGGATGACACAGAAACCGTTCAGGGGAAGCAGGAAGCCCGACCACGATATCGCAGCTCAACACCCGGATGCCCACGAGACTGGCCCGGTTTCAGGGGAATGTCAGTGACGCCCTCTGCCGAAGGGTGTCGAGACAGTTTCAAGGGACACTCCCCACCGACCTCATGGGGACA
>CAYQTA010000051.1:0-65024 GCA_964420365.1 uncultured Acidobacteriota bacterium | reverse complement strand
GGAGTGCGCCGGGGAGCTTCCGGCTGGCGTGCGGAGCCGCCGGGACCCACCTTCCGCCTGGGAGGCCGGCGCGCCGCCGGGGACGGCTGCCGGGGTGACCGACGCCCCGGCGGCCCGCCCCGTTCCGGGCGAGGAGAGGTGAGGATGGGGCGGCTGGTCCGGCTCGGGCTGGTGTTCCTCGTTGCGGCGTCTCCCGCGGTCGCCGGCGCCGCTCCCCGGCCATCGAGCGTCCGGGCGGAGGTGACGGTCGAGCGCGTCCAGGTCGACGTGATCGTGCTGCCCGGGGGGGACGATCCGCGCTCGTGCCGGGAGGTCGGCCCGGAAGACCTGGTCGCACGGGTCGCGGGCGAGAACTGGGACGTCGAGGCGATCGACTGGGAAGAGAGCGGGCTGCGCGGGGAACGATCGCGCCGCGCCGGCGATGCCTGCCTGCAGCTCGCGGTCTACCTCGGCGCCTACGCTCCCGCCGTTCCGCTCGACTGCCCGTGGGACCCGCACATGCGGGAGGGGGCTCCGTTCGAGCCGCCGTCCGGAGGCATGCATCCTTCCTGGGGGGCGGACATCGCCCTGGCGGCACGACGGATCGTGGACGGGTTGGGGGACTGCGACCGGGTCACCTTCTACCGGAAGCGTTCCTCCTCGACGATGATCCACACGACGTGGATCCGCGGCCGGGAGCGGGCCCGTGCCGTGCTGGCGGCGATTCTCTCCGGGCGGACTTCCGACCCGGGCGTGCGGGCGGACATCCTGGTCCAGCCGTGGTCGGGCGGCTGGGAACCGATCGTCGCCGCGCTGGGCGCGACGCCGGGCCACAAGGACCTCGTCGTGATCGACGGGGACGACCTCGCGCACTTCACCGGGGAGGATCCCTGGCGCCTCGCCGACCTGGCCGAGACCGCCCGGAAGGCGAGGGTGACGATCCACCGGGTCGATCCCGTGGGGGAGGGGCGGGTCTCCGTGCCCGGCACGGGAGATGCCCTGGCCACCGGGGGACTCGTGATCCGGGGCGGGGCGCGGGCGCGGGTCACGGAGGAGATCCGCCGGCGGGCGTGGTGCCGGGCGCGGGTGACGCTGGTGCCGCCCGCGGGAGCCCGCCGGGAGCGCTACCGGTCGGTCGCGGTAGCGTCGCGGACCGGGGGCTTCGAGGTGGTGGGAACCTCCTGGCTCGTCGACCGGCAGGTGCACCGGGACGAGGAGCTGGCGTCGTACGTCGGCGCCGGGGAGGGTGACCGGGGCCTCGCGGTGAGGGTCGAGGGGGTCGGGAACTGCGCTTCGCCGGGCGGGAAGCGGGACGTTACCTGCGAGGTGCGGGTGCTCGTCCGCCCGAGCGGTCCGGTGCCGGTGGAGCCGGCGGCGGCCGGGGTCGCGCTCTGGAACGGGTCGCGCACGGAGTTCTCGCGCGTCTACGGCCTGGTGGCCGGGGGGGACCTCGAGTTCGCGCGGCGGATCCGGCTGCCGTTCACCTCCCGCCGCGGGCGCCGGACCCTCTGCGTGTTCGTGTTCGACCGGGCCGGGACGTACCTCGGCTCGGGGTGCCGCGGCATCGTCGTGCCGCCGGCCACGAGGACGGCCGCGGTCGCGGCCCGCCCCGTCGCGTCCACCCGCTAGGAGGACCCGCGCCCGCCGGGCGGGAAGGCGACCACCTCGCTGGCGCCCGGCAGGCCGAGCAGCACGGCGAGGAGGCGGTCGAAGCCGAGGGCGATCCCGGCGGCGGGCGGCATCCCCGCCTCGAGGGCGGCGAGGAACTCCTCGTCGAGGTCCGGCACCGCGAGCCCGGCCGCCCGGCGCGCCGCCCGGTCCGCCTCGTGGCGGCGGCGCTGCTCGACCGGGTCGGTCAACTCGTCGAACGCGTTGGCCAGCTCGACGCCGCCCGCGTACAGCTCGAACCGGAGGGCGACCGGGAAGCCCGGGTCCTCGCGCACCCGGGCGAGGGCGCACTGGCTCGCCGGGTATTCCTCGAGGATCGTCGCGCGCGCCCGCCCGAGCCGCGGTTCCACGCGATCGAGGAAGGCCCGGAAGAAGAGATCGTCCCAGGTGTCCCCCGGGTCCACCGGGAGGCCGAGCCGGCGGACCTCGGCCGCGAGGTCGTCCCGTTCCCGGCAGGCGGCGAGGTCGATCGCCGCGTAGCGGGCGAAGGCGTCCCGGACGGAGAGGCGTTCGAACGGGAGCGTGAGGTCGGTACCCGAGGCGTCCCGGGGATCGGCCCCGGCCGCCTCGGCGAGCCGCGGCAGGAGCTCCTCGAGGTCGCGGACCAGGGCGTCGAGCCCCTCCCCCGCCCGGTACCACTCGACCATCGTGAACTCCGGCAGGTGCCAGGGGCCGGTCTCGTCGTCGCGGAACACCCGGGCGACCTCGTAGACCCGGGGCGACGGGTCGCCCGCCGCGGCCAGGGCGACGAGGGCCTTCTTGAGGTGGAGCTCGGGGCTCGTGATCAGCCAGCGGCCGCCACCGGCGGGAAACGGGACCAGGTGCGGCTCGAGGCCGGGGCATGTTACCCGCGCCGGCGTTTCCAGGTGGAGAAACCCGCGGGCCTCGAAGAAGCAGTGGAGCGCGCGGAGGACCCGGGCCCGGGTGGCGAGGACGCCCCGCCGATCGCCGAGCGCGCGAAGGCGCGCGGGCAGGGCCGCGCGCCGGTCGCCGTCGCCCGCGGTCATCGGGGCGCTACTTCTTCACCCGCTCCACGTACTGCCCGGTGCGGGTGTCGATCTTGATCCACTCTCCCTGGTCGACGAAGAGCGGCACCTGGACCACCGCGCCGGTCGAGAGCTTCGCGGGCTTGGTCGTCGAGGACTTCGTGTCCCCCTTGACGCCGGGCTCGGTCTCGACGATCTGGAGCTCGACGAAGTTCGGCAGGTCGATCGAGATCGGCTTGCCGTTGTGGAGCAGGACGCTGACCTCCAGGTTCTCGGAGAGGAACCGGCCGACCTCCCCGACCTGGTCCGGCGAGAGGGCGACCTGCTCGTAGGTCGTCGTGTCCATGAAGTGGTACTGGTCGTCCGCGTAGAGGAACTCCATCTTCCGTTCCTCCAGGTTGCACCGGTCGATCTTCTCGCCGGACCTCCAGGTGCGGTCGATCACGAGCCCGGAGACCAGGCTCTTCAGCTTGCACCGGGTGAAGGCGTTTCCCTTGCCCGGCTTGACGAACTGGGCCTCGACGATCACGTACGGCTCGCCGTCGATCTCGACCTTGAGCCCCTTGCGCAGGTCCGACGTCTCGTACACCGTGCACCTCGCGGCCGGGCCCGCCGGGCCCGGGGTGAGCTTCGCGGAATCGACCGTGCGCCGGGCGACCTCCCGGCGGCGCGGCGATTATAACGGGGAGGCGATGGCGCGCACGGATCGGTGGAAGGGGGCGGGGACTCCCCGGCCCCTGCGGTCCCGGCGTTTCGCGGGGAGCGCCCCCGTGCCCCTCGAGGAGGCGGCCCGGCGGCTCGGCGTGCGCCCGGAGCCCCGGCTCCGCGCCGCGGTCCGGCGCCTGCCGCTCCGGTTCACGCCCGCGTTCCTCGACCTCGTCGATCCCGGGGACCCCGGGGACCCGCTGCGGAAGATCGCCTGGCCCGGGCCGGACGAGGCCGGGGCCGACCCCGGCGGGATCCCGGACCCGGTCGGCGAGTCCCGGCTCCATCCGCACCCGCTCCTGGTGCGAAAGTACCCGGACCGGGTCGTTTTCCTCGTGACGACCCGGTGCCCGGTCTACTGCCGCTTCTGCTTCCGGGCGCCGCCGGGCCGGGAGCCGACCGACCGCGACCTGTCGGGGGCCCTCGACGTCCTCGCGGGGCTCGCCGCGGGGCGCGACGGGAGGCCGCTCCGCGAGGTGATCCTCTCCGGGGGGGATCCCCTGTTCCTCGCGGACGACCGGGTCGCGGGGCTCGTGGCGCGGGTCGCGGCGATCCCCGGGATCCGCTCGGTGCGGATCCACACGCGGGTCCCGGTCGTCGACCCCCCCCGGGTGACCGCAGGGCTGGCCCGGCGGCTCGAGGAGGCGGGAGCGGGGAGGCTCCGGTGGCTCGGCCTGCACCTGGCCCACCCGCGGGAGCTTTCGCCGGCGTTCGACCGGGCGGCCGCCGCCCTCGCGGGGTGCGGGCTCCGGCTAGGCGCCCAGGTCGTGCTGCTCCGCGGTGTCAACGATCACCCGGCCATCCTGCGGGAGCTGTTCCTCGGCCTCTGGGAGCGGGGGATCGCCGCCTGGTACCTCCACCACCCGGACCGGGTGCCGGGGGCGGCGGGGTTCCGGGTGTCCATCGCCGAGGGGAAGCGGCTCTGGCGCACCCTCCGGGGGACGCTGCCGGGCCCCGCCCTGCCCGCCTACGTTCTCGACCTGCCGGACGGGTCCGGGAAGGTGCCGGTCGACTGGCTGGAGCCGGGGGACGGGGTCGGCGCCTGGCGCGTGCGGCGTCCCGGCGGGGGGGAGAGCGTCTACGTCGAGCGCGGGATCGAGTGAAACGGGACCGCGACCGGGACCCCTTGGTTTCGCGCCTTACTTAGTTATAATCCAGCAGCCTTGATCGCCCGGGGCCCGGCGGTTCCGGGTCCCCGTCCTGACAACGTTCGGAGGAACCGATGGCGAAGACCCCCGGCTTCTACGAGATCTCGGTCGGGAAGAAGATCCTGATGGCGGTGACGGGGATCATCATGTTCCTGTTCGTCCTCGTCCACATGCTCGGGAACCTGCAGATCTACCTCGGACCCGACCACATCAACGCCTACGCGAACTTCCTGCACCACGGGGCGCTCGAGATCGTCTGGGCGACCCGGGTCGCCCTCGTCGCCTGCTTCCTCGTCCACATCGTCGCCGCCGTCCAGGTGTGGCTCCAGTCCCGCCGGGCCAAGCCGGACCCGTACAGCGTCAAGGTCGACCTGACGGTCGGCTACGCGGCGCGCACGATGATCTGGACCGGGCCGATCGTGCTCCTGTTCGTGCTGTACCACCTGGCGCACCTGACGATGGGGTGGACGGGACCGGTCGAGATCGGGGAACACATCGACGTCTACTCGAACATCGTGCGCAGCTTCTCGGTGCCGTGGATCGCCGGGATCTACATCGTGGCGAACTTCCTGCTGGGCGTTCACCTCTACCACGGCCTGTGGAGCCTGTTCCAGACGCTGGGGGTCACCCACCCGCGGATCGACGCGTGGCGGCGCCGCCTGGCCGTTCTCCTTTCCTTCGTGATCGCCGCGGGGAACATCTCGATCCCCGTTTCCGTCCTGCTGGGGCTGGTCAAGTGAGTCCGCGGGCCACCACCAGCCTGCTGCCGACGGGAGGAAGCCGATGAAACTCGACGCACGCATCCCCTCCGGTCCCCTCGAGCACAAGTGGACCAAGCTCCGTGACGAGATCAAGCTGCTCAGCCCCGCGAACAAGCGGAAGCACACGGTGATCGTGGTCGGCACGGGGCTCGCCGGGGCCTCCGCCGCGGCGACCCTCGCCGAGCTGGGCTACAAGGTGCTGGCGTTCTGCTTCCAGGACAGCGCGCGCCGCGCCCACTCGATCGCCGCGCAGGGCGGGATCAACGCGGCGAAGAACTACCAGAACGACGGTGACTCGGTCTACCGGCTGTTCTACGACACGATCAAGGGCGGCGACTTCCGCGCCCGCGAGGCCAACGTCTGGCGCCTCGCCGAGGTCAGCGGGAACATCATCGACCAGTGCGTCGCCCAGGGTGTCCCGTTCGCCCGCGAGTACGGCGGGGTACTCGCCAACCGGACCTTCGGCGGCGTGCTGGTGAAGCGCACGTTCTACGCCCGGGGCCAGACGGGCCAGCAGCTTCTCCTCGGCGCCTACTCGGCCCTCTCGAGGCAGGTGGGGGCCGGCCAGGTGAAGATGTTCGCCCGGCGCGACGTGCAGGACATCGTCGTCGTCAACGGAAAGGCCCGCGGCATCGTCTGCCGCAACATGGTGACCGGGGAGCTGGAGACGTACGTGGCCGACGCGGTGCTGGTCTGCACCGGCGGGTACGCGAACGTGTACTTCCTCTCGACCGGTGCCAAGGGGTGCAACGCCACCGTGATCTGGCGGGCCTACCGGCGCGGCGCCGGCTTCGCCAACCCGAGCTTCGTCCAGATCCACCCGACGGCGATCCCGCAGAGCGGCGACTACCAGTCGAAGCTGACGCTGATGTCGGAGTCGCTGCGGAACGACGGTCGCGTCTGGGTCCCGCGGAAGCCCGGCGACAAGCGTCCCCCGAACGACATTCCCGAGGAGGAACGCTGGTACTACCTCGAGGAGAAGTACCCGGCCTACGGGAACATGGTGCCGCGTGACGTCGCCTCGCGGAACGCGAAGATGGTCTGCGACATGGGCCACGGCGTCGGGCCGACGGGACGGGGCGTCTACCTCGACTTCAAGACGGCCATCGAGGAGTTCGGCATCGAGACGATCCGCGACCGGTACGGGAACCTGTTCGAGATGTACGAGCGGATCACCGGCGAGAACGCCTACGAGACGCCGATGCGGATCTATCCCGCCCCGCACTACACGATGGGCGGGCTGTGGGTGGACTACCACCTGATGAGCACGATCCCCGGGCTCTTCGTCCTCGGAGAGGCGAACTTCTCCGACCACGGCGCCAACCGCCTCGGCGCCAGCGCCCTGATGCAGGGACTGGCGGACGGCTACTTCGTCATCCCGTACACGCTCGGGGCCTACATCGCCGACGCCGGGCTCGAGAAGCTGAGCGCGGACGACCAGCCGTTCCGCGACGTCAAGAAGGAAGTCGAGGAGCGGCTGAACAGGCTGCTCCGGGTCGACGGGAAGCGGACGGTCGACAGCTTCCACCGGGCCCTCGGGAAGATCGTCTGGGACAAGGTCGGCCTCGCGCGGAACGCGAAGGGGCTCCAGGAGGCGATCGAGGAGATCCGCGAGCTGCGGGCGGAGTTCTGGGAGAACGTGAAGGTCCCCGGCTCGGGCGAGGAACTGAACCAGGAGCTGGAGAAGGCGGGGCGGGTCGCCGACTTCCTCGAGCTGGCCGAGCTGATGGCCCGCGACGCGCTGACGCGGGAGGAGTCCTGCGGCGGACACTTCCGCGAGGAGTACCAGACCGAGGAGGGCGAGGCGCTCCGCGACGACGAGCACTTCCAGCACGTCGCCGTGTGGGAGTTCCAGGGCGACGACGCCGAGCCCGTGCGGCACGTCGAGCCGCTCGTCTTCGAGAAGGTCCAGCCGACCAAGAGGAGCTACAAGTGATGAAGCTGACCCTGAAGATCTGGCGCCAGAAGGGGCCCCAGGACAAGGGGCACTTCGAGACCTTTGTCCTCGACGACGTCAACGAGCACATGTCGTTCCTCGAGATGCTCGACGTGCTCAACGAGAAGCTGATCGCCGAGGGGAAGGAACCGGTCGCCTTCGAGCACGACTGCCGCGAGGGGATCTGCGGTTGCTGCGGCGCGGTCGTCAACGGCAAGCCCCACGGGGGGCTGCCGGGGACCACGCTCTGCCAGGTGCACATGCGGCACTTCAAGGACGGCGACACGATCGTCATCGAGCCGTTCCGGGCGAAGGCGTTCCCGGTCATCAAGGACCTCGTGGTCGACCGGGGCGCCCTCGACAGGATCATGCAGGCGGGCGGGTTCGTATCGGTGAACACCGGGAACGCCCCGGACGCCAACACGATCCCGATCCCGAAGGACGACGCCGACCTGGCGATGGACTACGCCGAGTGCATCGGCTGCGGCGCGTGCGTGGCGGCGTGCCCGAACGGTGCGGCGATGCTCTTCATGAGCGCCAAGATCGCGCACCTTTCGCTGCTTCCCCAGGGCCGGCAGGAGCGGGAGCGGCGGGTCCAGAACATGCTCTGCGCCTACGAGGAGGCCGGCTTCGGGGCCTGCTCGAACTACGCCGCCTGCGAGGTGGCCTGCCCGAAGGAGATCTCCATCTCCGCGATCGCCCGGATGAACCGCGAGTTCCTCCGCGCGATGGTTCCGGGCAAGGCGGTCGGGGGCGGCAAGCGCCACTGACCGCGGAACGCTCCTCTTGCATCGGCCGGCGACGGGCCGCCCTCCGGGGCGGCCCGTTCCCGTTTCATCGTCGCCGCTGCGAGCGCGGATCATCGCGTCGCGCGCGCCCGCCACGTTCGGGCGGCCTTCCGGTCGCCCCTACGAGAACTCTCGATACCCGCGCCCGGTGTAGGGGTCGCCGGGAGGCGACCCGGGCGGCGCGCAGCGCCGCGCATCACGCGGCGAACGCGGGCCGCGGCGCCGAGCGCGGACCGCGGCGCCGAACGCATCGGTCACCGGCGGGCCGCCCGGGTTGACACGGAAGGGGGCCTCCGGTATGCCGGGGACGTCACGTTTCCCGGCGTTCCGCCGGCAGGGAAGGGAGGATTGCTCGTGTCGTTTCGGAAGGGACTCCTGCTGTTCGCGTGTGTTCTCGGGCTGGCCCTGGCGCCGGCCCTCGCCGGGGCGGACCTCTCCCGGCTGGTCGTCGTCGGCGACTCGCTCTCGGCCGGCTACATGAACGGTTCCCTCCTCGACCGGCAGCAGGAGGTCGGCTACGCCGCCTTCCTCGCGCGGATGGCGGGCACGAACCTCGACCTGCCGCTGATCGGCTGGCCCGGGATCCCGAACGTAATGACCCTCGATCCCGGCCCGCCGCCGGCGCTCACGCGGGTTCCCGGCCAGTCCCCGGGACGCATCGACCCGATGCTCCAGGTGACGAACCTGGCGGTTCCCGGGCAGGACACCCGGGAGTGCCTCGAGCTGCGGCCGGACCTGCCGATCGACAGCATGACCGACCTGGTCCTCGGCCTGCCCGGCCTCTACCTCGGCGTCGCGAGGAGCCAGGTGGAATGGGCGGAGGCGCTCGAGCCCACCACGATCGTTCTCTGGATCGGCAACAACGACCTGCTCGGCGCCGCCGTGCTCGCGGACCCGGCGTACATCACGCCGTTCGAGGAGTTCGCGGCCGCGTATTCCGGGGTCGTCGACCGGCTCGCCGCCACCGGGGCCGCGCTGGTGATCGCGAACCTGCCGGACGTCAAGGTGATCCCGTACCTGACCTCCTGGGACGAGATCGCGTTCCTCACGGGGCTGGGGCCCGACCAGACGCGGGCGCTCCTCGGCGTCGGCCCCGGTGACTTCGTCACGATGGAGGGGATGGGCCTCGTGCAGGCGATCCTGGCCGGCGAGGCCCAGGGACCGCTGCCTCCGAACATGGTCCTCACGGCCGAGGAGGCCGCGGTGATCGACGCCGCCGCGGAGCGCTTCAACGCCTTCATCGCGGAGAAGGCCGCGGAGGTCGGGGCGGCCCTGGTCGACATCTTCTCGCTGACCCGCGAGCTGGACGCGACCGGTTACACCGCCTGCGGGCGGCACCTCACCAGCCGTTACCTCGGCGGGATCTTCTCCCTCGACGGCGTCCACCCGACGGCGTCCGGCTACGCGATCGTCGCCAACGAGTTCATCCGGGCGATGAACGAGCAGCTCGGCGCGATGATCCCCGAGGTCCCGGTCTGCCGGGTGATCCGGAACGACCCGCTGGCGCCGAGGGGGTACGCCATCCCTGCCTCGATGCTGCCGGGCCACGGTTCCGAGGAGGCGGCCCAGGGCATGAAGCGGCTCTTCGCCCGCTGACCGGTCTTCGCCGGTACGCGCGGTTCGCGGGGGCGCGGCCACGGCCGCGCCCCCCGTCGTCCCACCGCTCCCGGAACGGCTAGTCGATCGCGCGGAAACCGGGGTCGCCAGGTTCCCCTTCGAGCTCGGCGAGGATGCGGTCGGCCTCGTCCGGGTCGAGGGCGCCCCGCGACGAGTGACGGTTGGCGTGAAGCGCCTGCTCGATCTCCGAGAGCCTCTCCGCCAGGTGGTCGATCGCCTCCCGCAGCATCCGGCCGAAGTCCCGGTCCCGGCCGGCGAGCGCCAGCGCCGCGAGCAGCGCTTCCCCGGTCTCGTCCCGGCCGGGTTCCCGGGGGGCGCGAGGATCCCGGAGGCGCTCCAGGCGATCGAGGAAGCGCCGGCCCTCGAGGAGCGTGGCCTCGAGAAGCTGCCGGAGGCGGCGCTCGTGGTGCCGGAGCACGCCCCGGCCGAGTCCCGTGGCGGCCAGGAGCCGGAGCAGCAGGATCGCCTCCCGGAGCTCCGGCCCCCTCCGCAGGAGCTCGGCGGGGGAGGGGAAGCGGGAAACCTTCTCGAGAAACCGCTCGATGCGCGGCCCCACCCGGTCGTGCGCGAGTTCCATCGGCCGGAGCGAGGCATGCCGCGGCCGGCCGTCGAGGTGGGAGGCATCGAGGTAGAAGCCGAGGGAAGGCTGGTCCCGGTGGGCCGGCAGGGCGCGGTGGGCCTCGAAGAGGGGGAAGTACGCCGCGCCGTCGACGTCCTCGGGGAGTCCCACCGCGACGATGCGGGTCACCGGTGGGCGGCCCGGCATGTCTCCCTCCCGCGCCACGACCGCGACGAGGGACATCGCCCGGCTCGCGAGACCGAGGTCCCGGCCGATCGCCTCGAGCTCCCCGCGGACGCCGTCCAGGTCCGCGGCGGCCGCCTCCAGGTCGGCGATCCGGCGCGCGCCGGCGAGGAGAGCGATCGTCTCGCCGAGCGGCCCCTCCGCCGGGACGTGGAGGGGAAGCTCCCGCGTCTCCTCGGCCCCGGATCCGCCCCGGAACCGGAGGCGCAGCGTTCCCCGGCCGACCCCGGGGACGCTTCCGAGGACCACGAGGGGGATCCCGGCGGGGACAGTGGCCGGCGGCGGCACGTCGAGGCGCGCCCCGGGAAGGCCGGCGACCTCCACCCGCAGGTCTTCCGCGACCAGGGCGCCGGTGGCGGCGAAGAGCTCGCGCACCGCCGCGGCCACGTCCTCCCGCGGCCCGACCGCCCGGCTCGTGCCGCCGGTCGCCCGGGCGAGCCCCTCGAGGAACCGGTCGCGGGCGGCGCTCCCGATCCCGAGCGCGTGAACCCGGACCCCGCGGCGGGCCATGCCGGCGACGACCTCCTCGGTCCCGTGCACCTGGCCGTCGGTGACGAGGAGCAGGTCCCCGCCGGCCTCGCCGAGGAGTTCGGCGCCCCGCGCGAGGCCCCGGAGGATCTCCGTGCCGCCCCCCGCCTCGATCCGCTCGAGGAAGCGGCGGCCCTGCTCGACGTTCTCCCGCGTCGCCGGGAGGAGGCCTTCCGGCCCCGCGAAGCGTTCCGTCTCCGTGTCGAAGGCGACGAGGGCGAAGGCGTCGCCCTCCCGCAGGGCGGCGAGGCAGGCGGCGAGGGCCCGCCGGGCGGCCGCGAGGGGACGTCCCTGCATCGAGCCGGACCGGTCGAGGACGAACACGACGCGCCGCGGACGGTCGTCCCGCGCCTCGCCGAGGGCCCGGGAGGGGATCACCGCCGCGAACCGTCCCCGCCCGGCGGGGTCGGTCCCGGCGAGGATCACGGGCTCCGGCCGGGCGGTGCGGGCGTCGAGCACGAGGTCCCGGTCCGGCACGGTGCCGCCCTCCGGGAGGCGGACGCGCACCGTGCCGCCGGGCTCGCCGGGGGGCGCGGTCTCGACGTCGTGGGAGGGGGAGGCAAGGGACCAGCCCGCGCCGGGCAGGTGAACGGCGAGGTCCAGGTCGACCCGGTGAAGCCCGTCGGCCCAGTCGCGCCACTCCGGGAGCAGGAGACCGTCGAACTCGTCTTCCGGCAACAGGATCTCCCCGGCCCCGGGGGCGGGGCTCGCCGCCACCGCCCGGGGGTGGTAGCCCGGCGCCAGCGTGAACGGGAACCGGAAGCGGAACCCGTCGTCCCGCGCCTCGACGCCGGCGACCAGCTCGAGGACGACGGCGACCGTCTCCCCCGGGCGGAGGTTGCCGACGGCGAGGTTGACGATCCCGTCCCGGTGCACCCGGGCGATCGCCGCCAGGTGGCCCTCATCGATGGCCTGCTCGTAGCCGCGTTCCGCCTCCCGCGCCGGCCGCAGCTCGGAGCGGACGGAGAAGCCCTCCCCCTCCACGCGGAAGCGGCGCAGGGCCGCGTCCCGCGGCAGGGGGAACGGGTAGACCACCTCGATCGGTTCCGCCTCGGCGGAGCGGAAGACGTGCCGCACGACGAGGCGCGCCCCGACGGGGAGGACCTCGCCGGCAAGGCGCAGCTCCTGCATCGCCAGCCGGAGCGGGCGGTCCTGCTCGACGTTCCAGGGGGTGAAGCGCATCGGTTCCGGGGCCGGGTTCATCGGTTCTTCTCCCTCGTGCTCGTGCCGTCCGCCCCGTCGTTCCCTTCCCCGGTGGTTCCCCCGGCGACGGGCCCGGCGGGTTCCCGGCCGTCCGGGCCGCCGTCGGTCGGCCGGAGCCTCGCGGCCAGCTCGGCGAGCGCCTCCCGGATCTCGCGGAGCCGCCAGGGGGGCAGGTCGGCGCGGACCTGGACCCGGACGCCGGGGGCGAGCTCCACGTGCCACCAGGCGGACGGCTCCGGCAGGGAGGACGCGGGGCCGCCGTCCTCCCTCCCGGAGTCCGCCAGCCTTGCGCGGACCTGGGCGAGGGTGAGCCCCCGGTCCCGCAGGCGGCGGATCTCGGCGAGTGCCTCCAGGTGGGCGGGGCCGTAGGCGGCGTTGCGGCCGCGCCGGAGGGGACCGGGGAGGAGACCCCGGGAGATGTAGAAGCGGATCGTGCGGGGCGGGACGCCGGCCCGCTCCGCCAGCTCCGCCAGGGTCATCTCCCGCGTGCTCACGGTTCCTCCTCGTCCCGGGGGTGATCGGGCCTGGTCGATTCATTATACGACAGTAGTCGACAGTGGCAAGAACAGGTTCGGGCTCGTCGAAAGGGTCCGCTCCACCCCGCCTCCTCCAAGCAGGGACGTACGCTTGCCCGTCACGTATCACGGGCCCGGCGGCGGGCCTTCAAGGCAGGCGGTGATTCGGCGCAGGTCGTCGGCATCGGCCCGCGAATGCAACCCGGCCGGAGCGAGAGGCCGCCAGCGCAAGGTTCCGGGCGTTCCTGGTCCTGTCGGCTTGCAGAATCAGCCCCGTGGCCGCATTTCCTTGCGCCAGCGGGCCCGAGAGTCGGGCGGCGTGCACCAGGGGCCTGTTGCTTCGGCCACACGCGACACGTTCGCCAGGCCAGGAAGGCCGTCCGGGCCCTCGCCCCCGGTCCGTGCGGGGGTGCGCGGTCGATCCGCACCCGGTGCCGCCTTTTCCCGGCGACGGTGGGGGCCGAGCGGGTTCGCGGGGAGGGCGGTCGTCCAGGCGGGCACGGCGAGCCCGCCAAGAACCTTACCGCGCCGTACGGTAATGCCCGCTAACCGGAAAAGTTTGCGAGAAAACGGGTTCCGGCCGTAACCGGGCCCGTTGCCGTGGCATCCTGAGAGCAGGTCTGGCACCTTCCGGTATTGAGGGCCCGGTACGCCATCCCCGGCGGCCGGGCCCGACTTTCGTCCGCCGCCGTCCTCCCGCGTCCCGGTCCAGCATCGCCCTGCTGCAGCGACGCTTCCGGGTCGCCGGTACCCATCGAACCCCCGGGCATCCAGGATCGTGGAACCCTGTCCACACGTGTGCGGCCATGATGACCCCCTCGGCCGCCGCGGGCAGGGACCTCAGGGCTTCGCTGCACGATGCGGAACCGCCTGGGCGGGAGGGGGGCCGATGCGGCGAAGGGCCTTGGCGAGGAGGTCGGGGGACTTGCCGAAGGAGAGGCGCAGGAAGCGGCCTCGGCGGTCCGGGGGACGGCCGTCCTCCCGGGGCATTCCTTCCCACAGGAACGACGACCCGGGGACGCCGGCGACGCCGCGTTCCCGGGCGAGGCGGATCGCCCAGTCCCGGTCGTCCTCGATGCCGTAGCCGGAGAGGTCGACGAGCAGGAAGTAGGTCCCGTCGGGGTCGTTGACGCGCCAGCCGAGCTCCCGCAGGCCGCCGGCCAGGAGGCCGTACCGGCGCCGGTACTCCGCGGCGACCTGGACGTAGTAGCTCGCCGGGAGGCGCAGCGCCTCCACGAGCGCTTCCTGGAACGGCGCGGGGGCGCAGACCGTCAGGAAGTCGTGGACCTTCCGGATCGCCGCCATCAGGGGGGCCGGCGCGGCGGCCCAGCCGACCCGCCACCCGGTCACCGCGTACGTCTTCGAGAACGACGAGATCGTCACCGTCCGACCGTGCATCCCGGGGAGCGTCGCGGGCGGCACGTGCTCGACGCCCGGCCGGACGATGAAGGCGTAGGTCTCGTCGGTAACGAGGAGGACGTCGTGCCGGGCGAGCAGGCGTGCGACCTCGGCGAGCTCGTCGCCGCGCCAGGCCTTGCCGGTCGGGTTCGCCGGGGTGTTCAGGACCATCAGCCGCGCCCCCGCCAGCAGCCGGTCCAGCGCCTGCCGGTCCCACTCCCCGGTGAACGGGTCCACCGGCAGGATCCGCGGCTCGGCGCGGGCGAGGCGGACCGCCGGCAGGTAGTTCTCGTAGATCGGCTCGGGGATCACGACACCCGCGCCCGGCTCCGCGAGGGCGAGGATCGTCGCCATGATCGCCTCGGAGGCGCCGCAGGTGACGACGACCTCCTCCTCCGGGTCGTAGCGAAGGTCCCACCGCACGCGCAGGAACCGGGCGATCTCCCGGCGGAGCCCCGGGCTTCCCCAGGTGCGGGTGTACCGGTTCCGGCCCTCCCGGAGCGCCCGCTCCGCCGCCGCGAGCACCGGCGCCGGGACCGGCATCTCGGGGAACCCCTGGGCGAGGTTGACCGCGCCGGTGTCCTCGGCGACCCGGGTCATCTCCCGGATCACCGACTCCTCCATCCACCGCACCGCCGGGTTCCCCCGGACGCGCTCGCCGCCCATCGCACGGCCCTCCGGCGAGCGATTCTAGCCGGACGGTCCACGGCGCGTCCCGCGGAGTATCCTTCGGGGCATGAACGCCCCGCCTGCACGCCGCCACCAGGGGATCGTGCCCGCGGCCCTGCTCGCGCTGGTTCTCGTCGTCCTCGCGGGATGGCTCGGGCTGCGGGCCGTCCGGCGCGACGGACGAGCGGGTCCCGCCCCGGGCGGCAGGGTGGCGGTCCCCGCGCCGCCTCCCGTCGCCGGCTCGCTCGACCGGTCGGCGCTCGCCCGGGTCCTCGGTCCCCCGGAGGACGACCTGCCACCGGAGCGGTTCTCCGAGCGGGTCGACGGGGCCGACCTGGCCCTGCGGAGGGCCGGCTGCCTGCGGATCGTGGCCTGGCGGGAGGACGGCGGGCCGGTTCCCCACGACCTGGAACTCTACGTGTTCGGCACGCCCGCCGAGGCGGCCGCGTTCCTCGCCGGGCGCGGCGCCCCGGCGGGGGCGGACCGGGCGGTGACCGGGGGGACCGTCCTCCTGGCCGTCGGCCGGTGCGCGGTCCTGGGAATCCCGGACGACCCGGCCGCCGCGGCGGACCTGGGCCGGGAGCTCCCGCGAGCGCTCCGGGATCCCCTCCGGCGCGCCGGCTGCACGGGAGACGCGCGATGAGCCGGGTAAACCGCCGGGAGGCCCTCCGCCGGCTCGGGTGGGCGGCGCTCACCCTGGGCGGAGCGGGTCTCCTCGCCCGCCTCGGGATGAAGTCGGCCGGCCGGTTCCACCGGGCGGCGGGGGCGGCCTCGATCCGCGACCACCGGGTCCCGGACGATTCCCGCGTGCCTCCCCTCGTCGTCGCCCGCGGGCCGGACCCGGCGGACCTGGTCCGGCGCGCCGTCCGCGCCCTCGGGGGAATGGAGCGGTTCGTCCGTCCGGGCGAGAGCGTCCTGGTCAAGCCGAACATGGCCTGGGACCGGTCGCCGGAGCAGGGGGCGAACACCCACCCGGACGTGGTCGCCGAGGTGGTGCGGCTCGCCCGGGCGGCCGGGGCCCGCCGGGTGCTCGTCGCGGAGGTGCCGGTCCAGGACGGACGCCGCGCCGCCGAGCGTTCCGGGATCGGGCCGGCGGTGCGGGCCGCGGGGGCGGAACTGGTCCTGCCCGGCCGGGCCGGGTTCCGGGAGGCCGACCTGCACGGGACGGTCCTCGAGCGCTGGGAGGTGCTGGCCCCGGCCCTCGCCGTCGACCGGGTGATCAACGTGCCGGTGGTCAAGGACCACGCCCTGTCCGCCCTGACCTGCGGGATGAAGAACTGGTACGGCCTGCTCGGCGGGACCCGCTCCCGGCTCCACCAGCGGATCCACCCGTCGATCGCCGACCTGGCCGCCGCGTTCCTGCCGACGCTGACCGTCGTCGACGCGACCCGGGTGATGGTCCGCTCCGGGCCGACCGGTGGGCGCCTGGACGATGTCGTCGTGATGGACGCGGTCGCCGCCGGGACCGACCCGGTCGCCTGCGATACCTGGGCCGCGTCCCTGCTGAAGCTCTCCCCGGCAGACGTGCCCTACCTGGTCCTCGCCGAGGGGAAGGGGCTCGGTTCGTGCCGGGCCGGCCTCGCCCCCGCGGAGGTGCCCCGTGGACGGGTCTGATCCCCACCCCTGGGACGACCGCCCCGTGCGGCTGCCCGCCGCCGCGGGAGAGGCGCCGGCCCGCCCGGCGGTCTACTGGCCCCGGATCGCCCGGATCGCCTGGCAGGCGTTCTTCCTGCTGCTCTTCCTCGCCTGCCTCGGGCTGATGACCGACGAGGGGGTGCGCCGCCTGCCCGTCGACCTTCTCTACCACCTCGATCCCCTGGTCGCCGTCGGGACCCTCGCGGCGGCGTGGCTGCTCCCGGTCGCCCTCGGGCTCGCCCTCGTCACGCTGGCCGCCACCGTCGTCTTCGGGCGCGCGTTCTGCGGGTGGGCCTGCCCCCTCGGGACGATCCACCAGCTCGTCGCGTGGGCGACCTCCCGCTTCCGGAGGGGATCACCGACCCGCATCAACGGCTTCCAGCGCCACTACCGCCTCAAGTACCACCTGCTGGCGGCGGGGCTCGGCGCGGCCCTCCTCGGGTCGCTGGCGATCGGGATGCTCGACCCGCTCTCCCTCCTCGGGCGCTCGATCGGCACCGTGGTCTTCCCGGTGATCGAGTTCCTGGGGGGCGGGAGCGGGTTCCGCCCGCGCCTCTTCTCCGGGGCGTTCTGGACGGGGGCGATCCTGGTCGTGCTCCTCGTCGTCGACGCGTTCGTCCCGCGCTGGTGGTGCCGGGCGGCCTGTCCCCTGGGCGCGCTGCTCGGGTGGGTTTCCCGGGTCGCCCTCTTCCGGATCCACGTCGACCCGGACAGGTGCACGCGCTGCATGGCGTGCGCGGTCGCCTGCCAGGGGGCGGACGAGCCCTGGGACGTCCACCGGGTCGCCGAGTGCCACGTCTGCCTCAACTGCATCGCCGCCTGCCCGGAGGGGGCGATCCGGTACGGGTTCCTCGCGCCGGAGGCGGCGCCCGCCGGCGGCCTCGACGCCGGGCGGCGCCGGATGCTCGCGGCGGGCCTCGCGGGGGCGGCGCTCGTTCCCCTCGCGCGGGTCGGCGTTCCCGGCGCGCGGGCCCTCCCGGCCCGGGCGATGCGTCCTCCCGGCGCGCTCCCGGAGGACGAGTTCCTCGCCCGGTGCATCCGGTGCGATGCGTGCGTCACCGCCTGCCCGACCGGCGTGCTGCAGCCGGACCTCGGGCGGACCGGCATCGAGGGGCTCTGGACGCCGGTGCTCGACACGTCCCGGGCGTGGTGCGAGCCGAGCTGCGTCCTGTGCGGGCAGGTCTGCCCGACCGGGGCGATCGCTCCCCTGACCGTGGCGGCGAAGGGGTGGGCCGAGCCGGGAAGGGGAACCCCGGTGCGCGTCGGCACCGCGTTCATCGACCACGGGCGCTGTCTTCCGTGGGCGAACGCGCGGCCGTGCATCGTCTGCGAGGAAGTCTGCCCGACCAGCCCGAAGGCGATCTGGCTCGAGGAGGTCGTCGTGCGGGACCGGGAGGGGCGCGAGGTCACGCTGCGGCGTCCCCACGTCGACCCGGAGCTGTGCGTCGGCTGTGGCCTGTGCGAGGCCCGCTGCCCGGTGACCGGGGCGGCGGCGATCCGCGTCGACCGGACCGGGGAGAGCCGGTCCCGCGCCGCGGCGTTCGTCCTGCCCGGCCCCGATGGAGGATCCGTCCGATGAACCGTTTCCCCTTCCGTGTCGTGCCGGTCGTCGCGCTCGCGGTCTTCCTTGCCGGCGTCGGCTCCGCCTGCGCGGGGAAGGAGAAGCGGGTCCGGCCGCCGGCCCTCGCCGGCTCGTGGTACCCGGGGCCGCGCGCCCTCGCCATGGTCCAGGCCTGGCAGATGATGCGCGACGTGCGCGGCGCGCCGGCGCTGCCCGGTCCGCCCCGGGTGCTCGTCGTCCCGCACGCCGGGTGGCGCTACTCCGGACCCGTTGCGGCGGCCGCGTTCCGGAACCTGCGGCCCGGGCGGTTCCGGCGGGTCGTCGTCGTCGCCCCGTCCCACCGCGGGGGATTCGAGGGCTACGACATCGGCGACTACGAGGCCTGGAAGACCCCCCTGGGGACGATCCCGGTCTGCCGGGACGCGGTCGCGCGGCTCCGCGGGGGCGGGCTGGTCCGGGCGGTGCCCGGCGTCGACGAGCGGGAACACTCGATCGAGATCGAGCTGCCGTTCCTCCAGGAGAGGCTCGGGAAGTTCTGCCTCGTCCCGGTGCTCACCGGCCGGGTGACGCCCGACCAGCAGAAGGAGATGGCCCGGCGCCTCGCGAAGCTGGACGACGGGAAGACCCTCTTCGTCTTCTCCTCGGATTTCACCCACTACGGCCCGCGGTACGGCTACATGCCGTTCGGCCGCTCGGCGCCGGCGGTCCGCGCCAGGATCCGCGACCTCGACGAGCGGGCGGTGGCGTTGATCCTCGCCGGCGACGCGGCCGGCTTCCGGGAGTTCCTCTCCGAGACCGGGGACACGATCTGCGGGCGGATGGGGCTGGCGACGATGCTCGAGCTGCTGCCGCTCCTCCACGGGAAGCTGTACCCGGTGCGGCTCGCCACCTGGGCCTCGATCGACATCCCCGGCTTCGAGGACGACAACTCGGTCACCTACGTCGCCATCGCCTGGACGGGGAAGCCGGCCCGGGACGCGAGGCCGCTCCTCGCGCCACCCCGCCGGGAGGTCGCGAGGCCGGGAAGGGCGCGGGTGTCCGACGAGGTCGGCCGGCGTCTCGTCCGGGTCGCCCGGGCCGCCCTCGAGACCCAGCTCCGGGAGCGGGACGACCTGCACCGGGAACTCGCGTCCCTTCCCGACGACCCGGTCTACGACCGGGAGCAGGCGGTCTTCGTCACCCTGAACCGCACCGACCCGGAAGAGATCCGGCGCCGGGGCCGCCTGCGGGGATGCATCGGGCAGATCTGGCCGAGCTACCCGCTGCTCTCGGCCACCGTGCTCGCGTCGCTGCAGGCCGCCCTCGCCGACCGGAGGTTCACGCCGGTGCGGCCGGAGGAGCTCGACCGGGTCGCCGTCGAGGTGACGGTCCTGACGCCGCCGCGCCCCGTGGATTCCTGGCAGGAGATCGAGCTGGGTCGGCACGGGATCGTGATCCAGAAGGACGGCCGCCGGGCCGTCTTCCTGCCGCAGGTGCCCGGCGAGCAGGGCTGGGACCTGCCGACGACCCTCACCCACCTGGCCCGGAAGGCGGGCCTGCCCGGAGACGCCTGGAAGGACCCGGACTGCCGCTTCCAGGTCTTCGAGGGCCAGGTCTTCCACGAGCGCCGGAAGGGCATGTCCCCGGGAGGGCCGGGGCACGGCCCGGGGGACGCGGGGGCCGGGGGAGAGGACTAGAATCGGGGCGGCGAGGGGGAGCGCGGGAAGGAGCGCGGCCGCATGGCGATCGACCGGGAGCGGAGACGGGTCCTCGGCAAGCTCCTGGCGGGGACGCTCGCCGGGTGGCTGGCGCGGGTGCCCCTCCTCGCCGGGCCGCGCGCCGGCGGCCGGAAGGGCGCCCCGGCACGGCCCGCCGCCGGGCTGCCGGATGTCGTCGTCGCCCGGCGGAAGGCCCTGCAGGCGAAGGGTGGCGCACCCGGGGCCGAGGCCGTCCGCGAGGCGCTCGGCGCCGCGATCGCCCGGGCGACCGGGGCGAAGGATCCCGTCGCGGGCCTCGCGTCGCTGCTGCGTCCCGGGGACGTCGTCGGGGTCAAGCTCAACTGCCTCGCCGGGCGCGGCCTCTCGCCGCGGCCCGAGCTGGTCCGGGCGCTGGTCGACTGGCTCCTCGAGGCCGGCGTCGCGCCGCGGCGGGTGATCCTGTTCGACCGGTCGACCCGCGAGCTGCGCCGCGCCGGGATCGTTCCGGGGGCGTTCCCGGCGGGGGTCCGGGTCGTCGGGATCGACAACGACTACGACTGGACGCCCAGGGAGTGGGGGCCGTCGGGCTCCTGCTTCGCCCGGGTGCTCGTGCGGGAGGTCTCCGCCCTCGTCAACGTCGGCGTCGTCAAGGACCACGACCTGGCCGGCGTCAGCCTCGGGCTCAAGAACTGGTACGGGGTGATCCACAACCCGAACAAGATGCACGACGACGGGTGCTCCCCCTACGTCGCGCACCTCGCCGCGTACCCGCTGATCCGCGAGAAGCTGCGCCTGACGATCCTCGACGGGATCGTCGCCCAGGCCCACGGGGGACCGGCCCGTTCCCCGAGGTGGACCTGGCCCTGGGGCGGCGTGATCGTCTCCGCGACCGACCCGGTGGCGGTCGACGCGACCGGCCTCCGGGTGATCGAGGAGCGGCGCCGGGAGCTCGGGCTGCCGTCCCTCGCCGAGGAGAAGCGGGCGCCGCGGTGGCTTCCCGAGGCCGCGCGGCTCGGGCTCGGCAGGGACGACCCGGCGCGGATCCGGCTGGTGGAGGCGTGAGATGAGCACGCGGGAGGACCGGCGGGAGTTCCTCGCCTCGCTGCTGGCCGGCGGGTGCGCCGCGTGCCTCCTCTCCGGGGCGTGCGGGATCGACCCGGCGCTCGCCCAGGACGCCGCTAGCGGGGCGTCGCTGATCCCGCCGACCGACTCCGACCTGCCGCTGACCCCGGCCCGCTGGTGGAAGCCCCTCGACGGCGGGCGGGTCGAGTGCGGTCTGTGCCCGAAGAAGTGCCGGGTCGCCGACATGGAGCGGGGGATGTGCGGCGTGCGGGAGAACCGCGGGGGGAAGTACTGGACCCTCGTCCACTCCCGGCCCTGCACGATCCACATCGACCCGATCGAGAAGAAGCCCTTCTACCACGTGCTCCCCGGCACCGGCTCCCTCTCCCTGGCCGCGCCGGGCTGCAACATCGAGTGCCGGTTCTGCCAGAACTGGCAGATCGCCCAGGTGCGGCCCGAGCAGGTGCGGACCTTCGAGCTGCGGCCGGGGCAGGTGGTCGCGCTCGCACGCAAGCACCGGACCCCGACGATCGCCTGCACGTACACCGAGCCGGTGGTCTGGTCGGAGTACGTCCAGGACATCGGCGCCGCGGCGAAGAAGGCGGGCGTGCGGACGCTGCTCGTCTCGAACGGTTTCATCAACGAGGAGCCGCTGCGCGACCTGCTCCCCGTGCTCGGGGCGGTCAAGATCGACCTGAAGTCGTTCCGGGACCGCTTCTACCGGGATGTCTGCCACGGGGAGCTCCGCCCGGTCCTCGACACGCTGAGGCGGCTCAAGAAGCACGGCACGTGGACGGAGATCGTCGTGCTCGTCATCCCGACCCTGAACGACTCCCGGGAGGAGTTCCGGGACCTCGCGAAGTTCGTCGTCAACGAGCTGGGGCCGGAGACGCCGGTCCACTTCACGAGGTTCCACCCGAGCTTCCGCCTGCGGAACCTGCCGCGCACGCCGGTGCGGACCCTCGAGATCGCCCACGACATCGCGAGGAAGGAAGGTCTCTGGTTCCCCTACGTGGGGAACGTCCCCGGCCACCCGTACAACTCGACCTACTGCCCCGGTTGCGGCGCGATGGTGATCCAGCGCACCGGCATGGCGGTCCTCGAGAACCGGCTGAAGAACGGCCGCTGCCCGAAGTGCGGCCACGAGATCCCCGGCATCTGGTCGTAGCCCGCGTCGGCCGATGATGCGCGGCGCGATGCGCCGCCCGGGTCGCCTTCCGGCGACCCCTACGCGATGTGCGCGATGGGGGTGGGTAGGGGCGGCCGGCAGGCCGCCCGAGGGTGCCGGGCGCGCACGTTGCCATGGCGCGCGTCGGCCGATGATGCGCGGCGCGACGCGCCGTCCGGGTCGCCTTCCGGCGACCCCTGCACGAAAACCTCTTTGCCTCCCGGCGGCTCCTACACGATGCGCGCGACGGGGGGCCTGTAGGGGCGGCCGGAAGGCCGCCCGGCGGTGCCGGACGCGCGCGGTGGGCCGTCAGGCGAGCAGGCGGACGTGGCGGGCGGCGGCGGCGCGCGCCTCGGCGAGCTCCCGCGGGGTGGGGCGGCGATCGAGGGGCGGACGTCGGGCGGCGCGCCAGGCCGGGTGGTACTGGTCCATCACGTTGAGCACCACGTCCGGGCCGATCGCGCCCGCGAGGAGCCGGGCCACCTCCGCGGTGCCGGCGACGCCCCCCGGCAGCACCAGGTGCCGGACGAGGACTCCCCGCACCGCGATCCCGTGGGCGTCGACCTCGAGCGGACCGACCTGGCGGTGCATCTCCCGGATCGCGGCGAGGGCGACCCGGGGATAACGCGGCGCCGCGGAGAACGCGAGGGCGTACCGTTCCTCCGCGTACTTGAAGTCCGGCATGTAGATGTCGACGACGCCGTCGAGCAGGCGCAGGAGGTCGAGGGAGTCGTAGCCGCCGGAATTCCAGGCGAGCGGCAGCTCGAGTCCCCGCTCCGCGGCGAGGACGAGGGCGTCGACGATCATCGGGGCGACGTGGGTCGGCGTGACCAGGTTGACGTTGTGGCACCCGCGGGCCTGGAGCTCGAGCATCATGCCGGCCAGCTCGTCCGCCGTGACGTCCCGTCCCTCGTCGAGCTGGCTGATCTCGAAGTTCTGGCAGTAGACGCAGGCCATGTTGCAGCGGGAGAAGAAGATCGTCCCGGAGCCGAAGAACCCCGAGATCGGCGGCTCCTCGCCGTGGTGGGGCCCGTGGCTCGCCACCCGCGCGACCGGGCCCGTCCGGCAGAACGCGCGACCGGGTCCCTCCCGCCGGTCGACGCCGCACCGGCGGCCGCAGAGCCGGCAGTCGGCGAGCATCCGCCGGAGGCGTTCCGCGCGCGCGGCCAGCTCGCCGCGCTCGTGGAGGTCCAGGTACGCCGGACGCCTCCTCATCCCCGGGCGTACCCGGACCCGCGCAGCGCCCGCTCGCGGGCGGCCCGGGCGTCCTCGGGGGGCGCCACCACCTTCCCGTCCCGCACGCCGGGCGCCAGCAGTTCCACCGGTTTCCCGGGACAGTTGCGGTGGTCCGGGTCGCGGCCGAGCGGGAGCACCCAGCGGCGGCCGCAGGACGGGCAGGCCAGCAGGCGCTTGCGCCCGGAGAGCTTGCCGCGCTTGGCGAGGGGCCGGCCGTCCACCTCGACGAGGTCGAGGGCGAAGTCCACGTGCGGCGCCCGGGCGATCGCCGAGCCGACGCCGAAGCCGTCGACCAGGTCGCGCAGCGCGCGGATCTCCTCCTCGCCGATGCCCCCGCTGACGAAGATCCTCACGTGCTCGAACCCGCGCAGGTCGAGTTCCCAGCGGACCTCGCGGACGAGGGCCGCCAGGTCCCCGCGGCGGGAGGCCGGCGTGTCGAGCCGCACCGCGGCCAGCCGCTCCCGCAGCGCCTCGGCCACGCGGACCGCCTCGAACTTCTCGTCGCGGAACGTGTCGATCAGCACGACGCGGGGCACGTCCGGATCGATCACCTCGTCGAACGCCCGGGCCGCTTCCACCGTGTCGCCCAGCACGAGGATCATCGCGTGGGGCATCGTCCCCCGCGGGTCGAGCCCGAGCAGCTCGGCGCCGAGAACGGACGAGACGCCGTCGGCCCCCCCGATCCAGGCCGCCCGCTCGATCATCGGGGCGATCGCCGGGTGCTGGCGGCGGGCCCCGAAGCTGAGCAGCAGCCGGTCGCCGGCGGCCACCCGGCACCGGGCCGCCGCCGTGGCGATGCCGGAGGCCTGGCAGAGCAGCCCGAGGATGGCCGTCTCGTGGATCCCGAAGGCGGTCCAGGGCCCGGAGACGACGAGCACCGGTTCCTCGGGGTGGAAGCGGGAGCCCTCGGGCAGGACGTCCACCTCGATTCCACGCACCCCCTCGAGGAGGTGGAGAACCTCCTCCATGCCGCAGAGGATCCCGTACTCCCAGCCGTCGGGCAGGGACTTCGCCCGGACCTCCGCGACCACCGGCCGGTCCGCGTTCCTCTCCCGCAGGACCCGGGCGGCGTTCTCGAAGTAGGTGTCGGTGACCCGGCCGGCCCGGATCTCCTCCCCGGTCGCGACGAAGAAGCGGCGCTTCATCGGTCCTCCAGGCCGAGCGCGGCGAGGAACTCGTCCGCGCCCGTGATCTCGACGCCCCGGGCGGCGAGCGCCTCCCGGACCGCGTCGTCGGCACCCGGGTCGACCGGGCGGGTGAGGTCCCACAGGAACCGGACGGAGAAGCCCAGGTCCGCCGCGTCCTCGGCGGTCCAGCGGACGCAGTAGTCCCGGGCGAGCCCGCAGGTGGCCACGGTGTCGATCCCCCTCTCCCGGAGGTACCCCGCGAGCCCCGTCGGGGGACGGCGGCCGCCGGGCCCGGGATTCTCCCGGAAACCGCTGTAGGAGTCGACGGCCGGGTCGGTCCCCTTGCGCACGATCGCGTGGAGCGGTTCCCGGGGGATCCCCGGGTGCAGCTCGGCACCGGGGGTGCCCTGGACGCAGTGGTCCGGCCAGAGGACCTGGGGGTGGCCGTGGAGCTCGATCGTCTCGAACGGCCGGCGGCCCGGGTGGGACGAGGCGAACGACGCGTGGCCCGGGGGGTGCCAGTCCTGGGTGGCGACGATCGCCCCGAGGCGGCCGGCCACGCGTCGCAGCAGGCGCGCCACCGGTTCGACCAGCAGGTCACCTTCGGCGACGGGAAGGGCCCCGCCCGGCATGAAGTCCGGTTGCATGTCGACGACGATCAGCGCCGTCCGGCGCGGGTCAGGCCGGTCCATCGTCCTGTTCCTCCTCCGTCGTCTCGATCACCACGGCCAGCACGGAAGGGGGCGGCTCCCAGCGGTAGCGGGCGAGATCGAGGGTCCCGTTCGGACGGAACTCGATTCCCTCCTCCTCGAGCAACGCCCGCTGGATGCCCGGCGGGAATCCCGGCATCCGCTCCGTCGAGCAGCCGCCCCGGGCGTTCACCACCCGTTGCCACGGGACGTCCGGCGGGCAGCCGTGCATGGCCCAGCCCACCGCCCGGGGGGAGAGCACGTTCCCGAGAAGGCCCGCGATCTGCCCGTAGGTCATCACCCGGCCCGGCGGGATCCGCCGCACCAGGTTCCAGACCCGGACGAATGCCCGGCCCCGGGCCTCGCGGGCCCCCGGCGCGTCGCCCCGGATCCGCCGCTCGCCCCTGGTTCGCCTTCCCGGCGGTGCCATGACCAACCTCCCGGAGCGCTCCGGCGCCCGCTCGGCGCCGGTCTCCGCCCGTTCATTGTGCCCCCCCTTGGCCGGGGGTGAAAAAGGCGGAAAGATGGGCCGCGAGGGAGGGAACCACGATGAGCGAGATGCCCCCCGGATTCCCCGGCACCCCCGGACCGCCGCCCCCCGGCGGCGAGGGCCCCCGTTCCCCCGGGAGCGAGCCTCCCGCCGGCCAGCCGCCCTCGGGCGGGTCGCCCTCCCCTCCGCCGGGGCCCGGGACCCTCGACCTCGTGTTCGACGCGTTCTCCCGTGGCTGGAAGCGGATGGTGGAGCTTCTCTTCCGGGGGCCGTACGCGAACCTCCGGGGCTGGCTCGGCTGGGGGCTGGTCATCCTCCTCGCGGGAGCCGTCGGCGGTGGGGGCGGGGCCTTCCAGGGGAACCTTCCCTCGCCACGGAAGCACGGGCACGGCTGGTTCCCGGGGGGCCACGTGCCCAGGTGGCTCGATCCGGCGGTGATCCGCGACACGTTCTCGTCCTTCGACCCGTGGCAGGTGGTTCTGCTCGTCGTGGTGGCGATGCTGTTCCTCCTGCTCGTGCTCGTCGTCCTCTGGATCACGTCGGTCTTTCGCTACGTCTTCTACGAGGACGTTCTCGAGGGGCGACCCGCGGTCCGGGAGCCCTTTGCGCGCAACCTCTCCCGGAGCCAGGGATACTTCGCGTTCCGGTTGTTGCTCGCGGTTCTCGGCCTCGTCCTGATGGCCCTGGTCTTCCTCGCGTTCGGAGCGACGATCCTCGCGCTCCTGCTCGGCGAGGAACCGGACCCGGGGGCCTTCTTCCGCCTGGTCTTCCTCGCCGTCGTCGTCCTCCTGCCCCTCGCCCTGGCCGCCGGCGTCGTCAAGTGGTTCGTCCACGACCTGGTGCTGCCGGTGCACCTGGCCCGGGACGGGACGTTCGGGGGGGCCTTCCGGGAGGCGCTACGGTTCGCCGCGCGGCATCCCCTCGCCGTGCTGCTCTACGGTCTCGGCCGCCTGGTCGTCGCGATCATCGCGGCGATCGCCATGTTTCTCGCGTTCTGCATCACCTGCTGCATCTGGGTGCCCCCGATGGTCATTCTCACGGGGATCCTGG
Source organism: uncultured Acidobacteriota bacterium (assembly GCA_964420365.1). Taxonomy (GTDB): domain Bacteria; phylum Acidobacteriota; class Polarisedimenticolia; order J045; family J045; genus JAMOQA01. The sequence goes on along the minus strand of CAYQTA010000051.1, from coordinate 38,627 downwards.
TCGTGCCCACGGTGCTCTTCTGGCCGATCGCCGTCGTGACGGTACCCCTGTTGCTGGTGACCTGGCTGGGTTTCAAGTGGCTCGCGGCGACGCTCATCGCCCCCTACCCGGTGCTCGTCCGCGCCTGGGCGCTTGCGTTCGTCGAGGGCCTGCTCGGTTCGAGAACGACCGTCGCTTCCGGAAACGAGGGGCCACTGGCGTCCTGAGCGGGGTCAAGTGTCGCCGACCCCGTCCGAAGAGACCCTCAGGGTCGGCACGGGGCCCGGGGGGGGCGTGCCGGCCGAGAGGGTGTGCCATGGGACGTGGGAGGAGCCGGGGCAGGGGAGGGCTGTTCGTAGCGCTCCTGGTGCCCGCTCTCCTCCTCGCGTCGCCGGCCGCAGGGAGTCCGGGGCACCCCGACTTCACCGAGCTCAGCCTCGAGCAGCTCATGGAGACCGAGGTGACGTCGGTCTCGAAGAAGGCCGAGCGGCTCCTCGACGCTCCCGCCGCGGTCTACGTGATCACGGCCGAGGACATCCGGCGTTCCGGCGCCACGAGCATCCCGGAGGTCCTGCGGACGGTTCCCGGCCTCGAAGTGGCCCGCACGGGGAGCCACACGTGGGAGATCTCGGCCCGCGGGTTCCGCTACCGGATGGCGAACAAGTTCCTCGTGCTGATCGACGGGCGGGCCGTCTACTCCCCGGTCTACGGCACGGTGCTCTGGGAGGACCAGGACATTCCCCTCGAGAACGTCGAGCGGATCGAGGTGATCCGGGGCCCGGGGGCGACGCTCTGGGGAACGAATGCCGTCAACGGCGTGATCAACATCGTGACGAAGGCGGCGGTGGACACGCAGGGCACCCTGGTCCGGTTCCACGTGGGCAACGAGGACCGGGTCGGCGCCGTCCTGCGCCGGGGCGGCATGCTCGGTCGATCCACCTGGTGGCGAATCACGGCCCAGGGCTTCCGGAACGACAGCGCCGTGCTCGGGACGGGACGATCGGCGGGAGACCGCTGGTCGGGGGGCCTTGTCGAGGGCCGGATCGACTGGGACGGTCGTCGGGGTGGCCGGTGGACCGTCCAGGCCCACCACCAGGCCCACGATCGCCGCGTCCGGGCGCTTTCCCTCGCGCTTTCCTACCCGTTCTCCACGCCGGTGGTCATGGACTTCGACTCGACGAAGAGCTGGGCGATCGTCTCGTGGGAGCGTCCTTCCCGGGGGGGTGGACGCTGGAGCGGGCGGGCGTGGATCGACCACGGACGGGGCGCGGGCGGTGGCAGCAGCATGGAGCGGACCACGGTGGACGGGCTCGTGGAGTACGCGGGCCCCGGGGGCCGGAGGCACCAGTGGTTCTGGGGGATCGGCGCGCGGAACACCGGGTATCGTTTCGCCCGGCCGACGATGGGGATGAGCTACCACCCCGACCGCCTGAGCGACCAGATCTACAGCGGGTATCTCCAGGACGACATCGTTCTCGGGCCGGGACATGCCCACCTGGTCCTCGGGACGAAGGTCGAGTACACGTCGGCCAGCGGCGTGGAGATCCAGCCCCAGGTCCGGGCCTGGTGGCGATGGTCCCCGGCCTGGATGGCCTGGGCCGCGGTCTCCCGGGCCGCCCGCACACCGAGCTGGATGGAGCGCAGCATCTCGTGGATCGTCGACGTGTCGCTGGTCGACGTGCCCGGGCTGGGGCCCCTCCCGGTCATCTACCGGCTCGAGGGAAGTGACGACGTGCGCGCCGAGCACCAGCTCGCCCACGAGATCGGGTTCCGGTGGTCGCCCGGCCCGCGGTTCAGCCTCGACCTCGCGGCGTACCGCAACGAGTACCGGGGCCTGACCTCCTTCGACATCGGCCCGATGGACTTCTCGATGGCGCCGATTCCGCACGGGGAGTTCGAGGCGCGGTACGCCAATCGCTCCCGCCTGCGGTTCCACGGTGTCGAGGTCGTCGCCCGGTGGCGTCCCCGGGACCGGGTCCTGTTCGAGGCGTGGTGGTCGTGGCTCGAGGGGAGGATCATCGACTCTCCCTATACCGAGCCGGCCTCGGTCGCGATGGAGCAGGGCATGTTCCTGGGGGTCAACCCGCGGCACCAGGTTCACCTGCGGACCAGCGTGGACCTGCCGGACGGCTGGGAACTCGACGGCAGCCTGCACTGGACCGATCGGCTGGCGACCGGCGCGGTGCCGAGCTGGTTCCGCCTCGACCTCCGCGTCGGGTGGCATTCCCCGACCCGGGACAGGGAGTGGAGCCTGGCCCTGCGGAACGCCCTCGGCCGGCACCTCGAGTTCCGGTACGCGCTTGACGGTATCGAGCCCGAGCCGGGCTGCGTGGAACCTTCCCTCGTCGCCCGCTGGACGTGGCGGTTCTGAGCGAGACGGAGTGCGCAGTGATCATCGGTCGGAACATGGCGGTTGACCTTCCCCGGATCCGGGCATGCCGGTGCCTCCCGGGGGCGGGTGGAAACCGGCCGGGCGAAGGGTCCTCTGCCCGGAGTGCCGGGGAACGAGGCTCCTGCCGTTCGCACGGGTGTGCGATGAACACCGGGAGAAGGGCGTGGCCCGGGCTCCTCCTGCTCGGGATCCTGGCCGTCGCCGCCGTACCGGGTCCCGCGCGAGCGGCAGTGCCGGGGGGACGGGACTTCACGTCGTTCAGCCTCGAGGAACTGATGGAGACCGAGGTCACTTCGGTCTCCAAGAAGGCCGAGCGTCTCCAGGACGCGCCCGCCGCCGTGTACGTGATCACCGCGGACGACATCCGCCGGTCGGGGGCGACCTCCCTGCCGGAGCTGCTGCGGATGGTTCCCGGGCTCCAGGTCTCCCGGACCGGGAGCCACACGTGGGAGATCTCGGCCCGCGGGTTCCGCTACCGGATGGCGAACAAGTTCCTCGTGCTGATCGACGGGCGGGCCGTCTACTCGCCGCTCTACGGGACCGTGGTGTGGGAGGACCAGGACCTGGCCCTCGAGGACATCGAGCGGATCGAGGTGATCCGGGGGCCGGGAGCGACGCTCTGGGGAACGAACGCGGTCAACGGCGTGATCAACGTCATCACGAAGAAGGCGACGGAAACGCGGGGAGCTCTGGTCCGCCTCCACGCGGGCAACGAGGAGACGGTCGGCGCCGTCGTCCGCCGCGGGGGGGCCCTCGGCAGGCGGGGAGCCTGGCGGTTGACCGCCCAGGCGTTCCGGGACGACGACCTCGTCCTCGGTGACGGTCGTCCGTCGAACGACCGGTGGTCCGGCGCCATCGTCGGGACGCGTCTCGACTGGGAAGGCGCGACGGGAGAGGAGTGGTCGGTCCAGGCCCAGCACCGGGACCACTCGCGGCGCCAGCGGATCCTCCGGTTGCATGCCCGCTTCCCCTTCACCGAGCCGACTTCCTCGAGCGCCGAGGGAACCGAGGACTGGGGCATGGTCTCCTGGCGCAGGGAAACCGCCACGGGAGGACGGCTCTCCGGCAAGGCCTGGGTCGACCGCGTGGAATCCCGGGTGGCGGGCCGGGAACTCGAAAGGGTGACACTCGACGGACTCCTCGAGTACGCCGGCGCGCGGGTGGGGCGACACCAGTGGTTCTGGGGGCTCGGGGCACGGAACAACTCCTTCGCCTTCCGTCCCAACAGCCGCCTGTTCGCGTTCCATCCCGCCGACGAGAGCGACCAGGTCTACAGCGGGTACCTGCAGGACGACATCGTGCTGGGCCCGGGACACGCCCACCTGGTCCTCGGGACGAAGGTCGAGTACACGTCGGCGAGCGGCGTGGAGATCCAGCCCCAGGCCAGGGCCTGGTGGCGGTGGTCACCGGCGTGGATGGCCTGGGCGGCGGTCTCGCGCTCGGCGCGCACGCCGACCTGGATGGAGCGGGCGATCGACCAGGTGGTCGACGTGCAGCTCGTGCCGGCTCCCGGCGTGGGCACGGTGCTCCTCGCGTACCGCCTGGTCGGGTCGGACCGGGTACGTGCGGAACACCTGGTGGCCCACGAACTCGGTTTCCGCTGGACGCCCGACAAGCGGTTCAGCCTGGACGTCTCGGGGTACTGGAACGAGTACCGGGGGGTGACGTCGTTCCGGGCCTCGGACCCGTTCTACGTCCCGGTCCCAGGTCCCCACGTCGAGGTCACGGCCACCTACGCGAACGAGTCCCGCCTGCGGTTCAAGGGGGTCGACGTCGTTGCCCGCTGGCGTCCCCGTGACCAGCTGCTCCTCGAGGCGTGGTGGTCCTGGCTCGAGGGCCGGATCATCGACTCCCCGTACGAGGCCCCGGACGCAAGCGCCTACGAGGACGCGATGTACCTGGGTGTCAACCCCCGGCACCAGTTGCACCTGCGCGCCAGCCTGGACCTGCCGGACGGGTGGGAGCTGGACGGGAGCATCCACTGGACCGACCGCCTCCGGACCGGTCCCGTGCCGAGCTGGACGCGCCTCGACGTGCGGGTGGGCTGGCACAGCCCGACCCGGGACAGGGAATGGAGCCTCGCGCTGCGGAACCTCCTCGGTCGTCACCTGGAGTTCCGCTACGCGATCGACACGATCGAGCCGGAGCCCGCCTGGACGGAGCCGGCCGTGGTGAGTCGCTGGACGTGGCGCTTCTGACGCGGGGTGCGCGGCGGTGCCGCGCCGGGCATGCCGGACGGGGAGCGGGAGCGCTCCTCGCGGTGGCCCTGTGCGCGATCGCGCTCGCCGCGTTCACTCCCGTGGCGGGCCAGCAGCTCTCCGAGGTCGAGGTCCGGGCCGGCTTCCTCTACAACTTTGCGCGGTTCGTCGAATGGCCACCCGGCGGGGGACCCGAGGGCGACCGGCCGTTCGTCATCGCGGTGCTCGGAGACCCGGAACTGGCCCGGGCGCTGCGGGCCGGGCTCGCCGGCAAGCGGCTCCGGGGTCACCCGGTGGAGGTCCGCGACGTCCGTGACCTCCAGGGCATCGGCGGGGCGCACCTGCTGTGGATCGGCAAGGGGTGGCAGCGGCGCCTGCACGAGGTTCTGCATCGCATCGGCGAACGCCCCGTGCTGACGGTCTCGGACATTCCCGGCTTCGCCGGTCACGGCGGGATCATCGAGCTCTACCGGCTCGGCAGCCGGTTCCGGTTCTCCATCGATGAACGGGCGGCGAGCACTCGGGGCCTGCGGGTCAGCTCGCGGCTGCTCAGCCTGTCGCGGCCGCGCCCGGCGGCTGCGCGCGGCGAGGGGACCTGATGAGCCGGCTCCGGGATCTTTCCCTCCGCTCGAAGCTCCTGCTGCTCGTCCTGGGCGTGACGAGCGTGGCCCTGCTCGTTTCCGCCTCCGCCCACCTGGTGCACCAGGTGGGCGTCTACCGGCAGAGGGCCTCCCAGCAGCTCGTCTCGATCGCCGACCTGGTGGCGGTGAACGTGACCGCCGCCCTCGCGTTCGACGATCCCGACGCCGCCCGGGACACGATCACCGCTCTCTCGGCGATCCCGCGGGTCCAGGCGGCGGCGGTCCTCGACCGCGAGGGCCGGGAGTTCGCCCGGTGGGAGCGGGATGCCGCCCGCCGGGACGGCGAGACGCGGGCCGGGGAGGAGGTCCACTGGTTCGGCTTCTCCCGGGTGACGGTCACCCGCCCGGTGCTGCTCCACCGGGAGCGCCTGGGCACCGTCGTGATCCATGCCCACCTGGACCTGTGGCCCGCCGTGCTGCGGGACCTCGGGGTCCTGGCGGTCGTCCTGGCGCTGGCCTGGCTGGCCGCACTGTTGCTCGCCATTCCCCTGCTGCGCAGCTTCGCCCGGCCCGTCCTGGAGCTGGCGGCGGTCGCGAAGCGCGTGGCCGAGGAACGGGACTACTCCGTCCGGGTCGACGTGGACACGAGGGACGAGATCGGGGCGCTCGCGAGGGCCTTCAACCAGATGCTCGACAGGATCGAGCGTCGGGAGCGGATGCTCCAGGAGGCCCACGACGAGCTGGAGGCCCGGGTCGAGGAGCGGACGCGGGAGCTGCAGCAGGCGAAGGAGGCGGCGGAGCAGGCGAACCGGGCCAAGAGCGAGTTCCTCGCCAACATGAGCCACGAGATCCGGACGCCGATGAACGGGATCCTCGGCATGACGGAGCTCGCCCTCGCCACCGACCTGGACGACGAGCAGCGGGACTACCTGGAGACGGTCCGCCAGTCCGCGGAGACCCTCCTGCAGTTGATCAACGACATCCTGGACCTGTCCAAGATCGAGGCGGGGAAGATGGAGCTCGTGCCCGCTCCTTTCGACCTGCGCGAGCTGGTCGAGGGGTGCCTGAGGCCGTTCGTCTACCGGGCCCGGGAGAAGGGACTCGAGCTGCGCTCCTGGATCGACCCGGAGCTTCCCGCCCGCCTGGTCGGCGACCAGGTGCGCCTCCGGCAGGTGCTGGTCAACCTCCTCGGGAACGCGGTGAAGTTCACCGACCGGGGGTACGTCGAGTTGCGGGTCCGGTCGGACGGGATGGACGGCAGCGGCGTGCTCGTCCACTTCGAGGTCGAGGACACCGGGATCGGGATCGAGCCGGACAAGCTCGGCCGCATCTTCGCCGCGTTCGAGCAGGTCGACAGCTCCGCCGCGCGGCGGTACGGGGGTACGGGTCTCGGCCTCGCGATCTCCTCGCGCCTCGTCCAGCTGATGCACGGGGACATGTGGGTGCGCAGCGAGCCGGGCAGGGGAAGCACCTTCGAGTTCACGCTTCGACTCGAGGTGGCGGCTGCGGTCGTCGAGGAGGAACAGGCGGAATCGGCCTCCGCCACGCGGCGCGGCGTGGCGGAACTCGTGCCGGGGCGGCCCCTCGCGGTCCTGCTCGTCGAGGACCACCCGGTGAACCGGAAGCTGGCGCTCAGGATGCTCGAGCGATGGGGGCACCGGGCCGTGACTGCCCGAAACGGGATCGAGGCCATCGAGGCGTTCGCCCCCGGGCGCTTCGACGTGATCCTGATGGACATCCAGATGCCGGAAATGGACGGGCTGGAGGCCACCCGCCGGATCCGGGCCCTCGAGCGGGAGCTGGGAGTCGACCCGGTCCCGATCGTGGCGCTCACCGCCCACGCGATGCGGGAGGACCGGGAGGCCTGCCTCGCCGCCGGGGCGAACGCCTACCTCTCGAAGCCGTTCCGGCCTCCCGAGCTGTTCCGCGTTCTCGAGGAAATGGGGGCCCTCTCCGCCGCTCCGTCCCGCTCCTGAACCCGCCGGGAGGACATCCCGCGGCGCTTCGCGCCGCGCGGGCCGCCTGCCGGCGGCCCCTACGTGGGATCCGGGCCGCTGTCCGGCGGGATCTCCTCCGTCGCGGGACCGTCGGCCGGCTCCGCGGGCGGTTCCGGCGTCGCGCCGGGGTCCTCGCCGGGAGGTTCCGACCCGGCCTCGGGCTCTTCCGGGGCGAGGCCGAGGGCCTCCGCGATCGAGCGCGCGTACGGGGGACGCAGGATGCCCTTCTCGGTGACGATCGCCGCGACCAGTTCCGCCGGCGTCACGTCGAACGCCGGGTTCCGCACGGCGACCCCCTCGGGAGCGATCCGCGTGCCCCCGATCGTCGTCACTTCCTCGGGCGCCCGCTCCTCGATCGGGATCGCGCTCCCGTCGGGACAGTCCGGGTCGAGGGTGGAGAGGGGGGCGGCCACGTAGAAGGGGATCCCGTGGCGCCGGGCGAGGACAGCGACCGTGTACGTCCCGATCTTGTTCGCGACGTCACCGTTCCGGGCGATCCGGTCGGCGCCGACGACCACCAGGTCGATCTCGCCCCGCGCCATCAGCCAGCCGGCCATGTTGTCCGTGACCAGCGTGACGTCGATGCCGTCCCGCATCAGCTCCCACGTGGTCAGGCGGGCGCCCTGCAGGAACGGCCGGGTCTCGTCGGCAACGACGGAGACCTTCTTGCCGTCCTCCACCGCCGCACGGATCACGCCGAGGGCGGTCCCGTACCCGGCGGTGGCGAGGGCCCCCGCGTTGCAGTGGGTCAGCACCCGGGCCCCGTCGGGGACGAGGAGCGCCCCGTTCCGGCCGAGGGCCCGGTTGGCCTCCACGTCCTCCTCGTGGATCGCCTCGGCCTCGGCGAGGAGGCGCCGGGCGACCTCGACGGGCGCGAGGCCGTCGGCGAGGGCGCGCTCGGCCACGCCGACGAGACGGCGCACCGCCCAGGCCAGGTTGACCGCCGTGGGACGGGCGGCCTCGAGGGTGCGCGCGGCCCCGCGGACGTGCTCGAGGAACCCGTCTGGATCCTGCGCCGTCTCCGCCGCGCGGGCCGCCTCGGCGGCAAGCCCCCACGCGGCGGTCACGCCGATCGCCGGCGCGCCACGAACGACCATCGAGGCGATCGCCTCGGCGACCTCCGGGAGGGTCGCGCACCGGACCCACGTCTCCTCGGCGGGCAACCGCCGCTGGTCGAGGAGGACGACCGTCCCGTCCTCGAACCGGATCGGCTGCACGGCGCTCATGCCAGCTCTCCCTCGACGACCAGGTTCCCGGCGGGGTCCTCGATCCGGTAGAGGTGACGGATCCTCGGGCCCGTGGTCATCGCGGAGACCGAGCAGTAGGTGTCCCGGGAGAGCTTCATCGCCTGGAGGACGGCCTTCTCCGGGATCTCCGGCCCGCGGATCGTGAACCGGATGTCGACCGTCTCGTAGATCCGGGGATGCTTCCCCTCCCTGCGCCGCCCCTCGACGTGGACCTCGAAGGCGTCCACCTGGACGCGCTTGCGCTGCAGGATGTACACGACGTCCATCCCGGTGCAGCCGGCGAGGGAGACCAGCCACAGGGCCATCGGGGCCGGCCCGCGCCCCGGGCCGCCCTTCGGGTCGTGGTCGATGAACATCGTGTGTCCTCCGACCTGCACCTCGAACGCCACGCCTTCCTTCCACGTGAGCTTCGCTTCCGGCATCGAAATCCTCCTCGGCGAATCGTCGGGCCGCCCATCATACCGGCAACCCGGCCGTCCCTCCCGGCGCGCCCCCCGGGTTGCCTTCCGCCGGTGGCGGGCCCTAGGTTCCCTCCCGGGAGAACCAATGCGAAGGAAAGCGAAAAAGCCCCGCCGCGCGCGGCGGGCCTGGATGCCGACCGGACCGAGCCTGGGCAGCCCCCTGCTCACCCTGTGCGTGATCGCGCGGGACGAGGAGGACCGGATCGAGACCTGCCTCGCCTCCGCGGCGCGCGTGGTCGACGACGTCGTCGTGATCGACACCGGGTCCCGCGACCGGACCCCGGAGATCGCCCGGGAACTGGGCGCGCGCGTGATCGACGTCCCGTGGCGGGACGACTTCTCCGCCGCCCGCAACGCGGGCCTCGACGCCGCCCGGGGCCGGTGGGTGCTCTTCCTCGATGCCGACGAGGTGCTCGAGCCGGCCCACGGGCAGGAGCTGAAGCGCCGTCTCCTCCGGGCGGAGGTCCCGGCGTTCACCGTCGAGATCGTCAGCCCCCTCGGGAACGGGGAGGAGGAGGTGGCCCACGTGACCCGGCTCGTCCGGGCCTTCCACGGCATCCGCTACGAGGGGCGGGTCCACGAGTCGGTGATCCCGTCGATCTGCCGGCTCCTCGGCGTTCCGACCTGGACGCCACCCCGCTCCGGGCTGCGGGTGCGCCACGAGGGGTACCTGCCCTCGATGCGTGCCGCCCGCGGCAAGCTGGAACGGAATCGCCGTCTCCTCCTCGCCGACATCGAGGCACGTCCGCGAGACCCGGGGCCCCGCTTTCTCTACGCCCGGGAGAACGTTCCCCGGGCGGGGGCGGACCTGCTCGACCTGCCGGACGCCCGCCGGAGCCGGGACATCCTGGAGCCCGCGGTCGACCTTCTCGCGAGCCTGCCGCCGCGGGGCATCACCGACCCCGCCCTCTTCCTGGCCGGACGGCTGGCCCTCGTTACCGGGGATGTCGACCGGGCGGTGGCGCTCGCGCGGGAACACCTGCGCCTCGCCGGCCGGACGGCCCGCTGGTGCTTCGCCGCCGGGGAGAGGGAGCTCGTTCACGGCGACCCGCTCCGGGCCGCCGCCCTCTTCCGCGAGGCGCGGACCGCTCCCGAGGGGGCCGAGGTCCTGCCGGCCGAGAACTGGATCCGTCGGGACGGGAGCCTCGTCCGCGAGGCGGCCGCCCTCCACGTCGCCGGTCGCCCGGCCGAGGGGCGTTCCCTGCTCGAGCGGGTCCGCCCGGGGGTCGAGCCGCTGCTGGTCCGGGCCTTCGCCCGGGCGATGGCCGAGGGGCCGGCCGCCGCCGTCCCGCTCCTCGGGGAGGCGATCTCCGGGACCCCGGCCGATCCGCGCCCCTGGTGGGCGCTGTCGGCCGTGCTCGGGCTGGCGGGTGCCCGGGAGAAGGCCGCCGAGGCCGCGGAGACGGCTCGCCGGGCGGCCCCCGGCTGGAGCGTCGTCCCCGCTACCGGGCCGGTCGACCCGGGACGAGCGCCCGTCGGGTTGCTGTCCGCGCTGGTCCGGCTCGTCGTGGAGGCCCCCGCCCTCGCCGGGTGAAGGACGTCCCGGGCTGAAACCTTCGTCCTCCCCGCGTATCCTTGCCCCTCGCGCCGCGGCCGGGGCGGCGGCGCTGCGCGCCGCCCGGGTCGCCTGCCGGCGACCCTACGAAACCCACGTCGCGCGTTTCGTGGGTTCGCGTAGGGGCGGCCGGCAGGCCGCCCGCCGCCGGGGGAGGCCCGGCCGGCCGGCGCCGAAGGAGGGAATCGATGCGCGCGAAGGTCCTCGTCCCCGTCCTGCTCGTCCTGCTTGCCATTCCGCTCGTCGGTCTCGCCGCGGAGAAGCGCCCCCCCCACCGCGACCGGGCGGTCTACGTGCCGAAGCAGAAGTTCCCCGTCCTCGAGGAGATGAAGAAGAAGGACGAGGAGCGGCGGAAGCAGGAGAAGGAGGAGACGAAGAGGATCGTCGACGAGATCGAGAAGCGGGAGAAGGAGAAGAAGGACAAGGCGACCGAGCTGCGCTTCGACCTGTCCGGCATCGAGATCCCCGCCGGCCCGGACGCCTTCGAGAAGGCCTGGCACTTCCCGCCCACGCCCCAGTACCGGACGGGGACCTGCTGGTCGTTCTCGACGACCTCGTTCCTGGAGTCGGAGGTCAAGCGGCTCCACGGGCGCGAGGTCAAGCTCTCGGAGATGTGGCCGGTCTACTGGGAGTACGTCGAGAAGGCCCGGGGGTACGTGCGCGCCCGGGGGAAGATGCACCTCGGGGAAGGGTCCGAGTCGAACGCCGTGCTGCGGGCCTGGAAGAAGCACGGCATCGTGCCGCGCAGCGCCTACGAGGGGGTGCTCGCGGAGGACGGCCGGTTCGACCACGCGCGCCTGTTCGAGAACATCCGGTCGTTCCTCGAGTGGTGCAGGGACCGGGACTACTGGGACGAGGAGGTGATCGTCACGACCGTCCGCGCGATGCTCGACCGGGTGATGGGGCCTCCTCCCGAGAGCTTCGAGTGGGAGGGGCGGACGTACACGCCGCGGACCTTCCTCGAGGAGGTCGTCCAGTTGAACCCGGACGACTACGTCGAGTTCCTCTCGACGGAGAAGCACCCGTTCTACGCCCGGATCGAGTTCGAGGTGCCGGACAACTGGTGGCACGCGGACGACTACGTCAACGTTCCCCTGGACGTCTTCTACGGGATCGTCAGGAAGGTCGTCGCGGAGGGCGGCACGGTGGCGCTTTCCGTCGATGTCTCCGAACCCGGGCTGTGGGGCACGCACGACATCGCGATCGTGCCGACCTTCGACATCCCGGGAGAGTTCATCGACCAGGACTCGCGGGAGTTCCGGTTGGCCAACCGGACGACGGACGACGACCACGGCGTGCACCTGGTCGGCTGGACGAAGACGAAGGACGGGCACGAGTGGTTCCTGGTCAAGGACTCGAACCGCTCGTCGCGCCTCGGGAAGTACAAGGGGTACTACATGTACCGGGACGACTACGTGCGCCTCAAGGTGCTCGGCGTGATGGTGCACAGGGACTTCGTCCGGGACGTTCTCGAGCGCGTCCACGACTGATCGGCCGCGGCGCTGCGCGCCGCCCGGGTCGCCTGCCGGCGACCCCTACCAAGCCCCCGGGTGCCTGCCGGCGACCCCTACCAAGCCCCCGGTTCGCCTGCCGGCGACCCCTGCGCAATCCCCGGGTTGCCTCCTTGCGACCTCTACGCGATCCGCGCGGCGAGGGGTCTCGTTGGGGTTTCTTGTAGGGGCGGCCGGGAGGCCGCCCGAAGGTGGAGGGCGCGCGCGGCGCCACGGTCCGCGCCCGGCAGGCGCAGCTCAGAGGAGTACCTGGAGCTCCACCTCGCCCTCGCGGCGGAGCACCTCGGGACCGACCACGTCGCCACGGCGGGTGACGCGCAGGTCGATGCTGGCGTCGCCGACCCGCAGGCCATGGATCGCGAGCTCCTCGATCCCGTCCGGGAGCCACGGTCGCTCCAGCCGGACGAGGCGCCGTCCCGCCTGGACCGCGAGCCCGAGGCACGCCTCGACGAGGAAGAACACCGCGCCGGCGGCCCAGGCCTGGGGAGAGCAGGCGACCGGGTAGAGGGTCGGACCCTCTCCGGGTCGCCGCGGGAACCCGCAGAACAGCTCGGGCAGCCGCTGGATCCCCGAGTAGCGGGTGACCTCGAACAGGTCGCCGAGGATACGGGCCGCCTCCCGCTTGAACCCGTAACGGGCGAGCCCGCGGGCCACGATCGCGGTGTCGTGGGGCCAGACCGAGCCGTCGTGGTAGCTCATCGGGTTGTAGCGGGGCGCTCCCGCGTCCAGCGTCCGCACCCCCCACCCGGAGTACATCCCGGGGGAGAGCAGCGCCTCCGCCGTGCGACGCGCCTGGTCCCGGGTGGCGCTCCCGGTCCACAGGACGTGCCCGGCGTTCGACGTCCGGACGAGGCACGGGCGCTTCGCGCCGTCGAGGGCGAGGGCGAAGGTCCCGAGGTCGTCGCTCCAGAACCGCTCGTGGAGCGCGCGGCGCACCGCCACGGCCCGCTCCCGCAGGTCCCGGGCGCGATCCTCGAGGTCGAGGGCGGCGGCGAGGCCGGCCGCCTCCTTGAGCGCCGCGTGCACGTATCCCTGGACCTCGACGAGGGCGATCGGACCCTCGGCGAGCCGTCCGTCGGCGTGGAAGACCGAGTCGTCGGAGTCCTTCCAGCCCTGGTTCCGCAGGCCGGTCGGGCTGCGGCGGCGGTACTCGACCAGCCCGTCGCCGTCGAGGTCCCCGTGGCCGGTGATCCAGCCGATCGCCCGCTCCACGTGGGGCCAGGTCTCGTGGAGCAGCTCCCGGTCGCCGGTTCGGCGCCACGCCGCCCCCGCGAGCATCACGTAGAGGGGGGTCGCGTCCACCGAGCCGTAGTACCGGGCGTACGGAACCTCGCCGGTCGCCGCCATCTCCCCGTGGCGCATCTCGTGGAGGATCTTCCCCGGCTCCGCGTCGGTCTCCGGGTCGTCCCGGTCCGCCTGGGTGGCGCCGAGGCACCGCAGGACGCCCCGGGCGAGGGACTCGTCGAACGACAGCACCTCGAGGGCGGAGACCAGGCCGTCCCGCCCGAACACCGTCGAGAACCAGGGGACGCCGGCATAGGGATACGGGCCGTACTCCGTCGGCGTCGTCAGCATCAGCAGGTCGGCCCGCGAGCGGTCGATCCAGGCGTTGAACTCCTCGTTCGAGGTGACGACGCGCGCTCCCGCCGCCAGTTCGCGCGCCCGCCGCTCGGCGAGGAGCCGCACCGCCTCCTCCCAGGTCTCGGCCAGCGGCCGTGCCCCGTCGCGCGGCGCGAACTCGACCCGGTACTCCAGCTCGACCGGGCGGCGCGGTTCCACCGGCAGGACGAAGATTGCCTCCCCGGTGGGCGCGTCCTCGCCGGGGAGGGTGCGCAGCCGGTCCGGGGGGCGGGAAAAGCGGACGGTCGCGCGCCGCTCCACGCCGTCGAGCCCCTCGTAGGCGAGGACCAGGGTCCGCGGGTCCCGCACGTGGATCCGGCCGCGCCCGCGGCGCTTCCGCGGCACCCCCCGCACCTCGAAGATGTCGACGAAGTCGCCGCCGACCCGGAGGGCGAGCTCGACGCGGGCCGGCTCCGGGCCGTAGCCGGTCAAGCGGATCCGCTCGTGGAACGCTCCCGCCCAGAGGACCTGGCCGCGGAAGACGTGAACCGTCCGCCGGCCGTCGGCCAGGTCGACCGCGTGGAACGTGTTGTCCCGGCGGACCGTCGAGCTGAGCAGGGACGGCTCCGTCCCCGCGAGCAGCAGCTCCAGGCGGGAGACCATCCGGGTACCGCGGTGGTAGATTCCCTGCTCGCCCGTGCCGGTCCGCCGCACGTTCCCCCACGGATCGGCCACGAGGAAGGTGTCTCCTTCCTTCAGGTGCGCGTCCCGGCGGGGGCCGCGGCCGTCCATCGCTCCCCCCGGTTCACGCCGCCGCCGGGCGGACCTGCGGCCGCCGGATCCGCTCGTAGACCCGCAGGTAGTCCTCCGCCATCCGGCGTGCCGTGAACCGGCGCTCGAATACCTCGCGGATCCGCCGCCGATCGAGGGTCTCGACCCGCCGCACCGCGTGGGCCGCCGACTCCACGTCCGGCACGATGAAGCCGGTGACCCCGTCGTCGATCACCTCGGGAACGGACCCGCGCGGGAAGGCGATCACGGGGGTCCCGCAGGCCATCGCCTCGATCATCACGAGCCCGAACGGCTCGGGCCAGTCGATCGGGAAGAGCAGGGCGAGGGCCCTGCCGAGGAACTCCTGCTTTTCCGCCTCGCCGATCTCCCCGACGAACTCGACCAGCGGGTGGTCGAGCAGCGGCTTCACGACCTCCTCGTGGTAGCGGCGGTCCGCCGGGTCGACCTTGGCGGCGATCTTCAGGGGCAGCCCGACCCGCCGGGCGATGGCGATCGCCAGGTCGGGACGCTTCTCCGGGCAGATCCGCCCGAGGAAGGCGAGGTAACCGTCCGGCCGCTTCTCGAGCCGGTAGAGGTCCTCGGGCAACCCGTGGTGGATCGTCGCGATCCAGTTCGCGTGGGGCAGCGGCCTCCGCTGGTCGTCGGAGATCGAGACCAGGGGGTGGTCCCGGTACTCCTCGAACAGGGGACCGAGCTCCGGCATGTCGAGGCGCCCGTGGAGCGTCGAGACGCTGGGCGTCCCGATCCTCCGGGCCCAGGGGAACGCCACGTAGTCGACGTGGAAGTGGACGACGTCGAACTCGTCCGCCCGCCGGGCGACCCGCTCGAGGGCGAGCAGGTGGGGGGCGAGCCCCTGGCTCACCTTCCCCTCGAGCCGCAGGGCGCGGGGCCAGCAGGAGACGAGCTCCGCCGAGGTGTCCGAGTCGCCGCTGGCGAACAGGGTGACCTCGTGGCCCTGCCGGACCAGCTCCTCGACCAGGTAGTGGACGATCCGCTCCGTCCCCCCGTAGAGCTTCGGCGGCACGCTCTCGTAGAGGGGAGCGACCTGGGCGATCCGCATGATCCCTCTCCTCCTTGCACGAGCGCGAGCACTCCACCCCCCGGGCCGGGACCCCGTCGTTCTTCCAGATAAGAACGCTCCCCGCGGCCGGTCAAGGTGGCGTGTATCCTTCCGCCCATGGCCGGATCCGCCCGCCTGCGCCGCCTCGCCTGGGTCGGTCTCTTCTCCGCCGGAGAGGGGCTGCCGTTCGGCATCTTCAAGGACCTGGTGCCGGTCTGGCTCCGGGCGGCCGGCGTGTCCCTCGAGGCGATAGGCGGTCTCTCCGCCCTCGCCGCTCCCTGGTCCCTCAAGGTCCTGTGGTCCCCCCTGGTCGACCGGATCGGCACGCGCCGGGCCTGGATCCTCGGCTGCCTGCTCGGGGCCGGGGCGGTCCTGGCGCTGGCGGCCCTTGCCGGGCCGGGATCGCCGTGGATGCTGGCCGCCCTGCTCGGCGCTTTCACCGTGCTCGCCGCGACCTCGGACGTCGCGGTGGACGCCTGGACGATCGGGATCGTCCCCGAGGGGGAGGAGGGTCCGGCCAACGCGGTCCGGGTCGCCCTCTACCGGGTGGCGATGCTCCTCGCCGGGGGACTCGGCGTCGCCCTCGCGGGGGTCGCCGGGTGGCGGCCGGTTCTGCTCGGGCTCGCCCTCCTTCTCGCGGCCATCGGCCTTGCCGCCCTGCTGGCGCCGCCGCTCCCGTTCGAGGCGGCCGATGGCGAGCGGCCTTCGCTCCTCGCCGGGGTCGCCCGGTGGATGGGCCGGCCGGGCGCGGTGCCCCTCGCGCTGCTCGTCCTGCTCTACAAGTGGCCGGACGCGGCCCTCGGGCCGATGGTCCGGACCTTCTGGGTCGACTCGGGCCTCGGCCTCGGCGAGATCGGGCTGGTCGCAAGCCCCCTCGGCCTCGTCGCGACGATCGCCGGGGCCGGCGTCGGCGGGTGGCTGGTCGCCCGGCTCGGGATCCTGCGCGGTCTCTTCTGGCTCGGCCTCGCGCAGGCGCTCTCGAACCTGGCGTACGCCGGGGCGGCGCTCGCCGGGGGCGGCCGCGCCGTCGTCCTCGCGGCGGCCGGCGTCGAGTCGCTCTGTGGCGGGCTCGGGACGGCGGCGTTCCTCTCGCTCCTGATGCGGGCCTGCGAGAAGGAGCGGGCGGCGGTCGAGTACGCGCTGCTGACCGCGCTCTTCGCCTCGACCCGCGACCTGACCGGGGCGATCAGCGGCCTCGGCGTCGCCCGGCTCGGCTACGCGGGCTGGTTCGCGGCGACGACCCTGCTGGCGATCCCGGGCCTCGCGCTCGTCTTCCACCCCGCGCTCGTCGAGCGGGTGGGGGAGCGGTGAGCGCCATGGAGACGGTCCGCGGGCTCGTCGAGATTCTCTACGCCCGGGGGGTCTACCCGCCCGTCGCCCGGCTACTGTCCACGCTCTCCGGGTTCGTCCCCTTCTCCCTCGCGGAATGGACGTTCGCCGCGATCCCGGTCCTCCTCCTCGTCGCCGCCGTCACCGGTTTCCGGGAGGCGCGCTGGAAGGGACTGGCCCGGAGGCTCGCCGCGGCCGCCCTCGGCACCTGGCTGGTCTTCATGGGGCTGTGGGGTCTCAACTACCTGCGCCCGGCGCCCCGGGAGGTCTTCCGCCTCGGCCCGACACCACGGGGCCGGGCGGCGGCCCGCCTGGTCGCCCGGGTCGCCCGCCGGCTCGACCGGGTGCGGGCCGGCTGCCCGGAGGGACCGGGCGGGGTGGTCGCGCTCCCGGAGAACCTGGACCACCCGGGATGGAGCGGTCGCCGGGTGGTCGCCGCCCTCGATCGCCACGTCCGGGTCCTCGAGGCGATGGCGCTCTGCCGGCTCGGCCTGCCCGTGATCGCCACCGGGCGGGCGAAGGTCTTCCTCGCGAGCCCGCTGCTCCTGCGCTGGGGGGTCTCCGGGACCTACGGCCCGTTCACCGGCGAACCGAACCTGGTCTGGCCGTCCGCGCCGGGCCTGCTGCCGTTCGACGTGGCCCACGAGCGGGCGCACCTGGCGGGGCTGGCCTGGGAAGAAGAGGCCTCGTTCGTCGGCCTGGTCGCGTGCTGGCAGAGCCCGCGGCCGGAGGTGCGCTACTCCGGGTGGCTCGCCCTGTGGCTCGAGCTGCGCGTGCCACCCGCGGGCCTCTCCCCGCCGGTGCGGCGCGACCTCGAGGCGATCCGGGCGTTCGTGCGCGGGCACCTGGGACGGGAGGCGCCGTGGGTCCGGCGCGCGTACAGCGGGTACCTCGAGGTCCACGGCGTGCGCGGCGGGGTGCGCAGCTACGGCCGGGTCGCCGGGCTCGCCCTCGCCTGGCTCGACGCCCGCGGGTTCCCCCCGGAGCCCCTCCCGGACCTGCCTCGTCCGCCACGCGGGGAGCGCTCGCCGCCCCCGGGCGAGGACGGTCGCCGGGAGGCATTCGTGGAATAATCCGGGCGGCGCGGCGCGGCGCGCCGGACGGGGGCCCGGATGAAGCGATCCTCGCGGGAGATCCTCAAGGGAGGCGTCCTGCTCTCGGCGGGCACCCTGGCGACCCGTCTCCTCGGCTTCGTCCGCGAGATCCTGGCCGCGGCTTTCTTCGGCGCGGCCGCCGACCTCGACGCCTTCGTCGTCGCCTTCACCGTCCCGAACCTCTTCCGCCGGGTCTTCGGCGAAGAGATGTTCGAGCGGGCGTTCCTGCCCCGGTACCGGCGCCTGGTCGCGGAGGGGCGGGGAAGCGAGGCCCGCTCGTACCTGCTGCGGATCCTCGGGATCACGGTGGTCGGGCTCGCGGTCACCGCGGCGGCCCTCTGGTTCCTCGCCCCGCGGATCGTCCCCTGGATCGGGCCGGGCCTCTCCCCGGAGTGGATGGCCGAGGCGATCCGGCTCGCCCGGGTGCTCGTCGCCTACCTGGTCCTCGTCGGCCTCGCGACCTTTGCCGGGGCACTGCTTCTCTTCTCCCGGCGCCAGCTCCTCTACGCCCTCGCTCCCGCCGCCCAGAACGCCGCAGTGATCGCGGTCCTCGTGGTCCTTTACCTGCGGTTCGGGATGGGGGTCGCGTCCCTGGCCGTCGCCTGGATCGTCGGCGGCGTCGCGTTCCTGCTCGTCCAGCTTCCCGCGGCCTGGCGGATCGTCCGGGAGCTGCCCGCCCGGGCGCCCGGAGAGCCCCCGGCCAGCGTGCGCCCCGGGCTCTCGGAGGGAAGCAAGATCCTGGTCGCCTCGGTCTTCACGAAGGCGGTCACGCTGGTCGACCGGGCGGTGGGCTCCCTCGTCGGGCCGGGGGCGATCGCCTCCCTCTACCTCGCCTTCCGGATCGTCCACCTCCCGTTCTCGATCGCCGCCCTCGCCATCGGCCGCTCGATCGCCCCGGAGCTGAGCCGGCTCCGGGCCCGGCGCGACCCGGCGGAGACGACCCGCCTCGTCCACCTGGGGATCGATCTCAACCTGTTCATCCTCGGCCCGATCGTCCTGTTCCTGGCGATGTTCGCCCGGGACGTCGTCGCCGTCTTCTACATGAGGGGCGCCTTCGGGGCCGATTCTCTCGCGGCCACGACCCTCGCCTTCACGTGCTACGCCCCGGCGATCCTGCCGATGGGCCTGATCGTGCTCTTCGGGAGGGTCTACGCCGCCCAGGAGGACAACCGGCTGCCGCTCCTCGCCGCCATCGTCGCCTCGGTGGTCAACGTGGTCGGTGACGTCCTCCTGTTCCGGACGCCCCTCGCCCAGGGCGGGATCGCCCTCGCCTCGGTGATCGCCTTCTACGTGCAGATCACGATCCTCCTCCTCGGTCTCGGACGCGTCGGCGTGCGGGTCCTCCCGGGCCGGCTGCTCGCCAGCCACCTCAAGCTGGCCGCCGCCCTCGGGGCGATGGGCGCGGTCCTGTGGCCGATGCGGAGGGCGTTCGCCGGGGCGACCGGGTTCACCGAGCACGCCCTCGCGCTCCTCGGGGCCGGCCTGCTCTCCCTCGGCGTGTACGGCCTCGTCGCCCTGGTCCTGTGGCGGCAGCCCCGGCCGCGGCGCCTGCGTGTCGTGCTGACCGGTGGAGGGACCGGTGGACACGTCTACCCGGCCCTGGCCATCCTGGACGCGCTGGCGGCCGAGGACCGGGTCGCCGAGACCCTCTACCTGGGTGTCCGGGGCCGGGCGGAGGAGGTGATCGTTCCCCGGCGCGGGATTCCCCTCGCCTTCGTGCCGAGCGCGCCGATCCTCGGCAGCTCGCCGGTGGCGCGGATCCGGGCCGGGGTGCGAATCGGGGCGGGGGTGGCCGTCGCCTGCTGGCGCCTGGTCCGGTTCCGGCCCCACCTGGTGATCGCCACCGGGGGCTGGGTCTCCGCGCCGGTCGTCATCGCCGCGTTCCTCCTGCGCCCGGTGCTCAAGGCACGGATCGTCATCCACGAGCAGAACATCGTGCCCGGCCTGCTGAACAAGGCCGCCTCGATGCTGGCCGACGTGGTCGCCGTCAGTTTCCGGGAGAGCGCCTACTTCATCTGGAGCCACCGGTGCGTCCATGCGGGCTACCCGGTCCGGCGGGAGCTCCTCGACCCCGAGCCGTCCCGCGACGAGGCCCGCCGCCGCCTCGGGATCGCGCCGGGAACCCTCGTCGTCCTCGCCTACGGCGGCTCGATGGGAGCGCGCTCGATCAACCGGGCGATGGCGGCCCTGGCACCCCGGTTGCTCGAGCGGCCGAACGTCCTGGTCGTGCACGGGTCCGGGCTTGCCCGCGGAAACGGTTACGACGCCGGGGCGGACACGGCGCGGCGTCTCGCGGAGTCCCTCGGCGAGCGCTGGGACCCGGGGAAGCGGGTCGGCCGCCGTACCGACGGTTCGATCGGTTGGCGACTCGTCGGTTACCTCCACGACCTCCCCCTCTGGCAGCGGGCGGCCGACGTGGTCGTCACCCGGGCCGGGGCGGGGGCCTTGGCGGAGCTCGGCGTGCTCGGCAGGGCGGCGGTGCTGGTCCCGAAGCGGGGCCTTTCGGGGGACCACCAGGAGCTGGGGGCGATCGCCGTGGCGGAGCGGGGGGCCGCCGAGGTCGTCTTCGAGCGACGGGATCCGGAAACCGGTATCGACTACGTGGAGCCGGGGGAACTGCTGGAGCGGATCGAGGGACTGCTCGCCCGCCCCGACGAGCGGAGGAAGATGGAGGAAGCGGCCCGGGGCGTGATGCGCACCTGGAAACCGGGGGAGATCGTCGCGTTCCTCGCCGAGGTGCTCGAGGGGAGGGAACTCGACTGGGTGCCCCAGGTGGACGAGCCGCCCTTCGTCCGGTTCCAGCGGACGTTCGACTCGCTGGTCGCCTTCCTCGACGCGGCCCCGTCGGAGAGCCTCTACCACCGGCTCTACGACATCAAGGTCGAGGAATACCTCCGCTCGGACAACTGGCTGACCGTCAACCGGGGAATCAAGCTGGTCGGAGCGCTGCGCCGGGAGGATCTCTACCCGTTCCTGCGGGACGGGTTCCGGGGCTTTCGCGGGTTCCTCCGGCGCAACGCCCTGGCCGCGCTGGGCAAGGCGCGGCGGTTCCAGCCCTGGTTCGCCGGGATGATCCTGGCCGGCCTGCGGGATCCCTACTGGGAGGTCCGGCGGGAGGCGGTCGCCCTCTACCGCCGCTACTGGCGCGAGGTGGAAGCCCTCGACGGAGACGAGGCGACGACGATCCGGGCGGGGATCCTGGCGCGGCTGCACCGGGGCCGGGAGAGCTTCGAGGTGCGGGCCGAGGCGCTGCGGGCGGCGGTGTTCCTGCTGGACGAGGAGGCGTTTCACCGGGTGGCCGGCCGGTTCCTCTGGGCACGGAACGAGCGGTACCGGGAGGCGCTGCTGGACGCCGTGCAGGACGGCCTGGCGGCCGGGCGCCTCGCGGACCGGGACCGGGTGCGGCGGCTGGTGAAGCGGATGCTGATCACGTCGTCGAGCTTCCGGCCCCAGTTCGTGCTGCGGGAGCGGTTCCTGCGGGTCGTGCGCACCCTGGAGGCCGAGGAATGATCGGGCTGCTCGTGGAGGCCCTGCGCGGGCTCGGGATCGACTACGGCTTCTTCCGGCTGCTCGACTACCTGACCTTCCGGGCGATGGTCGGGATGGCGACCGCGTTCGCCCTGTCGATCCTGCTCGGTCACCGCGTGATCGTCGCGCTCTACCGCCTCGGGATGCGGGACACGTCCGGGGAGCTCGCCTCGATCGAGCAGTTCAGCAAGCGGGGCACGCCGACGGCGGGCGGCGTCGGCATCCACCTCGCGACGCTCGCCTCGCTCTTCCTGTGGGGCGACTTCCACAGCCCCTTCCTGCCGCCGCTGGTCGCCGGGTTCGCGTGGCTCGGCCTGGTCGGCCTGCTCGACGACTTCCTCAAGGTCCGCTTCAAGTCGTCCCTCGCCGGCCTCGGCCAGGCGGTGAAGACGCTGCTGCTCCTCGCCTTCTGCGTGCCGTTCGCCGCCTTCTTCGTCAGCGACGCCAACCCGGTGCCCGCCGGGCTGCGGACGATCGTCCAGGTGCCGTTCTGGAAGTACCCCCTGTTCGACGCGGGACCCCTGTTCTACGGCGCGTTCATCGTCTTCGTGCTGTTCGCGATCGTCAACGCGGTGAACATCACCGACGGCAAGGACGGTCTCGTCGCCTCGACGTCGACCCTCGCGATCGGCGTCTACATCGTCCTGGCGGCGGTGATCGGCACGCCGACCCTCGCCCGCTACCTGCTCTACCCGCCGATCCCGGGGGTGGGCGAGGTCGCGGTCTTCGGGGGTGCCCTCACCGGGGCGCTGCTCGGGTTTCTCTGGTTCAACGCCTATCCCGCCGAGGTGTTCATGGGGGACACCGGCTCCCTCGCCGTCGGCGGGGCGCTCGGGATGATGGCGTTCTTCACGCGCCAGGAGATGCTCTTCCCGATCGTCGGCGGGATCTTCGTCCTCGAGATCTTCACGTCGCTGGTCCAGGAAAAGCTCGGCTACCGGCTCGGCCGCCGGCTGGTGCTGCGGGCGCCGTTCCACTACGCGGTCGAGCACCGCGGCGTGGGAGAGCCGAAGCTGGTCGTCCGCTTCTGGATCGTCGCGGCGATGCTGGCCCTCGTCGGCCTGATCTCCCTCAAGGTGCGGTGACGCGATGATCGAAGGAATGCCGGTCGGACCGCTCCAGGTGAACTGCTGGATCCTCGGCGACGAGGCGGCCGGGGAGGCCGTCGTGATCGACCCGGGCGAGGAGGCGGACCGGGTCACCGACTTCCTCGTTGCCCGGGAGCTGGTGCCCGTGGCGATCGTCGCCACGCACGGGCACTTCGACCACGTCGGCGGCGTTGCCGAGATGAAGCGGCGGTTCCCGGGCTGCCCGTTCGTCGCGCCCGAGGCCGATCTCCCGTACATGGAACGCGCCGCGGAGAGCGCCGCCCGGTGGGGCCTCGAGGTCGAGCCGCCGCCGCCCCCGGACCGGTTCCTCCGGGACGGGGACGAGCTGCGCGCGGGCGCGCTCGTCCTGCGGGCGATCGCGACGCCGGGCCACACCCCCGGTGGAACGTGCCTGTTCGGGGAGATCGACGGCAGGCCGGTGCTCGTCTCCGGTGACACGCTCTTCCAGGGGTCGATCGGCCGGACCGACTTTCCCGGCGGCGACCTGGACACCCTGCTCCGGTCGATCCGGGAGCGCCTGTTCACGCTGCCGGACGAGACGATCGTGCTGCCCGGTCACGGGCCGGGGACCACGATCGGCGCGGAGCGGCGGGGAAATCCCTTCGTGCGCGGAGAGGCGCCGTGATCGTCCTCGGGATCGAGTCGTCCTGCGACGAGACCGCGGCGGCGGTGCTCGACCCCCGCGGGCGGGTGCTCTCCTCCGTCGTCGCCTCGCAGGTGGAGCTGCACGCCCCGTACGGCGGGGTCGTGCCGGAGATCGCCGCCCGCCACCACGTCGAGGCGATCGACCCGGTGATCCGGCAGGCGCTGCGGGAGGCCGGGATCGCGCTCGACGACGTCGGGGGGATCGCGGTCACCCGGGGGCCGGGCCTGATCGGGTCGCTCCTCGTCGGCGTCTCGGCGGCGAAGGCCCTCGCCTGGTCCCGGGGGCTGCCGGTGGTCGGCGTCAACCACCTGGAGGGCCACGTGGTCTCCGGGTGGCTCGAGACGCCGGACCTGCCGTACCCGGCCCTCGCCCTCGTCGTCTCCGGCGGGCACACGACCCTCTGGCGGGTGCCGGAGCCGGGGGTGTACCGCGAGGTCGCGCGCACCCGGGACGACGCGGCCGGGGAGGCGTTCGACAAGGTGGCGAAGATGCTCGGCCTGCCGTACCCGGGCGGTCCCGCGATCGACCGGGTCGCGGAGGAAGGGGACCCGCACCGGTACCCGTTCGGGGAGGTGCGGGTGAAGGGAGGTCCCGCCTTCTCGTTCTCCGGGTACAAGACGCGGGTGCGGGACTGGATGGCGCGGGAGGGGATCGAGCCGCTCGAGCACCCCGAGGACGAACCGACGCGGGAGATCCGCGACCTGGTCGCCTCGTTCCGGCACGCCGTGGTCCGGGAACTGCTCCGGCGCGTGCGCGCCGCGATCGAGGCCGAGCGGCCCCGATCGCTGGTGGTCGCGGGGGGCGTGGCGGCGAACCGCCTGCTTCGCGCCGAGGCGACGCGGCTCGCCGACGAGGTCGGTCTCGCCCTCTCGATCCCGCCGCTCCGCTGGTGCGGAGACAACGCGGCGATGATCGCCCTCGCCGGCCGCCGCCGCCTCCTCGCCGGCGCAGACGACCTCGACGACCTCGACGCCGTCGCCAGCCTGCCCCTCTAGCGGGCGAGGAGCCCGGCGACGTCCCGGTCCATCGTCGTGCGCGGGGTCTCGACGATGCGCCCGACCTCGCGTCCGTCCCGGAGGACGATCACCGTCGGTACCCGCTCGATCCCGCGGGCCCGGGCCCGGCCCCCCGGCTCGTGCTTCTCCCGGTCGAGGGCGACCAGCAGGACCCGCAGGTGCGGGTTCCCCGCGGCGCGGAGGGCGGCAAGGAGGGGCGGGACGTGCTCGGCGCTGTCCCCGCACCAGGCCCCGAAGAAGACCTCGATCGTCGCCGGGCCGGCCTCCCGGAGGGCGCGCACGACGTCGGGGGCGGGCTTCCATGCCCGGGCGGCTTCCTCCCAGGCGGGGAGGACCTCGTCGAGCCGCGCGGGATCGATCTCCCCGACCGGCGCCTCCGCGACCGGCACCGTCGGTGGCGGCGTCCACCGGTCGGCCCCCGCCACGGCCTCGTCCCCGCACCGGAGCTTCACCCGGATCTCGACCCGCCGGTTGCGCCGGCGGTGTTCCTCGCTGTCGTTGGGGACGAGGGGACGGCTCTCGCCGTGGCCGATGGTCTCGATCGCGTCCGCGGGGAGACCGTAGCCGACGAGCCACGTGGCGACCTCCCGCGCCCGGTCGAGGGAGAGCTCCCGGTTGTAGGCATCGCTCCCCCGGTCGTCGGTGTGCCCCTCGACGATCACCCGCTTCCACGGGAGCCTCCGGATCTCGTCCGCCGCCGCGGCAAGGGCTTCCTCCGCGTCGGGCCGCAGGTCCGAGCGGTCGAAATCGAAGAGGATGCCGTTGCCGAGGCGGAGCGTGACCTCGCAGTCCCCCTCCTCGACCTCCACCGGTGAGAACGCCCGGCTGTCGAAGGGGACCTTCTTCCCGGGTTCCGGGCCGTCCCAGGAGAGCACCAGGGCGACCTGGTACCGGGGGCCCTGGAAGTACTGGACCTCGATCGCGTGGATGCCGGGGGAGAGGTGGACCTTCCCCGAGCGCTCCCGCGGCGGGTGCACGCCGTCGTTGTCGACCACGAGCTTCCCGTCGACGTAGAGGCGCGACCCGTCGTCGCTGAGGAGCCAGAACGTGACCTCCCGGTCGGCCGGGAAGTGGAAGGCCCCCCGGTAGTCGATGGCGAACCACTCGAAGCGGTCCGTCACCCCGGGGAAGCCCTGCGAGAAGTACCGCGGCGGCACGTTCAGCGTCGTCGTCCAGACCGTGCCGATCGGTTCGAGTCCCGGGAAGTCCGGCAGCCGGTCCGTTCCCTCGGCGAGCGCGTAGATCGTGCCGCGGAGGGCGAACGCGGTGGGCCGCCCCGTCCCGAACGAACCCTCGTCCCCGGAGGCGGGAGCCGTCCCGCCGACCGCCGCGAGCGCCAGGACCAGCAGGAGCAAGGCGTGCCGCGGACTCCGGTCCATCAGTCACCTCCCCGCGGGGCCGTGGCCCCGCTCTCGGCCCCAGTCTAGCCCGCCGCCCCCGCGCGGCGGGCTGCCGCGTGGTGCAGGGCGGTTCTGCGCCGGCGAAGGTCCTTTCCCCCGCCGGCCCCCCTGCAGGGCCCCCGGTTCCCGCCGGGACGGCCCCGCGGCGGGTCGTGGCGCAGGCCCGGGGCGTGTGGATTGAACATTGAATGTTCAATCTGCACGAGAAGGGAGGGGGCCGATGATCCGGAGAACGCTCGAGAGAAAGCTGCGGGAGTCCGCCCGGAGGTTCCCGGTGGTCACGCTGACGGGGCCGCGCCAGTCCAGGAAGACCACCCTGGCCCGGACGGTGTTCCCGCGGCACGACTACGTCTCCCTGGAACTGCCGGACGAGCGGGCGTTCGCCCGGGAGGATCCGCGGGGGTTCCTCGCGCGGTTCTCCGGCCCCGTCATCCTCGACGAGGTGCGGCGCGTGCCGGACCTCTTCTCCTACATCCAGGTCCTGGTCGACGAGGATCGCTCGACCCGGGGGCGCTTCGTCCGCCTGTGTGCGGAGCGGTGCGGGCAGCTCGTCAACCTGTCCGGGCTCGCGTCCGACTGCGGGATCTCCCACTCGACCGCGCGGCGTTGGCTGTCGGTGCTCGAGGCCTCGTTCATCGTGTTCCTGCTCCGGCCGCACTACCGGAACTTCGGCAAGCGGCTCGTCAAGACGCCCAAGCTGTACTTTCTCGACACGGGCCTGCTCTGCTACCTGCTCCAGGTCCGGAGGCCGGAGGAACTGTTCCACCGCGCGGAACGGGGGGCCGTCTTCGAGAGCTTCGTCGTGTCGGAGCTGCTCAAGAACTTCGTGCACCGCGGGGAGCAGCCGTCCCTGTGGTTCTGGCGGGACGGTGCGGGCCACGAGATCGACGTCCTGGTCGATCTCGGCCGGGAACTCGTCCCGGTCGAGGTCAGGTCGGCCGCCACGTTCGACCGGGAGTTCCTCGCGGGCATCGCCTGGTGGAGGCGGGTGGCCGGCCTGGAGAAGGGTCCGGCGGCCCTGGTGTACGGGGGCGATCGGGGGTTTCGCCGGGACGGGGTCGTCGTCTACCCGTGGTTCGTCCTGTAGCCCGGGGACTCAGTCCTCGGCGAGGAGGCGGCGTTCACCCTCGATCTCCCGCAGGGGGGCGATGTCCTGGGTGACCTCGAGGGCGCCCAGGTACTCGCCGCCCTCGCGGACCGCGAAGTAGCGGATCAGCACGTAGCGCTCCCCCATCCGGATCCAGAAGGTGGCCGAGTCGCGGGCCCCGGCGCGGAACTCGTCGAGGATCCTTTCCACCAGGTGGACGCTCGACGGCGGGTGACAGAACTGGACCTTGCGGCCGATCACGGTGGGCGCCCGGTCGAAGATGGGGTCGGGCCCGTGGGAGAAGAAGGTGACCCGGTCGTCCGCATCGACGAACGTCAGGTCGAGGGGCAGCGTCTTCAGGATGGCCCGGAGCTGGCGGGGGGTGACCGACCCGGAGGATCCCAGGGAGACCCGCCCGGAGACAGGGGAGTCCACTTCCTTTTCCTTGCCGGGCGAAGGCGGAGGCATCCACCCGATGGACGGCTGCACGAGGGAGAACGGGTAGCGGGGCAACTCCCGCCAGATCTCGCCCCACTCGCCCGCCGCCAGCTTCTGCAGCGCCAGCGGCAGGAGGATCTTCTCCTCCTTGGAGATCATCTCGAGGATCGCCCGGCAGAGCGGCATCCCGAGCTCCCGGGCCACGTACTGCCAGTGGGCGAGGTCCCGGTCGTCCCGGGCGAGCTCGTCCCGGAGCCGGCGAAGCATCTTCCGGATCTCGTCGTGCTTGGCCCACATCACCTGGCTGGGGCCGTGGATCCCGTGGCGCTCGAGGAAGGGGAAGAGAAGGTTCTCCTTCCGGAGGTAGTGCTTGTCGACCTCCAGGAGGCGCTCGAGGACCGCCCGCCATTCCTCGAGGAGGGAGTCGCTCTCCTCCTCGCCGGCGAGGACGCGTTCCATCACCCGCTCCATCCGGTCCACCTCGCCGGCGATCGCCCGGTGGGACCGGCGGAAGGTGTCCACCGGGTGACCGGCCGGAACGCGGGCGAGGGGATCTCCCTCCGCCTGCTCCCGGACGATCGACGAATGCAGGTCGCAGATCCCGCGGACCATCTTCGGGCTCATTCCCCCGCGGATCAGCTTCTGCTCGAGGGAGACCAGCTCCTCGTGGCTGACCTCCGAGACCAGCTTCGCGAGGCGGGGCTTCACCAGCTCCACCGGCATGCCCGCGTGGACGTCCTCGATGATCCGCCGCAGCCGTTCCAGGCGGTCTTTCCCGTTGACCTCGCCCATCCCGTCGTCTCCGGTGGTACGTCGTCGCGGCTTTTCGGACATCTGCGTCCGATGAGCTGTTCGTGGGGGAGGATAGCGGCGGGGTTCCCCCGCCGCAACGCGCCCCCTCGCCGTACATTGCGGGGTGCGGGGCCCCGGCGGCCCGCGAAGGAGGGGTCATGCGGAGCGTCACTACTCGTTCGGGCTTGCTCGTCGCTGTTCTTTCCTGCCTGCTGCTCGCCTTCCCGGTGGCCCGGGCCCAGGTGGTCCGGCAGGTGACCCGGGGACTCACCTCCCTCGCCGGCCCCGGCGCCCTCGACGACGCCGGCCGGTGGGTCTTCACCGGCTCGAGCACGGACCAGCTCGGGAACAACCCCGACCACTCCTTCCAGGTCTTCCGCTTCGACGCCGTCACCGGGGCGGGGGAGAAGCTGACCGACTTCCTCCCGGGAACCGCGGCGTTCGTCTCGGTCAGCGACGACGGCCAGTGGATCGCGTTCACCTCCCCCGCGGACCTGGTCGGCCGCAACCACGACATGAGCCCCGAGCTCTACGTGATGAAGGCCGACGGCTCGGAGATCCGGCAGCTCACCGACGATCCGGCGCCGAACGCGGGCTCGGTGACCGCCGTCGCCCTGGCCGGCGGCGCCTCCCGGGCCGCCTTCGTCTCGAACTGCGACTACCTCGGCGAGAACCCCGATCACCTGGACCAGGTGTTCGTCGTCGACCTGGACGGGCAGAACCTCCGGCAGCTCACCCATGCCACGGCGGCGATGGGGATCGACTCGCTGGCGGCCGGTTTCGGCGGCGTGGCCATCAGCGACGACGGCGAGCGGGTCGCCTTCGCCACCGATGCCGACCTGCTCGGGCAGAACCCCGAGGGCAACCGGGAGATCTTCGCCGTCAACGCCGACGGGACCGGCCTCCGGCAGCTCACCTCGGCGACGGAGGGGGACTCGACGGCGGTCCAGCTCTCGGGGAACGGGCAACTCGTCGTCTTCCAGTCGAACGCCGACCTGGTCGGGGGAAACGGCGATCGCCACGACGAGATCTTCGCCGTCAACTGGGACGGCACCGGCCTGCGGCAGGTGACCGACACGAACGCCCTCGTCGGGGACCCGCAGGCCCAGGCACCCTCGGTGACCGACGACGGGAACTGGATCGTCTTCCACTCGAACCACGTGCAGGGTTTCACGAACCTGGACTCCAACTACGAGATCTGGAAGATCCACCCGGACGGGTCCGGCCTCGACAACCTGACCTCGACGGCGATCGACTACGGGTCGTTCTTCCCCGTCGTGTCCGGTGACGGTACCCGGGTCGCCTTCTTCTCGTTCAACGAGTTCTCCGGGGGCCACAACCCGGACGACAACGCCGAGCTGCACGCGATGGACATGAACGGGCACGGGATCGTCCAGCTCTCGGACACCGTGTGGGGGTTCAGCCAGGCGCCGGACGTGGCGGCCGACGGGAGCTGGGTCGTCTTCGCCTCCGACGCGAACCTTCTCGGGCAGGACGGGGACCGGGGCGGCGAGATCTACGCCGTGCGGCGGGACGGCTCGGGCCTGGCGCAGGTGACGAACCTCTCGTCGGGAGGGGCGGGCGCCCCCTCGGTCACCGGTGACGGGTGGACGATCGTCTTCACCGCGGACTCGAATGCCACCGGTGACAACCTCGACCTCTCCACCGAGGTGTTCCTCGTTCACCGGGACGGCGGCGGTCTGGTGCAGCTCACGGACGGGGACGCCGGGACCGAGGCCGCCGCGCCCGTGATCGCCGCCGACGGGTCGGTTGTCTTCTTCGACGCGGACACCGACCCGGTCGGGGCGAACGGCGACGGGTCCCGGGAGATCTTCCGCGTCCAGCCGGACGGTTCGGGCACGGCACAGCTCACCGACGGCCCGGAAGGGACGACCTCGCGGAACGCCCGGTGCAGCCGGGACGGCAGCGTCGTCGTCTTCGAGTCGAACGCGGACCTCGACGGAACGAACCCGGACGGCTCGTGGGAGGTCTTCGTGATCCGCGGCGACGGGACCGGCCTGCGGGCGATCACCGCGGACGGGTCGTACCGGTCGGACCAGCCGGACGTGGACGCGGCGGGGAAGCTCGTGGCGTTCTCCTCGACGGCGGACCTCGCCGGGCAGAACCCGGAGCACAACCGGGAGATCTTCGTCCACGACCTCGATGCCGGCACCACGACCCAGCTGACATCGTTCGCGAAGGGGGACTCGACGCGTCCGCGCTTCAGCCGGGACGGCCGCTACGTCTTCTTCCTGTCGAGCGCGCCGGTCACCGAGGACGACCCGGACGACCCGGAGGACCTCTACCGGGTCGAGGTGGCCACGGGCGAGATCGTGCGGGTCGGTGGACTCCGGTTCGGGGTTCCCGAGCGCCCGGCGGTCGACGAGACCGGGGACCTGGTCGCCTTCTCCGGTGCGGGGGAGTTCACGAGCTGGGACAACCCGGACCTGATGAACGAGGTCTGGGTGATCGACGGCACGGTGCCGCCGGGGATCCGGGTCGGGAAGGAGACGCCGACCCTGGTCTCCTGGGACGTGGAGTCCGGCCCGATCCGGTACGACGTGATCCGCGGCGACCTCGAGGGTCTCGGCCCCGGCGGGAGTGGAACCGTCAGCCTCGGCATCGTGACGTGCGTCGAGGACGACAGCCCCGATGCCGACACGCGCGGCGCCGAGGACCCGGAGGCGCCGGTCGCGGGGCACGGGTTCTTCTACCTCTACCGGGGCAGCGCCGGCCTCGATGCCGGCCCCGGGTCCTATGGAACGTCCTCCGACGGGCGCGAGCGCGAGCCCGCCTCGGACGACTGCCCCTGACGGCCGCCGTGCCCCGCCCGGGTCGCCTCCCGGCGACCCCTACGAGAAAGACCGGTCGCCTTTCGGCGACGCCTGCGGGATGTGCGTCACCAGGGGTTCCGAGGGGGTTCGTAGGGGCGGCCGGGAGGCCGCCCGCCGGCGCCGGACGCGCGTGGTCCCGGGAAGCGCACCCCCCGCACGTGGCCGCCCGCCGGTGGATGAGCGGGATAACCCCCGTTTCCACAACAGGGGTGTTCGATAACCCCGGGATTTACAACACGCTGGCGGGATAACGCCGGAAAATACAACAGGACCTCCTTCAGGACCCCCGGGAAGTTGTATTTTCGGCCGTTATCGAACACCCCTGTTGTACGAGGGCCCGTTATCCCGCGCGCCTGGTGGGACCCGGTCCTTCCAGGGCCCTCCCGGGCGACCCCGGCCGGGGATCCACGCGGGAGGACGCCTCGATGCCACCGGGCGGGGTTCGGAACAAGGGAAGGGGGCGCGCCGCGCGGCGCGCCCCCGGTCGTGCGTCAAGGAACCCGGGCCTACCTGGCGGGCTTCCCGGTCTTGCCCTTCTTCTTCGGGGCGGGGGGAGGTGTCGGGATCGGCTCGTGCGCGCCGACCAGGTTCCCGAGGCCCTCCGGGTAGGACTCGAGCCAGCGGGCGGGGACCCGTCCCTCGGCCGGCGGCTTCGGCGCCGGCGCCAGGTACCGGAACGGCTTTTCCGCCTCGTGGGCGAGGATCACGTGGCAGAGGTCGCAGGAGTCGTCGATCGCCGACTCGTCCTCGGCCACCATCGAGGGGTTGTGGCAACGGAAGCACCCCGTCGTCTCCTCGTGGCCGAGGAGGCTCGGGTAGGTGCCCCAGGTGATGTTCATCGCGGGGTGGACGGAGGTCTTCCAGGCTTCCTGCAGGGCTTCCACGGCCCGCTCGATCGCCCCGGCCTTGCCGGCGAGGACGTTCGGGTAGTTCTTCCGGTAGAAGCCCCAGAGGTGGGCCTCGATCCCCTCCATCGCGGCGTCCACCGTCGGGTACTCGGGGAGGATCGCGGCCAGGGCCTCCCGCCGGATGTACGGGAGGGACGGATCGATCTCGCCGGTGACCATCCGCTGCTCGACGGCTCCCTCCGGCGTGCCGTAGATGTGGGTCGCCCGGTTGTGGCAATCGACGCAGTCCATGACACGGGCTTCCAGCGGTTCCGTTTCCTCGGTGGCCAGGTCCTCGTTGACCCAGCGCTTCGTCGTTCCATCCGGCCAGGTCGCCTCGACCCAGGCCATCGTCTCCCGCTTTTCGTCGACGGCCGCGTAGCGGATCGTGACGCCGGAGGAAACGTGCCAGTGGATTCCGCGGCCCGGTTCACCGTGGTTGTCCACCTTGAGAACCAGGGTCGTGTACCGCGGCGTGTTCGCCTCGTCCTCCGCGAAGTGGGTGATCATCTTGAGCCGGGGACCGTAGAACTTCTCCGGCCAGTGGCACTTCTCGCAGGTCTCCCGGGCCGGGCGGAGCTGGTGCACCGGGGTCGGGATCGGCCGCGAGTAGGTGTTGGTCAGGGCGAGGACGATCTGGCGCAGGCCGTCATACTTCGATCGGACGTGGGCATAAACTCCCTCGCCGACGTGGCAGTCCACGCACCGGACCCGTGCATGCGGCGAGCGCTGGTAGACCGTCCACTCCGGGTTCATCACCGTGTGGCAGGCGGTCCCGCAGAAGTACGGCCGTTCCATGAAGGGGAAGTTGGTCATCCCCCACAGGCCGAAGAAGACGACGACCAGCACGCCCAGGACCGCGAGGGCCCGGACGACCGGGGCACCGGTGAACCCCTCCTCGAGATCGTCCGGGTGGAACTGCCGTGCGGCGAAGTCCCGGAGGGAGAGGCCCGAGCGCTGGACGCCCCACCACCAGGAAAGGGCCACGAGGGCGAGTCCCGCCGTCATCAGGCCGGGGAAGAGCATGTAGCCGATCAGCCCGAAGAGGGCGCTCGGCACCAGCCCCGGCAACTGGAGCACGAGGAACGCGAGGAAGCCGAGAAACGCGACGACCGCGAGGAGGACCCCCAGTTTCCCGAGGGGGCCCACCCCGAGGCCGCGCAGGACGCGCATCACGTGGCACGACATGGCCGCGCCCTCAGTCGCCCTGGTAGAGCTTCTCGTAGGTCTTCTGCATCTTCCCGGAACGGATCTCCTTCTTCAGCTCGTCCGTCGGGCGATCGACCCAGTTGTGCATCGGGTTCTCGCTGAGGAGCTTCTCGATCCAGGCGTTGACCTCGGGGTCGCCGTACTCCTCGGCCTCGGGCAGCAGCTTGAAGTAGAAGTGCTGGGCCACCTCGTAGATCCCGTGCCACCAGGTGTAGTCCGGGCCCATCATCGCGGCGCCGTGCCGGGCGCGCCGACCCTCGTGGTGCCAGAGCTCCCAGTAGGTCCACTCGATCTTGTTCGAGAAGGCGGCCTTGTGCTTCATCAGCCCCTTCTTCTTGATCATCGTCATCAGCTCGCCGGCCGGCTTGGCGAACTTCTCGTTGTACAGCCGCACCGTCGCGTCGAACTGGTAGAAGTGCCCCTCGATGAAGCGCTTCTCGTGGCAGCTCTTGCAGACCTCCTTCATGTTGGCCCGGCGCTGCTGGTGGTTCGGCTTGTACTTCGACACCGGCGGACGCAGGGTCCACGCGATGCGCTGCCCGACGTCGTGGGTGACCTTCTGCTTCTTCGTCGCCGACATGTGGCAGGTGGCACAGGTCGGGGCGGCGTTGTAGCTGATGCCGGCCACCCACTTCGGGGCGTCGAGGTTCATCTCGTCGATGTGCGTGTAGTAGGCGTTCCCGTGCTTCGACTCCTCGTAGACCTCCTTCTGCGGGTGGTCCGGGCCGAGATGGCACTTGGAACAGGCCTCGGGCTGGCGGGCCTGGGCCTTGGAGAAGGCGTGGCGCGTGTGGCAGGTCGTGCAGGAGCCGAGGGAGCCGTCGGGGTTGATCCGGCCGATCCCCGAGTTCGGCCAGCTCTTGGTGCTCAGCTTGTTCGGCGCCTTCGGGTCGATCTTCACCTTCGTGCCGTGGCACTGCTCGCAGCCCTGGACGGCGACCGGGTCGCCGCCGGCCACGTGGGCCAGGTAGGCGTCCTTCGAGTCGAGGATCTTGCCCGCGGTCGCGTGGTAGGACTGGCCGACCTCCTTGGCCTCCCGCTCGTGGCAGCGCCCGCAGTCCTTCGGGGTCACGAGGGTCGCGATCAGGGCCCCCTCGTGCATGTAGGCGTCCGGCTCGCCCCGGTTCGCCTTGTGGCAGTCGAGGCAGGTGACGTCGTGGGCCGCGTGCTGCGAGCCCAGCCACTGCTGGTAGAGCGCCGGCGTCTTTTCCTTGTGACAGGTCATGCACTTGCCGGCGACCGAGGTCTTGTCGGTGACCGCCCAGGCCCCCGTCGCGAGGAGCAGCACGGCGATTCCGACCACGAGTCCGCGAAGCCTCCGCATGGTCATCTCTCCCTCCGCCCGGGGAAGCCTCGTCCCCGGGGACATGAACGAACCGGACAAACTGCCGCAACATCCTCGTTCACTATCTCAGCGGAGGTCAAGGTGGGCTGAGGGGGGCCGGGGACGAAACAGGTCCACTACGAACTGTAAGTGCGCCCGCCCCCCCCCGCGGGGGTGAGCCGCCGGCGGGCCCCCTGTATCCTCCCCCCGGGAAAGGAGGCGTTCCTTGGCCCTGGTCTTCGTCGTCGACGACGACTCCGTCACCGGGGAGGCGATCGCGGCGGCCCTCGCCCGGGAGGGCCACGAGCTGCGCGTCTTCTCTTCGCCGGGCGACGTGCTCGCGGCGGCCCGGGAGAGCGAACCGGCGGTGGCGATCACCGACTTCGCCATGCCGGGAATGAACGGCCTCGAGCTGATCCGGGCCCTGCGCGAGCTGTCCCCCGACACGACGTTCCTCGTCGTCTCCGGGCAGGCGACCGTCGAGGACGCCGTCGCCCTGATGAAGGAAGGGGTCGTCGACGTCCTGGTCAAGCCGCCCCGGGCCCGGGCCCTCCGCCGCGCCCTCGCCCTGGCGCTTCGCCAGCACGAGCTCTCGGCGGAGAACCGCCGCCTGCGCCAGGCCCTCCGGGACCGGCGACTCCTCGAGAACGTGGTCGGCGCCTCCCCCGCCTTTGCCGAGGTGCTCCGCCAGGTCGAGCAGGTGGCGGCCACTCCGGCCACCGTCCTGCTGACCGGCGAGACCGGCACCGGCAAGGAGGTGATCGCCGAGGCGATCCACGAGCTCTCGCCCCGGGCCGAGCGCCGGCTCGTCAAGGTGCACTGCGCCGCGATCCCGGAGACGCTCCTCGAGAGCGAGCTGTTCGGCCACGCGCGCGGGGCGTTCACCGGCGCGGTGCGCGAGAAGCCGGGACTCGTCGAGGTCGCCGACGGGGGCACGCTCTTCCTCGACGAGATCGGCGAGATCCCGCTCGACATCCAGGCGAAGCTGCTCCGCGTGCTCCAGGAGGGCGAGGTCCAGCGGATCGGGGAGACCGCGCCGCGCAAGGTCGACGTCCGGGTCGTCGCGGCGACGAACCGGGACCTGGAGGTCGAGGTCCGGGAGGGTCGCTTCCGGGAGGACCTCTGGTACCGGATCAACGTGATCCCGATCCACCTGCCGCCCCTTCGCCAGCGCGGGGACGACGCGCTGCTCCTCGCCCGGCACTTCCTCGAGCAGGAGACGGACCGTCTCGGGCGGACCGACCTCGAGGGCTTCACCCCGGAGGCGCTCGAGGCCCTCCGGGCGTACGCCTGGCCCGGCAACGTCCGCGAGCTCCAGAACGCGATCGCCCGGGCCGCGGCGCTCGCCCCGGGGCCGCTCGTGCGCGAGGAGGACCTGCCCGACCGGGTGCGGGGCGCGACCCCGGCCGGCCGGCGCCTCGTGCTGCCCGAGGACATGACCCTCGAGGAGATCGAGCGGCTGATGATCCTCCACGCCCTCGAGGTGACGGGCGGCAACAAGAAGGAGGCGGCCGCGCGGCTCGGGATCTCCCTCGCGACGCTCTACCGCAAGCTCGACCGGTACCAGCGGGGGGACGCGTGAACCTGCGCACGCACCTCGTGCTCCTCGTCGTCGTGGCCCTCGTCACCGGGCTCGTGCTCGCCGTCGTGCTCGGCAGCGCGTACCGGCACGACGCCGCCCGCCTCGACGAGGCGCGGCAGGACCGCGTGCGACGCGCGGCGGACGTCGCGCGCCTGCTCGTCGGCCAGCGGGTCGCCGCCGGCCTGACCGCGGTCCGCGCCATCGCCGGGTCCGCCGCCCTGCGCGACGCCCTCGCCGAGGGGAACCGCGGCGCGGTCAACGGCGTCCTGCACTCCCTCGCCGTCGTGCCGGGGATGCACGTCGTCGTCGAGGACGAGCGGGGCCTCGCGGTCGGCTGGTCGAGCGCGATGGCGATGCTCCAGCTCGGTCGCGACGAGGGGGACGCACCGTTCCGCCTCGAGGTGCTTGCCGGCGACCTCGCCGCCCGTTTCACGCTGCCGATCGAGGACGGGGGGCGTCGCGTCGGGACGGTGCGGGCGGCGGTGCTGCTCGGGCGCGTCCTGGTCGCCGAGCTCTCCCGGCAGCTCGAGCTCCCCGTCGCGTTCCTGGTCGGGCACGAGGTCGTCCACTCGACGTTCCCGGCGGATCCGCCGCTTCCCCCGCCGCGCGCGGCGGGCGATGCCGGCGAGCCCTACCGGGCGGTGCTCGCCGGGGAGACCTGGGACCTGGCGGCAAGGCCGCTGGTCGGCGAGGCGACGCCCGGTGGCTTCGTCGTCGTCGGGCTCTCGCGGGCCGACCTGGAGGCAGCGCGGGCCCGGTACCTGCGGGTGATGCTCGCCCTGGGGGCCGGGGGGTTCGTGGTCGTCCTCCTCGCCGTCGGAGGCGTGCTCGCGGCGGAACGCCGCACCGCGGGTCTCTCGGACCGGATCGCCCACCTCCAGGCGGTGGTCCACGACATCAAGGCGCCGGTCGGGGGGATCCAGCTCCGGGCCGAGGGGCTCCTCGAGGAGGAGGACCGGCCCGACGTGCGCGCGGCCCTCGCGGGGATCGTCGAGGCGTGCGAGCGGCTCGGGCTCTACCTGGTCAACGTCCTGACCGCCGCCCAGGCGGAGGAAGGCCCGATCCGGCCCCGGACGGACGTCGTCCTCCTGCCCGGTCTCCTCGAGGAGGTCGCCGAACGCACCCGGCCCCTCGCCGAGGCCCGGGGTGTCCGTCTCTTCACCGACGTGCCCGCCGACCTGCCGCCCCTCGCCGGCGA
Source organism: uncultured Acidobacteriota bacterium (assembly GCA_964420365.1). GTDB lineage: Bacteria > Acidobacteriota > Polarisedimenticolia > J045 > J045 > JAMOQA01. The sequence continues at coordinate 1,821 of CAYQTA010000051.1, read as the reverse complement.
CCCCGTGCTGCTCGAGCGGGCGGTGTGGAACCTCGCGGCGAACGCGATCGCCGTGACGCCCTCCGGCGGCGAGGTCGTGCTGTTCGCCCGGACCGGGGCCGGCGGTACGGTCGAGCTCGGGACGCGGGACACCGGGCCCGGCTTCCGGGACGTCGAGCCGGAACGCGTCTTCGAGCGGGCGAGGCCGCGGGTCAAGGACGCCTCGCTGCGGGCCGGCTCGACCGGGCTCGGTCTCTTCATCGTCGCGCGGATCGCCGAGGCCCACGGTGGCCGTGCCGTCGCCCGCAACCGCGCCGACGGGCCCGGCGCCGAGGTGTTCCTCGCGCTCCCCCACCGCCGCGGCTGAACGCTTCCCTTCGGTCGCACGGTGCCCGGCGTCCCGGGGATGATTGCCCGGTGCATGCGGTGCGGCGCAAGGGCACATCTCCTGCCTTTCTGTCACTCGGGGGTACACATCCCTCCCTCGCGTGTCACCAGCCGGGGGGCGTGCTGGTCGGCGCCGCGGTTCTCCCGGCGGTCGCGGAACTCGGCGCGTGCGCGGAACCGGCTGTCACTCCAGCGGTTGCGTCGGCTCCGGGCCGGGCCCGGTCCCGGCGAGGTTCGCGGCCACGCAACCGATCCCCGGTACCGGGGGACACCCGAGGGGGGGACGTGTCCGGCGAGGTGACATTCCGAGGGGGGATGTGGCCGGATTCCCCTGGTCGGCGGCAGAGGCGACCGCGGCCGCGAGGAGCATGACCGCCACGGTGGAGCGCCGCATCGTCACCTCGGGGAAGGGGAGGAGTCCGCGGTGTCGCGGGGCGGGGGGATGCGGAGGCCCCGGCAGGAGGAGGCGAGGAAGGTGCCGTCGGGGTCGAAGAGGAGGACGCAGAGGGTGCGTCGGCCGCGGGAGGAGGTGAAGGGGAGGCGGAGGGAGCGGGGAGCGCGGAGGGGACCTCCGGCGTCGAGTGCGTAGAGGTGAGAGAACTCGCTGCGGGAGCCGTTCCAGAGGGCGAGCCCGGCGGCGGCGGGCTCGGCGGGGAGGGGCCCGGAGGGTCGGACGAGGAGCCTTGCCTCGCAGCGGAAGGAGCGGGGCGTGGCGGCCGGTGAGCAGCGGTCGACGCCGAGGATCTCGAGGTGGAGGCGGGGGTCGGCGTCGCCGGCGGCGAGGGCGTGGGCGAGGGTTTCCTCGTGCGAGGGGGAGTGCTCGACGAGCCAGGCGGTGCCGGCGAGGTCGAAGCGGCCGGAGCGGTCCTCGAGGGAGACGGAGCGGATCCTGCGGGGTCGTGCGCCGGGAGGCGGGACGAGTGTGAGGCGGGCGCGGCAGAAGGCGCGGCGGCGGACCTCCTCGGTGATCCTGGCGCGGGCCCCGCCGCGGAAGAGCATGCCGCCGGTGGCGAGGGTCTCGGCGGAGCCGGGGAGGTAGACGCGGCCGCCGGGTGCGAGGGAGACGCGGTGGATCGTCACGCGGGCGCGGCGGGCGTCGTCGGCGAGGGAGGCGAGCCTCCAGGGGTCGTAGCCGTGGCGGTAGACCCACTCGTCCATCTCGCCGATGACGACGAGGTCCTTGCGTCCGCGGATGGAGGCGAGGGCGGCGACGAGGTCGGTCCAGTGTTGGAGTCCCGGGGTCTCGAGGATGTCGGGGGAGTCCGTGGGGGAGCCGATGGCGGCCTGCTCGAGCTCGTCGAGGACGCGGAGCGCCTCGGCGGGCCCGTGGACCCAGCGGGTGTGGAGGGCGTGTCCGGGGCCGGCGACCCAGAAGGCCGCACGGTCGCAGTCCCGGAGTCCGCCGGCGATCGACCGCGCGGCGAGGAAGGCGTCGTGCTGGAAGTCATGATGGAA
>CAYQTA010000050.1:0-14392 GCA_964420365.1 uncultured Acidobacteriota bacterium | reverse complement strand
CGTCCTGCGGGAACACCCGCTGGGCCGGGAGGCCGCCCGGGTCGGCCGGGTCGTCACCCGCGGCGAGGGGATGCCGCCGGTCCTGCTGGAGACCGACACCGGGAGCCTGCGGCCCCTCGACCTTCTCTCGGGCCACGACCTCCCGCGGATCTGCTGAGGGCCGCTAGCGGGCCTCGCCTACGCCGGCCGGCAACTCGTTCCCGACCAGGATCTCGTGCTCTGCGACCGAGTCGCCGAACGGTCGATTCAGCCAGCCCTCCGTTGCCAGGTCGAGCTCGGTCGCGCCGACCAGGGCGGCCCGCAGGTTCTGGTAGAAAGTGATCGCGTTGCATCCCGGGACCTGGGACCGGCAGCCCTCCTCGCCCTCCGCGTTCAGTCGCGCCCGGAGCCTGCGCATCGGTGCGAGGGGGGCCCGGGAGGACTGGGCCCCCCCGACGAGGATCGTGAACGCGTTGTAGCGGGCAGCGTAACGGGTCGCGGGATCCGACGCGGTCCGGGAGAGCAGCTCCAGGCTGAAGAGAATCCCGCTCAGCCCGTCGCCGGGGAGGACCGGAAGCTCCTCGATGAGGAGGGGGCCCCGGACGACGGGCACCGCGACCTTCCACTCCCTGCTGCCACGGCGCAGGGTGAGGGTCGCGTGGTCCTCGTTCGCCTCCAGCAGCGCCCGCCGCAGGTCGCGCAGCGACGAGACGCCGTGCGTCTCTCCCGCGTCGATGGCCACGACCTCGTCGCCCGCATCGACACCGTCGACCGCCGGGTCGAGGACGCGGACGACCACGGGATGGGATCGCCACGGCACGTCGACGAGCCCCAGGGGCAGCTCGGGCGAAACCAGGCGGGGGAGATCGACGCGCAGCAGCGCGTCCAGCGCGTCCACGCCCTGGAGGCTTGCCCCGTCGAGGGAAGGAACCGTTCGCACCCGCTTTCCCAGCCACGCGGCCGCCAGGACGGGGTGCAGCGCCTGCCAGAAGACGTCCTCGCTGCCGGTCCCCCGGCGACCGACGAGCCCCAGCACGTAGTCCCCGGTCGCCAGCTTCCGGCGTGCCTCCTCCAGGGAAGCGACGACACCGACGCCGCTGACGGGCAGGCCGGTCCACGACCACCGCTTCTCCAGCTCCCGCACCAGGAGCCGCTCCGCCCCCCGCAGGTCCTCCTCCAGGACGAGGACCGCGATGCCGCCGGGCGGCAGCTGGATGCGCTGGCCCGGGAGACCCGGCACGTTGAGGACGAGGGATCCCCACGAGAGCGGACCGTCCCCCTCGAACCGGACGGCCAGCCGGCCGTCTTCCAGGTCGGAGGCCAGTCCCTCGTAGCACACCGGTCCGTCCTTTCCGAGGAACGGGGTCGCGTCCATCCACGGGGACCGATCGAAGCGGACCTTCGCCGGATGAACGTCGGGGCTCGCCACGTCGACCCGCAGGGTCACCCGGGGCACGAACAGCGTCCCCCCTTCCACCCGCACCTCCCGGCCCCCCCCATCCCCCGCTGGCACCTCGAAGACGACCCGCGGGTTCCCGTCCTTTCCCCGGTAGCAAGGGTGTTCCAGGACCAGCCGGTTCCCCGCCTCGGCGTCGAGCGCCTCCTCAGGGTCCCTGGTGACCAACACCTGGCGGCCCTCGTCGTCGTAGACGATCGTGCCGGGAGGAAGGTGCGAGAACACGACCGTCACGCGGCGGTCGCGGATCGCGAGGATCCGGCTCGCCAGCTCCTCCCCGCCCCCCCCGGGCAGGCGCCGCGCATCCGCCACGAACTGGCCCAGCCAGGGCTCTCCCCGCGCCACCAGCTCGCCGAGAAGCGGATCGATGCAGGCCCAGTCGTCCTCCTGCTTCGCCCGGGCCGCCAGGAAACGGGTCAGTGCCGCGAAGTAGAGTTCGCACGTGACGGGGAAGTGCACGATCTCCGCGCAGCTCGACGCCTTTCCCGGCTCGAGGGCCCCTTCATCCCTCAGGGAACGCTCCGCCTGCTCGATGCATTCCCGGAGACGCCGGGGGCCGTCCGGGCCATCGAAACAGGTCTTCTCCAGGTCGCACCCGGCGGCAACCGTTTTCTGCAGGAAGCGGAGCGTGCATGCCCTGACCACCTGGCCGCCGCAGATGAACGACTCGGCCGCGAGGCCGGCCGACGACCCGGCAGCCAGGACCGCCAGCACCAGGCAGGCCACCACCCCTCGTCTCATTGCGCCCCTCCCGGCACGTAGTGGTTGAGGATCGCCTGTCCCCGGAGGACACCGACCACCCACGCCCCCCCCGCCTCGTCCGGTGTCACCGCGACCAGGTCCATCCCCTGCAGGAGGGACGTGCGCGCCCGGATCTGCCAGGTAGCGGGATCGACGACGAGCAGCTGGTGCTTGCGGTACCCCTGGCGCGCCAGGATCCACAACCAGCCCAGGGAATCAGACTCGACGTCGACGATGTTGCGCAGGGCCGCCGGCCCGAGGAACGTCGCCTGGCGGGGACGCCCACCCGGCGTCGTCGTCCAGGCGACGATGACCCCCTTCCGGACCCGGTTGCCCAGCACGTGGATCCGCTCCCCGGGACCGGGGCAGAAGCCCGCCGGGCGCTGGGACCCGGAGATCACGACCTGTACGTTCCGGGTCTGCTGCTCCCGCCGCGAAGGGGGCACGACAACCATCGTGTCCCGCCCGGAGAGGTGAACATGGAGAGCGCCCTCGAGGTTGCAGAAAACGTCGTCGGTATCCTGGAAGAGGCGGATCCACCGTTCCCGGGCGCGCTGGTCACTGCCCCGGGGAGCGGGATCGAAGTGCAGGTCACGGGCCCACTTCCCTCCCGGGCGTTCCGGGGGCGCCAGGCGCACCAACCCGGCGGCAGGACTCCCGGCGATCACGCCACCACGCGCGTCGAACGTCACCGCCCGGCATTCCCTTCCCAGGTACGGGGTCGTCGGAACGCCGGTGGCGCCCGAAACGAGGACGATTCCCTCCTTCCCGGCAATGGCGAGGGTCCCATCCGGAGCCGCCGCCGCGTCGTGCACCCGGCTGAGGCCCCGCAGGACCCGGCGATCCTTCCGCCGCGCCTCCAGGACGAGCGGCGCACCTCCCTTGGCCCGGCTCCCCGCGAGGTGGTGGAACAGGACGAGCCCGGCAAAGGAACGGGCGCGCCGACGCTCCTCCTCCGTACCCCCCCGCTGCACCTCCTCGAGCTGATGGAGCGCCGCCGGGAGCCGCCCGTCCAGGGCCAGGGCCCGGGCGGCCAGCAGCCGTGCGAGACCTGCCCGCCGGTCCCACCGGAAGAGGTCGAGGAACGCGAGCGCACGTGTCGCGGCATCGGTCCACATCCCCTGGCGGAACCGCACCTGGGCCGAGAGCAGGAGCGTCCCGGGGGAGAGGCGACTCGCGATCCGCCGAGCCAGGGGGTGGGACTCCCAGCCCTCGATCTCGGTCATCGCCGCCGTGGCCGGTGCATCGTCCCGGGGATCGATCACCTCCAGGCCCGCCAGCAGGAGCGTCACCCAGGTGTCCTTCTCGAGGTCGGCCTCCCTGCCCGCCAGCTCCTTGACGTGCCGCAGGGCAACCCGGTCCTCCTTGCCCCGGACGCGGGGAGCCACCTCCTGCGGAACCTCGTCGCAGGGAGGCAGGACGTGCTCCCCACCAGCCCCCGCCCCGAGAGCGCGCGCCGGGTCCAGCTCGGGGAGCCCCTCCCAGGGCACCGGCCGGCACAGGACGGGCAGGAGGGTCTCCCGGAGCCAGGTCCGGCAGGCCCGCACCTGGCCCTCCTCCACGCATTGCCGGCGATGCATGCGGATCGACCGCGGGACCTCCGCCATCGTCACGCCGCTGGTCGCCAGAACGACCAGCACGACCAGCAGCCACCGGTCGCCGCTCGTCATTGCACCCATCGATACTCCATGCTCCGGGTGACCTTGACGGTCCTCCAGTCCGCCTCCCCCGGATCGAGGCGCCAGCACCGCAGCTTCCAGGTGCCCGGGTACCCCGCGACGCGCCACCGCAGGTCGACGGACCGATCCCCGGACGAACGCGCCGTTCCGTCGGCGCAACCGCTCAGCTTGGCCTCGCACGTGTAGAGCGGACCCGGCTTGAAGACGGTCAGCGTCACCCGCGGCGGAAGCTTCGCCTCCAGCTCCTCGACGTCGGCGCCGGGAACCTCGGGCATCCGCACGGTGAACCTGGCCCAGAGCAACCGCGAACAGTTCGAGACCGTGACCTGCGCCTCCGCACCGGGGGCGCAGTCCCAGGTCCCGGGTTCCTCGGACTCGTGGCAGTCCGCGCCCTGGACGCGAACCCGCGAACGCGATAATCCCTCCGGGAGCCGGAAGCGGACGCGCGCCCGGAGGGGCCCGCTGGGAAGAGGGGTCGCTCGCACGATCGCCTGCCACGTCGCGGGCTTCTCCTCGTCACCCAGCGGCGGCAGCAGGACGGTGACGCTGCGAAATCCCTCGCGGCCGAGCTCGAGACGGTGTTCGCGGCAGGCGTCCAGCCGCAACGGTCCCTCCTTCTCGAGCGCCATGCCGTCGATCGAGAGAACCTTCCAGCCCGGCGGAAGCGGCAGCTCGACATCGACCGGCCGGGAGAGATGCCGGGTGAGCGGCAGCTCGACCTCGGGCTGGCCGCGCCACGCCTGGACCGGCTCGCTCTCGGCGCACGGCCCCCGCGCCTGGAGCACCCACGGGCCGGGTCCCGGGGGCAGCTCGAGGACCCCCCCCGGTCCCGGGTCGACCCGTCGGCCATCGAGATGGACCTCGGCGCCGGGCCGGGTCCGGACGACGATCGTCGCCGGCCGCGGCGCCGTCGGGGGTGCCGTCGCGGGCGCCAAGCGCGGGAGCCATCCCTCCCGGAACGCGTACCAGGCCGCCCCACCCCCCCCGGCAAGGAGGGGCAGCAGGACGAGAAGCGCCATCAGCCATTTCCGGCCCCCGCGCCGCCCCTCCGTGTCGGCCGACCGGCCGGGCGTCGACCCGGACACCGGGAGCGAGATCGGCCCATGGGGATCGGTGCCCGGGTGGACCAGGTCGCCGGGCTGGAGCTTCGCGGTGACCGGGTTGGAAACCAGCGTCTCGGTCAGCCTCTCCCCGCGTCCGCCCCCGCCGGGGACCCGGCCGAGGAGGAGGTTCTCCAGGTCCCGGGCCACCTCCGCCCCGTCCGGGTAGCGCTCTCCCGGGGCCTTCGCGAGCAAACGTCCGAGCACCTGGTCGAGCCCGGGAGGCAGGTCCGGCCGGCGGCGGCCGACCGGCTCGGGCTGCTCGTTGAGAATGCTGTAGATCACGGCCGAGACGCTCTCGCCCCCGAACGGGCGCGTCCCCGTCAGGAGCTCGTAGAGAACGACCCCGAGGGCGAACAGGTCCGCCCGCCCGTCCACCTCGTCCCCCCGGATCTGCTCCGGGGCGATGTACGACGGCGTGCCGATCAACGCCTTCGTCCGGGTCACCGTCGCGCCGAACTGCTTGGCGAGGCCGAAGTCGGTGATCTTCAGCACGCCCTCCCGGGAGACCATCAGGTTGGCCGGCTTGATGTCCCGGTGGAGGATCCCCCTCTCGTGCGCGTAGTGCAGCGCGGCGGCGGCCTGGATGCCGAGCTTGAGCACCTTGTGGGGCGCGAGCAGCCGGTCGGGCCGGGTGAAGTGGGCGAGGTTGGTCCCGTCGATGTACTCCATCGCGATGAAACTGTAGGGACCGTCCTCCCCGACGTCGTAGATGATGACGATGTTCGGGTGGACCAGGGAACCGGCGGACCGGGCTTCCCGCTGGAATCTCCTGTGGGCTTCCTTCGCCTCGCTCGGCGAGACGAACTCCTCCGCGCAAAAGGTCTTGATCGCGACGAGCCGATCGATGTTGGGGTCCTGGGCGAGGTACACGCGCCCCATGGCCCCCCGCCCCAGCAGGCGCAGGATCCGGTAGCGTCCGAGCTGTTTCAGCCCGTGTTGGTCCATCCAACCAGCCCTTCCGGGGAACCCCCATCCCCGGCCAGGGCCCCTACCCCATTCCGTTACAGGAGAATGCCACACCCGGGGAACCGGGCACAAGGAGGCCCCCGGCCGCCGAGCCGGGGGCCCCTGGCCGTGCTCCCGCGGGCCGTCAGGCCGTCCGGGTCGCCTCCTCCGGGATCCCCATCGTCGTCTCTTCGCGGGTCGCCCCGTTGCGGACCGCCAGGCGGCGGGCGACGTAGAGGAGGACGAGGAGCGGGAAGAGGAGCGCGGCGGAGACCAGGCCCAGGAACCAGGGATTCTGGAACTGGTCGTCCACCGGAGGCGGCACGATGGTGATCTGCATGTCGTCCTTGTCGACCATCGGCTCGCCGGTCAGCGCGCTGACCATCGGGACCTTGGCGCCGGCGGCCAGGGCGTCGGTCGTGACGGCCAGGGCGGTCAGGGCCTCGATCGCGTCACGCCGGCTGAAGGCGGCGAGGGCCTTGTCCATGTTCTGCCGCGCGCGGATCCGGGTCTCCTCGTCCACCTTGCCCGCCAGGCGCTCGATCTTCCCCTGGAGGGCGCGCACGTGTTCGCCGGGCAGCACCAGCGCCTGCTTCAGCTCCGCCATCTCGCCCTGGGCCCGGAGCGCGAGCCGGAGCGCCTTGCTCGGGTCCGTCGCCATCACCCGGTCGACCTGGTCGACGAGACCCCGGATGTGCTCCCGCTCGTCCCGGTAGAAGAGGGCTCCGGGGTCCATCTGGAGCTTCGCGAAGTTCTTCTCGACCTGGTCGGACGCGGCGAGGAAGCGCCGGCAGTCGGCGAGCCGCTGGTCGACCCAGCCCGCGACCAGGCTCCGCGCCCGCTCCGCCCGGAGCGTCGCCTCGTGCTCGGAGCGGCGGAGCGCCTGCAGGGTGGCCCGGGCCTGGTCGGCCACCTTGCGCACCCGCTGCATCGCGGCGGCCAGCTTGCCCGTCATGTCCTTCTGGTGGAGCACGTAGAGCGTCGCCATGGCACGGTTGAGCGCCGGGATCGAGGACGGCAGCGGGACGTCCGCGAACTCCTTGCCCGCCACGCTCCCGGGGAAGAAGGCCTGCACGGCCTGGTCGAACTCGGCGGTCGCGGCCGTCAGCTCCGCCAGGGCCTCGTCCAGGTGGCGGATCACCGTCTTCGGGCCAAGCACGTCGTTCTTGTAGTCCAGGACCCGCCGGGTGCCCTTGCCCGTCTCGAAGGGCCGGGTCGCGGCCAGCTCGGCGCGGAACTTCCGGGAGGCGGCCGCGAGGCGGTGGGCCGCCTTCCCGACGCGATCGATCGCCGCCTGGAACTGCGTGACGTCCATCTGGTGCTGCCCCTGGAAGGCGGTGACCTTCGCCACCAGGTCGGCGAGCTGCTTGCGGTCAGAGATGCCGCCCGCCTCGAGCGCCTCCTGGAACCCTCCCTTGCTGGTGTCGAGGATCCACTGGAAGGTCTCGACCGTCTCGCTGCAGTCCCGGGCCAGCCTGTCCAGCTCCGTCTCGACCAGGGACATTGCCGAGAGTTCCACCGGCGGCACCTTGATCGTGAAGTGGTTCATCTCGTGGATGAAGACGACCCGCTTCAGGGTGAGGAAGTCCGGGAGCCTGCCCGCCGTCTCGTCCCACGGGACCAGGTCTTCACCGACCTTCCAGAAGGAATACACGTGGGTCCCGTACTTGACCTTCAGCGGATCCCTCTCCGCCTTGAGCCCCCGGACCCCGAGGGGCGCCGGCGAGGCGAACCCCAGCACGATTCCGGCCACCAGGACCGCCACCATCGCCATCATCCTGCCCGTGTTGCTCTTCATCGTCCTGCCCTCCTTGCTCTGCCCGGGTTCCTGCCACCCGTTCACCGTCTCTCCAGTTCCCTCAGGCGGCGTCGTGGATCGCCGCCGGCTTCTCCGCGCCGACCACCCGCAGGATCGTCCGCCCGATCCGCACCTCGTCTTCCGGCCCGACAAACGCCTTCTCGACGCGGACTCCGTTGACGAAGGTGCCGTTGGTGGAGTCGAGGTCGATGACCGACATGCGTCCATCCGGGTGCAGCGAGATACCGAGGTGCTTCCCGGAGACGTACGGATCGTCCACCTGGACGTCCGAGGGGGCGCGGGATCCCACGATGGTGTGCCGCGACGCCAGCGGCACGACGCGGGCCTGCCCGTTGACCTGGATCTCGAGCCAGGCGTTCCCGAGGGGATTGACCAGGAGCCGCGTCCCCTCGAGGGCGCCGGGCGCCGGGGCGTCGGCCGCCCGCGCGGCGGGACGATCGCTGTCGCCGCGACGACCACCCCGCGAACCGCTCCGCCAGGCTCTCACGAGCGCGATGGCCACGGCGATGTAGCAGACGAGGGCGCCGCCGGTGATGAGGAAGATCCAGATGTTCCCGCTGATCGTCATCGTCCCGTCCTCCCTGGGATGTCGTGTCGCTCTTCGTTGAAGCAACCGCCATGCCACCCGGGAATGTCACCGCTCCCGGAGATGGAATCCCTTCGGTCACAACGGGTTGCACCTGGCGCACCCCGGTCGTGCCGGTGGGATGAAAACGTCCCGCATCTCGCGGGAAGCCCCGGCATACACGACGCAAGTTGCTCGCCTGTCGAGAGTTGACGAAAAGGCCCCGGGGATCGGACCGGGCGGGATGTTTTCGTCCCACCTCTCCTTGCGGGCAGGACACGGCCGGCGTACAAGCTAGGCAGGCCCCCGGACCCGGGGGTTTCCTCCCCCGGGAACGCGGTCGAGTCCGCGGGGGAGGACGCAGCATGTACTACCTCTACATCGCCGCGCCGGGCGACAGCGTCCGCCGGTTCTCGCTGCACGCCGGGCGCCAGACGATCGGCAGGGCCCCCACCAATGACATCGTCCTCCCGGTGCCGGAGATCTCCCGGGCCCACGCCGAGATCGAGGTTCGCGACGACGAGGTGATCCTGCGCGACCTGGGCAGTCGGAACGGCATCCTCTACCAGGGCCAGCGCGTGGACGAGGTCGTCCTCCAGCCGGGAACGTCGATCTTCCTCGGCCCGGTCCATCTCACGCTCGGGGAAGCACTCAGCACAGGTTTCTCCTGTCCGCCCACGCCGGACCGGTCACCGGCGAGTGACCGCTCCCAGGTGGCGGTCGAAGTCTCCGGATCCCTCGAGAACAGCGTGGTCGCGACGATCTTCCCCGGGCGCGACCAGGACGGCCCCCTGCGGCAGTTGTGCCTCCTGTGCGAGGAGCTGGTCGAGGAGCGGGGAGGTAGCCAGGTCGAGGAGCGTGTCCTCCGGGCGGCGATGGTGTTCTCGGGTTCGCACCACGGTGCCTTCGTCGAGCTGACCGGCCGCGAGACCCTGCTGGTGACCACCCTCGGGGAGTTCCCCCAGGAGAAGCTCCCGGACGAGGATGTCCTTCGCCACGCCTGGGAAGGGGACAAGGTCCTCTACGTCCCGGAGGGAGAGCGGGTCCTGTGGCTCGTACCCCTGCGCGACCGGGAGGCTCGCCACGGCCTCCTCGTCCTCGAGGCGACCGCCACCGCGGCGGACCTGAGCCGGGAACAGCGGATGGCGCTCCGGGTACTCGCCCAGGTCCTGGGCCTGCTGACCGGCATGGAACGGCTCCGGGCACGGGTCGAGGAAGAGCGGCTGCGCCTGCGCGACGAGCGTGACTTCCTGCAGGAAGTGCTGGCCCCGCCCCGCGAACCCCTCGAGATCGTGGCCGAGGACGCCCGGATGAAGGACCTGCTGGAGCACGTCGACCGGGTGGCCGCCAGCCACTCCGCGATCCTGCTCCGCGGGGAGACCGGCTCCGGGAAGGAGATCCTGGCGCGCCGGATCCACGCGATGAGCCCCAGGCGGGAGGGACCGTTCATCCCGGTGAACTGCGGCGCGATCCCCGCCTCCCTGATCGAGAGCACCCTCTTCGGGATCGAGAAGGGCGTGGCCACCGGGGTGGAACGCCAGGTCGGCGTGTTCGAGATGGCCCACGGGGGCACGCTCTTCCTCGACGAGGTGGGCGAGCTGCCCCTCGAGGTCCAGGCGAAGTTCCTCCGCGTGCTCGAGGAGAAGGTCGTCTGGCCGGTCGGCGCCCGGGCCGGGCGGCCGGCGGAACCACGCATCGTCGCCGCGACCCACCGTGACCTGGCGCAGATGGTCCGGGAGGGGAAGTTCAGGGAAGATCTCTACTACCGTCTCCGGGTCGTAGAGGTGCAGATCCCCCCGCTCCGCGAGCGTCCCGACGACGTCCTGCCGCTTGCCCGGCACTTCGTGCGCCAGTTCGCCCGGCGGGACCGCAAGGACATCCGCGGGATCACGATGGAGGCCGCGTGGGCCCTCCAGGCCTATGCCTGGCCGGGCAACGTGCGCGAGCTGCGAAACGTGATCGAGCGCGCCGTCGTGCTCTGCGGGGGTGAACTGATCGACCGCGAGGACCTGCCGGCGGAGATCGCGGCCGCCGAGACCGTCGAACGGGCGGCCGACGACGGCGACCTCCTCCGGGGTGCCTGGCGGGACGTGCGTACCCGGCTCGAGCGCCTTTACTTCGAGGAGCTCTACCGGCAGTGCGAAGGGCGGGTCACGGAGATGGCCCGCCGTGCCGGCATCAACCGCCGGAACGTCTACGAGAAGCTCAAGCGACACGGGATCGGCGAGGAGGCATGAGCTCCCCGCCGACCGCCGCCACCGCGCTCCCGGTTCCTACTTCTTGTCGACGCCCTTGTTGTCGATCTTCGGCTTCTCGATGCCGAGCAGCTCCACGTCGAACACCAGCGTGGCCCCCGGCTTGATCACCGGCGGCCGCCCGTTGTCCCCGTAGGCGGTGTCGGCCGGGCAGACCAGCTTGGCCCGCTCGCCGACCTTCATCTTCTGGAGCCCCTCCTTCCAGCAGGGGATGATCCGTGCCAGCGGGAACGTCGCCGGCTGGCCCCGGTCCCGGGAGCTGTCGAACTTCGTCCCGTCGATCAGGGTCCCGGTGTAGTGGACGGTCACCGAGTCGTTGACGGTCGGGCTCTCGCCGGTACCCGCCTTGATCGTCTTGATCGCGGCCCCGTTCTCGAGGCGGGTCGCCCCCTCGGCCACGAACTTGTCGATGTACGCCTTGCCCGCGTCCTTCTGCTTCCGGGCGTAGCGGACCCGGCGCTCCTCCTGGAGCTTCTGGATCGCCGGCCGCAGCGGCTCCGAGTCGAGCTTCGCCCTGCCCTGGGTGGCGTCGATCATCCCCTCCGCGACGATCTTCGCCTCGTCGGGAGTCAGGTCGAACCACTCGATGCTCTTCCCGATCTCGGCGCCGAGGGCGTAGAGGGTGTCGTGGACGCTCGCCTGCTCCGCCGGGGCCTTCGCGGCCGGCGGGTCACCGGCGAGGGCCGGGACGGCGAGCAGGGTGGTGAGGGCAAGGACGGCCAGGAAACGCTTCATGCTCGGATCTCCTCGTGCGGCCCCGCCGGTCCCGTGAACCGTTCCCGGGGGCGGACGGGGCGGGTGCAGGCCCACCACGGGCCCGGGGCAGCATACTCCCCCGGGCCCGGGACCGCCCGGAACCGGGTCTCAGGGCAGCAGGGAGAACGAACTGGCCGTGACCGGCACGCTGCCCGAAGGGGGCGCCCCGGCCGGCTCGTCGGCGGCGGCGAGGGCCCGGGCGACGGACACGAGGGCCTCGGCCGACGACGGGAAGGCGCCGGGGGCGAGGACGACCTCCCGAACGGTCCCGCCCGCACCCACGCGGACCAGGGCGACGGCGGGTTTCCCGACCGCGAGCCACCGGTCCCCCTCGTCCCAGCGCTCCCGCAGCCGTTTCGGGCTGGGGACCCCGGCGGCCACGGCCAGGAGGATCTCCTCCCGGGGGCCCACCTCGAGGGGGACGACCGGGAGCGGGGTTCCCTGCCCGTCGTTCGTCGCGGCGACCGGGGGCCACGCCACGTCCGCGTGGAACCCGGTGGCGGCCGGGTCCGGCCTTTTCGTACCGCTCCCTCCCGCCCCGGCGACCCGCCGGGCGATTCCCCTCGCCGCCCGGGCGAGATCCCGGCCGAGGCCGGCGATCCTCGCACCCCGCCGCGCCTCGAGAACGACGAGGGGCGTCCGGTCGGGGCCGAGCTGGTCCTTCTGGGCCCCGTGGCCCGGGAGAAGGTCGCAGACTCCCGGGACCCGCTCGGCGAAGATCTCCTCGTGGCTCCGCCACATCAGGATCGTGCCCGGGCTGATCGCCGCCATCCGCGCGTCGTAGACGGTCGAGTAGGCGACCGCGACCTCCCCCAGGTGGAACCAGGCGATCGCCGCGGCCGGCACCCCCGCGACCTCGAGGACGAACAGGCGCGTCCAGCCCCGACGGCCCGCCTCGCGCAGGTACCGCTCCCGGAACGACCGCATCGGCTCCCGGAGCTCCCCCTTCCAGCCGCGGGCGTGCAGCTCGAGGTAGACCGGCCAGCCGGCGTCCAGCTCGCCCGGGTCGGGGCCGAAGCGCCGGACCACGACCTCGCCCAGCCGCTTCGCCTTGTTGGTGAAGTTCTTCGCGGTCCGGTCGACCTTCCGGAAACGCTTCCGGTGGCCCTCCCACCCTCCGTCGACGAGCGCGAGGCATTCCTCGGTGGTCTCCCGCCGCTCGACGGCGAACCCCGTCCTCTCCAGCGCCTCCTCCAGGGCGGCGGTCGCCGGGTCGCGGGTCGGCAGCGCGGGCAGCGTGAGCTCCCGGATGCCGTCCCGCGCCAGTTCTTCCGCCAGGGCCGCGACCACGGCCGGGTCCGGGTCGCGCCCGGCGAGCACGGGCCTGAACCGCGGCCGCGTGCCGAGACCGAGGGGCGCGATGCCCCCCCGTTCCGCGACCAGGGGCAGCAGGCCGAGGAGCCGCCCGTCCCCGTCGAGGACCGCCGGGCACCTGGGCCGGGCGTCCCTCCCGGCGGTGGCGAGCCACGCGGCCAGGTAGGCCCCGGAGTCCCACGGGTCCGCGAGGTCGCCCCGGGCCAGGGCGAGCCGGTCCAGCTCGCCGGCGAGGGCGAGCAGTTCCCCGCGGCTCGTGATCGTGCGGGCCTCCGCCACCACGCGGTCACCTCCTCCGGGAAACGATAGTCCCTTCCCGCGCGGGTGCCCGCCCGGCATCATGGAGAGGGGAGCGGGACCGCGGGGCCCGCGGGACGGACGGCCTGTGGAACGGGTGATCCTCCACCTGGACATGGACGCCTTCTTCGCCGCCATCGAGCAGCGGGAGCGGCCCGAGCTGCGGGGCAAGCCGGTGCTCATCGGGCGGCCCGGTCCCCGGGGGGTCGTCGCCACCTGCTCCTACGAGGCCCGCCGGTACGGCGTCCGCTCGGCGATGCCCTCGGTGACCGCCGCCCGGCTCTGCCCGGACGCCGCGTGGGTCCGCCCGCGGCACCGGTTCTACGCGGAGGTCTCGCGGCGGATCTTCGGGGAGATCGTCGCCCGCCACGTCCCCGTCCTCGAGCAGGTCTCGGTGGACGAGGCGTACGGGGACCTCTCCGGCCTCGCCGCCGACCTCGCGGAAGGGGCGGAGATCGCGGAGCGGATCCGGGCCGAGATCCGCCGGCGCGAGGGGCTCACCGCCAGCGCCGGCGTCGCCCCGTGCCGGTTCCTCGCGAAGGTCGCGTCCGACCTCGAGAAGCCCGACGGGCTGACGGTGCTCTCCCGGGAGCGGTTCGCGGCGGTCGTCGGCCCGATGCCCGTCCAGGTGATCCCCGGCATCGGCCCGAAGCTCGCCCGGCGGCTCGCGGGCCTCGGCGTGCGGACCGTCGAGGAGCTGGCCCGGGTACCTTTCGAGCGCCTGCGCCGGGAGCTCGGCCTGCGGGTGGCACTCTTCCTCGCCGCCCGGGCCCGGGGGGAGGACGACACCCCGGTCGGCGCACCCCACGAGCGGAAACAGGTCAGCGAGGAGCGGACGTACCGGCAGGACCTGCGGAAGCCGGAGGAAATCGAGCGGGAGCTGCTGGCCCGTGCCGACGGGGTGGCCGCCGCCCTCCGGCGGCGAGGCCTGCTCGCCCGAACCGTCGTGCTCAAGGTCCGGGACGGGGCGTTCCGCACGGTGACCCGCTCGCGCACCCTCGACGAGCCGAGCGACCTCGCCAGCGACCTCTACGACGCGGGCCGGGAGCTGCTGCGCGACCGGGTGGACCTTGCGGGCCGGGGCGTGCGGCTCCTCGGCCTCGGCGCCAGGGACCTGCTGAAGCGCGACGAACTCCCCCCACCCCTCTTCCCCGACGAGCGCCGCGAGCGGGAGCGCGCCGCCGCCCGCGCGGCGGACCTGCTCCGCGCCCGCTTCGGCGGTTCCATCCTCCGCCCCGCCCGTCTCGTCGATCGCCCCCCCGACTCCCGCCCCTCGCCCCCGGCACCCGGCTTCCGCCAGGACCCGCCCGCCGCGCACCGCCGGCGGCAGGGGACTACAATCCCCGTCCCCTCCCCCGGGCACGGAGCCACCGGGATGCGCGAGATCGAGGTCAAGATCGAGGTGAAGGACGCGGACGAGGCGCGGCGCCGCCTCGGCGCGGCGGGGGCGGTCGCCCTCTCCCCGCGCCTGTTCGAGGACAAC
>CAYQTA010000049.1:0-9203 GCA_964420365.1 uncultured Acidobacteriota bacterium | reverse complement strand
CCGGCAGGGCGAGGAAGGGAACCCGCGCGACTCCCAGGAACGCAGCGATCCGGCCCATGGCGCGAAGAGTCTACCCTCCCCGGGGGAAACGTGTCCCGGGGGAGCAGGCGGGATGCGACGGGACCGGGTCATTCCCGCGGGAGGGAGCGGGTGCGCCAGAGCCAGAAGATCGCGGGGTACACGAGCAGCTCCCCGAGGAACGAGGTGACGACGCCGCCGACCATCGGGGCGGCGATCCGCCGCATGACGTCCGCGCCGGTTCCGGACGCCCAGAGGATCGGGACGAGAGAGAACAGGATCGTCGCCACCGTCATCATCTTCGGACGGATCCGCTGGACCGCCCCGTGGTCGATGGCGTCGAGGAGCCCGGCCCGGGTCGTTGCCCCCCGCTCCCGGGCCCGCCGCCAGGCGAGGTCCAGGTAGAGCAGCATCACGACGCCGGTTTCCGCGTCCAGCCCGGCAAGGGCGATCAGCCCGACCCACACCGCGACCGACCAGTTGTAGCCGAGCAGCCACAGGAGCCAGATTGCGCCGACCGCCGAGAAGGGGATCGCCAGCACCACGATCCCGGTCTTCACGAGCGACCCCGTGTTCAGGTACAGGACGAGGAAGACGAGGAACAGGGTGATCGGCAGGATCAGGAGAAGACGCGAGCGGGCCCGCTCCATCGCCTCGAACTGCCCCGACCAGGCCACGGTGTACCCCGGCGGAAGCTCGACCTTCTCCTCCACTTCCCGGCGGGCACGGGAGACCCACGTCCCGACGTCGATGTCCCGCAGGTCGACGTAGACCCGGGCGTTCGGGCGGGAGTTCTCCGTCTTGATGCCGGGCGGTCCCTGGCGGAAGCGGATCGTAGCGACGTGGGCGAGGGGCACGAAGGCGCCGGCGGGTGTCGGCACGAGGACCTGGCCCAGGGTCTCGACGTCCTCCCGCAGCTCGCGCGGGTAGCGCACGTTCACCGGGTAACGCTCGAGTCCCTCGACGGTCCAGGTGACGTTCGTCCCACCGATCGCCGTGCGGATCACGTCCTGCACGTCGCCTACGGTCAGCCCGTAGCGGGCCGCCGCCTTCCTGTCTATGTCGAAGTCCAGGTAGGTTCCACCCATCACCCGCTCGGCGTAGGCCGAGAGGGTCCCCGGCAGCGGCCGGACGATGCTCTCGATCTGCCGGGCAATCCGCTCCAGCTCGGCGAGGTCCGGGCCCGCGACCTTGATCCCGATCGGCGTCCTGATCCCCGTCGAGAGCATGTCGATCCGCGCCTTGATCGGCATGGTCCAGGCATTGGTGAGGCCCGGGATCCGGATCGCCTCGTCGAGTTCGCGGACGAGTCGTTCCCTCGTCATGCCGGGACGCCATTTCGACGGGTCCTCGAGCACGATCGTCGTCTCGATCATCGAGAGGGGAGCCGGGTCCGTCGCCGTCTCCGCCCGGCCGACCTTGCCCAGCACGGACTTCACCTCCGGGAACGAGCGGATGATCCGGTCGGTCTCCTGGAGCAGTTCCCGGGCCTTCGTGATCGAGATGCCGGGGAGGGTGGTCGGCATGTAGAGCAGGTCTCCCTCCCAGAGGGGTGGCATGAACTCCGAGCCGATCCTCGTCGCCGGGTACCAGGTCGCCCCGATCGCGAGAATCGCCAGGAAGACGGTCAACCACGGCCGGCGGATGGCGCCGTGCAGGACGGGCCGGTACGCGGATCGCAGCAGGCGGGAGACCGGGTGCCGGTCCTCGGCGCGGATCCTGCCCCGCACGAACCAGGACATCAGGGCTGGAACCACCGTGATCGCCACCAGCGAGGCGGCGGCGATCGACCAGGTCTTCGTGAAAGCCAGCGGCCGGAAGAGACGTCCCTCCTGCCCGGTCAACGTGAACACCGGCAGGAAGGAGACGGTGATCAGCAGCAGGCTCCAGAAGAGACTCGGGCCAACTTCCTTCGCCGACGCGACGACGATCTCGAGATGGGATCGTTTTCCCCGCCACTCCTCGTAGTGCTTGTGCGTGTTCTCCACCATGATGATGGCCGCGTCGACGAGCACTCCGATGGAGATCGCGATCCCCCCGAGGGACATGATGTTCGCGCCGACTCCCTGGATCCTCATGACGACGAACCCGAGCAGGACCGAGACGGGGATCGACAGGATGGCCACGAGGGCCGAGCGGACGTGGAAGAGGAACACGACGCACACGAGGGCGACGATGGCCGACTCCTCGATCAGCGTGCCGGTCAGCGTCTTGATCGACCGCTCGATCAGCGCCGTCCGGTCGTAGGCAATGGAGACCTCGACGTCGTCCGGGAGCCCGGCCTTCAGCTCGGCCAGCCGCTCCCGGACCTTCTCGATCGTCGCCAGGGTGTCGGCGCCGGAGCGGACGATCACGATGCCACCGACCGTCTCCCCCTCCCCGTTCCAGTCCGCGAGGCCGCGCCGGATCTCCGGCCCTATCGTCACCCGGGCAACGTCGCGCAGCCGGACCGGTGTCCCGCCGGGACCGAGGCCGACCGGGATCGCCTCGAGGTCCCGGACGTCGCGGACGTAGCCGAGGCCGCGGACCATGAACTCCCGTTCCCCGATCTCGACGAGCCGGCCGCCGACGTCGGCGTTCGAGCGCCGGATCGCGCGGCGGACCTGCGCCAGGGTGACGCGGAAGGCCCGCTGTTTCACGGGATCGATCTCGACCTGGTACTGCCGCACGAAGCCGCCGAGGGAGGCGACCTCGGAGACCCCCTCCACCGACATCAGCCCGTAGCGCAGGTACCAGTCCTGGAGCGACCGCAGCTCGGCGAGGGAGCGCGTCG
Organism: uncultured Acidobacteriota bacterium; assembly: GCA_964420365.1. Lineage (GTDB taxonomy): Bacteria > Acidobacteriota > Polarisedimenticolia > J045 > J045 > JAMOQA01. The sequence continues at coordinate 6,412 of CAYQTA010000049.1, read as the reverse complement.
GCGAGTTGAGCACGTACATGAACGCCCAGCCGACGCCCGTGGCGTCCGGTCCCAGCCGGGGCGTGACCCCCTCCGGCAGCTGGCCGGCCAGGCCGGCCAGGTACTCGAGAACGCGGGAACGGGCCCAGTAGAGATCGGTCCCGTCCTCGAAGAGCACGTAGACGAGGGAAAACCCGAAGTACGAGTACCCGCGAACCACCTTGGCGAAGGGCACGGAGAGCATCCGGGTCGTGACCGGGTACGTGACCTGGTCCTCGATCACCCGGGGTGCCTGGCCGGGCCACTCCGTGTAGACGATCACCTGGACGTCGCCCAGGTCGGGGATCGCGTCGAGCCGGGTCGTGCGCACGGACCAGGCACCGCCGAGGACCGCGAACAGCACGCCGAGCATCACCAGCCAGCGGTTGCGGATCGACCACTCGATCACCCTACCGAGCATGGCTGCCTCCGTGGCCGCCGTGCCCGGCGGTGAGCGTCCCGATCGCGGCCCGCAGGTTGGCTTCCGAGTCGACCAGGAACTGGGAAGAAACGACGATCGTGTCCCCGGGGGAAAGGCCCTCGAGGACCTCGACGAGGCCGCCCGCGCTCCTGCCGAGGCGAAGCTCGCGGGGGGCGAACCGTCCTTCCCCGAGGGCGACGATCGCCACGTCCCGGGTCCCGGTCCGCAGGACGGCCTGGCCGGGGATGGCGACGACGTCCCGCGCGACCGGGGCCGCGATCCGGACCTCGGCGTACATGCCGGGCCGGAGCTCCCCGGCAGCGTTGGCGACGGGCAGGACGAGCTCGAGGGTGCGGGTCTTCGCGGCGACCCGCGGGCGCAGGTCCCGGACGCTGGCCCGGAGGACCCGGCCGGGCAGGAACGGAAACTCGATCTCCGCCGCCATTCCCCGGGCCAGCCAGGAGGACTGGTCCTCGTACACCTCCGCGACCAGGACGAGGCGCGACAGGTCCGCAATCCGGGCGAGGACCATCCCCGGGTGGACTTCCATGCCGGCAAGCCCCGGCACCGGGTCCATCACGATCCCGTCCCGGGGAGCGACCACCGGGAGCGTGCGGGGAACGACGCCCCGTTCCTCGAGGGCGCGGACGGTGCCCGGCGGAACGTCGAGCAGCTCCAGGCGACGACGGGCCGCGGCGACCAGCGCCCGGGCACGAGCCGCTTCTTCTTCACCCGCGCTGGACAGCCGTTCCGCGTACCTCCGCGCCGCGAGGAGCTCCTCCGCGGTGCGGAGCAGCTCGGGAGAATACACCTCGGCAAGGACTTCCCCGCGGTGAACCCGCTGGCCCTCGTGGCGGATCCTGGTCCGCTCGACGAAGCCCGCGAAGCGCGTGGTTACCGTCGTCACGGCCCGCTCGTCCCAGGCGAGGACACCGACGGTGCGGATCGTGCGCACCAGGTCCCGGCGTCTTACCGGGGCCGTTTCGAGGTTCATCGCCTGCCGGACGCCGGGCTCGATCGCGACCACGGGAGCGCTGCCCGGTCCCGGCACGTCCATCGCGTCCGTTCCGTCGTCCTCCCCGCCGGCAGGGGCCGGCCCCCGGAGGGGGACGAGGTTCATCCCGCAGATCGGGCAGGACCCCGGTTCCGGCTGCACGACCTGCGGGTGCATCCCGCAGGTCCAGCGCTGGCTGGCGGGCGATCCCGCCGTCTCCTCCCCGGGGGCGTGGTGGGGGCGCAGGAGCCAGAGGGTTCCCCCGGCCGCCGCGACGGAGAGGAGGAACAGGACGAAGAACCCCGTCGTGACTCGTCGCCGGGCGGTCATCGGGCACCTCCGGAAAGATCGCCAAGGGAAACGCCGAGGGCGCCCTCGAGGTCCAGCAGGGCGAGACGGAGGGCGAGGTCGGCACGGGCGATCCCCAGCCGGACCTCGAGAAGGGTGCGACGGGCATCGAGAAGATCGATGGCGTCGGCTCCGCCGGTCTCCCACGCCGATCGCCAGGAGGCCAGGGATTGCTCCGCCTGGGGTAGCAGCGTGTCGCGGAGCAGGGACACCTGGTCCACGAGGAGCGGGAGCCGGGCGAGGACCTCCTCGATCGTGCCGAGCACGTCCCGCTCGTGGGCGGCGAGAGAAAGCTCGGCGCCGCGCCGCGCCTCGATCGCCTCCCGGACCCGGGAGCGAACCCGCTCCCGCCGGATCGGCAACCGGATCGCCGTGGTGAGAGCAAGAATGTCCCGACCGTTGCCGCCGGGAGGGGCGAGCCTGCCCGCCGGGTCGCCCCGGGTGTCGACCATCGTCCAGGAGAGACCGACGCTGAAGTCCGGCCGGAACTCGAGCGTCCGGGCCGTCACCAGCCGTTCGGCGGCCGCGACGTCCCGACGTCCGGCCTCGAGGATCGGCCGGTGTCGCCGGGCGAGGGCAAGGAGATGTTCCCGGGAAGGAAGCCGGGGAACCGGGCCGCGGCGCGGGGCGAGGGGCGGGACCTCGACCGGGTGGCCGGCAAGGGTGGCGAGCGCCGCCACGAGTTCCGCCCGGCGTGCGCGCTCGTCGAGGATGCGGGCCCGCGCCCGGGAGCGCTCGGCGTGGAGCCGGACCACCGCCGCCACGATCCCGCGCCCCGTCTCGTACCGGGCCCGGGCGAGTTCCTCGAAGCCGTCGAGGACCCGGAGGTCCTCGTGCAGCAGGGTGCGGATCTCGTCGGACGCCCGGATCCGCTCGACGAGGCGGCGGCCCTCGAGGACCCGGGCGAGGGCGACGTCGCCCGCCAACGCCTCCGCGGCCCGGGCACGGGCGAGCACCGTTGCCTCGCGGGCCCGGCGCCTGCTTCGCGCCGGGATCGGCTGGGTCCAGGCGAGGGCGAACCGCTGGGGGCCGGTCCGCGTCTCCGGTGGCGCGACGAAGGCGGTCGCGCCCAGGGTCGGGTCGGGCAGCAGGCGCTCCCGAGGAGCGCGCGCGGCGAGCGCCCGCGCCCGTGCCCGTGCGGCGAGGACGTCGGGGTGGGTGGTGGCGATCTCCGCGAGGAGGTCGGCGAGCGATGGTTCCGGGAGCTCTCGGGCCAGCCGGAGGGCCGCCTTCACGGGGCCGGTCCCGGGAGAACGGGGCCCGGCGGTGGTGGCGACCGGCGGGACGACCAGGGCCAGGACGAGGACGAGGATGATGCACATGGATCGATCTCCCGTTCGTGTGGGCGGGCAGGAAGCCCGGCCCGCGGGGGCCTGCGGGCGCACGGCGGCACGCCGCCGGCGAGTCACGCGGTGGTCACGCGGATCGAGCGGGAGGAATCAGGACAGGAAGTGGCCGGTCGCGAGGTACAGCGGCGTCCCGGGGCCGGCGCGCGGGGCGGGGGTGACGACCGGGGGGGCAGTGCGGGCCGCGGCTGCGCCGGCGAGCCCCGTCGTGGCCGCGGCCGGGGGAGCCGGGACCCGGGTGTGGACGGGACCCCGCGTCTCGGCGAGGAGGACGGACGCGTCCGTGGCCGGCGCGATCCGGCAGTGGCATCCGTGTTCCAGGGAGGTCTCCCCGCAGGGAGGCTCGGCGAGCGGGCTCTCGCGGCAGCAGACCCCGGGGGCCGCGGGGTGGCAGCACGGGTGACCGGCAAGGAGGGTTGCCGGGAGGAGGAGGGCGAGTGCCAGGAGCCCCGCCGCGACCGGGAGGAATCGCCTCATTCCCCTGATGATGCGCCGGTCGCCGTGGAAAGTCAACTCCCAGAACATCACCGGTTAGTCAGGCAAAACCATCATGGACTTCAGGTAATGCCGGTTTTTCGAGATACTTTTCGGCATCGAAGGAACCGCAACGGACCGGCGCACGGCCCGTGTCCGGCCTTGGCCGGGATGGAAAACCAGGGGAGTCGACGATGCGACCGATGACGAAGGAGTTTCTCGAGGCGGCATTCGCCGGGGAGAGCCAGGCCCACATGAAGTACCTCGCCTTCGCCGAGCAGGCGGAGAAGGAGGGCAAGCCGAAGATCGCCAACCTGTTCCGGGCGATCGCCTACGCCGAGCAGGTCCACGCGATCAACCACCTCAAGGCCCTCGGCCGGGTCGGGACCACCGCCGAGAACCTGGCCGCGGCCAAGGGAGGCGAGGACTTCGAGATCGAGGAGATGTACCCGGCCTACCTCTGCACCGCCCGGGAGCAGGAAGAGCAGCAGGCGATCCGGAGCATGCAGTTCGCCCTCGACGCCGAGAAGATCCACTCCGAGCTGTACGCCCTCGCGAGGGAGGCGGTGGAGGCGGGCGAGGACCTGGCCTCGGCGAAGAAGGTGTTCGTCTGCCCGGTCTGCGGATGGACGTACACCGGCGACGACCCGCCCGAGCGCTGCCCGATCTGCAACGCGCTGGCGAAGGTCTTCCGGGAGTTCGAGGCCTGAGCGGGTCGTCGGCGGAACGGGATGCCGCCCTGGCGGCTCTCCGGGAGCTGCACCGGGAGGTGGACGCGGGGTGGGCCCGCCTCGCCTCCCGGCACGGGGGGCGGCTTTCCTGTCGCCGCGGCTGCATCGACTGCTGCGTCGACGGGATCACCGTCTTCTCCGTCGAGGCGGAGCGAATCCGGCGGGAGTTTCCCGGCGTGCTGGACCGGGAGGCCCCGGCGCCCCCGGGTCGGTGCGCCTTCCTCGCCGGGGACGGGAGCTGCCGGGTCTACCCGGCGCGTCCCTACGTCTGCCGGACCCAGGGCCTGCCGCTGCGCTGGATCGAGGAGGACCTGGACCTCCAGCTCGTCGAGATGCGGGACATCTGCCCGCTCAACGAGGAGGGCCTTTCCCTCGAGGACCTGCCGGCCGAGGACTGCTGGGAGATCGGCCCGGTCGAGGAGAGGCTTCGGGGACTGGAAGAGAGGTTTACGGGCGGGCGCCCCCGGCGGATCGCGCTGCGGGAGCTGTTCGCGTCCGGGGCGTGACCGGCGGCCCGCGGCCTCGTCAGGAGTCGAAGCCGAGCTTCTCGAGGATGGTGACCACGTCGTGGCGGTCCCGTCCCGGAAGCGCCCGGGCGGTGGCGAGGGCGCGGTGTTCCGCCACCGGGATGTAGCGGGCGAAGCGGGGGCGGTTCATGCGGGTGGCCTGGTAGGCGTAGGTCCCGATCGCCTTCAGCAGCCTCTGGAGAGAGACCCAGGGCCAGGATTCCTGTTCCCGCGGGTCGGGGAGCACGTCGCCGGCCTCGTCCCGCCAGCCCTCCCCCGCCGCGTCGGCCAGTTCCCGGGGCAGCTCGACGTACGGGTCATGGAGAAGGGAAGCGAGGTCGTACCCGGGCGGGGCGAACAGCAGGTCCTGGAAGTCGACGACCCCGAGGGATCCGTCTTCCCGGAGCAGGAGGTTGCGGGCGTGGAAGTCCCGGTGGGCGAGCTGCCGGGCCGGGGCGGCGCACCGGTCCGCGATCCGGTCGAGGACGTGGGCCAGCTCCGCGAGGAGGCCACGGTCCTCGATCCCGCGGCGGGCCGTCACGTCGTGGACGGAAAAGAAGGCGAGCTCCGCCCGCAGCCTGTCGTAGCCGAGGACGGGCTGGGCAAGGGGATGGTCCGGGGGAACGAGGGGACTGCCCGCCCGGGCGATCCGGGCGGCGATCCGGCCCGCCTCGCGCCAGGCCCGCCGCGCGTCGTCCGCCGCGAGTTCCGGGAGCGCCGCGGCGAGGAGCCGGTCGCCCAGGTCCTCGAGGAGCAGGGCAGGGATCGACTCGTCGCGGTCGAGCACGCGGGGCACCGGCACGTCGATGGAAGCGAGCAGGTCGGCGGCGAGGATCATCCGGGTGAGAACGGGTGGTCCCCCGTCCGGGTCGACCAGGGCGACCACCGTCGCCCCGTGCGGCCGTCGCAACCGGAAAAAACGCCGGACCGAGGCGTCCGGGGCCAGGGGTTCCACGCCCTCCACCGGGGCGAACCGTTCCCGCAGCTTGTCGGCGATCGCCTCGTCGGGGACGCGCTCGGCTCGGGGCATCCGCACCCTCCCGCATGGGTTCGCCCCGATTCTCCCCCGTTCGCCCCCCGTCCGTCCACCCGGGGGGAGCGGGCGTGGTGGGGGACGGGCCCCGGTGCTCCCGGGGAGGTAACTCAGCGGACCTTGAGGTAGACTGAGCGCCGCCGCACCTTCCTGCCGATCCCCGGCCGGCGGGTCCGGCAAGAGACGGAGCCGGGCCCGGGCCCGGTGGCAAGCGAAGGAGAGTGCAAATGGCAGGCAAGTACGAGATCAAGAAGACCGCGGACGGGAAGTTCGCCTTCAACCTGAAGGCGGGCAACGGCGAGATCATCCTCAGCAGCCAGCGGTACGGGAGCAAGGAGGCGGCGCTGAACGGGATCGAGTCGTGCCGCAAGAACCTCGCCGTCGAGGAGCGGTTCGAGCGCCGCGAGGCGAAGGACGGCCAGCACTACTTCGTCGTCAAGGCGGGCAACCACGAGGTGATCGGCCGCAGCGAGCTGTACCGTTCGAAGTCGGGCATGGAGAACGGCATCGGTTCCTGCATGCGCAACGCCGACTCGCCGGT
>CAYQTA010000048.1:0-73405 GCA_964420365.1 uncultured Acidobacteriota bacterium | reverse complement strand
GGGAGGAGGTGCTGCGGAAGGTGGCGCCCGAGGCGGAGAAGGTGGACCCGCTGGACGTGGAGGCGGGCAACCGGGTGACGGAGCCCTGGCGGAGGCTGCTGGTGGAGGGAGGGGATCACAGCCTGGCGGCGCGGATCGAGGCCCGTGTCCGGGAGGAGGCGCGGGAGCGGGCCGGTCGGGAGCAGCGGGAGCCCGCGCCGCCGGGGTCGGCCGGGGACTCCCCGGACGCTCCCTGAGGCCGGCGACCCGAAGCGGGAAGCCGGCCCGGGTGGCCCTGCGGCGGACCCGGCGCGTCGTCCGATCGAGCGAACGAGGGTCATTCGACGCGGCCCGCCAGGTACCAGCGGCCCCGGGAGCGGTCGCGGAACACCTGGAGCAGGTCGCCGGCCTCCGTCACCCCCCAGCCGTATTCCCGGTGGAACGGCCGGCTCCACCAGCCCCCGGAGAGGACGAAGGGCCCGGCGAGGAGGGTGACCGTCCCGGGGCCCGGCAGCCGGGGGCCCCGCCCGGGGCGGGGGAGGCGGGGGAACGCCGGCAGGGGGACCGGGGCGGCGAGGATCCGCCGGACGAGGACCCGCTCGCCTCCTTCCGCCGGGCGGGCCGGGCGAAGCCGCCGGAGGGGAACCCACAGGAACGAGGCCTCGGGGAGGTGGCCGTCGGCGAGGCGGGCGTGGACGACCGCGGCCTCCCCGAGCTCCGCCCGCACCCGGTCGAGGGCCCGGGCGGCGGCCTCGAGGTCGCGCCCTTGGGCGACCGCGAAGAGGGAGGGCTGTTCCGCCTCGACGGGGGCGGGCACGAGGGCGAGGGCGACCGCCTCCACCGGCCCGCCGGGGGGATCCGCCGCGAGGCGCAGGCGGACGAGCTCGAGGAGGCGGCCCCGGTTGAGGCCGGGGCGGGCGAGGCGGATCTCGTGGCGGCGGAGGGCGCCGCCGGCGAGGCGGAGCCGGAGGTCGAGCCCGGCGGCGGCCCGGCCGGCCCCGGCCAGCTCCCCGAGGAGGGGGCCGAGGAGGGCGTCGATCCTCCGGAGGAGGCGGCCGGTCTCCGGCTCCGGCGGCTCCAGGTCGGCCCCGGCGCGGAACTCCCGGGGAGGGGGGAGCGGGGAGAACGGGACCTCCAGCTCGCCCCCGGCGAGGAGGCGCAGGCGGTGGAGCTCCGGCCCCCAGCGCTCGAGGACCCCGCCCGGGGGGAGGCCGAGCAGATCGCCGACGGTGCGGACGCCGAGCCGCTCGAGCTGCTCGAGGGCGGCCGGGGGGAGGGGGAGACGCCCGAGGGGGACCCCGCGGGCCGCCGCGCGCTCGGCGGCCGGGTCCTCGAGGACCCGCACCCCCCGGGCGGCCCGGGCGAGGGCCAGGGTGCCGAGCCGGGTGAACCCGACGACCACCCCCGCCGCGAGGCCGGCGCCGGCGAGGTCGCGGTGGATCGCCCGGGCCCAGGCGGGAAGGGAGGGCCAGAGGGGGACGACCCCCCGGGGATCGAGCCAGCAGGTGCCGGGGAGGTCCCGGGCGGGCTCGACCCCGGGGGAGAAGCGCCGGAGCCGCCCGGGAAGGGTGGCGAGGTCGGCCTCCTTCCCGGGGGCCGGGGCGGCGTCAACGCAGGCCAGCCGGTCCATGGAACGCCTCCGTGTCGGTCCAGGGACGACCGGCGCGCCGGTCGCGGAGGGCGGTGACCCGGCAGGGGACGGGCCCCGGCCCGAGGCCCTCCCGCCGGGCCTCGCACCGGAGGGAGACGAGGGGACCGAGGGAGGGGGCCCCGGACGGCTTCGCGGTGAGGCAGAGGACGGCGGCGCCGTGCCGCCCGGCGAGGGCGGCGAGGCGGGCGACCGCGGCCGGAGGCGGTTCCTCGGCGGCGGCGACCAGGTCGAGGACGACGAGGCCGAACCCGCCGGAGCGGAGGAGCCGTTCCGCCGCCCGGGCGGCGGCGGTGGCCCGGGGGGCGAGGATCACCGGCAGGGCGTCGAGATCGACCCCGTGCCGGGCGGCGTCCGGCGGGAAGAAGGACGACCCGCGAAGGGCGATCCAGGCGACCGGTTCCCCCCGGCGCTGGGCCTCGGCGAGGAGCGGGAAGGTGACGGAGAGCCAGGCCCCGGCCCCCCCGGCGGAGAGCTCGACGAGGCGCCCGGCGAGCCCGTCGAGGCGCCAGCGGGGAAGGCCGTCCCCGGCCCGGGAGGCCGCCGGGAGGGCGCGGGCCGGCCGGATCCCCCGCCGGGCGAGCTCGGCGGGGTCGAGGACGGGGGGGCCGGACCCGGGGACCGGGACGCGCATCGCGGGCACCCTGTCGCCGTCACGCCGGGGGCGGCTCGAGGAGGGGCGGGGACTCGCCGAGGTAGCGGCGCACCTCGACGACCCGGCCGAGGATGCGGAGCTCGCGCGGGTCGGGGACGATCGGCTCGAAGGCGGGATTCGCCGGCTCGAGGACGACCCTCCGGCCCCGGCGGCGGAACACCTTGACCGTCGCCTCGTCCCCGACCAGGGCGACGACGATCTCGCCGGGACGGGCGGTCTCCTGCCGCCGGACGACGACGATGTCGCCGGGGAGGATGCCGGCCCCGGTCATGCTCTCGCCCCGGACCCGCAGGGCGAAGAGGTCTTCCCCGGCGGGCCGGGCCCCCACCGGGAGCCAGCCCTCCGGGTCCTCGACGGCGGCCTCGAGCTTGCCCGCCGGGACCCGGCCGAGGAGGGGGACGAGCCGGGGCGGGTCGCCGGGGAGCCGGTACCCCCGGGCCTTCCCGGGGGCCTTGGCCAGGAGCCCCTCCCGGACCAGCGCCTCGAGGTGGCCCCGGGCCGTCTCCACCGCCCGGAACCCGAAGCGCCGCTGCACCTCCCGCACGGTCGGCGGCTCGCCGGCCAGCAGCCGCTCGCGCACCCAGCGGTAAACCCGCCGGCGCGTCTCGCCCGGGGTGGTGTAGGCCATCGCTCGCTCCCCGGCCTCCCGCCCGGGGGAGACCGTTCCCGCTTTCATGGATACCAGACGAATGTCTGGAATGCAAGGCCCGCTCCGCCGTCACCGGGAGGGCGAAGGTCGGGGCGTGGGGCTGGAACTGCCCGCCCCACCGGGGCATGGGCTCACCAGGACCAGGCGATGTAGAAGTCGGTGCGGGTTCCGGCGAGTCCCTTGCCGTCGTAGCGGCGGGCGAAGGACCAGGTGCAGGGAAGGCCGAGGAGCGGCACCTCGACCGCGATGCCGGCGGAGCCGTGGAGGTCGCGCCAGCGGCCGTCGTCGTCCCGGGTGCGGAACTCGCGGAGCACCCCGAGTTCCGGGTCCCAGGCGGCCCGGCCCCGGGCGAGCCGCCCGGTCCGGGTGTCGACGTGGAGGGCGTCCTCGAACCAGGCGGCGCCGGCGTCGAGGAAGATCGCCGCCCGGACCGGGCCGAGCACGCCGCCCCAGGGGAAGCGCACCTGGTCGACCAGCGGGAAGCGCAGCTCGACGTTCGCGAGGGCGGCGGAGTCGCCGACGAACTCCCGGAAGCGGAAGCCGCGCAGCTCGTCGAGGCCGCCGATCGCCCGGAGCGTGCCCCCCTCGCCGGACTGGACGACCCCGGCGAGCCGCACGGCGAGGAGACTCCGCGCGGTGATCCGCCGGTAGCCCCGGAAGTCGAGCCGGTACGTCCGTCCCGAGGTCCCGTCCCGGTCGCCGGAGACGAACTCCCAGGCGGTGATCCCCACCCGGAACCGGTGCCCCTGCCACGGGCCGAACGGCTGCCAGCGGACCGTGTCGCCGACCAGGTCGAGGGCGGCGTACGGGTAGTCGTCCGACGCGCGGGCGATCCCGGCGGCCGAGCCGTCCGGGGCGATCCAGGGGACGTCCATCCGCCGCCAGGCGAAGCCGAGGGTCCCCTCGAGGCGCAGGGACGAGGAGAACGGCCAGGAGGCCGCCCCCTCGACGGACGTGAAGCTCCACTCCCCGCCCCAGCTCGAGGGATCCCACGGACCGGTCCGCCACGACTCCCGGTCGTCCCGGAACCGGACGGCCCAGTCGAGCCGGCCCGAGAGGTCGACGTAGGCGAGGTCGACGTCGGACCAGTCGGAATAGGTGTTCGCCCGGACGAGGATCCGCCGGTCGCCGAGCAGGTCGGTGAACCGGAGCGTCGTCGCCGTGAGGAACGTCCCGTCGTCGGCGACCCCGACGGTGACGTCCGGCACGTCCAGGTCGAACCGGGGCCGGTACGCCCGGGCCGCGGCCACGTCGACGGGGGGGCGGACCGGCAGCACGAGCGGCCGCTCCGGCGTGACCGGGCAGGCGTCCTCCCGCTCGCCGACCGCCCGCGCCTCCCGGACGGAAGGATCGTCGAGCCGCAGGACGAAGAGGCGGAACCTTCCCTCCAGGAAGCCGGCGAAGAGCAGGCGGGGATGTCCCTCGTCGTCCGGGGGCAGCTCCGCGGGGGAGAAGCCACCGGTCGCCAGGTCGGTCAGCCGCTCGATGCGGCCGGACCCGAGGTCGACCCGGTGCAGGTTCCAGGCCTCGTCCGGGCCCCGGGCCGACGCGAAGAAGACCGAGCGCCCGTCCCGGGAGAAGGAGGGCAGCAGGTCGGTGCAGGCGCCCCGGGTGAGGGGGCGCGCCGTCCCGGCCGGGTCGTCGGGCTCGAGCAGCCAGAGCTTGTCGTGGACCCCCTCCCGGCGGACCCACGCGACCCGCCTGCCGTCCGGGTCGACCACCGGGTCCGCGTCCACCGCGGGATCGTCGGTCAGGCGGCGCGGCTCGCCGCGGCCCGGGGTCCACGTCCAGAGGTCCCACCGGCCGTCCCGGTTCGCGGAGAAGACCACCGTCTCCCCGTCGAGGAAGGACGGGGACGCGGGGTCCGCCATCCCCTCCGGCAGGAGGGCGTCCCGCACGGTGCGGCCGGTGGCGACCGAGACGATCCGCAGGAGGAAGCGGTTCTCGCGGCGGAGGAAAAAGGCGAGGCGCGTCCCGTCGGGGGACCAGCCGAGGTCGCGCCGGCCGCGCCACGCGCGGCTGACCAGGCGGTCCCGGGCGTGGGCGGCGCCGCGGAAGAGCACCCGCTCCACGCGGCCCTTCCTCCCGTCCAGCAGCACGACGTCCATCCCCTCGCGGCTCGCCCGGACGGCCGCGACCAGCTCGCCGGCCGGGCTCGGCACGGGAGAGAAGAGCTGCTCCCCCGGCCGCGCCGGGCCGAGGGGGGCGGCGACGTCGTCCGGGAACCGCCGCGTCTCGAGCAGGGGCAGGTAGCGGCGACGCAGCCAGCGCTGAAAACGCCGGTCGAAGGTGTCGACGTCGATCCCGAGGGCGTCCCGGAACGCGGCCTCCGCGTTGCCGGTCAGCAGTTCGCGCCGGAACGCGGCGAGGAGGTCGCGGATCCCCTCGACGCCGCGGGTCTCGACGATCCAGTCGAAGACCGCGTGGCCGAACCGGTAGGTCATGTAGTCGAGCCGGTCGAGATCGCGGATCGACGGGACCCGGTTCGCGAGGACCGCGTCCCGGATCACCATCCGGTCGAGGGCGGTCTCGTCCCGCCCGAGCCAGGACGCGAGTCCCTCCATCAGCCAGAGGGGGGCGTGCCCCCGGAGCATCCGCTGGGCCGAGCCGGCGTAGAGGATCTCGAACTCGAAGACGTGGGTCAGCTCGTGGCGCAGGAGGTGGTACCGCTCGTCCGGCGGCAGGTCCGCCGGGATCACGACCCGGTTGCGGAACGGCTCGGCGAAGCCGAGGACCGCCTCGGGAACGTGCCAGGGGGTGACGTTGGTCTCCTCCATGTCGGCGTGGGTCGCGTAGAGAAGGAGAGGGACCTTCCGGCCCGGGCCGGGGCCCAGGACCTTCTCGATCTCCGCCCAGGCGCTCTCCGCCTCGGCAGCGAGCTCCGGGACGAGCGCCTCCTCGCCGGGGTAGAAGTGGATCTCCAGGTGCGCGGTCTCGACGACGCGCCAGGCGAACGAGCGCCGGCCGACCTTGTTGCGGCCGAACGGTTCCCCTCCGACCTGGGCGCGGACGGGACCGGCGGTCACCGTCACCGCGAGGACGGCACAGGAGAGAAGGATCGTTCGCAGCCCACGGCTCATCGCTCACCCGGTCCACAGGCAGGCGGGCTCCTCCCGCCGGCCCGGGCGAAAGATGCCGACCAGTCGCTCCCGGAGGGGGGCGAGCAGATCGTAGACGAGGTCGCGTTCGTCCCGCAGCCCGCGGTCGATCGCCTCGGACGACCAGGTGTCCCGGTGGAGGGGTCGGCCCTGCGCGTCCCGTACCTCGACGGACAGCTCCAGGTGCAACAGGCGCCGGACGACGAACCGGGGCCGGGCCGCCGGTTCGAGCAGGGAGGGGTCGTCCCGCTCGTCCTCCTCCTCGTATCCCGACCGGTCGGTGACGGTGATCCGGGCACGGGCGACGAGCATCGCCGTCTCCCCGCAGGGAACGGGCCGGGGCGCCAGCCCCGCGTCCCGGGCGAGGATCCGCCCGAGCCATCGCGCGACCTCCTCTCGCCGGTCCCCGCAGGCGGCGAGCGTCACCCGGTGTCCCGGGGACCAGGGTACGATCGCCGGGCGCCGCCGGGGAACCAGGACCTCGCGGCAGCGTCGACCGGGAACGAACCCGGCTTTCCTGGCGCGGGCGAGGAGAGCCTCCGCCTCCCCGTCCCGGCCGAGGGCCCGGGCCACGATGCCGAGATCGTGGAGCAGGCCGGGATGTTCCGGGGAGAGAGCGAGGGCGCGGCGAAGATGGGCCTCCGCCTCCCGCCAGGAGCCGCGGGTCGCGAGGCGGACCGCGAACCGGGTCTCCCGGCGCGCCTCCCGGGGAAGCCGGGGCGGGGCCGCCGCCATGACGAGAAGGAGGATCGCGAGGACGGGGACCGGGCGCAGGCGGGGCCGGATGGACGCCGAAGGCATGTTCGCAGTATAACCATCCGGCACCTCGACCCGGGGTCAGCCCCGGCGGTCCCCGCGTTCCCGGGGAAGGAGCCAGCATGGAGCTCGACGTCCGGCCCAACCTGCCGGCCATCTTCCTGCACTGCGTCACCGAGCACGAGCGCGACCGGTTCCTCGGCGCCCGGCGGGGTCGGCGCTGGGAGTGGGTCTCTTCCCGGGAGGCCCTGGCGGCGGTCCGGGAGATCGCCGCGGGACTGATCTCCCGGGGCCTCGAGCCCGGCGAGCGGGTCGGGTTGATCTCGGAGAACCGGCCGGAGTGGATCCTGGCCGACATGGGGATCCAGTTCGCCCGTGGCGTCAACGTGCCGGTCTACCCGACGCTGCCGGCAAGCCAGGCGGAGTACATCCTGAGGGACTGCGGAGCCCGGTTCGTCTTCGTGTCGAACCCGGACCAGGCGGCCAAGGTCGCCTCGGTGCGCGGCTCGCTGCCCGACCTCCAGCAGGTGTTCACGTTCGACGAGGAGGGGTCCGGGGCGATCCACGTCTCCGTCCTGCGCGAGGAGGGCCGCCAGGCCCTGATCGCGAACGAGGGCCTCGTCGACGGGCGGCTCGCCGACCTCGACTCCGGGGACCTGGCGACGATCATCTACACCTCGGGGACGACCGGGACGCCGAAGGGCGTGATGCTCACGCACCGCAACTTCTGCTCGAACGTGGGGGCGTGCGCCCACCTCTTCGCCTTCGAGGAGGGGGACCGGGCTCTCTCGTTCCTGCCGCTCTCCCACGTGCTCGAGCGGATGGTCAACTACGTCTACATCCAGGTGGGTCTCTCGATCGGGTACGTCTCCCGGCTCGAGCGGGTGGCGGACGCCCTCGGCGAGGTGAAACCCCAGGTCTTCGCCACCGTTCCCCGCCTGCTCGAGCGGATCGCCTCTGTCGTGCGCGAGCAGGTCGAGGAGCAGAAGGGCTTCAAGCGGACCCTCGGCCGGAAGATGCTCGCCTGGGCGATGGACGCGGCCGACGAGATCGTCGCCGGCCGCCGCCCGCGGGGGCTCGCGGCCCTGCGCCTGAAGATGGCGGACCGGGCGATTCTCTCCCGGGTCCGGGCGCGGCTCGGCGGGAGCCTCAAGTTCATGATCAGCGGCGGGGCGGCCCTGCCGGTCGACGTCGCGCGGTTCTTCTGGGCGGCCGGTCTCCCGGTCTACGAGGGTTACGGGATGACCGAGTCGTCGCCGGTGATCAGCGTCAACTACCCGGGGCACGCCAGGCTCGGTACCGTCGGGCCACCGATCGTCGGCGTGGAGGTGAAGATCAGCGACGAGGGGGAGATCCTCGCCCGGGGCCCCAACGTGATGCGGGGCTACTGGAACCGCCCCCAGGAGACCGAGGAGGCGCTCTTCGGCGGCTGGCTGCACACGGGTGACCTCGGCTACCTCGACCCGGACGGGTTCCTGGCGATCACCGGGCGCAAGAAGGACATCATCGTGCTCTCGACCGGGAAGAACGTCTCGCCGGTCGCCATCGAGCAGGAGATCGAGAAGAGCCCCTACGTTCTCCGGGCGGTCGCCGTGGGAGACGAGCGCCCGCACATCGGGCTGCTGATCGTCCCGAACGTGGAACGACTCGTCGAGTGGGCCCGCGACCGGCACCTGCCGGTGGACGACGTGCCGGCGCTCCTCGAGCGGGCCGAGGTGCGGCGGCTGTACGAGGGGGAGATCTCCCGTCACCAGGCGAACCTGGCCGTCTTCGAGAAGGCGCGCCGCTTCGAGTTCCTCCTCGAGGACTTCTCCGAGGAGAACGGCCTGCTCACCCCGACCCAGAAGGTCCGGCGAGCGGAGGTCCTGCGTCGCTTCGGCGACGTCGTGGAGAAGATGTACTCCTGATGCGGCGTCTTCCGGGCCTTCTCGGGCTGCTCCTGCTCCTTCCCCTCCTCCTCGGCCCCGGGCCGGGAGACGTCCGGTCCCTGCTGGAGCGGGTGCACGGAAACGGCCCGCCGCTCACCGACGACGAGCTGCGCGAGCTGCTCGCGGCGCTGCCCCCCGAGGAGGTGCGGGTCGCGCTCGTGCAGCTCGGGGTCGTCGTTCTCGACCGGAAGGGCCGGCCCGTGCCCGGGTTGCGGCGCTCCGACTTCCACCTCGAGGTGGATGGCAGGGAGCGACCGATCACCTGGTTCGGCGAGGACCGCGACCATCCCTTCAGGCTCGTGTGGCTGGTCGATGCTTCCGGCTCGATGGCGGGCCGGGCGCGGCGCGCCCAGCTCCGCCGGGCCCTCCTGCCCCTCGCCCGCACCGTGCGGCTCGAGGACCGGATCCGGCTGGTCAGCTTCGGGGGCGGCCGGGTGACGGTTCACGGCGGATGGCGCCAGCGGCCGCTCTCGGCCGTCGCGGAGGCGGTGGCCCTGCCCCGCGGGGGGACCACCGCGGTGGCGGATGCCCTGGTCGAGGCGGCTCACCTGCTGCCGCCGCCCATCGACGAGCGCCAGGCAATCGTCCTCGCGAGCGATGGAATCGACAACGCGAGCCGACGCACCGCGCGGGAGGTGATCGATGCGGCCCGGAGCGTCCGGGCGCCGGTCTACGTGCTGGCGGTCGGCGGGGAGGGAGAGCGGATCCGGGAGCGAGCCCGCCGCCGCCGGGAACGGTCCCCCCTCGCGCTCCTGCGGCGGGTCGCCGCCGAGACGGGGGGGCGTTTCTTCCTCGTTACATCGGTGGACGAGGCCCGGGAGGCGGCACGGAGAATCCGGGACGACCTGCGCCACCAGTACTGGTTGGGGTTCCACCCGGAATCCCCGCCGGACGGGAGGTTTCACCGGGTCCGGGTCCGCGTCGACCGGCCGGGAGTCTCCGTCCTGGCCCGTTCCGGGTACCGCTGAAGTTTCGCCGCGAGGCGGCGCACCGCCGGGGGCCCGTCTATAATGCCCCCCTGTTCGCCGGAAGGTGTCCGGCGCGTTCGAGACGTGCACGAGCAAGGAGGACGAAGGATGAAGCGTTTCGCCATGCTGCTGGTGATCTCCGTCCCGCTGCTGTTCCTCGCGGCGGGCTGTGTCTCCACGAAGACGTTCGACCAGGCCATCGCCGACGTGACCAAGCGAGTCGACGACGTGCAGACCCGGGTGGAGCAGCAGGGAGAGAAGATCGACCAGCTCGAGAAGAAGAGCGGCGAGCTCGACCAGAAGGTCCAGGTCGTCGATTCCAAGGCGACGAAGGCCGAGCAGACCGGCTCCACGGCCCTGGCCAAGGCCGCCGAGGCGGAGAAGCTGGCCAAGGGAAAGGTGATCTGGAAGGTCACCCTGACCAACCGTGACGTCCACTTCGGCGTCGACAAGACCGAGCTGACGCCCGAGGGCGCCAGGGTCCTCGACCAGTTCGTCGAGAAGCTGAAGAGTTTCGACCGGATGGTCTTCCTCGAGATCCAGGGGCACACCGACTCCACCGGGTCGGCCGCGTACAACAAGAAGCTCGGTCTCAAGCGGGCCGAGGCCGTGCGGGACTACCTGCACGAGCGCGGGATTCCCCTCAACCTGATGCAGGTGATCTCCTACGGCGAGGAGCGCCCGATCGCGGACAACTCCACCCGCGAGGGTCGCGCCCAGAACCGTCGCGTCGAGATCCTCGTCCTCGAGTAAGCTCGTGGCGCGCGGGGGAGCGGAACCGGTCCGCTCCCCCGCGCCTTCCTCCCGTTCCCGGGTGACGCGTCCCTTCCTCGATCGACTCGCCGAGGGTGTCGTTCTCTTCGACGGCGGCACCGGGACCGAGATCTACTCCCGGGGCACGTTCCTCAACGTCTGCTACGAGCAACTGAACCTCGACCGTCCGGCCCTGGTCGAGGAGGTCCACCGCGCCTTCGCCCAGGCGGGAGCGGACGTGGTCGAGACGAACAGTTTCGCCGCGACGCGTCCCCGCCTGGAGCCCCACGGGCTGGGGAACCGGGTGCGCGAGATCAACCGGGAGGCCGCCCGGATCGCCCGCCGCGCCGTGGGAAGCGGCGTGCTCGTCGCCGGCGCGATCGGTCCCCTGGGGATCCGGCTCGAGCCCTGGGGGCCGACCACCCTCGAGGAGGCCGTCGACCTCTTCCGGGAACAGGTCGAGGGACTGGTCGAGGGGGGCGTCGACCTGCTCGTCCTCGAGACCTTCGCGGACCTCGTCGAGATCCGGGCGGCGATCCGGGCCGTGCGGGACGCCTGCGACCTGCCGATCGTCGCGATGATGACCGTCGACGAGGAGGGTCGGTCGCCGGAGGGAGTCCCCGCGGAGTGGCTCGCCCGGAAGCTCGAGGAATCGCCCGCGGACGTCGTCGGTGTCAACTGCTCGGTCGGACCGGCGCCGATGCTCTCCGTCGTCGAGACGCTGGGAGCGGTCTGCACGAAGCCCATCGCGGCGCTGCCCAACGCCGGCCTGCCGCGCACCGTCGAGGGACGCCTGCTCTACCTGGCCTCTCCTTCCTACATGGCGCGCTACGTCCGGAGGTTCGTGGCGGCGGGGGCGCGGGTGGTCGGAGGCTGCTGCGGAGTGACCCCGGAACACGTCCGGGCGATGCGGGAGGCCCTGGGCCGCCAGGTCGGGGAGGAGCCGGCTCCCCGGGTCGTCCTCTCCGGCCCGGTCTACGCGGAGGCGGAACCGGTCCCGTCCCCCGAGCGTTCCACGCTCGCGCGGAAGGTGGCGGAAGGGCGCTTCGTCGTGCTCGTCGAGACACCGCCGCCCCGCGGCTGGCAGGCCGACCGGCTGCTCGATGCCCTCCGCCGGCTCGACGACCTGGGGATCGACGGCGTGCTCGTGCCGGACGATCCGCGGGCGATGGTCCGGATGAGCCCCCTCGCCCTTGCCCGGCTCGTCGCGGAGCGCGCCGCGGAGGAAGGCCTGGGCCTCGAGCCGGTGCTCCAGTATTCCTGCCGGGACCGGAACCTCCTGGGAATGCAGTCCGACCTGCTCGGGGCCCACGCCCTCGGGATCCGCAACCTGGTCCTGGTCACGGGGCAGGTCCCGCGGCCCGGGGAGGCGCCCTGGGCGACCCCGGTCTTCGACGTCGACGCGATCGGTCTCGTCAACGTGGTCCACCGGCTGAACCACGGGCTCGACGTCGGGGACACGCCGATCGGGGCGCCGACCGCGTTCTTCCCGGGCGTCCAGGTGACGCCGGCGGGAACCCCCGAGTCGATCGAGGCGGAGGTCCGCCGGTTCGAGTGGAAGGTCGATGCCGGGGCGGCCTTCGCCGTCACCGTGCCGGTCTTCGACGCCGCTTCCCTCGGCGCGTTCCTCGACCGGGTCGCCCGCGTCCGGATCCCGGTCCTCGCCGAGATCCGTCCCCCGCGGGATCTCCGTGAGGCCGAGTTCCTCGCCGCGGAGGTGCCCGGCGTCGAGGTGCCCCGCTGGGTGCTCGAGCGGATGGAACGGGCCGGCGGGCCCGACGAAGCGGCCACCGCCCGGCTGGAGATCGCCCGCCGCGTCCTCGAGGAGATCGCTCCCCTGGTCGAGGGAATCGCCTGGGCGGGCCCCCTCGAGGGGGCGGCCGTCGTGCTCGCCGACGTCACCGGGGGGCCCGTCCCGGTGCGGCGGGAGTTCCCCGGCCGGCCGGGGATCATGGGGGGCAGCGAGGGTCGCCGCTGGGAGACGTGACCGTCCCCGGGGGAGGTCGTCCCGCCCGGCGGCCCGTCGCGTGATCGATACAAGTCGTTGCGTTTCAAGGGACGGCTCCCCCGCGGGCACGCTGGCATCGTCCTTGCTCCGGGAGGGGACGGAAGGAGGTGACCGATGCGAAGCCACCATGCCGCTGCTCTCGTCCTGCTCCTGCTCCTTGCCGGATCCCCGGCCGTGCTCGCCGGGACGCCCCGCCACTATCCCCGCGCCCGGCGCCCCGCGGCCGCCACGACGAACCAGGTGCGTTTCCGGGTCGGGGAGTTCCGGCCGGACGGTGACTCCCGGTTCTGGGACGACACGTTCGATGCGTTCACCGGCTCCGTTTCCGCCCTGGACGACACGATCTTCGGACTGGACTGGCGCCACCGGGTCGGGGAGACCGTCCTCGACGTGGAGGTCTCCCTCGCGACCTACGACGGGAAGACGACGGTCGCCTACCGCGACTACCTGGACGCCGGCGGGTACGAGATCCGGCACCTGGAGCAGCTCGAGCTCGAGCCGCTGACGGTGGCCGTGGTCGCGTACCCGTTCGGCCGTGACCAGGCGATCCGCCCCTACGTCGGGGTGGGGGCGGGGTTCTACTGGTGGCGCTACCGGGAGCGCGGCGACTTCATCGACTTCTCCGTCGATCCCCCGGAGGTGTTCAACGACCGCTACGTCTCCGACGGTACCGCCCTCGGGTGGTTTCTCGAGGCGGGCGTCGACGTGGCCGTGGCCGACAACTGGTCCCTGTTCGTCGATGCTCGCTGGCACGACGTGGACGACGAGCTGGACGGCGACCTGGCCGGCTTCGGGACGATCGACCTCTCGGGCAACGAGGTCTCCCTCGGCGTCGCCTTTCGCTTCTGAGCGGGTTTCCCCGGGAAGAGATTCCCGTTCCTGCCACCCGGTCCCCGCGGCATCGTGCCGCGGGGACGTTCCCGTCGCGTCGAGCCCGGGAACGGGCGGGGCCGGGGGTCAGTCGAGGCCGAGCATCAGGCGGGCCGTCTCCGACATCCGGTCCGGCGTCCAGGGGGGATCCCAGGTGAGCTCGACGCGGCAGGAGCGGACGCCGGGAATGGAGGCGACCCGCATCTCGACCTCGATCGGCAGGCTGCCGGCGACCGGGCAGTTGGGGGCGGTCAGGGTCATCCGGACCGTGACGTCCCCGTCGTCGGACACGTCGATCCCGTAGATCAACCCCAGCTCCCAGATGTTCACCGGGATCTCCGGGTCGTAGATCGACTCCAGCATGGCGACGATCCGGGGAACCAGCGTCTCCTTGTCGACCGGGGTGGACCGGTCGGCCGCGTCCCGGCAGGCGGGATCCCGGCACAGGGGATCATTGCAGGTCGAGCTGTCGTGGGACCGGCCGGAATTCTCCCGGTCGTGGTTCTCCGCGGTGCTCATCCCGTCGTCCTCCGCGTCGGCCCGGTCACTCGGTCCGGGCGGGATCGTCGCGCCCCTCGAGGGCCGCGAGGAACGTGTGCCACGGGAGGGAGGCACACTTGACCCGCATCGGGAACTCCTTGACGCCGGAGAGGACCTCCAGCTTCCCGAGGTCCTCGCGGCCGGAGGCGGCGGCCGCCTGTTCCCCGGACGGATCCCCGGTCAGCATCCCGTGGACCTCGGCGAAGAGGCGGCGGGCCTCCTCGACCGTTCGGCCGACCAGCGCCTCGGTCATCAGGGAGGCCGACGCCGTCGAGATCGCGCATCCCTTTCCGTCGAAGGTGACCTTCCGGATGACGCCCCCGTCGTCCACGTCGATCCAGACCGTCACCTGGTCCCCGCAGACGGGATTCCGTCCCTCGGCGCGGTGGGTGGCGTGCTCGAGAACCCCCCGGTTCCGGGGGTTCCGGGAATGGTCGAGAATCATCTCCTGGTACAGCTCGCGCAGGTCGTTCATCGGGCGAACACCTCCCGGACCTTTCGCAGCGCGGCGACGAGGGCGTCCACCTCCGCGCGCGTGTTGTACGCGGCGAAGGAGGCCCGCACCGTTGCCGGCACGCCGTAACGGTCCATCACCGGCTGGGCACAATGGTGCCCCGCCCGTACCGCGATCCCGTCGGCGTCGAGGAACGTCGCGACGTCGTGGGGATGGACCTCCTCGAGCACGAACGAGACGACCGCCGCCTTCCGGCGGGAGCTCCCAAGGATCCGCAGGCCCTCGATCTCGCCGAGCCGCCCGGTCGCGTACGCGAGCAGGTCCGCCTCGTGGGCGGCGATCGCCTCGAGCCCGGTCTCCTCGACCCAGTCGAGGGCCGCGGCCAGGCCGACGGCGCCCGCCACGTTGGGCGTGCCGGCCTCGAACTTCCAGGGAACCTCGTTCCACGACGACCCCTCGAAGCGCACCTCGAGGATCATGTCGCCGCCACCCTGCCAGGGTGGCATCTCCTCGAGCAGCTCCCGGCGCGCCCAGAGCGCGCCGATGCCGGTCGGCCCGTACACCTTGTGCCCGGAGAACGCGTAGAGGTCGCAACCGAGATCGCGCACGTTCACGGGCAGGTGGGGCACCGCCTGGGCCCCGTCGACGAGGACGATGGCTCCGGCCGAGCGGGCTTCCGCGACCAGCTCGCGGACCGGGTTGATCGTCCCGAGGGCGTTCGAGACGTGGGCCAGGGCGACGATCCGCGTGCGCGGCGACAGTCGCCGGCGAAACGCCTCCCGGTCCAGTTCCCCGGTGTCCGTGATCGGCGCGACGGCGAGGCGTGCACCGGTCCGGGCGGCGACGAGCTGCCAGGGGACGATGTTCGAGTGGTGTTCCATCTCGGTGACGAGGATCTCGTCGCCGGCCCCCAGCCGCGCGAAGCCGAGGCTCCAGGCGACCAGGTTGATCGCCTCGGTCGTTCCCCGGGTGAAGACCACCTCGCGGGGATCCGCGGCCCCGAGGAAACGGGCGACCCGGGCCCGCGCACCCTCGTACGCCTCCGTCGCCTCGGCGGAGAGAGCGTAGGCGCCCCGGTGGACGTTCGCGTTCCGCTCCTCGTAGAAACGGCGCACGGCGTCGAGCACCGCCCGCGGCTTCTGGGTCGTCGCGGCGTTGTCCAGGTACGCGAGGGGTCGGCCGTGAACCCGGCGGGCGAGGATCGGGAACTGGTCCCGGACCCGGTCCACGTCGAGGGCCGTCGTCATCGCGCATCCTCCCCGGCCGGGAGCTCGCGGGCGAGGCGGTCCCGGACCAGGTCGCGAAGCAGCCCGGCCAGCGGTGCGCCGGGGACCCGCTCGAGGATCTCGCCGGTGAAGGCCGCGAGCAGCAGGTGGCGGGCCTCCGCGAGACCGATGCCGCGGCTCCGGAAGTAGAAGAGCATCTCGTCGTCGAGCTGCCCGACCGTCGCCCCGTGGGTAGCCCGCACGTCGTCGGCGTAGATCTCGAGCTGGGGACGCGTACGGACCAGTGCCTGCCGGGAGAGCAGCAGGTTGCGGTTCTGCTGGTGAGCGTCCGTCTGCTGGGCCCCGGGGGCGACGACGATCCGACCGCGGAAGACGGCGCGCCCGTCGCCGGCCAGGAGGCCCTTGTAGAGCTGGTGACTCGCGCAGCGCGGCACGTCGTGGAGGATGGCCGTCCGGTGATCGACCACCTGCCCCGACCCGGCGAGGTAGAGACCGTCGAGGGAGGTCTCCGCCTCCTCGCCCGCCAGGCGGACGTCGATGCCAACCCGCACCAGGGGCCCGCCGAGGGCGAGGGAGAGGGACCGCAGGGATCCCCCCGCCTCGACGCGCGCGGCGACGTGGGCGACGTGGTGGATCCCGGGAGCCTCGTGCTGGACGCGGGCGTGGGTCACGCGGGCCCCGGGCCCGACGAGGAGCTCGGTGACCCCGTTGACGAGTCCCCCGGCTTCCTCCCGCGCGAGGAAGCTCTCGACGAGGGCGACCCTCGCCCCGGTTTCCACGAGGACGAGGACGCGGGGATGGCAGGCGACGTCCCGGTCCCCCGCCGGGGCGACGTGAACCAGGTGGAGGGGAACGTCCACGTCGGTCCCGGCGGCGACCCGGACGACCAGGCCTTCCTCGGCGAGGGCGGTGTTCAGGGCGACGAACGGGTTTTCCGCCGGGGCGTACCGGCCCAGGTGGGTGGCGAGCAGGTCGGGCCACGCCCTGGCCGCCTCCTCGATGGTGAGCACCTGGAGGCCGGCGGGCAGCGGGTGCGCCGCGGAGAGGTCTTCCCGGAGGCGTCCCCCGGCCAGCACGAACCGGGGCGGCGCCGGCCGCGCCACCGCCGGATGGTCGAGGATGTCCGGGGAGACCCGGGATGCCCGGGGGGCGGCGGGAACGGGGGAGAGCGCGGCCAGGGGACGCAGGTCGATTTCCCGCCAGTCCTCTTCCCGGCGGCCCGGCAGGCCCCGTTCCTCGAAGCGGGTCCAGGCCGCGCGCCGCAGCTCCCGGAGGAACGCCGGCCCCGTGGCCAGGAGCTCCCGGTGCCGGTCGACGAGGGCCTTCCAGCCGGCCGGAATCGTCTCGGCGATGCCGGTGGTCATCGCGGCCTCCTCACGCGCCCGGGGTCCCGGCCTCGTGGAGCCAGCCGTACCCCTTCTCCTCGAGCTCGAGGGCCAGGCGACGGTCGCCGGACCGGACGATCCGGCCGCCGGCGAGGACGTGGACGCGGTCGGGGACGATGTAGTCGAGGAGCCGCTGGTAGTGGGTGACCAGCAGCATCGCCCGGTCCGGTCGCCGGAGGCGGTTGACGCCGTTGGCGACGACGCGCAGGGCGTCGATGTCGAGCCCCGAGTCGGTCTCGTCGAGGATCGCGAGAACGGGGTCCAGCACCGCCATCTGGAGGATCTCGTTCCGCTTCTTCTCGCCCCCCGAGAAGCCCTCGTTGACCGCCCGCCGCAGGAACGCCTCGTCCATCTCGACGAGGGCGAGCTTCTCCCGGACCAGCTTCATGAACTCCATCGCGTCCATCTCGGGCAGGCCGCGGTGCTTGCGGACGGCGTTCAGGGCGGTCTTCAGGAAGTAGAGGTTCGTGACCCCGGGAATCTCGACCGGGTACTGGAACGCGAGGAAGATCCCCTCCCGGGCGCGCTCCTCCGGCGAGAGCGCGAGCAGGTCCCGTCCCCGGTAGAGGACCTCGCCGCGCGTCACCTCGTAGAGGTCCCGGCCGGCGAGGACCTGGGCGAGCGTGCTCTTCCCGGAGCCGTTCGGGCCCATGATCGCGTGCACCTCGCCCGGGCGGATGACGAGGTCGATCCCCCTGAGGATTTCCTTTCCCTCGATGCGCGCGTGCAGGTCACGGATCTCGAGGATCGGCTGGTTCGTCTCCATCGGCTGGCTCCCTCCGGCGCGGGCCTCTCAGCCCACGCTCCCTTCGAGGCTGACGCCGAGCAGCTTCTGCGCCTCGACGGCGAACTCCATCGGCAGTTCGCGGAAGACCTCCTTGCAGAAGCCGTTGACGATCATCGCCACGGCGTCCTCGGGGGAGATCCCCCGCTGGCGGCAGTAGAAGAGCTGGTCCTCCCCGATCTTCGAGGTCGTCGCCTCGTGCTCGACCACGGCGGTCGGGTTCGCCACGTCGATGTACGGGAAGGTGTGGGCCCCGCAGCGGTCCCCGATCAGCATCGAGTCGCACTGGGAATAGTTGCGGGCCCCCTCGGCGCTCCCGCGGATCTCGACCAGGCCCCGGTAGGAGTTCTGGCCCCGCCCGGCGGAGATGCCCTTCGAGACGATCACCGAGCGCGTGTTCCGACCGACGTGGACCATCTTCGTGCCGGTGTCGGCCTGCTGGCGCCGGTTCGTCAGGGCGACGGAGTAGAACTCTCCGACCGAGCCGTCGCCGATCAGGACGCATCCCGGGTATTTCCAGGTGATCGCCGAGCCGGTCTCCACCTGGGTCCAGGAGATGCGGGAATTTCGCCCGAGGCACTTCCCGCGCTTCGTCACGAAGTTGTAGATGCCCCCCCGTCCCTCCTCGTCGCCGGGGTACCAGTTCTGCACCGTGGAGTACTTGATGTGTGCGCCCTCGAGGGCGACGAGCTCGACCACGGCCGCGTGGAGCTGGTTCTCGTCCCGCATCGGCGCCGTGCAGCCCTCCAGGTAGCTGACGTACGCCCCCTTGTCGGCGATGACGAGCGTCCGCTCGAACTGGCCGAGGTTCGCGGCGTTGATCCGAAAGTAGGTGGAGAGCTCCATCGGGCAGCGGACCCCGGGGGGGATGTAGCAGAACGAGCCGTCGGAGAAGACCGCCGAGTTGAGGGCGGCGAAGAAGTTGTCGCCGGGAGGAACGACCGTGCCGAGGTACTTCCGGACCAGGTCAGGGTGTTCCCGCACCGCCTCGGAAAACGAGCAGAAGATGATCCCGAGCTCGGCCAGTTTCTCCTTGAAGGTCGTCGCCACCGACACGGAGTCGAAGACCGCGTCGACCGCGACGCCGGCGAGGGCCGCCCGCTCCTCGAGGGGGATCCCGAGCTTCTCGAACGTCTCGAGGAGCTCCGGGTCGACCTCGTCGAGGCTCTTCGGCCGATCCTCGTCCCGTTTCGGCGCCGCGTAGTAGACGATCGACTGGTAGTCGATCGGGGGATAGTGGAGGTGGCCCCAGTGGGGCTCCTCCATCTTCTGCCACGTGCGGTACGCCCGGAGGCGCCACTCGAGCAGCCACCCGGGCTCCCGCTTGATCGCCGAGATCCTGCGGATCACCTCCTCGGACAGGCCGGGGGGGATCGTCTCCTCCTCGATCGGGGTGACGAAGCCGTGCTCGTACTCCCGGTCGACGATCTCCTGGATCCGCTTCCTGTCGTCGCTCATCGTCGTTCCCGTCCTTCCTTCCCGTCGCCGGCGCCGTGGCCCGGCCCGGGGTCACCCTCGCCACCGGAGGGGGGGAGGGGAGCGAGGCCGAGCCCCGGGAAGTCCGCCGCCGGGACCGTTCCGAGGGGCCGGGGGGCCCGGAGCGACCCGGCCATCCGGGCGAGGGGCACGCCGGCCAGCGCCGAGCGGATCACCGCGCTGATGTCACGCCAGTTGACCCGGACCGGGCAGCCGGCCTCGAGGGTGCAGGAACCCTCCTCGCCGGAGCACTCGGTGATGGCGATCGGTCCCTCGATCGCCTCGATCACCTCGGCGATCGAGATCTCCTCCGGCGACCGGGGAAGGCTGTACCCGCCCCGTGCGCCGCGGTGGGAGTGGAGCAGTCCGCCGCGCGCGAGGGCCTTGAGGATCTTGCTGACCATCGGCCGGGAAATCCCGGTGTGGTCGGCGATCTCGCGGGCGGTCACCACCCGGCCCGGTGGTCGGCGGGCCAGGTGTACGAGGAGCAGGATCGCGTAGTCGGTCTCGCGGCTGATGCGGATCACTGGATCGGCCTCCCGGCCGGGACGATCCCGGCACCTTGTCCGGCGCCCAAATCGTACGATGTGGGTGCGGTATGCGCAAGCTCCGCGATGGCCGCCCGGCGGGGAGCGTCCGTAACATACTGCAAATGCTCCGCTTGTTGTCGTCTCGGGAGCTTACTTACAAGGCAGCTTTTTGGACGGAAGAAGTTTTCTTAACCGGTGACCAGCCCCGGGAAGCCTACGCCGACGGTTTCTCCAGTTCGTCGAGCAGGCGTTCCAGGTCGGCCGGCGGCACCGGGTAGGCGGCGCGGCAGAACTCGCACCGCAGCTCCGCCGGTTCTCCCTTCCGACGGGCCTCCTCGAGGAGGGAACGGACCTCCCGGGGACCGAGGAGCCGGAGCGCCTTCTCCACCCGCTCCCGGGAGCAACCGCACTCGAAGCGCACGGGGGTACGGCCCAGCACGTCGTACCCGGCGGGAAAGAGATCGTGCAGCCAGGCTTCCGGCCCGCGGCCGGCCCGGAGCTGGGCCGTCACCGGTCCGAGGCGGCGGACCCGGTCCGCCAGCGCCTTCGCCTCGTCGTCCGTCACGCCGGGAAGGAGCTGGACGAGCCAGCCGCCGGCATGGGTGACGCGCCCCTCCGGGACGACGAAGACTCCGAGCCCGATCGCCGAGGGCGTCTGCTCCGAGTCGTGGAGGTAGCGAGCGAGGTCGCGCGCGATCTCGCCGGAGCGCAGGGGCACCATCCCCCGCCATGGTTCCCCGATCCCCGGGTCACGGGTCACCGTCAGCGTTCCGTGGCGGCCGACCACCGCCGCGACGTCGAGCTTCCCGTCGGCGCGCGGCGTGGCCGTCGCCCGCGGGTTGCGGGCGAAGCCGCGCACCCACCCGGCCGGCGAGGCGGTCGCGACCAGGCGGCCGACCGGACCATCGCCCTCGACCTCCACGGTCACCACCGGTTCCCGGGCGGTGACCTTCTCCAGCATGGCGGCCAGCAGGAGGGCGCCCGTCGCGACCCTGCCGAGGGCGGCGCTGACGGTGGGAGAGAGGTCGTGGATCTCCCGGAGGGTCTCCACGACGGAAGTCGTGTCGGCGGCGGCGAACCTGGCCCTTCCGTCCAGGGCGGTGCCCCGCAGCAGCTCGTCGGCCATCGGTCCTCCCGGCGCGGCAGGAAGAAGGAAGCGGCCGGGGTTTTCCCCGGCCGCCCCATGGTAGTCGAATCGTCGTGCGGGGTCAGGGCCCCTCCTCGTGGCACGCGTTCTCGGCGCGGACCTGGTAGAAGTAGATCGAGGAACGGTGGGGCACGCCGGTCTCGTCGTACGCCGTGTCGGTCGTGTGCCCGGTCGCCTCCGGGTCGGAGAAGTCCGCCCTGCGGGAGCGCCAGACGTTGTAGGCGTCCGCGCCGGAAACCGCGTCCCACTCCAGGTGGACGTCCGTCCCGTCCAGCTTCGACATCGTGAGCGTGTTCCCGACGTCGCCGGGGACGTCGTCCTCGCACGTGAAGTCGTGGCAGAGGTCCGAGGTGTCGAAGATGAGGGACCAGGAGTTGATCCGGCCCATCATCATGTCGGCCTGGAGGTCGTCGACGTAGAGGTGCCACTCGCCGGTGGCGACCTCGCCGTCGAAGTCGCTCATCGTGCCGGGGCCGTCCGGCTGCGTCTCGGTGTCGTAGGTCGTCTCGAGGTGGTTCCCCTCGCCGCTCATGTTGTGCAGGGTGACCTGGGTCCCCTCGGCGGAGCGGAGGACCACCTTGATCAGGTTGATCGAGGAGTGCTCGATGTCCACGTGACAGTTGACGTCGCCGACCCGGAACGCGTCCGGTACGTCGATCACGGAGTCGGCGATCCCGGGGTTGGGGATGCCCATCGGGGTGTCGGTCGACTCGTAGGTCACGTGGTCACCCCCGCCGGTGCCGACCTTGAAGCGGAACCTCCGGTCGGCGGCGAAGCCCTCGTCGGTCGTGATGTGGAGCGTCATCTCGACCCAGGTGCCACAGGCGGCGTTCTCGTCGACGTGGAAGACGAGGTGCGGATCGAGGCTGCGGGCCGTCGCGCCCGACGCGATCGTCGGCCACTCGGCGTAGTTGTCCGTGAAGTGGATGATCTCCGGGTGGTCCGTCTCGGCGCGGGCCCAGGTGATCGTCGCCTGGCCGGACCCCTGGTTTTCCAGGTCGACCGCCATGTGGATCGTCTCGCCCGGATCGATCACCCCGTCGCCGTTGCCGCCGTCCTCGTCGTGCACCTCGTGGGAGACGTAGAGCAGGTACGGCTTGTCGTTCCCCATCAGCCACTCGAGGACGTTCTCGACGAGCTGGGTGCGCTGCCCGCCCTCGTCGGAGAGGGTCTTCGCCCGGACGAAGAGGCTGACGACCTGGCCCCCGTTCCCCTCGAGCGAATCGTCGTCGTAGGCAACCAGGGACGCATTGCCCTCGGATCCGGTCCAGTCGAGGATCATCCGGGCGTCGTAGGTGGGTCGGACGGCGTCCCTGTCGTAGCCGTCGCTGGTCTCGGCCGGGAGCGTCTCGTCGAGGACGTTCGGCACCGTCGCGATCGGGTGCGTGTCGTCCTGCACCCGGAGATCGCCGCCGCCGGCATTGCGATAGCTGTCCATGTGCAGGACGTTCTGGCGGAAGCTGTCATCGTAGCGGTGGTCGTAGCCGATCTCGCCGCCCGTGATCAGCAGGCGGCCTCCGTCGGCCACGAAGCTCTCGAGGGAGTCCCGCCAGGCCGGGTCGGAGACCGAGTCGTCGTTGCGTCCAGCGTCCCAGACGAGCAGGTGGTAGTCGGTCCAGGTGTCCGGGTCGGTCTCGCTGGCGAGCTGCCGCTCGACGCCGAAGCCGAGGTCGCCGATCAGGTCTTCCATGAAGTCGGCCTCCTCGGCGTCACCGTCCTCGACCAGCAGGACGGTGCCGCGGGAGCCGATCATGAAGCGCAGCGGCAGGGACTCGGTGTACCCGTCCGCCGCGGTCACGTCGAGCGTGCACTCGACCCAGGTCATCTCGGGGGCGTCGGCATGGACGTCGATCCCGAAGTGGTCCGGGTTCGACCGGGCGGAGCCCTGGCCCGCGATGTTCGGCCAGTCCGCCTGGTCGTCGGTGATCGTCACCCACGGCGAATCGGTCGAGAGGGTTCCGTGGACGTCCCGGGCCTCGGCGTGACCCTTGTTGCGCAGGGTGACCGCCAGCCGGATCGACTCGCCCGGGTCGGCGATTCCGTCCCCGTCACCACCGTCGTCGTCGAGGACGGACGTCTTCTGGACGGCCAGGATCACCCGGTAGATGCGCTCGTGGAAGGCGGTCGTGCCGGAGGCGCCCTCGTTGGTCGTCCAGTCGACGTGGAACAGGACGTCGGTGTCGTCCGGCGCCTCGGGGGCGGCCCGCCAGCGGAAGTGGTCGGCAAGGGACTCGGCTCCCGTGTCCGCCGCGATGTCGGGCCAGTCGGCGTCGGCATCGTCGATGGTCACCCACTCGGAGTCGGTGGAAAGGGTGCCGTGCACGCCGGTCGCGTCTTCCTCGCCGTTGTTGAAGAGCGTGACCGGCATGACGATCGTCTCGCCGGGGTTCACGACGCCGTCGCCGTTGCCGCCGTCGCCGTCGTCGACCCGGTGCCCGTCGTGGACCAGGTGGGGCCCGTTCCAGGTCGTCTGGAGGGAGAGCTCGTCGCCGATCCCGCCCGGGTCACTCCACTGGGGATGCTCCGAGCGGTCGTCGTGGTCGACCGCGTAGTTGTGGGCCTCGAGGAAGCTCACCTTGCCGTCATCGTTGACGTCCGCGTCGACCGGCTCCTCGCCCGGCCACGGCTTGTGGCCGCGCATGGCGCTCATCCACCAGTAGTTCCACTCGCCGTACTTCGTCGTGGTGACGCCCTCGCAGTCGTCGGTCTCGTCCGCCTGGTAGGCACTCTCGCCGCAGTCGGCGGCGGTCGAGATCACGGTCGTCGTGTTCTCCAGGTCGTCGATGAACCCGCCGGAGTTGCACTGCTGCATGTCGACGGCGCGGTGCTTGTACGGGACGTCGTTGAAGTACGAGGCGAACTCGTCGTCCGGCATGCAGCCGTCCATCAGGCAGAGGGTGGAATTGCAGCCGCCATTGCTGCCGCCGTGGTCGAACGTGAAGAGGAAAATGAAGTCCTGGTCGGTGACCTGGGGGATCCCGTGTTCCGGGTTCCCGTCCCGCATCCAGGTGAAGATGTTGCGGACGTCCTGCTTGTAGGCGGGGAAGTCGACCATCTCCTCCCGGTAGTACTCGCAGATCCAGTCGCTCTCGTCCTCGCCGTCCCCGTAGAGGACGTGGATGTGGTCCGGCTGGTAGCCGTACTCGAGGAGGATGCGGTACATCTGCACGGGATCGGTCCAGAACTCGGGGTAGCTGCTGCCGGAGGGGACGTCTCCCTCGATGATGACCGCGTAGAACTCCTGGTAGGTGAAGTCCTTCTCGCCGGCCTTCGTCGAGCGGCCCGGGACGGCGTGCTGCCGGTCGGCCGGGACCTTGCCGGGCCGGGCGTGGTACTCGACCAGGGTGAACCAG
Organism: uncultured Acidobacteriota bacterium; assembly: GCA_964420365.1. Classification (GTDB taxonomy): domain Bacteria; phylum Acidobacteriota; class Polarisedimenticolia; order J045; family J045; genus JAMOQA01. Next base: position 49,198 of record CAYQTA010000048.1, on the reverse strand, counting down.
TCCTGCCGTTCCCCCTCGACGTAGAACCGGGGGTAGACGTTCGCGTCGCGGACCGCGATGACCCGGAGCTCCTCGTCGAAGAAGACGTGCTTGACCGGGTGGAACCCGAGCACGCCGGGCGTCTCGTCGGCGATCGCCATCCAGGCGGTCCCCTCCGGGAGCTCGATCGGCCCGCCGGACCACTCCAGGCGGAACTCGCCCTCCGTCGGGAACGGCCTGGGGGTCATCACGACGCGCACGTGCTCGGTGCGGCCACCGAGAACCTGCTGCACGACGGCCTCGCGGACGGTGCGCTGCACATCCTCCGGGGGGGCCCCGCGGAACACGGCGAAGGCGCCCGTCGGCAGGGCGACGAGCAGCAGGAGCACGACCAGGCGGATCGATCTCATGACGGCACGACCTCCTCTCGTCCGGGCGCGGGGGTTCCCCGCGCCCGCGGTTCCTCTCTCCCCCCGGGGGTAAGCGGCCCGGCAGAACGCATCCCGGCCGGCGGTGCCGGCCGGAAGGGACCCGGACCTCGCGACCCGGTCCGGTCGTCCCTGCCCGTTCCCTCCCGCGCCCCGCCGGGATCGTTCCCGGCTTCCGGGCAGGGACCGCTTCCCGGACCGTCCCCCAATGTACCGCGGTCAGGGCCCCGCCGGGGCAAAAAAAGAACGGCGAACGTGCCCGGTTTCTTCCCGGCTTTCGCCGCCGGAAGGGGGGCGCGGCCGCGGTACGGGGAAGGGGCCGGCGGTCCGCCGGCCCCTTCCCCCCGGGGGGATGGATCCGCCGCGCGCGAGGGGGGTTCAGGCGGACCCTCCCGGGGCCGGGGAAAGGAGGAAGGAAGGGAAAAATGCGGGGGGAAGGACGGCGTGCCGGGGGAAGTGGGGTGGCACGGAACCCTCCCCGGGGAAGGGAGGGGTGGCGGCGCGGAGTGCGCCGCACGGGCTGGTTGGGGTGAGGTGGGTGGTTCGCACGTCCGGTCCTTCCCCCCTCGGGACCCCGCTCCCCCTCGGGGGAGCGGGGGATCTCCGCGGGATCAGTCCTGCATCCGCCTGAGGTAGGCGGGGATCTCGTAGTCGTCCCGGTCCAGGACGTCGAGGTGCGGCCCGGCGCCGTCGTCGAGGAACGGGAGGTTGCGGAGGTCGACCTGCCGCGGCGCCTGGATCACCGGGGGCGGCGGCTCCTCCGCCGTCGGCGGTTCCGCCGGGGGACGGGTTTCCGGCGACGCCAGGCGTGCCGGTTCCTCGGCCGCGGCCCGGGCCCGCGAGCCCGTCCCGTGGCTCTCGAAGCCCGTGGCGATCACCGTGACCTTGACCTTCCCGGTCATCTCCGGCCGCTGGACGTAGCCGAACAGGATCATGGCGTCCGGGTCCGCGGCCTCGTGGATGATCGACGCCGCCTCGTTGACCTCGAGGAGGCGGAGGTCGTCTCCCCCGGTGATGCAGAGGATCACGCCGCGCGCTCCCTCGATCGACGTGTCCTCGAGCAGCGGGGAGCTGATCGCCTGCTGCGCGGCGGCGACGGCGCGGTTCTCGCCCTCGGCGACCCCGGTGCCCATCAGGGCCATGCCCATTCCCTTCATCACGGTCCGCACGTCGGCGAAGTCCCGGTTGATCACGCCGGTCTCGAGAATCAGGTCGGAGATTCCCTGGACCGCCTGGCGGAGGACGTCATCGGCGAGGGAGAAGGCGGCCTGCATCGTCGTTTCCTGGTCGACGGTGGCCAGCAGCTTGTCGTTCGGAATCGTGATCACCGTGTCGACCGCCTTCTTCAGCTCGGCCAGTCCCTCCTCGGCCTGCTGGCGTCGACGCCGTCCCTCGAAGGCGAACGGCTTGGTGACGACCGCCACCACCAGCGCGTCGAGCTCGGCCGCCAGGCCGGCGATGACCGGCGAGGCCCCGGTTCCCGTTCCGCCGCCGAGCCCGGTCGTGACGAAGACCATGTCCGCCCCGGAGAGCTTCTCGAGCAGGACCTCGGTGTCCTCGAGCGCGGCCTCGCGGCCGATCTCCGGGCGCGCTCCCGCACCCAGTCCGCGGGTCAGCTTCTCGCCGATCTGGATCCTCGTCGGTGCGAGGTTGCGGGCCAGGGCCTGGGCATCGGTGTTCACGGCGATGAACTCGACGCCCTGCACGCCCGCCTCGATCATCCGGTTGATGGCGTTGCCGCCGCCCCCGCCGACCCCGACGACCTTGATCACGGCCCCCGGCATCGGGCCGGGAACGGGCCGCGGTTCCTCGAGGACGGCCGTTCCGGCCCCCGGGAACGGGATCGTCGCCGGCGCCTCCTCGATGTCGTCCAGGGTGAACCGGACGCCCCTCTTCGTCGTTTCCGCCATGTCCCTGCTCCTCCCTCGTCTCGTCGCGGGACGATCCCGCTCAGAACAGCTCACCCATCCAGCCGGAAACCGACCGGAGCAACCCGCCGAACAACCTGCCGCGCTTCCTGCCGCGCAGCTCCTGGACGCGGTGCCGCCGCCCCTCGACCAGTTCCCAGCGGGCGAGGCCGACCGGCGTCGCGAAGCTCGGGGCGCGGATGTCGTCCACCAGGCCACCGAAGCCCGCGGGAATCCCGACGCGGACCGGCATCCCGAGGATCTCCTCCGCCGTCTCGACGATTCCATCGAGGTTGGCCGTTCCCCCGACGAGCACCGCCCCGGCGCGGGCCCGCGTCGCGATGCCCGCCTGGTCGAGGCGCGCCCGGACCAGTTCGAAGATCTCCTGCACCCGGGGAGCGATGATCTGGGTCAGCAGGGACCGGCCGACCAGCTTCGTCTTCCCGTCGCCGACACCGGGGACCTCGAGGGTCACGTCGTCATCCTCGTCCTCGGGCGGCAGGGCGCTTCCCCAGGTGCGCTTGACGTTCTCCGCGTCGGGAACCGGGGTCCGAAGGCCGATCGAGATGTCGTTGGTCACGAGGTCGCCGGCGATCGGGATCGACGTCGTGAACCAGGGAGCCCCGCGTTCCCACAGGGCGACGTCGGTCGTGCCACCGCCGATGTCGACGAGGAACACGCCCTGTTCCCGCTCCTCCGGCGTGAGCACGGCCTCCGCGCCCGCCAGGAGGGGGAAGACGAGGCTCTCCACCTCCACGTCCGCCCGGTTGATCGCGGCCACGACGTGCTGGGCCGCCTGCCGGGGAACGGTCACCACGTGGGCGCTCGCCTCGAGGCGCTGGCCCGTCATTCCCACCGGGTCCTGGATCTCCCCCTGCCCGTCCAGCGAGTACTCCTGGGGCAGGATGTGCAGGATCGACTGCCCGGGAGGGATCTGGACCGAGCGGACCGTCTCGAGGACGCGCTCGAGGTCCTTCCGCGTCACCACGCGGTCCCGCCCGGAGATCGTGACGACTCCCCGCGAGGTGAACGACCGGACCTGGGCGGCCGGCACGGTGGCCACCACCGAGTCCACCTGCCGATTCGCCATCTCCTCGGCCAGCTCGACGGCGCCCCGGATCGAGCCGACCAGGGCCTCGAGGTTGACGATCATCCCCTTGCGGATTCCCTCGGTCTTCCGGGTGCCGATCCCGAGCACGTCCAGGTCGCGGGGGCCCCGGATGGCCGCGATCACGCAGCAGCAGCGGTGGGTTCCGAGGTCGATGGCGCAGATGGTCTCCGGGTTCCGGGCCATGGGTCACCTCTCCAGGGAGCCGGGGCTTCCCGGCACCACGATCAGGCGGTTCGTGAACCGCAGGTCGATGGCCGCGCCCTCGCGGAGGGCGACCAGCCGGTCCTTCCAGGCGAACAGGTCCTCGAGGTTCCGCCCCGGGTCGTCCCGATCCAGCCAGAGAAGGGGGGCGTTTCTCCCCGGCCGGAGGACGATCCGGCGCCGCGGGGCGAGGTCGACGAACGTTCCCGGCGGGGGCGCGTGCCCCGTGACGCGTCGCAGCGCTTCCAGCGCGGCGAGCGCCGGGCGGTCGGCGGCGACCAGGGCGGGCTCACCGGGCCGGGTGGCGAGCCCGCGCAGCTCGGGGAGCTTCTCGTCCCCGGGCGACCCGAGCCCCGGCGGGAAGAGCACGCCGTTCTCGTCGACGAGCACGGTTCCCCCGGCGAGGCGCGCCCGGGCCACGGGGACGCGCTCGTCGATCCTGGCCTCGAGGAGGTCGGGCAGGCGGCGAGCCACCATCGCCCGGGCGACGATCGGCTCGGACTCGAGGGCGGCCCGGATCGCGTCCAGGTCCACGAGGGCGATCGGTTCGCCGACGTGTTCCGCGAGAACGGCGAGGGCCCGTTCCCGCGGCAGGCGCTCCGTCCCGCTGACGGCCACGCGGCGAACGGCGAGCGCCGGGGCCAGGACGGCCGCGCGGATCGCCCAGCCCAGGGTGCCGGCGGCGACCAGGACGCCGAGGACGAGGAGAGGGCGCCGGGCCCTCTCGAGGAGCGGGGGGCGGGAACGGCGCGGTCGCTTCTTCCGGTGAACCCGTTTCCCGCGCCGGGGCCAGGCAATCCACCTCATCGCGGGTCCCTCCAGATCTCCACCTCGAGGCGTGGTTCGAGGCCGGTCTCCCGGGCCAGCCGTTCCCGCACCAGGTCGACGAGGTCGAGGACGTCCTTCGCGCGCGCGTGGCCCAGGTTGACGATGAAGTTCCCGTGTTCCGTCGAGATGGCCGCGTCCCCGATCCGGGTTCCCTTGAGCCCGAGCCGGTCGACCAGGGCTCCCACCGGCTCGCCCGGCAGGTTGCGGAAGATGCAGCCGGCGGAACGGCCCCCCGGCTGGCTCGCCCGGCGGCGTGCCCGGCGCTCGGCCATCTCCGCGCGGATCGCCGCGGGGTCCCCGGGGCGGAGGGCGACCCTGGCCCGGAGCACGAGGAGCCCTTCCCGGGCGACGAAGCTCTCCCGGTAGCCGAAGTCCCCGGGGCCGGGCCGGTGGCATCGCACGGCGCCGTTCGCGTCCGCGACCTCGACCTCCGCGACGACTTCCGCGATCTCCCCCGCGCCGGTGCCGGCGTTCATGCGAACGGCCCCCCCGAGTTTCCCCGGGATGCCCTCCGCGAACGCCAGCCCGGCGAGCCCCTCGTCCGCGGCCCGACGCACGAGGGCGGGGAGGGAAACGGTCGCGTCCGCGACCAGCTCGTGTTCCTCGCGACGGATCTCGCCCCCCGTGCGCCCGAGCACGAGGACCGCGGCATCGATCCCCTCGTCGGCGACGATCACGTTGCTGCCCCCCGCCAGCACCCGGACCGGGAGCGGACCCTCGTGAAGCGCCCGCCAGGCGGCGAGGAGCCGTTCCGGGTCCGGCGGAAAGAACGCCCACCGTGCCGGTCCGCCGACCCCCATCGTCGTCCACCGGGCCAGGGGTTCCCCGGGCGTGGCCGGGACCCCGAGGTCCCCGGCCATCTCCCGGTAGAGGGAGTCGACGCGCGGGTCCCTCATCGCGCGTCCTCCCCTCCCCGCAGGGCCGCCAGGATCCTCCGGCCGCTTCCCCCGACGCTTCCGGCACCCAGGGTGAGCAGCACGTCGCCGGGCTCGAGCCGGCGGAGTACCTCGGCCTCGGCGGCCGCGAGGTCGCCCGCCCAGGTGACGTCCCGGTGCCCCTTGCCGGCGATCTCCCCGGCGAGGCGTTCCGCCGTCGCCCCCTCGATCGGGTCCTCGCCCGCCGGGTACACGTCCGCGAGGACGACCACGTCCGCCCGGTGGAACGCGCCGGCGAAGCCGTCCATCAGGTCGGCGAGGCGGGTGTAGCGATGCGGCTGGAACAGCACGACGAGCCGGCGCTCCCCGACCGCCTCCCGAAGGGCGGCGAGGGTCAGCTCGATCTCCCGCGGGTGGTGACCGTAGTCGTCGAGCACCAGGACGCCCCGCGCCTCCCCGAGACGCTGCAGCCGCCGGTCGACCCCGGGGTGTTCCTCGAGCGCCGCCGCCGCGACCCGGAGGGAGAGCCCGAGTTCGTCGGCGACGGCGAGGACGGCGAGGGCGTTCTGGACCTGGTGCCGTCCCGGGATGCGCAGACGGACCGCCGTGACGGGCTCGCCCCCGCGGGCCAGCGTGAACCGGATGCCGAACCCTTCCGGCTCGATGTCGCGGGCCTCGTAGTCGGCCTGGGGGGTCACGCCGTAGGTCAGCACCCGCCGGTCGATCCGCGGCAGGATCGACTGGACGCCCGGGTCGTCGAGGCAGGCGACCACGGCGCCGTGGAACGGAACCCGGGCGCAGAACGCGGCGAAGGCGTCGCGCAGCGCTTCCTCCGACCCGTAGTGGTCCACGTGTTCCCGGTCGATCCCGGTCACGACGGCGATCGTGGGGATCAGCCGCAGGAACGAACCGTCGCTCTCGTCCGCCTCGGCGACCAGCAGGTCGCCCGACCCCAGGCGCGCGTTGCTGCCGATCGTCTCGAGGCGTCCCCCGACGATCACCGTCGGATCGAGCCCGCACCGGGCCAGGACCGTCGCCAGCATCGACGTGGTGGACGTCTTGCCGTGGGAGCCGGCCACCGCGATCCCGGCCTTGACCCGCATCAGCTCGGCGAGCATCTCCGCCCGCGGGATCACCGGGATCCTGCGCCGCCGCGCCTCCGCGACCTCCGGGTTGTCCCGGGGCACCGCGCTCGAGACGACGACCACGTCGGCGTCGCCCACGTGGACCGCGTCGTGGCCCTCGTGGATCCGGGCTCCCAGCCGGGCGAGGCGCTCGGTGACCGCGGAGGCGCGCAGGTCGGACCCGGTGACCCGGTAGCCGAGCTGCAGCAGCACCTCGGCGATCCCCGACATGCCGATCCCGCCGATGCCGACGAAGTGGACCTGGCGCACCCGCCCGAGCCTCATGCCGCACCTCCCGGGAGGAAGCCCTCCGCCGGTTCGCCCGGGGCGACGGAGTCCCAGGTTCGCAGGGAGACGTTGAGGACGATGCCGGCGAGGGCGAAGGAGGCCAGCATCGAGCTGCCACCGGCGGAGAAGAACGGGAGCGGGAGCCCCTTCGTCGGGAGGAGCCCCGTCGTCACCCCGGCGTGGACCAGCGCCTGGATCGCCAGGAACCAGCCTGCCCCGAGGGCGAGGTAGCGTCCGAGGGGGTCGACCGCGCGCCGGGCGACCACCGTGCTGCGCCAGGCGAGGCCGAGGAAGAGGCCGATGACCGCCATGCTGCCGAGGAACCCCAGTTCCTCCCCGAGGACGGCGAAGACGAAGTCGTTCTCCGCCTCCGGCAGGAAGAAGGCCTTCTGGGTCGAGCGGCCGAGTCCCTTGCCCGCGATCCCCCCGGATCCCAGGGCGACCAGGGACTGGCGCAACTGGTAGCAGGTGTCCCGCATCGCGGGCGAGAGCTCCGCGTCCCCGTCCATGCAGTGGAGGAAGGCCGTCAGGCGCTGCAGCCGGTAGCTCTCGAGGGAGGCCGCGCCGGCGAACAGGATCGCGCCCGCGACCAGCAGGGCGGCCAGGTGGCGCCAGCGGGCCCCGGCGGCGGTGACCAGCCCGAGGGTGACCAGCCCGTAGAGCACCGGCGTCCCCAGGTCCCGTCCCAGCAGGACGAGGCCCGCGAGGACTCCCCCGAGGACCAGCGGGCGGACCAGCCCCTCCCAGGTGCGGACCCGGTCACCGGCCCGGGCCAGCGCCGCCGCCAGGATCGCCACCAGCACCGGCTTGGCCAGCTCCGAGGGCTGGAGGCTGAGCCCCCCGACCCGGATCCAGCGCCAGGTGTTCGCCACGGGCGAGAAGAAGAAGGGCAGGAGGAGCAGGCCCACCGTCCCGGCGAACAGCGCCCAGGCCACGCGGGGCCGGGCGAGCAGGTGGTAGTCCGGCACCATCACCGCGAGCAGCAGGGTGATTCCCAGCGCCAGGTGGACGAGGGACGTCACGAGACCGACCGGCAGCGGGTGGGTGGCGGCGTCCTGGAAGGCCCGCGCCGAGCCGGAGACGATCACCCCGCCGAGGGCAAGGAGGAGGACCGTCGCCGCGAAGAGACGGTCGGGGCCCCGGTGCCGGCGGCTCATCGACCCTCCTCCTCCCGGGCGATCTCCCGGGCCAGGGCGGCGAACGCGTCACCGCGGTGGGCGTAGGAACGGAAGGCGTCGAAGGAGGCACAGGCCGGGGCGAGCAGGATCACGTCGCCGGGTGCCGCCTCCGCGAAGGCGCGCCGGGTCGCCGTGGCCAGGTCCCCGCAACGCTCGACCTCGCGGAACCCCTCCTTCTCGAGGACCTCCGCGATCCGGGGCCCGGCTTCCCCGTACGCGAGCGCCCGGGCGCCCGCGGCGGAGAGGGCGGCTGCCAGGGGGCGGAAGTCGCCGTCCTTGTCCCGCCCGCCGAGCAGCACGTGGAGCCGTCGCCCGGGATACGTCTCGATCGCCCGGAGGGCGGCGTCGACGTTCGTCGCCTTGGAGTCGTCGACGAACAGCACGCCCCGCACCTGGGCGACCTCCTCGAGCCGGTGGGGAAGGGTCCGGAAGCGGCGCACCGCCTCGGCGACCTCCCGGGTGCCGGCGCCGGCCGCGGTGGCGGCCAGGGCCGCCGCGAGGACGTTCCAGCGGTTGTGGCGCCCCGGCAGGGGGATCTCGTCGACCCGGAGAAGCGGCACCGCCGGGCGGCCGGGGAACCGCAGGACCAGCGTGTCCCCCTCGAGACAGCCCCCCGCCTCCGGCCGACCCTCCAGGGTGACGGCGAGGACCGGCGGCAGGGCGGCCCGCGCCGCCTCGGCCACGAGGGGATCGTCCACGCAGCAGATTCCCGGCGCCCCGGGATCCCGCAGCAGGAGAACCCGTTCCTTGGCCGCCCGGTAGGCGGCGAGGGAACCGTGGCGATCGAGGTGATCCGGCCGGATCCCGAGCAGGATCGCGGCGCCCGACCGGAGCAGGCGGGTCGTTTCCAACTGGAAGCTCGAGACCTCGAGGGCGTACCGCCGCCCGGCATGGTCTCCCTCCGCCGCCTCGACGAGGGGGGTTCCGTAGTTGCCGCAGGGGACCGCGTCGAACCCGCCGGCGGCGAGCATCGACGCCAGGAGGGCGGTCGTCGTGCTCTTGCCGTTCGTGCCGGTGACGGCCAGGACCCTCGCGCCCAGGCGATCGGCCACCAGGTCGATCTCGGAGACGACGGGTACCCCGCGCCGGGCCGCCTCGTCGATCGGGGCGAGGGACGGGTCGACCCCCGGGGAAAGGACGATCGCGTCCACTTCCCGGAACGCCTCGTCCGGGTGACCACCCAGGTGGAGGGTGACACCCGCCTCGCCGAGAGCCCGGACCCCGGCCCCGAGCTCGTCCGCCGGGCGACGGTCCGTCGCGGTCACCAGCGCACCCCGCGCCAGCAGGTACCGCGCCGCCGCCGTCCCGGACCGGCCGAGACCGACGACGAGGAAGCGCCGACCCCGCGGCTCGGCGACCAGGGCCCGGAGCGCGGCCGGGTCCACCGGGACCGGCCGGCTCATCTCCGTTCCTCCACGCCGCGGGCCGCGAGGAGCGCCTCGAGGGCCCGTTCCAGGCGGACCCCCCGCGACCCCTTGAGCAGGACGAGATCCCCGGGCCGGACGAGGCGCGGGAGATCCCCGGCGGCGTCGTCGGCGGCGGGCCAGGTACGGGTCGACGCCCCGCGGGACGCCGCTCCCCGGGCCACCTCCTCCGCGAGCGTCCCGACGGCCCAGACCGGGTCGAAGCCGGCCGCCGCGGCGGCCTCGCCGACCTCCCGGTGCAGCGCGGGCGCCGCTTCGCCCAGCTCCAGCATGTCCCCGAGCACGGCCACCCGGCGCCCGGGTGCGGGAAACTCCGCCAGGGCCGCGAGCACGACCCGCACCGCGTCGGGGTTCGCGTTGTAGGTCTCGTCGATCACGGTCGTGCCATCGGCGAGGCGATGGACGCGGCCCCGCCCGGGGAGGGGCTCCACCGTGGCGAGGCGGGGGGCGGCCTCCTCGAGCGGGATCCCGAGGGCCCTGGCGGCGGCGAGCGCCGCGAGGGCGTTCCGCACCGCGTGCCGGCCCCACAGGGCGAGCTCGACCCGCACCCCGGCCACCCGGAACGCGATTCCCCCCGCCGGGGACGGCTCGATCGCCTCCGCCCGGACGTCCGCGCCGGGGCCGAGGCCGAAGCGCAGCACCGGGAGACCCGCGTGCCGGGCGAGCTCGAGGAGGTACGGATCGTCGTCGGGCACCACGGCCGTCCGGGAGCGGCCGGCGCCGCTGCTGGCGGCCATCGCCTCCCACAGCTCCGCCTTCGCCCGGGCGATCGCCCGGACGTCGGGGAAGAATCCGAGGTGGGCCCGGGCGGCCAGCGTGATCACCCCGACGTCCGGGTCGGCGATCGCCGCGAGATCGCGGATCTCCCCCGGGCGGTTCATCCCGAGCTCCAGGGCCGCCGCCTCGACGTCCTCCCCGAGGTCGAGGATCGAGAGGGGCAGGCCGAGCCGGTTGTTCCAGTTCCCGCGGGTGCTCCCGGCGCGCCAGCGGGCCCCGAGGGCCGCCCGCACCAGGGCGGTCGTCGTCGTCTTTCCGGCGCTCCCGGTGACCGCGACGACCTTCATCCCGGCCCGCCGTCGCCGCTCGTCGGCGGCGAGGCGCCCGAGGGCGGCCAGCGTGTCGTCGACGAGGACGAGGGCGGTCCCGGCGGGCAGGTCGACGGGGCGGGACGCGACCACCGCGGGGGCCCCCTTCCGGGCCGCCTCCGCCGCGAAGGCGTGCCCGTCGTTCCGGGCGACGATGGCGAAGAACGCTTCCCCGGGCCGGAGGAGCCGGCTGTCGAAGGAGGCGCCCGTGACCCGGGCGGCGGGATTCCCGGCGACGAGGCGCCCCCCGACCGCCGCCGCGAGCTCGTCCGCGCGCCGGGGGATCACCGGGAGACCCTCCCCGCGAGGAGCGTGCGCACGACCTCGCGGTCGTCGAAGGGGAGACGGCGTCCCCCGGCTTCCTGGTACGCCTCGTGTCCCTTGCCGGCGACCAGGACCGCGTCGCCGGCCGCGGCTTCCCGGAGCGCCCGCGCGATCGCCTCCTCCCGGTCGGCGACCCGGAGCACCTGCGCCCCGCCTTCCCGGGCCCCGGCCAGGATCTCCCGCGCGATCTCCTCGGGGTCCTCGGTGCGGGGGTTGTCGTCGGTGACGATCACCACGTCGGCCAGCTTCCCGGCGATCCGGCCCATCGGCCGGCGTTTCCCCGCGTCCCGGTCGCCACCGCAGCCGAAGACGACGATGGCCCGTCCTCCGCGCGTTTCCCGGCGGAGGGCGGCGAGGGCCCGAGCGAGGGCGTCCGGCGTGTGCGCGTAGTCCACGATCACCGGGAACGGCTGCCCGGCCTCGATCCGCTCCCACCGTCCCGGGACCTGGTCGGCCGCCGCCGCGCCGCGAACCGCCGTCGCCGGGTCGGCGCCCAGGGCGATCGCCGCGGCGACCGCCGCGGCCAGGTTCGCGGCGTCCCAGGGGGCCGCGAGCCGGGTGGGGGAGCGGAACGTCTTCCCGGCGATCTCGATGGCCGCCTCGCGCCCGCCGCCCGGCAGCGGAACGATCCGGGCGAGCACGTCCGCCCCCCGGGCGTCGTCGCCGCCTGCGTATCGCAGGATCCGGGCGTTTTCCGCCGCCGCGACGAACGCCTCGACCCCGGGGGCGCCGGCGGGAAGGACCGCCGCCGACCCGCGACCGAGCGACTCGAAGAGGCGGCGCTTGGCCGCGTGGTAGGCCTCGACGGAGGGATGCAGGTCGAGGTGGTCCCGCCCGAGGGTGGTCAGCACCGCCACCCGGAAGCGGGCCCCGTGCACCCGGTGCCGCTCGAGGGCGATCGACGAGACCTCCATCGCCACCGCGCCGAGGCCGGCATCCCGGGCGCGCGCCAGGAGACGCCACAGGTCGGGAGCCTCCGGGGTCGTCAGGGCCGTGTCCTCCCCGAGTCCCGGGGCGCCGAATCCGAGCGTTCCGAGGCTGGCCGCGGGCCGGCCCGCCTCCCGGAGCGCCGCCGCGAGCAGGTGGGCGGTGGTCGTCTTCCCGTCGGTGCCGGTGATGCCGACCAGGTCGAGCGCCTCGTCCGGCGCCCCGTGCAGGCGGCGGCAGAGCAGGGCAAGGGCCGGGCGGGCGTCTTCCGCCTCCACCACGGCCACCCCGTCGGGGACCCCCGGTCCCGGCGGCGCAGACAGGACGGCGACCGCTCCGCGGCCGAGGGCCTCCCCGACGAAGCGCCGGCCGTCCGTTCGCTCGCCCGGCAGGGCGGCGAAGAGCGTCCCCGGACGAACCCGGCGGGAGTCGAGGACCGCGTCCTCGATCGCCACGTCGCCGGGGCCCCGCAGGACGACCCCGGGAAGCCCGCGGACGAGCCGGTCGATGCGGATCATCCCCGTCCTCCCGGCGCACGCTCGCCGGTCGCCACCAGCCGGCCCGGGTCCGCGGGGATGCGAAGCAGGCGGAGGACCTCGCCGGTGACCCGGGCGAAGACCGGGGCCGCCACCGCGCCCGCCGTGCGGCCGTTCCGCGTCGGTTCGTCGACCGTGATCACGACGACGACCCGGGGGCGATCCAGGGGGGCGAATCCCGCGAACGTGACGATGTTCTTCCCGTGGTCGTATCGGCCGGCGACCAGCTTTTCGGCCGTGCCGGTCTTGCCGGCCACCCGCCACCCGGCGAGGGCCGCCCGGGGGGCCGTCCCGTGCTCTCCCTCGACCGGCCCGGTGAGCCAGCGAGCGAGACGCCGGGCGACGACCGGGTCGAGGACCCGCCGGGGCGGGGCGATGGCCCGCGGGTGCCAGCCTCCGTCCGGGTCGCCCAGGGCCCTCGCCACGCGCGGGGTCACGAGAAGGCCACCGTTGGCGATCGCCGCGTACGCCCGGGCGACCTGGAGGGTGGTCGCCGTCAGCCGGTGTCCGAAGGCCACGGCGTCCCGGTCCGTTCCCCGCCAGGCGGAGGGCGGGGCGAGGTTGCCGGGGTTCTCGGCAGGCAGGTCGATCCCGGTCCGCTGCCCGAACCCGAGGCGGCGGAGCCCCTTCCAGAGGGTGGCCGGGTCCACGCGCCGCGCGAACTTCGCGATCCCGATGTTGCTCGAGACCTCGATCACCTGGCGGAGGTTCAGGCGCCCCCACGGGTGATGGTCGTGCAGGAAGCGCCGGCCGACGCGCCAGCGTCCCCCCTCGCAGTCGACGGTGTCGGCGGCCCGGACCGCCCCCGCCGCGAGGAGCACGCTCGCCGTCATCGGTTTCATCACGGAACCGGGCTCGTAGGGATGCTCGATGACGGCGTTCCGGTGGGCCCTCGCCGGGAACTTCCAGAAGCGATTCGGGTCGAAGGCGGGCCGCGCCGCGAGGGCGAGGACGTCGCCCGTGCGGGGATCGAGAACGATCCCCCGGGCACCCCGGGCTCCGTGTCGCCGGATCGCCTCGTCCAGCGCGCTCTCGAGGACCTCCTGGACCCGGAGGTCCAGCGTCAGCATCAGGGCCGAGGGAGGCCGGGTGCTGCCCTCCCGCTCCTCCAGGATGGACTGGTGGCGGCAGACCCGCAGGCGTCGCAGGGTGGTCCCGCGGGAACGGAGGAAGTCCCCGTAGCGCTGCTCGACCCCTTCGGCGTTCCGACCGTCCAGCGTGACGAAACCGAGAACGTGGGCCGCGAGGGCGCCGTGGGGATACCGGCGGGCGAAGCCGCGTGCCCAGTGGATCGCGTCCCGGGGCACGAGGCCCCGCTCGACGAGCCGTTCCACGCGCTCCACGCAGCGGCCGTCACAGTGCCGGGTGGCGAGACGCCAGGCGGCCCGCGCGTGGCGCACCAGGTGTCCCGGACGGCAGCCGGCAGCCCGCTCGAGGGCGGCGAGTCCTTCCCGGGAGATCCTGGCGGGCTCGACGTCGAGCACCCGGTCGGGGACGCTGACCGCGAGGACCCGTCCCCTCCGGTCGACGATGGTCCCCCGCGGGCCCGGGATTTCCACCCGTTCCTCCGCGAGGGAACGGGCACGGGCCAGCCAGGTTTCGTGCTCTCGCACCTGGAGCTGCCCCAGCCGTGCCGCCAGGACCAGGCCCGCGAGCACGAGGGCCCCGAGGACGACCCGTTCCCTGGCCCGGGCGCTCATCGTGGCCTCCGGGGGAGCCGCCGGGGAATCGATCCGGGATCCGGGGGCAGGAGCCCGAGCCGCCGCCCCTCTTCCCGGAGCCGCCGGGGGTCGAGCAGGCGGGCCCGTTCCGCCTCGAGCAGGAGCGTGCGGTGGGTCTCCCGGGTCAGCTCCCGGTCCAGGCGGGTGATCCGCCAGCGGGCGACCACCGCGGGCACCTGGAGGGCGACCAGCAGGAGCACCGGGAGGAGGAGAAACCCCATCCACCCGGCGAACGCGAGGACCCGGGCGAGGACCGCCGGCCGCGGCGTCGCCAGGGGGGGGCGGTTCAGGACGCCGGCCGGGAGGCTCATCGGCGCACCCCCCACCGGAGGCGGGCCGAGCGGGCCCGGGGATTCGCCGCGATCTCCTCGTCCGCGGGGCGGAGCGCACGCCGTTGCCGGAGCTCGAGCCGTTCCCGGGCGCCGCAGGTGCAGGGATCGCCCCGCCGGCAGCGGCAGGGTTCCGCGAGCGCCCGGAAGGTTCGCTTGACCACCCGGTCTTCGAGGCTGTGGTAGGCCAGGACCGCGATCCTCCCGCCGGGCGGCAGCAGCTCGACCAGGGCCTCGAGCGCCCGGTCCATGCCGGAGAGCTCCCGGTTGACGGCGATGCGGAGGGCCTGGAAAACCCGGGTGGCCGGGTCGATTCGCCCCGCCCGGCGCGGCCCCAGGGTCTCCCGCACCAGCCGGGCCAGGTCGCCGGTGGTCTCGATCGCCCCGTGCTCCCGGGCCTCGACGATCCGGCGGGCCAGGCGCCGTGCGGCGCGCTCTTCGCCGTACTCGGAGAAGATCCGGGCGAGTTCCGGTGCCGGAGCCCTGCGCAGGATCTCCGCCGCCGTCGGGCCCGGTGCGCCGCGATCGAAGCGCATGTCGAGGGGAGCCTCGTGGCGGAACGAGAACCCTCGCTCGGGGTCGTCCACCTGGTGGGTTCCGAGCCCGAGGTCGAGCAGGATGGCATCCGGGGCCGACTCGCCGTGTTCCCGGAGGAGCCCGGGCGCCTCCCGCCAGTCCCCGTGCAGGAGGTGGACGCGCCCGGCGAACGGCGCGAGCCGCTCCTCCGCGCGGGCGAGGGCCTCGGGGTCCCGGTCCAGGCCGATCACCCGCCCGTCGGGCGCCGTGGCCTCGAGCCAGGCGAGGGCGTGCCCACCCGTGCCCACCGTGCCGTCGAGCAACACGGCGCCGGGGCGGGCGTCGAGCGCCTCCAGGATCTCGGCGACCATCACCGGCCGGTGGGTCGGTGCCGGGGTGGGGGTCATCCGGGGGGCCTCCGCCGGGCTCGTCACCGGTTGCGTCGCTGCTCGACCAGGTCGGCGATCGTCTCGAGGTCCTCGTCCGAGACGATCAGCCGTTCCTTCGCCACGTCCTCGAACCTGCGGATCCGCAGCCGGTCCCGGTCGCCGAACACCGAGGCGGTTCCCTCGAGGCCTGCGGCGTCCCGCAGGAGCGGGTGGATCAGGATTCGTCCCTGGCCGTCGAGGGAGGTTTCCTTGCCCCAGTAGTTCACGGTCTCCCGGTACTTGCGGACCGCGGGGTGGGTTTCCGGGAGCTCGGCCAGCTCGGCCTCGTGCCGCTCCCAGACGGGAAGGGGGTAGAGGAGGGCCGTCACCCCATCGAGGGAGGTCAGGAAGACCCGGCGGTCCTCCCGGCACAGCGCCAGGAACCGGTCGAGGAACTCGGCGGGGACCTTGAGCCGCCCCTTGCCGTCGATCCTGGCGGTGTCGTGCCCGCGAAGCATCGCTCCTCCCCCGGGTCCGGCGCTCCCCGGGCGGCCGGGACCCGGCCCAACGGGTGCGGCGGGGCGGCGGGGCCTGACTGCGTCTGGGGGGTCGCACCCCGGGACTGGTTCCCTGGCGACCTACTTTCTCCCACTTACACCCACTTCTTCCCACCCGGGATCGTACGCGGAGGTCCCGGCGGTGTCAACCGGTTTCGTACGGGCCCGCCCGAGACGGACGGAGGCCGGGCGCGAGCCCGGCCTCTCGGTCCCGGAAACTGTTGAGCCGACTACTGGTTCAACGAGCCGTCCTCGCCGCCCGGGAGGTCGTCCGGGTCGTTGACGACGAGGGAGGGGATCGGGTCCGGCCCGTTCGTTCCGCCATCGGGCGTCGGCTTGTCGATCGGCTTGATGTCGACGCCGTTCGCGTGGATCACGCCTCCGTCGTCGATGTAGGCCACGTGAAGCTGGTCGTCCTCGCCGGGGAAGATGTTCGGGTGGTGGGCCGGTACGCCCGCCGGGCTCCAGATCCAGGGGCCCTTCCAGGCGCCCTCCTCCATGCGGGAGAGCAGGACCCGGGAGTTCGCCTCGTCGGTCCCGTCCTGCCACCAGACGACGACCGGGCGGCCGAGGACGTCGAAGGCGATCCGCGGGTCCAGGTCGTTCCGGCCGTTCCCCTCGCCGAGGAGCACCGGCGGGAGCCACGTCCGTCCCACGTTCCGCGTGACGGCGACGTCGTACTCGATGCCGTTCCTGTAAGACCAGACGGCCCACAGGTTGCCCGCCGGGTCGGTCGCCATGTAGACGGGACCGTCTTCCTCGGCGTGGTAGTCGGGGGTCAGGCCGGTCGGCCGGAGGGGGGCGAGGTCGGGATCCGCCACGGCGGGAACCGCGGCGAAGAACGAAACCAGCAACAGGATCACGGCAGCAGCCGAGATGCGCCTCATCGCGCACCTCCTTTCCTCTCGATGTAGCGATCGAATTCGCGGACTTCCTTGAGGTTCTGTTCCAGGTGGGGACGGAGGTACTTCATGCGGCCGAGGGCGATCTTCGCCTCGGCGGTGTTGTTCTCCTGGAGCGCGATCTTCCAGAGGTAGAAGGCGTTCAGGAACAGGATGTCGACGTACTGGACCTCGCCGTTCGACGCGATCGAGTTCGATTCCCGCATGAACTCCCGCGCCTTGGCGAAGTCGCCGCGCTGGACGTGGATCTCCGCCAGCCACGCGCCCGCCGAGGCGACCGTCCAGCGGTGCCCGAGCCTCCGGGCCTCGTCCCGGGCCTCCACCAGGAGGCGGATTCCCTCCCGGTACTGGCCCCGGGTCGCGTAGATCGGCCCGAGGTTGAGCTTCACCTTGAGCGCCTCGTGCAGGTCGCCCACCTCCCGGTAGAGGCGCAGCGCCTCGTGGTGGTGGTGCAGCGCCTGCTCCATCTCCTCCCGCTCCTGGAAGATCCGGCCCAGGGCGTGGTGGGAGAACGCCTGGAGCTGCCGGTCTCCGCAACGCTCGGCGATATCCAGGGAGCGGGCCGCTTCCATCTCGGCGAGCAGCAGGTCGCCGAAGGAGAAGTGGACGTTGCTCAACTGGAGAAGCGCGCGGACGAGCAGCGGCTCGTCCAGGTGCCGGTCCAGGCGGAGCAGGTGCCGGATCTCGTACTCGGACAGGCTGATCTTGCCCATCCGGTAGAGCGTCACGGCCGCGGAGAGCCGCGCCTTGGCGAGCAGGCGGGCATCCTCCGGGGACGGGTCGCCGTCCGCCCGTTCCTCGAGGAGCAGGCGGGCCTTCTGGTAATGGGCCCAGGCCCGCCCGTAGTCGCCGAGCCGGAAGTCGCCGTGCCCGCTCTCGATCAGCTCGGCGGGGTCGTCGCCGGGGGGCGCGTGCTTCTCGATCTCCTCGAGGTCGATCACGTCCGAGAAGGTCTGGATCGAGACGTTGAAGATGCGGGCCAACGTGCGGAGCTTGTCGAAGGAGGGGTAGCAGATCCCCTTCTCGTACCGGCTGAGCTGGGAGTTGTCGATCTCCCCTCCCTGCTGGCGCGCCTTCTCCTCGACCTTCCGGAGCGAGTACCCGTACCCTTGACGCAGGTTCCGAAGGTACTGCCCCAGCCTCGGACTCCCCTTCAGTTGGCCCATCGCCGCCCTCCCGCCCGACGTGCGGCTCGTGCGCGGGGCCCTCTCCAGTGCTCTGGCCATGGGAACCTCCCTCTCAGGATCCCATCATACCGCGCAATCAACCCTCTTTAGCCCCGCCACCGGCGATCGTGCTGCAGATCTGCAGCAGCCATTCGTCGAAACGGGTGCGCGAACTCCTGCCAAAGCATACGGCGAATCGGCCTGCCGGGGAGCCGATTCCCGTGCGCCGCGCGGGCTCCGGGCGGACCGCGTAGCGTTGGCGCGATGTGTCCTCGAACCGGTGCGCCGATTTGACAGGGATGGCCCCCGGGCGCACACTGCGGGTCGCGGGCGCCTCCCGGTCCGGGGACGGGGGGCCGCCCGAGGCAGGAGAGCGATCGCCGTGGAACCGGGCACTCCAACCGACGCGGAACGGCTGGTCCGCGGCCTGTTCCTCCGGGCCCTGGTGCTCTTCTTCCTGCTCGGCCTGGTCGACGCCGCCGTCGTCGGCTGGCTCTACTTCCACGACTACGACCGGCGGGCGCTCCAGGAACGGCTGCTCGACGCCTACCAGTCCTCGGAGCTGCTGGCCGGCGAGATCCGGAAGGTCCTGGCCAGCGCCGGGGGAGACGACCTCGAGGTCCGGACGCGGGAGGCCCTGATCGAAGAGGTGGTCGACGGCTACCGGACCCGCCTCAGGCAGCTTCGCTTCATCGAGGTCCGGGCCCCCGACGGGCGGCTCGTCTTCCGGAAGAGCCTGTCGGGGAACGTGCGGGAACTTCCGCCCGGGCCCCGGGCTTTCGGTGGACTGGCCCCGGACAACCCGGACGCACCGCCCCCGCTCCCCCCGGGAGCGGTCGGCGCCGGCGAGCGCACGGTGATCTCGCGGATCGGCCTCAGGGAGATCCGCCTGCCGATCGGCGAGTTCGGGTCCCTGCTCGTCGGCGTCGCCGCCCAGAACCAGGAGGTGCTGGAGCGGCTCCGGCGCGAGCAGATGCTGCGGCTCGCGATCGGCGGGGCGATCAGCCTGCTGCTCCTGCTGGTCGCCTTCCTCTACGTCCTGCGCCTCGTGCACCGCACCCGCCGGCTCGAGGCGGACGCCCAGCGCGCCCGGCATCTCGCCTACCTGGGGACCCTCGCCTCGGGTCTCGCCCATGAGATCCGGAACCCGCTCAACGCGATGAACATCAACCTCCAGATGCTCGAGGAGGAGCTCGTCGAGGCGGGCGTCTCCGGGGAGACGCTGGAACTGCTCCGCTCGAGCCGGGACGAGGTGCTGCGCCTGGAACGGCTGGTGAAGGACTTTCTCGCCTACGCGCGGCCGCAGCCGAGTGCCCGCGAGGAACTGTCGCCGGTGGAGCTGGTCGGGGACGTGGTGCGCTTCCTGCGACCCCAGTTCGAGGAGCGCGGGGTGCACCTGGAGCTGCGGCAGGAGGAGGGCGTGCCGACCGTGCGGATCGATCCCGGCCAGGTGCGCCAGGCGGTGATCAACATCCTCCAGAACGCCCTGGAGGCCAGCCCGGGAGAGACGACCGTGACGGTCACCGTGGGCCCGACCGACCGGGGCGAGGCCCGGATCGAGGTCCGCGACGAGGGCAAGGGGATTCCCGAGAAGGATCTCTCCCACATCTTCGAGGTGTTCTGGTCGGAGAAGCCCGCCGGGTCCGGTCTCGGCCTGCCGATCGCCCAGCGGGTCGTCGAGGCCCACGGTGGCCGGATCGAGGTCGAGTCCCGGCCCGGCGCGGGCAGCCTGTTCCGGATCGTCCTGCCGCCCGCGGTCGCCGGCGGGACCGCCCTGCCGGAACCGGCGTGAGCGGCGATGCGGGGAGGGCACCGATGACGCTCGAGGAAGCGCGCCGCCGGGTGGAGGAGCTGCGCCGGGAGATCTGGCGCCACCGGTACCTCTACTACGTCCTGGCCCGGCCCGAGATTTCCGACGCCGAGTACGACCGCCTGGAGCGGGAGCTCGCCGACCTGGAGCGGAGGTTCCCGGAGCTGGTGACGCCGGACTCGCCGACCCGGCGCGTCGGCTACCCCGTCACCGGGGAGTTTCCCCAGGTCCGGCACACGGAGCCGATGCTCTCCCTCGACAACGCCTACTCGGCGGAGGAATTGCGGGAGTGGGAAGACCGGCTGCGCCGGGCCGCGGGCCTCCCGGCCGACGAGGAGATCGAGTACTCCGTCGAGCACAAGATCGACGGGGTCTCCGTGGCGGTGATCTACGAGGGAGGGATCCTGGTCCGGGCCGTCTCCCGGGGTGACGGGATCGTCGGGGACGACATCACCGGCAACGTGAAGACGATCCGGTCCCTGCCCCTGCGGTTGAACGAGCCCTGGCGGGACATCGAGGCCCGCGGCGAGGTCTTCTTTCCCCGGGCGGCCTTCGAGCGGCTGAACCGGGAGCGCGAGGAGGCGGGGGAACCCCCGTTCGCGAACCCGCGCAACGCGGCTGCCGGCACGCTGCGCCAGCAGGATCCGGCCGTCGTCGCTTCCCGGCCGCTCGACCTGCACTTCTGGCAGGCGGTGACGATCGACGGGCGTCGCCCGGAGCGTCACTCGGCGGGGCTGGACGAGCTGACCCGCGCCGGGCTGCGGACCAACCCGCACCGGCGGGTCGTGCGGGGACTTTCCGCCGTCCTCGACTACATCGAGGAGTGGCGCGAGCGGAGGCACGACCTCGACTACGAGATCGACGGCATCGTGGTCAAGGTGGACCGGGCGGACCTGCAGCGGAAGGCGGGGGCGACCAGCAAGGCGCCCCGCTGGGCCATCGCGTTCAAGTACCCGGCGGAGCAGGCGGTCACGCGGCTGCGCGGCGTGACCTGGCAGGTCGGCCGGACCGGGGTGCTCACGCCGGTGGCGGAGCTCGAGCCGGTCCGGATCGCGGGCAGTACCGTGAGCCGGGCCACCCTGCACAACCTGGACGAGATCCGCCGCCTGGACGTCCGGATCGGGGACTGGGTGATCGTCGAGAAGGGGGGAGAAGTGATCCCGAAGGTGGTGGGCCCGGTGCGGGACAGGCGTCCTCCGGACGCACGCCCGATCCGGCCGCCACGGAAGTGCCCGGTCTGCGGGGAACCGGTGGTTCGCGAGGAGGGAGAGGTCGCCCTGCGCTGCATCAACCCGAGCTGTCCGGCCCGTCTCAAGGAGTCGCTGCGCCACTACGCGCGCCGGGCGGCGATGGACATCGAGGGCCTCGGCCGGGCCCTCGTCGACCAGCTCGTCGACCGGGGCCTGGTGCGTGACGTGGCCGACCTCTACCACCTGGACGCCGAGACCCTGGCCGGCCTCGAGCGGATGGGGAAGAAGTCGGCGGAAAACCTGCTGCGTGCGATCGAGGCGTCGCGCCGGCGGCCCCTGCACCGGCTGCTGTTCGCCCTGGGGATCCGGCACGTGGGAGAGCGGGCGGCGAAGGTGCTCGCGGGACACTACGGGTCGATGGACGCCCTTCTCGCGGAGGTCGAGCGGGAGGACGCGGAAGAGCGGCTGGCGGCCCTGCCGGACATCGGGCCGGAGACCGCCCGGAGCGTCGTGGAGTTCTTCCGTTCTCCTGCGGGGCGCCGGCTGGTCGAGCGGCTGCGGGCGGCCGGCGTGCGGATGGAGGAGCCCGGGAACGCATCGGCATCCGGCGCAGGGGGAGCCCTCGCGGGGAAGACCGTCGTCGTCACCGGGACGCTCTCCCGGTGGACGCGCGGGGAGGTGAAGGAGGTCCTCGAGGCGGCGGGAGCCCGGGTCTCCTCCTCGGTCAGCCGGAAGACCGACTTCCTCGTCGCGGGGGAGAACCCGGGGAGCAAGCTGGCGAAGGCCCGCGAGCTGGGAGTGCCCGTGATCTCCGAGGAGGAGCTGGCGCGGATGCTGGAGGAGACGCGATGAAGGAAGGGGAGAACCGCGGCCGGATCCTGCTGGTCGACGACGACACCGCCGTGCGGCTCGCGATGACCCGGGGCCTGCGCCGGGCCGGGTTCGAGGTCGATGCCTTCCCCGACGGAATGACCGCCCTCTCGTTCCTGCGCGAGCACCCGGACGTCGAGCTGCTCGTCACCGACCTGAAGATGCCCGGGATGGACGGGATCACCGTGCTCCGCCGCGCCCGCGAGCTGGTGCCCGACATCGGCATCCTGATGGTGACCGCCTACGCCTCCGTGGACACCGCCGTGGAGGCGATGAAGCACGGGGCCTCCGACTACATCGAGAAGCCGATCGACCTGGACGTCCTGCGGAAGCGGGTGGAGAACCTGGTCGAGAAGGTGCGCCTCGGCCGGGAGGTGACGCAGTTCCGGGAGATTCGCTCTATCCTGGCCGAGCGGGGCTCCTTCGAGGGGATGATCGGCCAGTCGCGGGCGATGCTGGAGCTGTTCCGCAAGATCCAGCAGGTCGCGCCGACGACGTCGTCCGTGCTGATCGTCGGCGAGTCCGGCGTGGGGAAGGAGCTGGTCGCCCGGGCCCTGCATCGCCGCTCGGAACGGGCCCGGGAGACGTTCCTGCCCGTGGACTGCGCCGCGATTCCCGCCGAGCTGATCGAGTCGGAGCTGTTCGGGCACGAGCGGGGGGCGTTCACCGGCGCGCAGGCGCGCAAGCCCGGGAAGTTCGAGCTCGCCCACAAGGGGACCCTCTTTCTCGACGAGATCGGGGAGGTGCCCATGGGCGTGCAGGCGAAGCTGCTGCGGGCCCTCGAGACCAGGACCTTCATGAGGGTCGGCGGCACCGAGGAGATCACGGTGGACGTGAGGGTGCTGGCGGCGACGAATCGGAACCTCGAGGAGATGTCCCGGGAGGGAAAGTTCCGGGCCGACCTCTACTACCGGCTCAACGTCGTCACGCTGGAGATTCCCCCGCTGCGCGAGCGCCGGGAGGACATCCCGCTCCTGGCGACCGCCTTCCTGGAGCAGTTCGCCCGGGAGCACGACCGTCCCGTGCCGACGCTGACTCCCGAGGCGCTCCAGCTGCTGAAGGCGGCCCCGTGGCCGGGCAACGTGCGGGAGCTGCGCAACCTGATGCAGTCCCTCGTCATCCTGCACCCGGGAACCGAGATCGGGGTGCGTCACCTGCCGGAGCCGATTCGGCGGGCGGTGGAGGAGGCGGCGCCGGTACCCGGCGGGGCGGACCCGGCGGCTTCGTTCGTGGGCAGGAAGATGGAGGACATCGAGCGGGAGGTGATCCTGCGGACCCTGGAGATGACCGGCGGGAACCGGAGCCGGGCGGCCCAGGCCCTCGGGATCGGCCTCCGGACGCTCCAGCGGAAGATCAAGCAGTACCGGGCCGAGGGCCACCACGTGGCGGGCGGCCCGGGTGGGGCCGGGGAGGGCTCCCCGGCGGAGTGACGTTCGCGATCGATACCGGCCCGCACGGGCCGGAGGAGGAGAGATCCGTGATGATGCGTGGCAACCGGCTGGTTCTCGTCCTGACCCTCGTGCTCGCGGCCGCCGCGGGCGGCCTGCTCGCCTGGCTCGTCCCGCCCCTCGGAATGGCCGCGTCGAACGGGCTCGACCTGGTGCCCCCGCCTCCGGCGGACCAGGCCGTCCAGGTGCCTTCCTTCGCCGACCTCGCCGAGCGCGCGATCCCGGCGGTCGTCAGCATCACGTCCCGCAAGGTGGTCGAACGCAAGGATCCCCACGAGGGCCTGATGGACAACCCGTTCTTCCGTCGCTTCTTCCAGGACCGGCCGATGCCGCCCCTCCCGGAGCAGGGGCCGGGGAAGAAGGACGAGGAGCGCTGGGGCGGCTCCGGGTTCTTCATCACCCGTGACGGCTACGTTCTCACCAATCGCCACGTGATCGAGGGGGCGGAGCACGTCGTCGTCACCACCAGCGACGACGACGAGTACGAGGCCCGCATCGTCGGGACCGATCCCTACCTGGACCTGGCGCTGCTCAAGGTCGACGCGGACCGGGAGTTCCCGGCACTGCCCCTCGGAGACTCCGACTCCCTGCGGGTCGGCGAGTGGGTGATCGCGATCGGCAACCCGATCATGTACCGGAACACCGTGACCGTCGGGGTGGTCTCCGGGAAGGGCCGGCGGCTCGGCTTCGATCCGTCGGACCTCGGGACGTACATCCAGACGGACGCGGCGATCAACTTCGGGAACTCCGGCGGTCCGCTGCTCAACGCGCGGGGCGAGGTCGTCGGCATCAACACCGCGATCATCCGGGACGACCCCGGGCACCCCTTCCGGGGCTACGTCGAGGGGATCGGCTTCGCCCTGCCGATTTCCCAGGCGAAGCGGGTGCTCGACCAGCTCGCCAGGGAGGGCACCGTCCATCGTGGTTGGCTGGGGGTGACGGTGTCGCCGATGACCCGCGAGAAGGCCGAGTACTACGGTCTCGACTCGGTCCGGGGCGCCTTCGTGAACGACGTCGCCGACGACTCCCCGGCCGCCGACGCCGGCATCCGGGAGGAGGACATCATCCTCGCCGTGAACGGTACGCCGATCCGGGACAGCGGCGCCCTCGTCGACGCCATCTCCTCCCACCTGCCCGGGGAGGAGGTCACGCTGACCATCTGGCGCGACCGGAAGAAGATCGACGTGAAGGTCACGCTGGGCGAGCGGAAGGTCGGCCTCGACGAGAACGCCGTTCCCTCCTCGCCGCGAAGGCAGGAAGAGACGGACGAGGGCAGCGCGGAGGCCCTCGGGATCCGCGTGGTCCCGCTTCCTCCCGGCTGGAAGAAGACCCTCGAGAAGAAGGGAGTCGAGGGCGGGGTCCTCGTCGACGACGTGGACCCGGCCTCCGAGGCCTGGCGGAAGGGCGTCCGGCCGGGGCTCGTGATCGCGGACGTCAACGGGAAGGCAACGCCGACGGTGAGGGCCTTCCGCGAGGCGACCTCCGGGATCGAGCCCGGGCAGGTGGTGCGACTGCGGGCGCTCCTGCGGGACGGGGAGGAGCTGTTCCTCTTCTTCCGCGCCCCGCGGAAGTGAGCGCCCCGCGATGCGCGAGAGCCTGCGCGGGTCCACCGTTCTCGTCGTCGACGACGAGCCGGCGATCCGGGACGCCCTGCGCATGGTCCTCGAGTACGAGGGCTACGCGGTCCGCGAGGCCGCGGACGGAGAGGCGGCGGTCCGGGCGGTGGCGGAGGACCGCCCGGACGCCGTCCTCCTCGATATCCGGATGCCCCGCAAGGACGGGCTCGCTGCCCTGCGGGAGATCCGGAAGATCGCGCCGGACGTGCCCGTGCTGATGATCTCCGGCCATGGAACCATCGCGACGGCGGTGGAGGCGCTCCGCGAGGGGGCGGCCGACTTTCTCGAGAAGCCCCTCGAGCGAGACGTCGTGCTGCGACGGCTCGAGCACGTCCTGCGGGCAAGCCTCGCCCCGGAGGAGGAAGACGAGCGCTGGAAGATCGTCGGCAGCTCTCCCGCGATCGAGCGCGTGCGGGACTTCATCCGCCGCGCGGGCCAGGCCCACGCCACGGTGCTGATCACCGGGGAGTCCGGCGTGGGCAAGGAGCTGGTCGCGCGGGCGATCCACGTGGCCTCGCCGCGGGCGTCGGGCCCCTTCGTCAAGGTCAACTGCGCGGCGATCCCGGACGAGCTGATCGAGTCGGAGCTCTTCGGCCACGAGAAGGGTGCGTTCACCGGCGCGACGGCGCGCCAGCGGGGCAGGTTTGCCCGGGCACACGGCGGGACGATCTTCCTCGACGAGGTCGGAGACCTCTCCCTGCGCGCCCAGGCCAAGGTCCTGCGGGCCCTCCAGGACGGGGAGATCGAGCCGCTCGGCGCCGGGGGACCGGTTCACGTGGACGTTCGCGTGATCGCCGCGACCAACAAGGACCTCGAGAAGGAGATCCGCGAGGGGAGGTTCCGCGAGGACCTCTACTACCGGCTGGGCGTGCTGCCCCTTCACGTCCCCCCCCTGCGGGAGCGCCGGGAGGACATCCCGCTCCTCGTCGAGCACCTGCTGCGCCAGGTCTGCCGGGAGAACAACCTGCGCCCCCGGCGTTTCCGACCGGAGGCGATCGCGGCCCTGGCGGCCCGCTCCTGGCCGGGGAACGTGCGGGAGCTGCGCAACGTCGTGGAACGGGCCCTGATCCTCGCCCCGGGCGACGAGATCGGCGTCGAGGACCTGCCGCCGCCCGGCGGCGCGGGCGAGGCCAGCGGGGAAGCCTTCTTCGATGCTCCGACACTGCGGGAGTTCAAGGAGCGGGCGGAGCGGGAGTTCCTCCGGCGCAAGCTGGAGGAGAACGGGTGGAACATCACCCGGACGGCGCAGGCGATCGGGACGCCGCGCTCCAACCTGTACAAGCGGCTAGAGCACCATGGCCTGGCCCGGGTCGGCCCCGGGCAGCGCCGGGAGGAGACACCGTGAGCACGAGGAACGCGATCGTCGCGCTGCTGGGCATCCTGGTCCTGCTTGCCGGCGTGCCCGCCGTGCACGGGGAAGAGCCCCCGCCGGGTACGCGGAGGAAGCCCCGCTTCGTGAAGCCGACGGAGGAGGTTCAGCGGGCGCTCGCCGAGCTGGAGCGGGCGGCGAAGGAGCACCCGGATGACGCGGAGGCCCAGGCCCGCTGGGGTTTCGCCCTGGCGAAGTCCGGGAAGGTGGAGGAAGGGATCGCCGTGCTCGCGGAGGCCGCGGCGATCGACCCGGAGGATCCCCGGGTGATGCTCTACCAGGCCAAGGCGTTCTCCCTCGCTCGCCGCTACGACGAGGCCGAGGAGAAGGCGAAACGCGCCGCCGAGTCGCCGCTCGCCTCTCCGAAGCTGGCGAGCGAGGCATGGCGGGTGCTCGGTTCCCTCTACTGGTTGGCGAACCGTCCCCCGGAGGCGGAGCGGGCCTTCCGCCAGGCCATCCGGCTGGACCCGAAGAACTCGGGAGCCCTCTACAACCTCGGCAACCTGCTCTACGGACAGGGAAGAAAGGGGGAGGGGCTCTCGTACATCGAGAAGGCGATCCACCGGGACCCGGAAAACGTGCGGGCGCTCGTCGCCGCGGCGCGGATCTACGAGGCCATGGGCCGCTGGGAGGATGCCCGGCAGGCCTGGAGCCGCGCGGCGGACCTGGCCACGAAGGACGCCAACGTGCAGTTCGTCGCCGGCGTGGCCGAGCTCCGGGCACGGAACTGGGACCTCGCCGAGAAGCGGCTGCGCCGGGCCGTCGAGGTCGATCCGACCGACGCGAACGCTCACCTGGCGCTGGCGAACGCCCTCCTGCGCCAGGGCCGGTGGGACGAGGCCGAGACCCAGGCGAAGCTCGCCCAGAAGCTGGGTGCCGACGCGAGGAAGGTGCTGGGGGCCATCGAGTTCGAGCGGAGCCAGGCACCGACCCCGGTCAACCGGGGAGAGCAGTGACCCATCCCGGCCCGGGACTCGACGTCCGCCTCGAGGGGGAGGGAGGGGCCCTCCGGCTGGTCGCCCGGCCGGGGGGACGTCCCGCCCTTCCCGCGCTCTCGGATGCCCTCGAGACCGCGGCCCGGCGCGGTCCCCGGCGCCTGGTCCTCGCCTGGGAGGGTGCGGGCCCGTTCCTGGCTCCCCTGGTCCCGCGCCCGGGCCGGCGGGAGGAACTCGGGGAGTGGCTGACGTCCGGCCGGGAGCTGGCCCGGCGCCTCGCCGAGTTCCCGGCCCCGGTGGTCGCGCTCCTGCCCGGGCTGACGGCCGGTCCTCCCCTGGAGCTGGCGCTCGCCTGCCGCTCGCGGGTGGCGCTCCCGTCCGCGCGGCTCGGCTTTCCCGACCTGCAGGCCGGGACCCTGCCGGCATGGGGTGGGCTGGAGCGGGCCGTGACGCTCGCGGGTCCCACCCGCGCCCTCGAGTGGCTGCTCTCGGGGGCGGCCCTCCCGGCGGGAATGGCCCGGGGATGGGGGCTCGTCGACCGGGTGGTCACCCGCCCGGAGGAACTCGCCGCCGAGGCGCTGCGGGTGTCCCCCCGCCCCCCCCGCTGGCCGTTTCCGGACAGGTTGCTGCGCTGGCTCCCGTTCCTCCGGCGGATGGCCTTTTCCCGGGCTCGCCTCCGGGCGGCGAGCATGGCCCCGGAGCCGGATGCCTACCCGGCTCCCCACCGGGTCGTTCGCCTCGTCGAGCTGTGCCTGGCGTGGCCGCCCGGGGAGGTGGCGGACCAGGTCCGGGAGGCGTGCCTCGAGGCGGCGGAAAGTCCCGCTGCGCGGGAACTCCCCCGCCTGCTGGCGGGGGATCCCGGGCAGCCCGTCGCCCCGGAGACCGTGGTCGAGGCGGTCGTGGAGCGCCTGCGAGAGGCGCTCCCGGGCCAGCGGGAGGCCAGGCGCCGCGTCCTGGCGGAGATGCTGGCGTGGGGCTTCGACCGCGTGCCCCTGGGCCGCCGCCTGGGAGAGGAGGCGCTGCTCGAGGGCCTCGGCCGGGGGCGGGGAGCCGCGCTCCTGCTTTCCCTCTCCGCCTCCGGGGTCGATCCCTTCGCCACGCGCTGGCTCCCCGCGTTCCTGGCGGGGACCCTCGAGGCCCGGGCCCGGGCCGGCGAGGATGTGCCGGCCCTGGCGATCGACCGGCTCCTCGTCCGGGAGCTCGGCTGGCCGGCCTGGCGGGGAGGGCCGCTGGCGTTCCTCGCGCGGCTCCCGGTCGAGAGGGCCCGGGAGCTTCTCGCGGCCGGGGGGCTTCCGGACGCGGGGCCGCTCCTCGAGGCGGCCCGGGAGGCCGGTGCCTGAGAGAAAGCGACACCCCCGGCCCGATGCCGGGGGTGCCGGACGGCGCGGTCGTTCGCGTTGCGGGGGATCAGGTGCTGGGCGCCGCGCCGCCTCCCATCTCGTCTTGAACCTCAGCCCCGGATGGCGTTCCGGGCCGTCTCGAAGAGGCCCGGGAGGTGCTCCGCGATCTCCTGCACCTGGTCGGCCTCGAGCCCGAGGAACGTGACCACGGGGAGCTCTGCCGGGACGATCTGGTCGTTCGGTTCCGATCCGAGACCGAGGTGGTGGCACAGGGAATCGGCCAGGGCGACCACGGCGGCCATCCGGGCGTGCTCGCCGGCCCCCTGGGGCTCGTGGTGCCAGCGGGCCGTGGCGGCGACGACCGCGGGAAGGCCCCAGTTCTCCGCCAGGAGCGCGCCCGCCTCCGGGTGGTGCACGTCGACGATCCGCTGGAGCGCTTCCGGGAGCTGTCCCTGCCGGAGCCCCTCCGCCTCCCGCAGCGCCTTGACCAGGGCGAGCTTGCCGAAGTCGTGGAGCAGGCCGCAGAGGAACGACTCGTCGGCCGTGACCCCGGCCTCGTCCGCGACCAGGCGGGAGCCGAAGGCGACGGCCAGGGAGTGTTCCATCAACTGTGCCCCCTCGGGCCCGTAGACCTGGGGGTCCGCCATCTTCGACCGGAGGACCAGCGCGAGGACCAGGTTCCGGACGTGGTTCAGCCCGATCCGCGTCATGGCGAACGTCAGGTCGGTGATTTCCATGCGCCCGCCGTAGAGGGCGGAGTTGGCCACGCGCAGCACGGTGGAGGCGATCACGGGGTCCTTGCTGACGAACTCCGCGAGGCGTGCCGCGGACGCCTTGGGCGACCGGATCTCGTCCAGGATCCGCATCGCGTTCTCGGGCAGGACCGGCAGATCCCCGGCGCCGGCGAGGAGGGAGCGGACGGTCTCCTGGGCAGTGGAGGGGGTCGTCGTCGACACGGGGCTGCTCTCCTTCCGGGGCAATCGCGCCCCCGGGACCTTCTTATCGGCCGGGGACCCCGGAGCTTGATGCCCGCCCCGGGAGGATCGGGCGGGGGCCGGTGGCGACGGGGGGAAGAACCGGCGGGGAAAGAAAAGGCCCGGCTCGCGGCCGGGCCCCTTCACGATGCTTTGCTTCTCGCGAGATCTTTGCGCTGGCCAGCGCTCCGGCGCGCTTACGGCGTGGAGCGGGAGGTGCAGTGGCGGTAGCAGTCGTAGGCCATCGTGTTGGCCATGTTCATGCACCGCTGGTAGTCGGCCTTGGCGCGGTAACGCTTGATGTTGACCTCGCGAAGGCACAGCGCCGCGTCGATCGGATTGGTGTTGTTCTCGAGGCACTCCTGTGCCTCCTGGTCCAGCTCGGCCATCCGATCGGCGAGCTGCTGGTCGCACTCGGCCTTGTCCTGCTGCCACTGGTCGGCGCAGGCGTTGATGCAGTCCTGCTCGTCGGCGAGGGCGACCGGGGTGACGAGCGCCGTTCCCATGATGATCAGGAGAGCGGCGCCCAGGATCTTGATCACAGCTGCCGGACGCATCGTCTTGGGCTCCTTTCCTCGAGGCGCAGGGGTTCGCATGTTCGTCGGTTTCTCCTGTGTACCCAACCTCTCAACCCGCGTTCGTTCTCCGGGGCGGCCCATCGGGCGTGGACAACCGTTGTCCTTGCTCGGGCCCGGCCAGGCTCCAGAACCCAACCCCCGCGCCTTTCCCCACTTGGGGCCGAGTCAAGCCCTGGAGCCGCCCCTGAACCGGCCCTCCTTCCCCGCCAAACCCCGGGCAGCACGGGGACCGGGCGGGATACGGACCGGCCCAACCTGACGGCCAGAAATAGACGAGCAAGCCCGTCGCGTTGCAAGGAAAAATTGAGCGCCGCCCCGGGGGGGCGCCAGCCGGGAAGCCAAGTCGTTGCGAGATAACGTGGTTCCGGCCAGCCGCCGGGCCCGGTCGGTCCGTGTCGTCGCGCCGGCGGACCGCCCACGCCGCCGGGGCCGGACAGGACGAACGATTCCGGGCACGAGCGTCCCTTGCCGGCAGGATGCGCGCCCCGGGGGGCAAGGGAGAACACTGGACCCCCGGGACGCGTGCGGACCCGGGGCGACGGGACCGCCTCCTTCCTCGCCCCAAAAAGGCGGCTGTCGCGGGGCGGGTTTCGCCGTATACGCAGGACAACGACAAGCGCGGGAGGGGTTCGCCCGGCGGCCGATGCCGGTCGGGCGGGGAAAGGGAAGGCAGATGGGCAGGTGGTCGTCTCCCGGGTCTCGGCGTGTTGCGGCATCAATCCTTCTCTTGGCGGGGTTCCTTCTCGGGCTCGGTGGCTGGTTCGCGCTCTGCGGGGAGCTGCGGGACCCGGACCGGCGCGTCGACCGCCTGGACTGGGCGAGCCAGAAGACCCGGAAGCGAGGACTGTCCCTGGACGTGGTCGGGGACCGCACCTGGGCCGTCTACCTCGACCGGCGCTACTACGTCGGATACGACCCCTACGTCAACGTCTCCGTCAACCAGGGCGGCACGTGGCGCCGGGCGGACCAGCGTCTGAACGAGAGCCTGACGCCGGGCAACCCGAACTACGACTCGATCCGCTCGGCCGTGGCGGCGAACGACGAGGGGTACGTCTACGCGATGTTCGTGTCGAGCTACACGGACACGAACCTGATGCGGGCCAACGCCTCGGCCGACGGGGGCGCCTCATGGTTCGAGAGCTGGCGGAAGGTGCCCCAGACGGCGCCCGACCAGGAGTCGTTCTTCGAGCAGCGCCTGGCGGCCGGCCAGGGGCCGCATGCCTACGTCGCGTGGCAGGACGCCCGGGACGGGGATCCGGGGGCGAGGACGTTCTCCATCTGGCTGGGCCGTACCGACGACGGGGGGGCGACCTGGCAGCCGGAGCAGCGGGTCAACATACCCGACGAGTACTGGGGGTCGCCCAACCCTGGAATGGAGCGGGCCAGCGAGCCCGCCCTCTGCGCGGACGGGACGGGGCGCGTGTACGTCGCGTGGACCGACCGTCGTCACCCGACCGACTCGGGCAACACCCAGTCCCAGCCGGGCCGGATCCTCCTCCGCTACTCGACGGACCATGGTGCGACCCTGCTGCCCGCGGACGCGGAGATCCGGCTCGACACCGGGGACGCCGACTACTCGTCCGAGTCCCGCTGGCCGGCGATCGCCTGCGACGACGCCGGCCTGGTGGCGGTGGCCTGGGAGGACGACCGGGACGGAGACTGGCACGTCTACGCGAACGTTTCGGGCGACGGCGGCGTGACCTGGCTGGCCAGCGACGTGCGGGTGGATGACTGCCCGGAGGGCGTCTCCGCGGAGGACGTCCGGGTGGCGGTGGCCGCCGGCCGGATCTACGTCGCCTGGACCGATGCCCGGGACGGGGACAGGGAGATCCGCCTCTCGGTCAGCGGCGACCAGGGGGTGACCTGGGAGGCCCGGGGACGCGTCGACCGGGGCGTGGACGCCGGCACCTTCCCGCCGGACTCGTGGGACATGGACGCGGACGGCGACCTCCTGGTCATCGGGTGGGTCGATTCCCGGAACGCCCCCTCCGGAGAAACGGCTCGCGACGTTTTCGCCACGTCGTCCACGGACGGCGGCGCGAGTTTCGGGCCGGTCTTCCGCCTCGACTTGGGGTCGGCCCCGGGCGCCGCGGACTCGTACGACGTCGCCCTGGGGGCGGGCTCCGACGGGTACGTGGCCGCGTGGCTCGACCTGCGCGACTACGCCGACTACGCCCACGTCTACGCCGGCGGCGAGGGGATCGACTACGACGAGGAAGACCCGGACGGCGACGGCAGGACCGGGACGGCGGACAACTGCCCGAACTTCCCGAATGCCGACCAGGCCGACGTCGACTTCGACGGTTACGGTGACCCCTGCGATCCGTTCCTCTCCGACCCGTTGAACGACCCGGACGGGGACGGCGTCGGGTCGGACAAGGACAACTGCCCGTGGCAGCGGAACACGCCGCAGGTCGATGACGACGGGGACGGCTGGGGGAACGCCTGCGATCCGTGCTCCGATACCCCCCACGAGATGGAACGCGACCTGGACGGAGACGGCACCGGCGACGAGTGCGACGCCGACATCGACGGGGACGGCCAGGACAACGACACGGACGCCGACGACGACGGCGACGGGAAGGAGGACTGGGAAGACAACTGTCCCCACGTGCCGAACTACCTGCAGGGCGACCTGGACGGAGACGGCACCGGCGATGCCTGCGACACCGACGACCTGGCGGTTTCCGGCGTGATGCTCGAGCGGGTGGCGGACGGCACGGAGCGGATTCGCTGGGAGCGTGAACCGGCCGCGGAGAGCTTCAACGTCTACTTCGGCTTCGCGGACCGGCTCGCCTCGGGCGACCCGGGATGGTGCTACCGGCCCCTCGTCAAGGCCCCGGGAACCACGATCACCGACACGCCGGCGGCCGGAAAGGCGTTCTGGTTCCTGGTCACCGGCGTCGACGGCGACGGCAACGAGGGAAGCGGGGGGAATGCCTCCAGCGGGGACGAACGTCCCCTGCCGGACACCTGCGACGACGCCGCCGCGCGGGACTGGGACGGGGACGGCGCGCAGAACGACGCCGACAACTGTCCCTTCACGGAGAACGCCGACCAGGCCGACGAGGACGGTGACGGCGTGGGTGACGCCTGCGACCCGTTCCCCGGCGATCCCTACGACGATTCCCTCGACCACGACGGGGTGGGAGCGGACGTCGACAACTGCCCGTTCGTGGCGAACCCCGGGCAGGAGGACGCTGACGGGGACGGCGTCGGGGACGCCTGTGACGACTGCCCGAACGCCGCCGACCGGTTCCAGCGGGACACCGACGGCGACGGCGTGGGGGACGCGTGCGACCAGGACGTCGACGGCGACGGTGTCGCGAACGATGTCGACGAGGACGACGACGGGGACGGGGTCCTCGACGCGGACGACAACTGCCCGCTCGGACCGAACGCTTCCCAGGCGGACCGCGACGCGGACGGCACCGGCGATGCGTGCGACCTGGACGACCAGGAAATCGGCGGGGTGACCGTCGAGAGAGGGACGCCGGACCGGCTTTCCTGGGTCCGGGAGGAGGGCGCGGAGAGCTACTCGGTCTACTCCGGAGACCCCGCCGAGCTCCGGGAGGGCGAGCCCTACGGCGAGTGCCGCCAGCCCCGGTACCCGCTCCCGTTCCTCGACGTGCCGGAACGACCGGACGCGGGGCGCGCGACCTGGTACCTGGTCACCGGGTGGTTCTCCGGAACCGAGGGGACGGCCGGGACCGATTCGTCGGGCCACGAGCGCCAGGTTCCGCCCTGCCCCTGATGGAGGCCGAGGTTCGCCTCCCCCCCCGGTGCCCGCTGCGGGGCGCGCCTCAGGCGGACTCGAGGACGCGGCGCGCGGCCGCGACGCCGGGCCCGGTCACCTCGATCGTCTTGTCGCGGGAGGCATGCCCGGCGACGACGGTCACGTCGGCAGGGGCCACCCCGAGGTGGTCCGCGAGGAGGGCGCACACCTCCCGGTTGGCCTTTCCCCGCTCCGGGGGTGCCTGGACGCGCACCTTGAGCGCTCCCCCGTGGGGGCCGACGATCCCGGCCTTGCGCGCCCCGGGGGCGACCCGGACCCGGAAGCGGAGGCGTCCGTCGCGCTGGTGAACCTCGACCGGCATCCCGGGCCCTCCTCGCCGGGCCTTGCAGGAGCGCGGCCCGGCGGGGCAATCTTGCCACCGGCGGGCGCGAGTCGCCCGGCAGGAGGAGAGGGATGACCGAGCGCGGGACCGACGAGATCCGGGTGGAATGTCCCTTCTGCCGCGGCGTCCTGGTGATCGACCGGGAAACCGGCGTGGTGCTGCACTCGCAACGTCCCCGGGGCGACCGGAAAGAGTTCGAGGACCTTCTCTCCGAGCTGGCCGACGCCGACCGCCGGCGGGAGGACGCGTTCCGGCAGGCGTTCCAGGCGGAACGGCACCGGGAGCGGCTCCTGGAGAAGAAGTTCCGGAAGGCCCGGGAGGAGGCCTCCCGGCAGGACGGGAAGCCGCTGAACCCGCTGGACCT
Organism: uncultured Acidobacteriota bacterium; assembly: GCA_964420365.1. Classification (GTDB taxonomy): domain Bacteria; phylum Acidobacteriota; class Polarisedimenticolia; order J045; family J045; genus JAMOQA01. Next base: position 14,812 of record CAYQTA010000048.1, on the reverse strand, counting down.
CGACTGATGGCCGCGCCGCGGGGGTACGTGGTGCTGGCATGCCTGCTGCTGGCCGCGACCGGCGCCTGCGGGCCCGGGGTGGACGAGCGGATCGAGGCGCTCTACCGCCAGGAGCACGAGGGAACCCTGGATCCGGCCACGCTCCGGCAGGCGCTCCACGACGACTCGCCGCGGGTGCGGATCGCCGCCATCGCCATGGCTGGACGCCAGCGCGTGACGGCGCTGGTACCCGAGATCGCGGGGCTGGCCGCGGACGAGGACCCGGGGGTCCGGGCGACCGTGGCCGCCACCCTGGGGGAGTTCCCGGGGAGGACGTCCGTGGCGACCCTCGTCGAGCTCCTCGATGACGACGTTTCCCTGGTCCGGCGCCGCGCGATCGAGGCCCTGGCGCGCCTCGGGGCGCGGGACGCCGTGCCGGCGATCGTGGAGCGCCTCCGGGCGGACCCGGAACCCTCGGTGCGCGAGGCCGCGGCCCGGGCGCTGGCCGAGATCGGCGCCCGGGAGGCGGTGCCCTCCCTGGTGGAGGCGCTTCGGGACGAGGAGACCCAGGTGCGGGCCTGGGCCGCGCAGGCCCTCGGACGGATCGGCGATCCCGCCGCGATTCCCGCCCTCGAGGAGATGGCCCGGGACGAGAACGCGTACGCCCGTGGAGCGGCCCGCCACGCGCTGGAAATGATCCGGGAGCGGCGTCCGGGAGCGAGTGCGGAGGCGCTTGCGGGAGACGGGGGGCGTCCCTAGCATGGGCCGGGTCCAGTGAGCCGGGGCGCCGGGCCGAGCCCGGGGGTCCCACCCGGCGAGGCTTTTCCAGGAGAGCGGCGAGTGGACAGCGAGCGAGGCCTTCTGCTAGGCTTCCCCCTGCCGGCGGGAGGATGGAAGTACGTGCTCTCCGTCCTGTCCGTCGTGCTCGTCGTGGCCCAGGCCGGTTGTTCCGGCCAATCCGGGAAGGAAAGCGGACGGCCCCCGTCGAACCAGGTCAACGTGTCCGGGGACGGGGTGCCTGCCGGAGCAGGGATGCAGGTTCCCGCCGGGATACCGGGCCCGCTCGACCGGGCCGAGGAAGCGCGCCGGGTCGCCGCCCGCGAGGACGTGGAGGCGGCGCGGCTCGTGCCGTTCCTGCGGGACCCGGATCCGCTGGTCCGCGGGACGGTCGCCGGGTTGCTGTTCCTCCGGCGCGACGTCCTCCCGGGAGCGCTCCTTCCCGGGCTCGAGGAAGCCTGCGGCGACCTCGAGGAGCTGCGCCTGCTGCGGGCGGAGCTGGGAGCGCGGGACGGCGAGCCGTCTGCCGGGCGCGAGGCGTGCCGGATGGCGGAGGACGAGCCCGACCCGGCGATCCGTTCCCGGGCGGCCCGGGCCTGCGTGCTCGCGGGTCACCCGGCAGGGGGATGGCTGCAACGACTCGCGGAGGACCGCGACTGGCGCGTACGGACCCGCCTGGCCGTGGCCCTTCGGCAACGGTGCGAGAGGGGAGACCTTCCCCCGGAAGGGCGGGAGGTCCTGGACAAGCTGGCAGCGGATCCGCATCCGACGGTGGCCACGGCGGCCGCCGGAAGCGGGACAGGAAGGGGAACGTGAAGGACGAACAGCGGTCGCAAGGTGGGAACCGGAAGGGCTCCTGGAAGCGCCGGCGTCGGCGCCGCCGTCCGGCAGGTGGGGGGGGTGGCTCCAACGGGAACACCGCCGCCGCGGGAGGCGAGGGCGCGGTCGTCGAGGCGCCGAAGGAGCCGATCGAGGCCTGGGGCGTCCTCGAGCTGCTGCCCGAGGGGTACGGCTTCCTGCGAACCCGCAAGGCGAACTACCTGCCCCGTCCCGACGATGTCTGGGTGGCCCCGGACATCGTGCGGAACTGGAAGTTCGACGAGGGGGTCGAGATCCGGGGGAAGGCGCGCCCGACGGGACGCCGGGGGCCGGCACTCTACGAGATCGACGAGATCAACGGTCTCCCGCCGGAGAAGTGGCGCGAGAGGCGTCACTTCCAGGACCTGACGCCGACGTCTCCGGAGGACCCGATCCGGCTCGAGACCGGCCCGGAACCGCTGGAGCCGCGGGTCGTCGACCTGGTTGCTCCCATCGGGAAGGGGCAGCGCTGCCTCGTCGTCGCTCCGCCCAAGGCGGGCAAGACGACGCTCCTCCAGCAGATCGCCCACGCGGTGGGAGTGAACCATCCCGAGATCCACCTGATCGTCCTGCTGATCGACGAACGTCCCGAGGAGGTCACCGACTGGCGGCGCCGGGTCCCGGACGGCGAGGTGATCGCCTCGAGCTCCGACGAGCTGGCGCGGAACCACGTCTCCGTGGCCGAGATCGTGCTCGAGCGAGCCAAGCGCCTCGTCGAGTCGGGTCGCGACGTCCTCGTTCTGCTCGACTCCCTGACCCGGCTCGCCCGGGCCTACAACGTCGAGCAGCGGGGTTCGGGGAAGATCCTCTCCGGCGGCATCGACTCGCGCACCCTCGAGAACCCGCGTCGTTTCTTCGGCGCGGCCCGGCGTTGCGAGGAAGGTGGTTCCCTGACGATCATCGCCTCGTGCCTGGTCGACACCGGGTCGAAGATGGACGAGGTGATCTTCCAGGAGTTCAAGGGGACCGGCAACACCGAGATCGTCCTCGACCGGAAGCTTTTCGAAAAGCGCGTCTTCCCGTGCATCGACATCCACCAGACCGGGACGCGCAAGGAGGAGAAGCTCCTCAAGGAGTGGACGCCGAAGGTCCACCTCCTGCGCCGGGCGCTCTCGACGATGAGCCCGGTCGATGCCGTCGAGGCGCTGCTCAAGAAGCTCTCGGCCTACCCGAGCAACGAGGAGTTCCTCCGTGCCCTTGGTGCCGGGATGCGTGGCGCCTGACGACTCTTCCCCGGCTCAGCGCAACAGGCCCCGCAGGTCCTCGAGGACGACGTAGAGGCAGGGCACCAGCAGGAGCGTGATCGCGGTCGCGAACACGATCCCGAACGCGAGGGAAACCGCCATCGGGATCAGGAACTGGGCCTGCATGCTCCGCTCCAGCATCAGCGGGGCCAGCCCGGCGAACGTCGTCGCGGTCGTCAGCAGGATCGGCCGGAACCGCGCCACGCCCGCCTCCCGGATCGCGCGGAAGAGCGGTTCGCCCCGCTCCCGCGCCCGGTTGACGAACTCGACCATGACCAGCGAGTCGTTGACGACGACGCCGGCGAGGGCGACGACCCCGAACATCGAGAGGATCGTCAGGTCGAGGCCGAGCAGGATGTGGCCCACCACCGCCCCGATCAGGCCGAAGGGGATCGCGCTCATCACGATCAGCGGCTGGACCCACGAGCGGAACGGGATGGCGATCAGGGCGTAGATGCCCACCAGCGCGAGGAGGAAGCCCCGCATCAGGCCCTCCATCGTCTCGCGCTTCTCGCGCTGCTCTCCCTCGAATCGCCAGGACATCCCGGGGTGCCGCCGCATGATTTCCGGCAGGATCTCCTCCTCGAGACGCGCGGCGACGGCGGTCGGCGTCGCCCGGGTCAGGTCGACGTCCGCCGTGACGTTGAGCGTCCGCCGCCGGTCGGTCCGCTCGATCTTCGCGAAGCCGCGGCCCGGCAGCGCGACCGCCGCGACGGAAAAGGGGATCTCGGTCCCGTCGCGGAGGCGGAACCGCATCTCCTCCAGCGTCGCCGGGGTCCTGCGGTCCGTGGCCGGGTAACGGACCTTGACCTTGAGCTCGTCGGTCCCGCGCTGGATCCGCTGGACCTCCTCGCCGTAGAACGCCTGGCGCACCTGGCGGGCGACCTCGAGCTGGGTAAGTCCCAGGGCGCGTCCCTCCGGCGTCACCCGCACCCGGAGTTCGCGCTTGCCGGCCTCGTGGCTGTCGGCGATGTCGTAGACGCCCTCGATGCGATGGAGGGCGTCTTTCAGCTCGTCGGCCGCCCGGCGCAGTTCCGCCAGGCTCTCGGCGGCGAGCTCGACGTTGATCGCGTCCCCGGGGTCGAAGAGAGACGAGTTGAACCGCACCTCGACCGCTCCGGGGATCGGCCCGGCCGCCGCCCGCCAGCGCCGGACGATCTCCTCGCAGGAGACCGTTCGTTGCTCGGCGGGGGCCAGCTCGATGGCGACCTCGGCCAGGTGGGATCCGGAGTTGTCCTCGCGGACGGCGCCGGAGTGTACCTTTCGCAGGGTTCGCAGGGGCTGATCGCCGATCGACGTCAGCACGTGGCGGAAGATGCTGTGGCGAGGATCGTTCTCCCGTCCCGCCTCCCGGTCGATCTCGGCGCGCAGGTCGAGTGCGGCCTTCTCGACCCGCCGGGCCGCCTCCTCGGTCACCTCGACCGGCGTTCCGAGAGGCATGCGGATGGAGGCGGAGACGAAGTCCGCCTCGACGGTCGGGAAGAAGACGAAGCGGATGAATCCCCCGACGACGAGGCCCGCGGTGACGAGAAGGGCGGCGACGCCGAGCGCGAGCACCAGGTAGCGCCAGGCGAGGGCCCACTCCAGGGCGGGGGCGTACACCTCGTGGATGAACCACTGCAGGCCGCTGTCGAAGCGCCCGCGGAATCGGCGCCAGGCGGAAGCGATCCGGCCGGGCTCCCGCGGCGATCTGGCCAGGTGGGAGAGGTGATTCGGGAGAACGAGCAGCGACTCGACGAGGGAAAAGAAGAGGACGGGGATCACGATCAGCGGAACGACCCGCATCACCTTGCCGGTGACGCCCTCCACGTGGACGAGAGGAAGAAACGCGGCCACGGTCGTGAGCACGGCGAAGACCACCGGCGTGGCGACCTCCTGGGCACCGCGGATCGCCGCCTCGACGCCGCGTCCCGTCCGCTGCTGGTGGGTGTGGATGTTCTCGCCGATGATGATCGCGTCGTCGACGACCATCCCGAGGACCACGATGAACGCGAACAGGGAGATCAGGTTGATCGAGACGTCGGAGACCGGCATCAGCCAGATCGCGCCGAGGAACGAGACGGGGATCCCGAGGCTGACCCAGAACGAGAGCCGCAGCTCGAGGAAGAGGGCCAGCGTGACGAACACCAGGACGAACCCCTGGAGCGCGTTCCGCAGCAGGGTGTCGAGCCGATCGCGGAGGACCTTCGTGTTGTCCTGCCAGGTCTCGATCACGATCCCGGCCGGCATCCGGGGACGGGCCTCCTCGACCCACCGCTTGACCGCACCAGCGACGTCGAACGCGCGCTGCTCGCCGACCCGGTAGACCTGGAGCAGCACCGCGCGCCGCCCGTCGAAGCGGGATCGCTGGTCGGTTTCGGCGAACCCGTCGACGACCGTCGCCACGTCCCCGACGAGCAGGCGGGTGCCGTCCGGGTTCGCCCGGACGACCAGCTTCTCGAACTCGGGCCCCCGGTAGGCCCTGGTTCGGCCGCGCAACAGGATCTCGCCGCCCCGGGACCGGATCGATCCTCCCGGCACGTCGACGGCCCCGTTGCGCACGGCGGCGGCGACCTCGTCGAACGAGAGGTGCCAGCGACGCAGGTTCTCCTCGGGGACCTCGATCGAGATCTCGTAGGGGGGAACGTTCTGGAGCTCGACGATCGAGATCTCCGGGAGGGCGGCCAGCTCGTCCCGGGCGTTCTCCGCGACCTCCTTGAGGGTCTTCTCGTCGACGTCGCCCGAGATCGCCACCGAGATCACCTGCCAGCGGTTCGTCACCTCCTGGACCACCGGCTTCTCGGCGTCCTCCGGGAAGGAGTTGATCGAGTCGACGCGGGCCTTGACGTCGTCCAGCACCTTCCGCGCGTCCGCCCACGTCTCGAGCTGGACGAGGACGGTGCCGACCCCTTCCGCGGCGGTCGACTGGATCCGCTTGATGCCCGGAAGCCCCTGGATCTGTTCCTCGATCTTGACGGTGATTCCCTCCTCGACCTCCTCGGGGGCCGCGCCGGGATAGGGAACCGTGATGCTGATGTACCCCATCGAGAACTCGGGGAACACCTCGATCTTGATCGACCAGAGGGTGACGAGCCCCGCGATCACGACGAACAGGGCGAGCAGGTTCGCCGCCACCCCGTTCCGGGCGAACCAGTCGATCAGGCGGTTCATCGCGCGGGCTCCCGGGACGTCCCGGCGACCGCGACCCGCATGCCGTCGGTGACGATCTCGAGGGGCGTGATCGCCACGCGCTCTCCGTCCGCCAGTCCCTTCCCGACCAGCACCGTGCTCCTTTCCCGGCGGAGGACCTCGACCTTCCGGATCCTCGCGCGGGACTCGTCGTCGATGACCAGCACCGTGTCGCCCGGGCGGAGGGCCACCTGCGGCAGGCGCACCACGCGGGGCAGGAGCCTGCCCGGCACGTCGGCCTGCACGAACATCCCCGGAAGGAGGGGAAGGTGCCCGGGCGCGAAGGGCCGGCCCACCCGGACCACCAGGCGCACCATGCGGCTCTTCGGGTCGACCTGCCCGCCCGTCCGCACGATCCGTCCCCGCCACGTCCGCTCGCGGCCGCCGAAGGTGGCCCGCAGCGTCACCTCGGGCCCGGCCGGCGCGCCGGGGGCCAGGGGAACGTCGAGCCACTCGAGCTCCTCGTCCGGGACGGGAAGCGGAACGAGCACCGCATCGGTGGCGTAGAGGGATCCGAGAACCGCGCCGGGCATCACGACCTGCCCGACGTCCACGTTTCGCGCCAGGATCCGGCCGTCGTACGGGGCCCGGACCTCCGTGCGGGCGAGGTCGCGTTCCGCCCGGGCCACGGCGGCCCGTGCCGCGTCCACCTCCGCGCGCGCCCGCGCGAGCTGGGGCTCGTGAACGACGAGGGGGTCGGGGTCTCCCTTGCCGAACCGTTCCCAGTCCCGCCGGGCCTGGTCGGCCGCCGCGCGTTCCTGGGCGAGTGCCAGCTCGGCCCGCGCGAGCGTGGCCCGGGCCGAGTCGACCGCCGCCCGGTAGTCGACCGGATCGATCCGGAGGAGCAGGTCTCCCCCGTGGACGAACTCCCCGTCCTCGAAGCGGGGCGAGACCTCGAGGATCCTCCCACCCACCTCGGCGACCAGGGTCGTCCGGGTCTCGGCCTCGACCGTTCCCTCGGCCCGGACGACCACGCGCGCCGGGCCGTAGCGCACCGGCACCGTCTCCACGACCGGGACCGGGACCACCGGTGGCCGGGGGGCCGGCCGCCGTCGGAGGGCGACGAGGGAGGCGAGGGCGGCGATGCCCAGGGCGAGCACCAGGAGGGGGAGCAGCACGCGCAGCGCGCGGTGGCGCGGACGGTCCGTCATCGGCGGGCCTCCCGTCGGGAGATGGATGCGGGGGGATCCCCGCCCAGGGCCAGCCAGAGATCGACCCGGTTGGCCAGCCGGTCGTTGTCCAGGGCGAGCAGGGCTCGCTCGGCGGCGAACCGGCGCCGCCGGGCGTCGAGCAGGGCGGTCACGTCGGAGAGACCCCGGGCGTACCGGTCCCGCGCCAGTTCCTCCGCGGCCCGGGCCTCGTCGAGCGCCCGGACCCGGTGAGCGCGCTCCGCCCGGAAGGTACTCTCCGCGGCGAGGGCCCGTTCCACCTCGCCGTAGGCGCGGAGCGTCGCCGAGGTCCAGGTGTGCAGCATCTCCTTCACCCGGGCCTCGGCGACCCGAACGTTCCCGCGCAGGCGTCCCCCCTGGAAGAGGGGCTGCACCAGGTTGGTCACCAGGTTCCAGACCTCGTAGTCCCTGTCCAGCAGGTCACGAAGGGCCCGGGTGGACGTGCCGCCGGAGGCGGTGAGCGAGAGCCGCGGGTACAGGGCACGCCGGGCCGCGAGGAGACGGGCGTCGGTCGCCGCCACCCGGGCCTCCAGGGCCGCGAGGTCGGGCCGGCGGGCGACCAGGTCGGCGGGGAGCCCGGCAGGGACGGGTGGCAGGTCCAGGGACAGGTCCGCGTCCGCGGCCCGTGTTCCCGCCGGGTACTCGCCCAGGAGGATCTCGAGCTGGCGGGTCGCCGCGTCCCGCGCCCGGGCCGCGCGTTCGACCCCCGCACGGGCCTCGGCAAGGCCCCGTTCGGCCTCGTGGAGCGCGGTCGCATCGGCGAGACCGCCGGCGTACCGGCCCCGGACGAGGTCCAGGGTAGCCCGTGCCACCGCCTGCTCCTCCCGTGCGATCGCCTCGGCCCGGGCTGCCGCCACCCGGGCGATCCAGGCCTTCGTCACCTGGGCCGCCAGGGACAGGCGCGCACCGGCAAGGTCGGCGGCGCCGGCCTCCGCCTCCCGGCGTGCGCCGAGCCGCTCCGCCCGGACCCGGGCCCAGAGGTCCGCTTCCCAGGAGACGTCGAGGGAGAGTCCCCAGCTCGTCGTCGTCACGGGAAAGACACCGCCCTTCGCCCCGGGCAGGGGAAGGCCGAAGAAGTTCATCCGCTGGCGGTTCGAGCGGGCGCCGGCGGAGACCCGCGGCAGCAGGTCGGCCCCGGCGATCCGGGCCCGGGCGAGGGCGGCCTCGAGCCGGGCAGCGGCCGCGCCGAGATCATGGTTGCGTGCGAGGGCGGTCTCGATGGCATCCCGGAGGCCGGGAACCGCCTCGTCCGGGAGCCATCCCGGCAGGGTGCCGGGGGCCGGAGCCGCGCCGGGGGCCGTGACCGGCGCCGTCCACGCGGGTGGCGGGGCGAGGTCCGGGGGGCCCCCCGAGCGGTCGGGAACGGACAGGCATCCCGCGCCGGCAAGCACCAGGACCAGGAGCGGAACGACGAGGGAGCCCCGGCGATTCACGGCGCGTTCCTCCCGGGCCCCGCGGGGACGGGGGGTGCGAGGAATCCCCGCGCACCGAAGGCGACGAGCCGCCGCAGCACCTCGTCGACCGGCACCCGGTAGAGCCCGGAGAACGGCCCGGGCATCCCCTCCACCCCGGCGAGCCCGTGGAGCGCCTGGAGCAGGGCCCCGACGAAGAAGTGGAAGCGCCAGGCGATCTCGGCGGCCGGCAGGTCGGGCAACGTCCGCGCCAGCTCGCCGAGGAATCGCTCGGCGATCTCCGCGAAGAGCCGGTGGAAGTCCTCGGGGGAGTAGACGCCGGGTTCCGAGAGGACCCGGGCCGCGAGACGCATCCGCAGCCGGTCGCCGCCCCTCCGCAGGGCCGGGCCCGCGAGGCACTCGAGGATCTGCTCGAGGGGCAGGGGCTCCTCGCCCGCCGCGGCTCGCCGCTCCTCGAGGCAGGCGAGCCGCTCCCGGTTCACCGGGCCGACGAGGCGGGCGAAGACCTCGTGGATCAGTTGCTCGCGGGAGCCGAAGTGATAGTTGACCGCCGCGAGGTTGACCCCGGCCTCCCGGGTGATCTGCCGGAGGGAGGTTCCGGCGAACCCCTGCTCGGCGAAGAGCCTCTCTGCCGCGTCCAGGATGCGGGTCCGGGTGTCTTGCCCCTCCGGTCTTCCGGCCTCGTTCGTGGCCACGTCGCCTCCAACAAACGTTTGTTTCAAACGGTCGTTGGAATCATGGCCCCGGAAACCCGTTCCGTCAAGCGCCCTTCCGCGCTTCCGCGCTTCGGGTCAGGAATGGCGGAAGGCCCGCCGGAGCTCGTCGAGCCGGCCGAGAAGACCGGCCGTCGGGCGCGGGGCGAAGATCCGGAGGCCGTGCCAGGTCGGCAGGTCGGGGTTCCAGCGGCGCTTGTCGTCCGTTGCCGGCTGAAACAACTCGCACCTGCGGACCCCCCGGTGAAGGTGCCGGCGCAGGGCTTCGCCCAGCAGGATCACCCCGGGGCCCAGGGGGGCCGCCTCGGGTACGTAGCCCCGGTGCAGGCTCCAGGCGAGGGAACCCTGGACGACCTGGAGATCGAACGCCACGGGCCGGCCTGCCTGTACCAGGATCCAGAGATCCAGCCGGCCTTCCCGGGCGAGACGGAGGCAGGCCTCCCTGTAGAACGCCCGGGACTCCGGCAGCGAGGCGATGGACGTACCCTGCTGGCCCTGCCAGCTCGCCTCGGCGATCCCGAAGACGTCGTCGAGGGCCTCGCCGAGGACCCGCGAGGAGCGAACCTCGCGGACCACCAGCTCGCCCGCGGCGATCCTCTGCCAGCCCTTCCGGACCCGCTGCCGCCGGCCGCGGCTGAACCGGGCCAGGAGGGCGTCCTCGTCCTCCGCTCCCTCGAGGACGATTGCCGCGCTGGTCGCCGGGGGGAAGGACGTCGCCCGCAGGCGGTGCCGGACGATCTCCCGTCGCAGGGCTCGCTCGAAAGGTCCTCCCGGGTCCAGGGGGAAGAACTCCGCGATCCGCCAGCCCGGCAGGGTGAGCGCGCGGCGCGCCAGGCAGCCGGCGAGCAGCTCGTGGTCGGCCTCGGGATGGAGGAGGGCGGTCACGCCCGGGGCCCAGGCGTTGCGCGTGGCGCACTGGAGGACGGTCACCGGGAGCCGGCCCCGGCGCCGGCGGCCCACGACGAGGGGCAGCAGCGCGACCAGGTCTCCCTCCGTGCCCCGGATCGCGAGGACGACCGGACGGTCGTGCCGCGCCCGGTGGCGATACCACGGGAGGAGGAACGCGGGCGTCGCGACGGGGGGGGCTCCGCACGCCTGCGCCAGGCGGTCCCAGGCGGGGGACAGCGCTTCCATCTCCTCGGGGGAGAGGAGACAGCGAACCTCGAGGGGCACCCCCTCGGGAAGCAGGGACACGAACGTTCCTCCCGGCCGCGACCGGCCGGGGCAAAAGATGGGGCCGGGCGCGCGGGGAGGCTACCCGGGAAACGCTCCCGTTTCCAGCCGGGCCGCGCTCACCAGGAGTTCCCGGCACAGCTCCACGTGGGCGTCCGTCGCCCGCGGGTTGCCCAGCGTCACCCGGATCGTGTAGCGGCCCCGCAGCCGGGTGTGCGAGAGAAAGACCCTGCCGTCCCGGTTGACCCTGGCGAGGATCGCCTCGTTGTGGCGGTCGAGGGCCCGTTCCCGCTCTTCGTCGTCCTCCAGCCGGTCCGCGGCCGTCGGTACGTGGCGCAGGCAGACGGTCGAAAAGTGGACCGGGGCGAGGACCTTCCAGCCCGGCTCTCCCTCGAACCACGCGGCCAACCGCGCTGCCTGGCGGCAGTGTTCCCGCACGCGGGCGGCCATCCCGTCGGCCCCGAACCAGCGGATCATCAGCCAGAGCTTGAGCGCCCGGAACCGGCGGCCGAGCTGGATCCCGTACTCGTGGAAGTCGTGAACTCGCCCCTCGAGCCCGGTCCTGAGGTACTCCGGGCGCAGGCTGAACGCCTCGCGAAACACGTCGGGGCGTCGCCACAGGAGCAGCGAGGCATCGAACGGGGTGAACATCCACTTGTGAGGGTTGACCACGATCGAGTCGGCCTGCTCCCAGCCGGCGAAGAGGGGCCGCTTCTCCGGTAGCAGGGCGGCGGTCCCCGCGTAGGCGGCGTCGACGTGGAGCCACAGCCGCTCGCGGGCGGCGATCTCCGCGATCTCCCCGACCGGGTCGACGCTGGTCGACGAGGTCGTCCCGATCGTGGCGACGACGCAGAACGGCACCCACCCGGCCTCCCGGTCTTCCCGGATCGCCCGGTCGAGTTCCCCGGGGATCATCCGGAACTCGTCGTCGACCGGAACCCGTCGGACGCCCTCCGTGCCGACCCCGGTGACGATCGCGGCCTTCTCGATCGAGGAGTGCGCCTCTTCCGAGCAGTAGAGGCGAAGCCGGCCCGCGTCGGGACGCCCGGCAAGCCCGCGACGCCGGGCATCGAGTCCAGGAACGACGTGCCGGGCGGCGGTGATCGAGAGCAGCGAAGAGACCGACGCGGTGTCGGTGAACATCCCCCCCCAGGCGTCCGGCAGTCCAAGCGCCTGGCGTAGCCAGGAGACGACGGTTTCCTCGACCTCGGTCGAGGCAGGGGCGTTCCGCCAGAACATCACGTTGGAGTTGAGGCCGGCGGCGAGCCACTCGCCGAGGATGCCCGGCCCCGAGGCGACCGAGCAGAAGTAGGCCATGAACCCGGGGTGCTGCCAGTGGGTGATGTTCGGCTGCACGTGGGCGAGGTAGTCGGCCAGGATCGTGTCCAGCGGTTCCGGGTCCCGTGGAACTTCCGCCGGGAAGCGAGCCCGGACCTCCCCGGGCTGCACGTCGGGCAGGACGCGGAACGACTCCACGTCCCGGAGATAGTCCGCGACGATGTCCGCGACCCGGTGCGCCGCCGCGCGGAACGATTCCGGGTCCATGTCGCCGAGCCCGAGCTGGGCGGGATCGAGCCGGTCGCCGTTCGCCATCGGGGTCGTCCTCCAGGGGGGACTCGATGATAGCTCCCGCGAGAGAAGGGCGGGGACCCGGTCGCCCGGGGGCGGCCGGGCCCCCGCCCGTTGGGGGGTCGGCACGAGGGAACGGCCCGGCCGGCTAGGGCGTCGCCTCCCCGCAGGGGTTGATCGACTCGACCCACCAGAACCAGTTTCTCGCTCCCTCGAGGGCGTCTTCGTCGTCGAAGGGGGAGGCGGCCGGTTCGCCGACCAGGAGCGATCCGGAGCGGTCGGGATGCTCGCTGCGCCGCACCGCGTAGTGGTCGGTGTCCGGCGTCGCGTCCCAGGTGAGGCGGGCGTGGGCGTGCCCGATCGCCTCGACCCGGAGGCTCGCCCCCGGCGAGCCGGCGGGCGGCCGGGTCAGCGTGTCGATCGCGTGGAGCCGGACCAGGTTGCCGTCCACGAGGCCGCCGTTCGCCGGGCCCTCGCCGCACGACTCGTCGTTCTCCGCCCGCACGACGTACCAGAGGTCGGTGTCCGCCGGGGCGTCCTCGTCGACGTACGACGTCTCCGTCAGCCCGCTCGCCACCAGCGTCCCCGGCCCCGGCACGAAGTCGGGGTCGGTCGAGCGGTAGACCGCGTAGGTGCCGCCGGTACCGGTGCCCCAGGCGGTCGCCGGGTCCCACTCGAGGCGGATCCCGCCCGCGCCGCAGGGATCGACGTCGACCGCGCTCCGCAGGCCGGCCATCGAGGGCGGTCCGCCGCAGTTCCCGCAGGCCTGGTAGTCGGGCAGCGTCCCGTCCTTGAGGATGATCTCGTCGACGTTCCAGCCGCTGTACTGGGTGTAGGAGTTCGACTCCGTCCGGAAGATGATCTGCAGGACCTGTTGCCCGTCGGCGAACGACGAAACGTCGTACCGGACGGTCTCCCAGGCCCCGTCCGTCACGGAGCTGCCCCCGTTCTCCCAGACGGTGTAGTCGTCGCCGCCCGTGAGGAGCCGGATCGAGGCCTGGTCGCCGGACGCGACGTTCAGGTGGCGGCGCATCACGAGAACCGTGTCGTGGCACTCGCCGCAGGAGAACCACGGAGACGTGGCCGTCTCGGTCGTGTCCGGCTCGTAGTCACCCGGGTTGTCGCCGAGGCCGGAGACGTCCTCGCCCAGGCTGTTGTCCCCGCTGAAGGCGCGGGGTGGATCCGGGTTGCCGCCGTCGGCGCCGCCCCGGCCCTCCGGCCTCCCGATCTCGAACTCTCCGAAGAGCCGCCAGCCCGAGACGTCTCCCTCGAAGTCCTCCGACCAGAAGACGCCGGGCACCAGGTACGCGTTGAAGCTGAACGGTTCCCCGCCCGCGTCGATCGTGCGCTCGTTGCCGACGGCGTCGGCTCCACCGACCGTGAAGTAGACGCGGTCACAGGCCTCGAAGCCGCTGATCGAGATCACGTGGTGGGTGACCAGGTCGGTCTCCTCCCGGACCGACCCGAGGTCCGGCGTCAGGCCGTACTCGACACGGGACGTCGAGGGCTCGTCCGTCGTCCACTCGATCGTCGCCGTGCTCGTGCCGGTCCAGGTGACGCGGACCTCGCCGGTCACCGGGCCGGTGCAGTCGGTGTGCGAGGTCGCGGAGGGCCACGCGGGCGAGCCGCTCCCGTCGTCCAGGTCGTGGTAGGTGGCGGTGACGAAGTCCGCGGGGCTCACCGCGAGCTTCCCGTCCCCGGCCACCGCCTCGCCGCCGGCCAGCACGATCGTCCCGGAGAACCTGGCGCTGTTCTCCCCGTCTTCCTCGAGGGTGACGACCTCGCCGCCGGGCTCGCGCGAGCTGGTGACGACGACGGTCGCCGTCTCCACCTCCGCGGAATCGGCGTTCAGGTCCATGTCGTAGACGCTGATCTCGACGGTGTCGGTGCAGCCGTACGTATCGGCGTCGAGGTAGACGCGGCCGGCGTGGCACGGGGCGAGGCCGATGTCCGGGAAGTTCCCGTAGGTCTCGAAGTGGTAGTACGATCCGCCGTTGTCGTCGGTGCGGGTGTTGCCAAACTGGTCCGTGCTGCTCACCCGGTACCAGTAGACGGTACACTCCTCGAGCCCGTCGAGCGTGACGGCGTGCTCGGTGACGCGGGCCGGGTCCGACTCGGTTCGATCGGGCGGAGGCGTCTCCCCGTAGTCGACGACGCTGTCGGACGCCTCGTCGGTGTGCCAGCGGACGACCGCGGTCGTGTCCGTGATGTCGGTCGTCCGGACGTCGTCGATCACCGGGGGGGCGCAGTCGGCGGTCGCCGTGTCGGTCTTCTCGACGTCGTGGTGGCCGTTCCCGTCGTCGGCGTCGACGTAGCGGGCCGTGATCGTGTCCCCCGAGTGGACCTGCACGACGCCGTCGGCGGCCGGATCACCCTCGGCCGTTTCCATCGTTCCCTTGAACACCCCCGAGTTGTCGCTGGTCTCGGTGAGCGTCGCGGGCTCCGGGTCGGCCTCCGTGTCGGACCAGACGTCGACGGTGATCGAACCCTGCCCGGCGAGGTCGACGTCCGAGACCGTGATGTGAAGCAGGCCGTCGCACGGGATGACGTCTTCCCTGACCCGGATGATCCCGTCGGAGGTCGCGGCCTGGGCGACCGCCTCGTACGCGTCGACGCGGCCGGAGCCGTAGACGTTGTCCTTCCCCGGGTCCCCGAGGTCGACCGCCGTGTCCTCCAGGATCTGCTTCAGGTCGTCGTGCTCCAGCCCCGGGTTCCGCGACACCATCAGCGCCACCGCACCCGCCACGTGC
>CAYQTA010000047.1:0-19633 GCA_964420365.1 uncultured Acidobacteriota bacterium | reverse complement strand
TCCCCGCGTGTGCGGGGGAGACGTCTTCGGAAACCCGACGCGGGTCGGCACCGAGGGTCGATCCCCGCGTGTGCGGGGGAGACAGAAGGATGTGACGGACCGTTCTCGTCACGACGGGTCGATCCCCGCGTGTGCGGGGGAGACCGCGGGAGTGGGCGGCCCGGTTGGGGATTGATGGGTCGATCCCCGCGTGTTCGGGGGAGACCCATAGTCCCACTCTCCGACCTCAACCGGCCGGTTCCACCACGCCCGGAGCAGCAGGGCAGCCTCCCCCACGATCCCCGGGTTTTCCGCCATCGTCCAGACCCGGACCCGCTCCCGTGCGGCGGGATCGTCCCCATCCACGAGCCGCCGGAGAAACTGCCCCGGTTCCGCCACCGCCCGGAGCAGGACGCCCAGCGCCCGCGCTACACGCAACCGTTCTTCCCTTTCCGCTTCTCGCCTTTCCGCTTCCCGCATACCAGCCTCCCGTCCAGAACCGCTCACCTTTCCGGCTCTACGATCGTTGCGCCATCCCGGGCTTCCCTTTCCGCGAACAGGGCCTCCATCGCGAGCGCCGCGTCTTGCCAACGCCCCCGCTCCAGCAGCTCCCGGAAGTTGTAGACGATCCGAAGCTCTCGCCCGCTGGACGGCCGGACAACTACCCGTCGGTGCATCATTCGTAGCACCGCCCCGGCGGCCCGCCGAACATCGCCCGCATCCGGTCGCCCGTACATGGGCGACGCCAGCCAAGCGGCCGCCCGGGCGATCGGCTCCGGTTCACCTGCCGCGAGCGCCCGGAGCCACTTTTCCGGGTACCGCACCGCCCGGGCGAGCACCGCCACCTCACGCGCCAGCCTTTCCGCTTCTCGCATGGTCACTCCCCCCGCACGACCTCGCGGAGAAAACTCTCCGCGTCGAGCCGAAAGCTGTAGCGTCCGCCGGCCATTCCTTCCAAGCTCGGGCGGAGCGTCTCGTTGAACCAGTCCTCCGCTGCCCGGAGCAGCTCGGCTCGGATCTGCTCCAGCGCGTCCGGTGCCGTGGCCCGCATCATTGCCCCGTTGATAACAATCACCTTTTTCCCGTCCATCGCTTCACCCTTTCCTTTCCGGTCCACCTTCCCGCCACGGACAGCTCACCGTGACGGCCCCGCCGGTTTCCGCCACTTCCCGCACGGCATCCAGCAATGGGGCCGGATCGTAGCCGCTTATCCAGAGCGTCACCTTGCGCCCGTTTTCCCACCCGTACGTCCACGGGTTCGGCCTGTACCACGTCCGAATCCCCGTCACCTTGGGCAGGTTGTAAAGGGCCTCCGGCTCCCCCGTCCGGGTGAGCGGGAAACTCCGCCCACCTGGCAAGATTCGGGCCCGCACCCGCCGACGCTCCGCATCGAACCACACCCGAAACTTCACTTCCTGCATCGCCGTTCCTCCCGCCGGACGGCCTCGACAACCTGCCGCCACAGCTCCCCGCGCGGCGGGTCCTCCGGCAGCACGCCCGGCATGTCCGGGCCGCTGTCCTCGCCGTCCATCACGTACCGCCGCCCGTACAGCCAAGCGGCGTCAGTCAACAGGGCAAACAGCGCCGGGTCCACCCTCGGACGTTCCGCCATCGCAGCGGCCCGGCTCAACAGGTCCAACAGGTCCCGAAGATCCTCCCGGACGATCCTTTCCACGTCCCGCATCGCTCAACCCTCGATTTCCATATCGCTATCCGGTCCCCACCCCCGGAGCGCCCGGCCAAGGTGAGCGATCGCCTCCGCCCACAAGGAAACCGGACCGGTAACCGTTTCCCCCGCCGTGCCCTTTAGACGATCGGCGCACGCTTCCAACCATTCCAGCGCCTGGGCCCATCCGAACAGGCGCATCCCGTCCAGCAGGTCAAGCGGGCTCACACCTGGCAACACGGCCCATGCCACATCTCGCCGGGAATCCCACCCTTCCCGCGTGGATCCGTATTCATCGGTCAGCCCGTGAATATCAAGGCTTGACGACCCTGCCCGATATTCCAGCCAACACCCGGGCCAGTCGGTCAGCCCGCGCGCGACCGTTTCGTCCGCCACTCTCACGTCGTACCAGGATGCCCATCGCAACACCGCCTCGATTCGCGCCGCTTCCTGCATCGCTCAACCCTCCGACCTGTGAGGCCACTCTGCCGTCAGGATCCCGCTTTCCGCGTCCAACCGGGCCGCCAGCGGCAGCCCGCACGGGGGCGGCCCGTCCCACGGGCGGACCGTCGCGTCCCTCAGGTACGCGGCGACCAGCCCAAGGAAAGCCTCCCGCTCCCCGTATCGGCGGACGGCCCCTTCCACCTCCGCGACCGCATCCGGGGCCAGCCGCCAGCGCCAAACGTCCGGCCTCACCTGGCCGAACAGGTCCCGGCCGCCCGCTTCCACGTCCGCCAGCTCCGCGAGCTCATCGTCCGCAATCACCTTTGCGGTCACGTCCGCGTCCTCCGCGTAATACGGCGGCGCAAGCGGGGCGTGGCACACCTCGCAGGTAATCCAACGGTCCGGCTCGCCGAAGGTCACCGGCTCCGCGTCCTCCGGCGCGTGCCTCTCGCAATAAGCCGCGCCTTCCGTGATAAAGTAGTCCGCTAGCATCATCGGTCAGCCCTCCCAAAGCGCGCCGCGCGCTTCCCACCCCAGCGGAAGCTCCACCTCCCGCCCCCCGTCCATCGTCCGTACGTGAGGCCGCCCGTAGAGCCGGATTTCCGCATCTTCCGCCCCTCCCCCCGGCCAGATACACCCGGCCGGAAGGCGCACAAGCTCCACCCGTCGCCCTTCCATCCGGGCACGCGCCGCTTCCGCATACCACGCGGCGCGGGCGGCCGGATCGGTTACCCACTCCGGCACGCGTGGGGCCTGTACGGCGACCGTTTGGGGCTCCCCGTACATCTTTCCCACGGTGTAGACGGCCAGCGTGACCCCGCCGTCCTCCGGGTCGGGCGCGTCCCCCGGTTCCGGGTCCGCTTCCGCGTCGTACCAGACCCCGAAGTCTGACCCGTCGCCCGGATGCGCGCCGACGTAGTACGGGCGAGGCAACACTTCCGCCGCTGCATCCGCCACGTCCGCGCAAAGCTCCGGCAGGTATTCATCCTCCGGGTCCGCCGCTCGCAGCTCCGCGAGCGCCTCCCGGAGCGCCGGACACTCCACGCCTTCCGCCTGGGCCGCTTCCGCGACCGCTCCCCCGGCCGCAAGATACGCTTCCCGCACGTCCTCCGGCCGGAGCGATCCGTGCCCGTAGCTGCCCGCAATCGCGGCCGCCCTCACGTCGCCGATCGTCCGCATCATTCCACCTCCCGCCAGATACCAAACAAAGCCGGGTCGCCTTCGGCACTCCCCAAGTAGTACCCTTCCGGCAAAAGATCGTTGACTTGTTCGATGATCCCGTCTAACTCCTCGGGGGTAGCCTCCTCTACTACTCGCAGTAGCCCCTTGATGTACGGCTGCCGGTCCGGCGGCAGACTTCGGACGATGAGGGCGTGCAACGTCGCAACTGCTTCTCGCGTGCCGTCTAGCAGGTCCGCCGGCCGAAGCGACCCTTCCGAATAGGCCCCGATAGCCTGTTCCACTACACCCTTCGGGATCCGCATCATTCGTCCCATCCATCGAAAACGTCCCGTTCGATGCAATCCGTGCAAACCACGCGGCCCCGGCCGCCCTGGATTCCCACGAATCGCACTTCCAGAACATCCCCGCGAACGTCAATCCCCAGCCGCGCCGCCCATTCCCGCGTCGCGTCCGGGTCAAGCGATCCGATCCGACCACACCCGGCGCACCTCTGCACTTCCTCCGGCAGCAACCCAAAGTGCGGGTGCCGGTAGCGCCTCCGCTCCGGATCCCGGCGGAGCGCCAGCGTCCGCAGCACGTCCGCCAGCCGGAGGCCGCACGTAACTGGGATGGCCTCGCCTGTTTCGTCCGAGTCGCCCGGCTCCTCGGGCAGGATGTAGCACCCGGTCAGCTCCGCGAGCGCGACGTATAGGTCCTCATCCTCTACGCCCAGCCGCCGCGCCAGCTCCGGCAGGCTTTCCGCGCCCGCTTCCTCTACCGCGTCCCACGGCGCGACCAGTACCGTCACCGGGCCGCCGTGCATCTGCCACAGCTCTAGCTTGCAGGCGTCCGCCAGCCTCCGGAGCCTTTCGTTTCCCGCCAGCTTTTCGTGCATCTTCCCTTCCCTTTCCGCGCCCCAAACGTGCAAAGGGGGATCCTTCCGAGTCCCCCGGTTCCGCTTAGTCCATCCCCGCAATCGCCTGCCAAAGGCGGGTGAGGGTACCTTCCCAGTCGGGGACGGCCGTCCCCAGCGCGCGGCACCCGACGATCCGGCCGCGCTCATCCCGGACCGCGTCGTCGGGGTAGAGCAGGTCCGGCCGCTGCGGGGCCGCCTCCGCCGTCGCCCGGGACACGATGTAGAGCACCCCCGGCTCCGGGTCCGGCAGCGGGACCGGCGGCCCGGCAGGCGCGGAGTGGCGGACCGGCACCTGGCACGTGCCGCCCGCCGGGGACGGGGCGCTGGCCTCCCCCACCTGCCGCGTGGCGAGCGGCACGCGGGGAGCCTCTACATCTTCCCGAGGGACCGTCAGCACGGTCCCGTCGGGCAGGTACAAATGGATGTCGTGAGGGGTCAAGTTGCGGAACATCTAACCCTCCCGGGCGACCCCGCCGCCCTCGGGCCCCTTCCCTTTCCCGGGCCCCCGGGGGCGGAGCCGTGACCCCCGGGGGCCGCTTGCAGCCTAAAGGTACGGTGACCGGTCAGCCGTGCAACCGAAAAGTGCGCCTTTTCTGTCCGCGCCGCCGACCACCTGCCGGAACGCCTCCGCCGAACATTGCCAACAGCGGGCCCGCCGCCCGGCCGGCGCGGCTGGCCAGACGGTCAGCCGGTCCCCGGGCCGGATCGGGCGGCCGCACCCGGGGCAGCGGCCCGGATGCCGGGCCGTTGCCAGGTACGGGCGGAGGCTCCGGCCGCGCCAGTGGCCCCTCACCGACACGGCTCCGCCCGGCGGGCGTGGAACAGGAATCCCACGTCCCCGTCCGCCTTGCACACGGTCACCCGCCAGCCGGGGCCGCCGGTCGCCGCCCCAAGTAGCGGCGCGAGCACCGCTGCAATATCCGTCAGGTCTTCACAGCACCCTTGCCAGAGCGGCCCGAGTAGCACGCCAGCAGCCCAGTCCCGCCCGACGGTCGCCTCTCCGCCGTAGTAGTACCACCCGCCGTCTCGCCAGGCGTACAGGTCGGCGAGAGTCCCCAGTCGGTCCGCTCCGAGTCCGACCCCTACCCTCCCGGTAGGGCAGAGCCGGAGCCTGCCATCTACCCAGGCCGTTCGCAGCTTTACCTTTCCGCCTTCCATTGTTTCCCCTTTCCGCCCCTTGTTCGGGGCCGTTTGGCGGGGCCCGGCGGGCCCCGCGATCACTCCGCCTCTGCCAGCAAGTCTCGGACCGCCTTGGCGAGCGTCGCAGCGGTCCGGGACACCTCGCGGCTGTCCAACTCTGGCGCTTCCCACCCGATGAGCTCCGGATCGTCCCGAAGTTCTTCCAAGTAGTACGCCAGCGTTTCCAGCCACCCGCTGACGGCCGCCACGCTCCCGTCGCGTTCGCAGAACTCCGCGAACCGTTCGAACGTATCGTCCCCGTGTTCAAGTGCCCATTCCAGCACTTCCTGCTCCGGGGACGTTTCGTCTTCCTCTAACAGGTACAGGGTGTCCCGCACCTGTTCGGCGAAGCTCGCCATCTTCCCGATCCTTTCAACCTCTTTCAGCGTTTCCAACCTCATGTCCGTTTCCTCCCGGAGCCGTTCGGGTCGCGGCCCGTCCGCAGCCCCGGCCCCTTCGATCCCAAAGCTACGGCTAACTGTCCGCAAAGTCAAGTTTCTTTCTCACGTCGGGCAAATAAAGGTCAAGTCGGGCCGTGGCGGGCAGGTGCGAACGGCGGCGGACCCGCCGGCCCGGTGGGCAGGGCGGAAGGGTGCGGCACCGGCTGGGACCGTGCGGACCGGGGCGGGACGGATCGAGCAGGGGCGGACCGGCCAGGGCGGGTGCCGGCCCGGGAACCGGGTCAAGGTGACCTAGATCCGGGGGGCCGGCGGCTGGCGCGGCGCTATAGATATTGATGGGGCGGGTGGCAGGGCAGGGGTGGGGAGGGAAGGTGTTGGAAACAAAGCACTTACACCTCCCCGAACGCCTCCGAACCCGGCCGGTGTCATAGGAACGGCTGGCGACGATGGCGAGCGGTGTCCGACAAATGAAAGAGGATTCGGACGGGGATCGTTCGGGATCGTTCGGGGTCGGCCGGGGAGCGCCGGGCGGGCCGGGACGGGTCCGGATGGATCGGATCGGGCGCGCGCGGCCCGGGCGGGGGCGGGGGGCCGGGACCCCCCAAACCCGGTCGTGATATCATTCTAACCCCCCTCGACAGATTTTTTTCTGGCGGGGATTCTCCTGACACGGAGGGACGACATGGGAACGAGATTTGACGACAACCTGCGGGAAACGATGGAAGTCCTCGGGCCCCCGACGGCCCCCGAAACCCCGAAGAAACCTCCCCGCCCGGCCCCCACCGAGGACCCGGCGGCCCCCCTGGCCCGGGCCCTCTCCACCTCCAACTCCGGCAACCACTACCGCCGCATCGTCCTCGCCGAGATCCCCGAGGACTCCATCGACCCCACCACCGACGCCCCCCGCCTCGCCCGCCTCATCTACGTCGGCTCCCTCCTCTCCCTCTGGCAGCTCATCTCCTCCTTCTCCACCTCCCGCGACTTCCGCGAACAGGAGAAGATCGCCAAGCTCGCCCTCGCCTACGTCCGGCACGTCGAAACCCTCCGGCTCGAACCCCTCCAGCTCACCGAGGAAGAGGCCCGTGGACCTCTCGGCCAACAGGCCGCCGTCCTCCGCGCCCGCCTCGTCGAGGTCGTCCGCGAGGCCCAGCTCGCCCTCGGCGGCGCACCCTCCCTCACCGACGCCGTCACCGCCGAGGCCACCGGCGAAGCGAAATACACTCCACCCCACGCCGAGGAGGACCACGTCCCGCCCAGCGAAATGTAATCCAGGAGGACCCCATGCCCCGCCAGCGCTCCCCCCTCGACAAGGACCTCGACCCCCTCGTCGAGGACACCATCGAGAAGGTCCTCTCCACCGGCGAACCGCCGGACGCCCTCCCCATCCCCATCCGCCCCGCCGAGGCCGTCCAGCTCGAACGCGAGTGCGCCCTCCTCGACCGCGCACTCGTCGAAACCCTGCGCGACGGCTCGAAGGACTTCTGGTTCTTCCTCACCCAGGTCCTCTTCCCCGACGTCTGGAAGAGCCACTACGTCCCCGACTTCCACCGCCCCCTCTGCCACGAGCTGATGGCCCTCAAGCCCGGCGAGGAGCTGGCCCTCTTCCTCCCCCGCCAGAGCCGCAAGAGCTTCATCTTCACCATCGCCCACAGCATCTGGCGAATCGTCCACGACCCCGACATCCGCATCCTCCTCGTCGGGGCCCGCGAGGACACCGTCAAGCCCTTCGCCCGGACCATCCTCCAGGCGTTCCTCCCCGACACCCCCGGCTACGAGACCTTCCGCAAGGTCTTCCCCGAGTTCACGATCACCCACCGGCAATACAAGCACATCCTCCAGGCCCTCCAGTTCACCCACCCTAGGCGCAAGCTCGTCCTGCCCGACCCCACCTTCCGGGCCACCTACCTCGGCGTCACCGGTGCCGGCTGGCGTGCGGACCTCATCATCTTCGACGACGCCGTCGAGCGCCGGAACGTCACCACCCCCGAGCAGTCGGCCAAGACGATGCGCCAGATGCTCGACCTCCTCCCCCTCGTGGACATGGGCTCCCGCTACCGGAACATCATCTACCTCGGGACCCGCTGGGCCTACCACGACCCCTACGGCCGGCTGATCGGCGACCAGGACGAGGCGACCGACGAGGCCGACGAGCTGGTCTCCGAGCTGGCGGACCGCGACATCAAGGTCATCGTCCGCCACGCCCTGGAGGACCCCAACCGCCCCTGCGAAGCCTGCCCCGAGCACGTCGTCCGCCAGTTCCCCCACGGCCACCCCGACTTCGATCGCGGCGAGCCGATCCTCCTGCCGGTGGTCACCCGCGAGTGGCTGGCCCAGGAGCTGGCCCGCTACCGGCGGGACCGCAACCTCGGCGAGGCCCTCTGGTGGCACCAATACATGAACGTCTGCCTCTCGCCCGACCAGCAGCGCTTCCGGGAGGAGTGGTTCGCCGTCGCCGGCTGGGCCGACTGGCCCTCCCCGCGCAAGCGGGTCATCGCCATCGACTCCGCCTCGAAGGACTTCCAGACCGCCGGCCGGGGGGACTACATGGTCGCCCTCTTCGGCTCCTTCACCGACGACGGCCGGCTGCTCCTGCGCCACGGCCTCCGCAGCAACCGCTGGACCCGGGACGAGTTCGTCCGCCGGATCGTCACCGCCTGCGTCTCCCTCGACTGGTGGCCCAACGTCCTCGTCAAGGAGAAGGTGGGCGAGGACGCCTTCCTCGCCGACCTGGGCCGGGCGTTCCGCGAGAAGTACCGCACCCCGGCACTCGTCCCGGTCACCCGCGCCCGCAGCGGGCGGAAGGAGGACTTCATCGTCGAGGCCCTCCAGGCCCCCTGCGAGCGGGGCGAGGTCGTCTTCGGCTCGGGCTTCCCGCCCCGCCTGCGGGAGCGGCTGCTCTACGAGCTGACGAACCTCGGCCAGATCACCCACGACGACGTCGCCGACACCCTGGCCCTCTTCTTCGTCCCCGGCGTGCGGGTCCTCCAGCCGAAGAAGCCGATCGAGCGCGGCCCGGAGCTGCGGCCTCCCTCGCTGTCCCTCTACTCCCTGCCGGGCCAGCCCCGCCCGCCAGCTCCCCCACCACCCGACCTCGCCCGCGCCCGGGCCCTCGGCTCCTCGGCGTGGGGCTCCCCGATCACCATCCCCCTCGCCCGCCAGTCGCAGGAGGTCATCCACCCGCTGGGCGAGTTCTCCGGCCGGGACGTCCCCCGCATCGTCTTCCGCGACCCGGACCCGCGAGCGCGCTAGGCCCGGCGGCCGCCGGCGGGCTAGACTGGTAGCGGGCGGACTCTCCCGGAGGACCCGGAATGCCGAGGATCGACACCGCAGGCGGACTTCCCCCTTCCGACCGCTCGGCCCCCGCGCCCCGGCGGCAGGCCACGGGAGCGCGGCCGGTGCCGCCGCCGACGTTCGGCGTGATCGGGACGGCGCGGCCCCTCTACGGCCCGTCGCCCTACTCGACGCAGAACCTCTGGCAGGCCCGGCACGAGCGCTGGCGCAACCTGTTCACCTCGGGCATCCGGGGGAACCTGCTCCGGTACTGGTTCCTCTACCGCAGCATGGACACCGGCGCGTCGATCGGCCCCGGCGAGGAGTGGCGGGACCAGACGGTGATCCCGGAGGCGTTCAAGATCATCGAGGCCCGGCTGGCCCGGCTCACGCTCGGCATGTTCGGCCGGCGGGACTGGATGGCGGTGAAGGGCGTCGAGCGCTCGGACGCCCAGGTGGAGGAGCTGGTCCGTCGCCTGCTGGAGGTGAAGCTCGGCGAGATCGGGCGGGACTCGGAGGACGGGGACGGCCTGATCGTCCGGGCGATCGAGGGCCTGCGCTACGAGCAGATCGTCGGCCACGCCTGGTGGCGGCTCTGGTGGCGGAGCCGGTACGACCGCCGGCGGGCACCGATGCTGGTCTTCGAGGACGAGTCGGAGGAGCCGACCTGGAAGGAGGTCGAGCTGCTGGAGACGGTCTACGACGGCCTCGACTTCGCCTGGCTCCCGCTCGACTCGATCGCCTGCAACCTGACCGGCCCGCGCACCTGGACGATCGAGAAGGTGCGGACCACGATCGAGGCGCTGGCGGCGGAGGACGCCGAGTGGCGGGCCCGCACCGGGCGGCCGCTCTACCACAACCTGGCCGCCGCCCGGGCCACCGCCGAGCAGCACGACTCGACGGAGGAGCCCCGGGACACGGAGCGCTGGCCGCTGGACGACACCCGGGAGCGCGAGCCCTCCTGGGCGATCGGCGAGAAGCCGGTCACCCTCTGGCTCTGCTGGGACCACCGCCGGCGGACGCTCACGAAGATGGTGAACGGCCAGGTGGTCATCGCCCACGGGCGGGCCCCGACGCCGGACGGTCGCGGGCCCTACTGGGCGACGAAGGCGGTGCCGGTGCCGAACCGGCCCTACGGCGACTCGATCCTCAACTGGGTCGGCCCGCTGGTCCAGTACCAGACCCGCATCGCCCGCGCCCGGATGGACGAGATCCTGCTCAACGTCTGGCAGCAGTACGTCATCCGCTCCGGCGCGATCGCGGCGGACCAGCTCCTCTTCCGCCCCGGCGGGCACGTCACCGTGGAGGCCGAGCCGGGCGAGCCCCTGGACCGGGCCTTCGCCATCCTGCCCCGCCGGCCGGTCTTCCAGGAGGCGTGGACGGAGGAGAGCTACCGCCAGCGGATGGCCGAGTCCACCGCCGCCACCGACGCGGTCCAGATGGGCGCGGAGGCGACCACGAAGTCCCGGGACGTGACCGCCACGGAGATCCAGCAGCGGATCCTCCAGGGCGGGGCCCGCCACCAGGTGGACATCCTGTACCACCAGGTGGCCTTCATGCGCCCGCTCCTGCGGCGGGCCTTCGACCTGGTCCGGCAGCACATGACGCCGGCCCAGGTGGAGCGGATCCTGGGCGAGCCGCTGTCGCTGGCCGCCATCACCGGCGGGATCGACCTGAAGATCGGCGGAGGGCTCTACGAGATGACGCGCGAGGAGCGCCTGACGAACATCCAGACCTGGCTCCAGCTCGCGGCCTCGCCCGCCTTCGCCCCGCTGATCGAGCCACGGACGATCCTGGAGGACTTCGCCCGCTGGTCCGGCGAGACGGACCCGGACCGCTACCTGAAGAAGGAGGGGCAGGAGAACATGGCCCTGGCCGCCCAGGCCGGCCCCGGTCCCGCCAGCCAGCCCGGCCAGTCGATGCCCGGGCTCCAGGCGATCGCCCAGGCGATGGCGAACCGGGCTCCCGGCCAGGCACCCGCCCCTCCGCCCACCGAGGCCGTCGAGCTCTGACGGGAGGCCCGATGCTGTCGTTCCTTCGCCGCCGCCGGCGCAAGGCCGTGATGAAGATGCTGGACGAGGCCCTGGCGGGGCTGCCGCCCGACCCGTCGGCGTGGGTCGAGCAGGTCCACGCCTCGCCGGCAGACCTGCACCGCGTGATGCTGGGCTTCCGCCAGATGGAGGGGAACCCCGCCTGGAAGTTCTTCCGGGCCGCCCTCGCCCGCAAGCGGGACCGGCTCCTCGCCGAGCTCCGGGCCGCCCCCCGGCCCGGCGAGCGGGACCGGGCGAACGAGCTGCGGATGGCGATCGGCCTGCTCGAATCGCTCCTCGCCCTGCCCGGCGAGATCGAGGCCCGCGTGGCGATGCTGCCGCTCGGCCCGCAGTCCCAACCCTTGCCGCCGCGCGAACGGCGGTGATACCGTGAGAACGGGAACGCGCTACCGCGAGGGACCCGCGTTCCCGCCAGGAGGAAGAGCGACATGACCGAGATGACGCCGCACCAGGGACCGGCTTCCGAGCCGAAGAGGAAGATCAACATGGCCCGACCGACCACGAAGGAGGTCCAGCCGGGCCGGAGCGAGCAGCCCTCCGTGGAGTCCACGCCGCCCCCGGCGGCCCCGGAGAAGGCGGCCGAGGAGCTGGCCCTGAAGCAGCAGATCGGAGAAATGGCCCGGACGATCGGCGACCTCAAGCGCCAGCTCGAACAGCAGCAGGCGGAGTTCCAGCTCCGCCTCCGGGCCCTCCAGGCCGGTGCCGCCCCGGCGGCCCAGGCCCAGCAGCAGCAACCCCAGCAGGACCCCTTCGCCGGCGTCGATCCGAACGAGCCGGTGACGATGGGGCAGTTCCTCGAAGCGATGCGCGCCCTGCCGCAGGTCATCCAGACGCAGGTCGCGGCCGAAGCGATCCGGGCCACCTGGTCCATCACGCCGGAGCAGGAGCAGCAGATCCTGCAACGGTTCCCCGAAGCGAATCGACTGCCCGAGCCGGACCGGACGCGGTTCATCCTGGATGCGGCGGAGAGGCTGGGCCTGGCGGCTCGCGGCTCCGCAGCGCAGACCCTCCAGCAGGCCGCGTCAACCCCGGCAGCGCAGAACCCGGTGCCCCAGCAAGCGCCCGACACGGTGCCGCTCGTGGAGACCCCCTCGTCCTCGGAAGACGAGCCGATGCCGACCGACGAGCTGGGCGAGCTGAACCGCCGCTACGAGGAACTGATGCGGAAGGCTCGGAACGCCCCGCTCGCCAAGCAGCGGCAGTATTACGACGCGGCGCAGGAGGTCTACAACCAGATCCTGCGCGCCCAGGGCCTGGAGCCCTCGGACGTGTTCGACATGGACTGGGAGCAGAGCACCTGACGGGCCTTCCCCGCCCGGCCAGCGGCCGGCGCGAAGGAGGCACTGACTCATGGCCATCACCAAGGCCGGTTCGACCGGCGTAGGGCTCGGCGGACCCGGAAGTTCCGTCATCCCGAAGTTCTACGCGGACTTCATGCGGGACCGCCTGTGGTCCTCGCTCTACTTCCGCCAGTTCGGCACCGACGTGACCGTCCCGCACGGGTACGAGAACGTGAAGATCCCGCGCTGGCGGTCCCCCTACACCATCTCCGACTACCAGCCGTCCTACGACTCCAGCTTCGCCAACATCAGCCAGATCGCCGAGGACGGCTCGATCACCCCGGGACAGCTCTCGGCGTCCAGCATCGAGGGCTCGGTGGTGATCTTCGCCGGTGCCATCGGCTACACCGAGAAGGCGATGCTGGTCTCCCACGCCTCCATCACCGACGGGGCGATGGAGAACCTCGTCCGCGAGCTGGCGCTGCGGATCGACGACTACACCATCGGCCAGATCAGCTCGACGGCCGAGACCAACAAGATGATCGCCGGCAGCGACTCGACCGTCGGCACCAGCGACACCCTCGACGGGGCCGAGATCGCCAAGATCGGCCCGAAGATGGACTCGTGGAACGTCCCCCGCTGGGAGGACGAGACGTTCGTCTGCGTCATCCACCCCCTGGTGGCCTACGACGTGATGACGGACTCCGCGCAGACCGGGTTCCTGGAGATCGCCAAGTATACCGACCCCTCCGACATCTACCGTGGGGAGATCGGGCGGCTCTACGGCATCCGGTTCATCGTCTCCAACAACGTGAAGTGCTTCGACAGCGGGGCTTCGCCGTCGGACTCCGACTTCGAGGCCAACGTCAAGGGGACCTACTCCTACATCATCGCGCCCGACGCCTACTACACGATCACCCAGGAGGGCGGGGGCGTGCAGGTGATCCACCACCCGCCGGGGTCCGCAGGGACCAGCGACCCGGTCAACCTCCAGGGCACCATCGGCGTCAAGGTCTACTACGGCGTCGTGGCCGCCCCGGCGGCGGACCACCGCCTGGCCCGGCTCAAGCACGCCGTGTCCCTCTACGACGGCTCGTAGTAACGGGCCGACGGAAAGGAGGCTGAACGATGAACAGCGTCGGAAACGCGAAGGCCCGTCGGCCCGCCGCCCCACGGCCCCACAACCCACGGGGGGTGGCCGGCTCCAACCAGAAGCCCTTCCGGCCCGAGAAGCCGAACAACGGGACGGACCGCGTCGTCAACCGCAGCGGCGTGGACCTGTCGGCGGAGAGCAAGGGCACCGGCCGGGGTTGATACCCCGCTCTCACGCGCCTGGGCCCCCGCAGCTCCCTCTCCCCGGCTGCGGGGGCCCGTTTCACCGCGAGGAGGCAGCACCATGACCACCGGACGGCACCTGCGGCAGCCGACGCCCCCGGAGCGGGACGTCACGCGCCTGAACGAGAGGACCCGGCGGCCCGTGGACTGGCCCCGGGAGTGGTCAACGGAGCGGAAGGTGCCCGAGGCCCGGCCGGCGGACACCCGTCCGCTCGACCTGGGCGAGGGCGAACGGGGCACGGCCCGGGGATGACGGCCTTCGGCATCCCCTCGGCCGGGCGGGCGATGACGATGGAGGAGCTGGTGCGGCTCATCCACCGGTTCCTCGCGCCACCCTGGATCTCCGTCGGCGTCTCCGTCCGCGAGTCCCTGCTTCGCACCCGGCAGGCGACCGGGTTCGGGGCGGCGGGCTCCCTGTGGATCGCCACGGGCTCCCGGCGGGTGTTCCCCGGCCTGGCGATCCCGCTGGGCTGGATCCCCGAGCGCTCGATCGTCGAGGGGCAGTTCGACGAGGACGCCCGCCGCTGGACGGGCGGCGAGATCCGGCGCGGGTGGCGCAGCATCCTTGCCGCCCTCTGGCAGAAGGGTTACCTTCGCCGCAACGACCCGGAGCTGCTCCGGCTGCTGGGCCGGACGGCTCCACCGACCTCGGGCGTGATCACCTGATCCGCCCGGGCACCTGGCGCGCCGCCCCCCGGCGGCGGAAACCGGAGCGACCATGCACGACCCGCTCGTCAGCGTGCTCCTCCGCGTCCACGAGGCGTACGCCGAGTTCCTTCCCCGGGCCTGGAAGTCGGTCCTGGGTCAGACCGTCCCCCGCTCCGACTTCGAGCTGTTCGTCGTCGTCGATGGCTCGCCGGACGAGTGCCCCCGCATCCGGGAGTTCGAGGAGTCGGTGGGGCAGCCCGACGGCCTGGTGGGCGGCTTCACCTACACGCCGCAGCGCACGGGCTACTTCGCCATCCCCTGCAACATGGTGATCCCCTGGTCCAGCGCCCCCTGGATCGCCTTCCTCGACGCGGACAACGAGTGGGAGCCGAACCACCTGGAGGTCCTCCTCCGGGCCGTGGCGGGCTCCCAGCGGCCGGCCCTCGCCTACACGCGCCGGCGGTACGTGCGGGAGGACCAGGGCCTCCTGCCGTCCGGCCTGCCGGAGGGTCCGTCGCCGCTCGTGCCCTGGACCCCGGAGAACGTCCGGCGGCTCTTCCTCGGCCCGACGCACAACTTCGTCGATTCGGGGGACATGATCGTCTCGAAGGGGGCGCTCTTCCGGCTCAACTACCGGGACGGGCACGTCTTCAACCCGGAGATGATGCGGTTCGGCGACTGGGACCTGGTGGTCCGGCTCGCCACGCTGGACGGGCTCGCCGGGGCGGCGGTCGATGCCGCGACGAACATCTATCACTGGCACGGCTGCAACCTCCAGCTCACCCGCCGGTGGGAGCCGGTCCAGTTGCCGAAGCCCCCGTCGAACCTGCCGCCGCTGGACGACGCCGAGGGAGGGACGGGCCGGTGAGCATCCTGGCCTTCACCGTCACCCACGGGGACCGGTCCTTCCTTCGCGGGCTGGTGCGACAGGCCCGGGGGACGGCCGGGACGTGGTTCGACTGGCTGGTGGTGCTGTCGGGAGCCTCGCCCCGCCAGGTGGCCGTCGCCCGGGAGCTGCTCCACCAGCCGGACCGGACGGGGATCCAGCACCTGGTCGAGTGGCCGGAGAACCGGGGCCAGCACCACGCCACGGCGGAGGCCCTGGCCCTCGCCCGGCAGGGGGGCTACCGCTGGCTGCTCCGGCTGGACGACGACGTGCGTTTCCGCACGAAGCGGTGGCTGAAGAAGATGGTCGCGCAGGTCGAGGAGCTGCGGGAGCGGGCGGGCGACCCGGTGGACCGGATCGTGGCCGCCCCGAAGGTCGTCGGCCTGCGGAACCCGCTCCAGCCCGTCGGGGTCCTGCGGGTGGGGCAGCGGTTCCCGGCGGAGCTGATGGCCCGGCTGGGAGGGGCCTGCCGGCTCCACCCGGTGGCCCTGCTGGCCGGCTACTCTCCCGACCTGGAGGCCCCCCGGCGGCGCGGGGATCCCGAGTCGCTGGCCGCCTACCTGGAGCGGGTGGGCGGGCTCCAGGTCCGATTCCCCAACATCCGCGTCCTCCACCCGACCGACCGGCTGGAGGCGCAGGACTCGCCGGCGGAGGCCCACCTGCGCCGGATGGGAGCCTACTGGCCGTGGATCGATCCGACGCGAACGTAGTCCGCCCGGCCTGCGTATGGGCCATCGGCGGGGCCTCCTTCGCGGAGGTCGAGGACTTCTTCACCCCGCTGCACGCCCAGTTCCCGAACTTCGCGGTGACGGTCTACATGCCGCCGCGTCTGGCCGGCCGCCCGCCGTCGTCCCCCTCCTGGATCCGGTGGGGGATCTACGGCTGGGCCGGGGCCCCGTGGGAGGTGCTGCCCTGGCCGGCGGAGGAGGCGGAGGCCCGGGCCCGGCGGGCGGTGGAGATGGGCTACGCGCCGATCTTCATGCCGCCCCTGTGGCGGGTGCTCTCCCCCGACAACCTGCTCGGCTTCCGGGCCGCCGGCGTGAGGATCCACCTGCGGGACCTCACCGGCCGCATCGGGCCGAAGCTCGTGCGGGAGATCGCCGGGTCGTTCGACGGCCAGGTGCCGGGGCTGCCCGATCCCCGGACGTCCTGGCTCTTCACGCCCCAGTTCCTGTCCCAGTTCAACCTTTTCCTTCCCGACACCGGCCCGCTGCTGGACGATCCGGCGAAGGCGCTCGACCTGCTGGAGTCCAGGCGGAGGGAGGAGTCGGGAACGACGGGAGGACCGACGAATGACGAAGAAGCAGATGATCCGCAAGCTGAACAACCAGATCGTTCGCCTGGCGAAGAAGGCTGACAAGCTCCAGGCGATGGCCGACGGGCTGATCGAGATGGCCCACAAGCTGTCCGACGTGGTGGACGGCCTTGCCGCCGAGGACGAGGCCCGCCCGAGGAAGAAGCGCGCGAAGAAGGGCTGAGCCGTGGCGGACCGGCCCCGGGTACTCTTCCTCCACCGCCAGCAGACGGCGGTGGGCTACTACCGGCAGTGGGTGCCGGCCCGGGCGCTCTCCCGGGCCGGCTGGCCCGTCACCTGGCGGGAGGACCGCCCCTGGTCCCGTACCTGGGGGCGGACGCCGGAAGAGCGCGCCGCCTGGGTGGCGGAGCAGGCGGCGAACCACGACGTGGTGGTGGTTGACCGGGAGATCGACCCGGGCCGGCTGGGCTTCCTGGTCGGCCTGCGGCACAGGATCCCGGACGGCCGGATGATCGTGGACTTCGACGACGACTTCCTCCAGGTGCCCCCCTGGAACCCCGGGCGGAAGCACTACAACCCGGGCCAGAAGTGCTACGAGACGGGCCTCTGGCACCTGATGTGGGCCGAGCTGACCACCGTCACGACCCGGGCCCTGGCCGACCGCTTCCGCTCCCGCTGCCACGCGATCCGGGTGGTCCCGAACATGATCGACCCGGCCGACTGGACCGGGCTGCCGGTGGACCCGGAGCGCCGGAACGACCCCGCCTTCCGAATCTTCTACGGGGGTGCCGGGGGGCACTACGGGGACATGGACGTCGCCCGGCCGGGGCTGGAGCGGTTCCTGGAGAACCCCCCGCGACCGGTCCGCCTCGTCTGCTTCGGCTCGATCCCGAAGTGGCTGCACGACCTCCGCCGCCGGCACCCGGGCCGGGTGATCCTCTGCCCCTGGGTGCCCTTCGAGGACTACCCCGCCGCCGTGGCCTGGGGCGGGTTCGACCTGGCGATCGCCCCGCTGGCGGAGCACCCCTACAACCTGGCGAAGTCCTCCATCAAGTTCCTAGAGGCCACCGTCCAGGGGATTCCCTTCCTCGCCAGCCGGGTGGGGCCCTACGCCGAGCTGCCGTCCGACGTGGCCGTCACGATCCCGAACACCCCATCGGCCTGGCACGACACCCTCCGGGACCTCGCCACCGACCCGGCGCTCCTGGAGCCGCTGGTGCGCCGGGCCCGGCAGTTCGTGCTGGACACCGCCACCGTGGACCACCTCGCCTCCGTGTGGGAAGATGTGATCGAGGACGTCCGCAGCCGTCCGAAGATCACCGGGCGGGAGGACGCGGAGGCGCTGCCCGATGAGCGATCGCCTGACCCCGACGCCCCCGGAGGGGACGGCCCCGAACCTGGAGCCGGTTGACGCCATCGTCTCGGAGGTGGCCGCCCTGCTGGGGCAACAGGACAACCCCCTGGCCCGGCAGGAGGCGATGGCCTGTCTCCACCGGGCCGCCGCCCGGATGAACGCGGCCGGCATCTGGCTCTCGGCCCGCACGGTGGCGACCTGGACCTACGCCGCTTCTTCTCCCGGCGAGACCGAGTTCACCGACGACGCGGAGGTCCTTTCCCTGCCGGACGACTGGGCCTGGCCGGCACGGGGAGCGAAGGTCTACGACGAGGACGGGAACGTCGTGAAGTTCCCGGCCTGGGCCCCCTGGTTCCTCTTCCGCAGCTACACGAGCCGGAACACCTCCTCGGCCTCGGGAATCCCGGAGCTGCTCTCCATCGCCTCCCCGGAGGACGACGAGGTCCATCTCTGGCCACCGATCGACGGGGACACGGTCCGGCGGATCGAGATTCCCTACTTCCGGCGCGTGGCGGCGTTCGGGAGCCAGGACACCCTCTTCCTCACGCCCGAGATGCGGGAGGCCCTGGTCGCGGGCGGGGAATACTTCGTGGTGAAGCGGAAGCACCGGGACAACCCGGCGGTCGTCGCCACCTTCTGGCGGGACTTCCAGGAGGCCCTCCGGGGGGCCCGCCAGGCCGCCGCCCGGATCGACCGCGTGACGGACAGCGGCATCATCCCGATGGAGGTCTCCCGCTCCTGGAACCTCGCTGGGCGGCCTGACACGACCTACACGGTGAGGATCTGACGATGGCTCCCCTGTTCGCCGGCCTGATCTCCCTCCCCCTGCTCCGGGGAACGATCGCCACCCCGGGGCCGTGGCAGACCTTCTACGCCCGCTCGGGCTGGCGGGTCTACCCCTACCAGCTCGGCTCGGCCGTGGCCTCGGACGTCTCCGAGGCAACCGCCCTGCCGGTCGGCAGCTACGCGGAGTTCGCCGCGAACGACTACGTCATCCTCTGCGAGAAGACGGACTACGGCTCCTCCTCCCTCTTCATCCCGAACATGAACCGGATCCGCAAGA
Source organism: uncultured Acidobacteriota bacterium (assembly GCA_964420365.1). Classification (GTDB taxonomy): domain Bacteria; phylum Acidobacteriota; class Polarisedimenticolia; order J045; family J045; genus JAMOQA01. The sequence continues at coordinate 745 of CAYQTA010000047.1, read as the reverse complement.
TCGCCTCCTTCGGTACGAACGAGGCGACCGACCCGGACTCGGCCACCGGCACGGTCCAGCTCAACCTGTCCTCGGCGATCAGCGCCTCGGAGGGGGACTGGGTCCTGTGCCTCGGAGCGGACACGGCCTCGGACCCGACCGCGCAACCGGCGTGGGACGGGTCCGACGTCACGATCTACACGGACCCCGTGGGGGACAATGCGTCCTCCCTTCACTACCTCCTGACCGGCTCGGGCGGTTCCTTCCGAGGCTGGGTCGATTCGGGGCGCGTGGCCGTGGACCTGCTCGTGATCGACAGCGCCGGCACGCCCCGGATCGCCCTGCCGCTGTTCGAGCTCGGCCCGGAGGTGATGGAGTAGGGCGATGCCCCGGCGAGTGGACGCGACCGAACAGCTCCTCAGCGAGATCCGGAAGCGCGTCCCGCTCCAGTTCCTTGTCCACACCGGTCATACCATTCCCCGTATCGGGCCGGGCGAGGTGGCCTTCTGGAAGGACACCTCCACCGGCAAGCGTGGCGTGGGCAAGATCGTCATGCGGATCGGCCGGGATCGGTTCATCATCTCGTCCTCGCGGGAGCAGGTCTCGGTCGGTTCGGGGGAGGTGTTGATCGACGACGACGACCAGGAGGCCGGTTACCTCGACGACAAGCTGCTCGTCTCCGGGGCGCTGACGAAGACGGTCAACAACCACCCGGGCAACTTCGACGGCGGGGACACGCTGACGATCGGCCTGAACCCGGCGGACA